>JBFJOO010000107.1:0-14469 GCA_041617635.1 Burkholderiales bacterium | reverse complement strand
GGCATCACCACCGGCCAGGATGTCGTCGTCCACATCGCGCTCAAGCCGACCTCGAGCATCCGCATCGCGCGCCGCTCGATCGACCGCCAGGGGAAGGCGACCACCGTCTCCACGACCGGCCGCCACGATCCGTGCGTCGGCATTCGCGCAACCCCGATCGCCGAGGCCATGCTCGCGGTCGTGCTCATGGACCATGCGCTGCGTCATCGCGCGCAGAACGCCGACGTCGCGAACCCGACGCCGCCGATTCCCGGTCAGGCGAAGTAGCCGCGCGGCCCGGCAGGGCGCGCGGCGCCGGTGCGGACCAACTCACGCGGGCAACCGCAACGCCTACCGCTGCGGATGAACTGGCGCGACAAATTGCTGGAGATTCACGCGACACCCTGGCGCCCAGTGTCGACTGCGGCGCTCGTGGGCGCATCGGCCGTGATTGTTCTGATCCTCTGGGCGGCGAATACCGGGGAGAGGTGGGTGTGGATTCTCGACAACGCCAACCTCGCGTTCCATGAGGCGGGTCACCCGCTCTTCGGCCTCGTAAGCGAGCGGCTGGCAGTCTACGGCGGCACGCTCGGCCAGCTCGCGTTCCCGATCGCCACGACGATCACATTCTGGGCCCGTCGCCACCCGGCATCGTTCGCGCTCTGCGCGGTCTGGACTGCCCAGAATCTCTTCAACATCGCCGTCTACATGGCTGATGCGCGCAGCCTGCAGCTGCCTCTCGTCGGGGGACTCGACCCCGAGCTCGCGCACGACTGGAACGAGATCCTCTCGCGCTGGGGTCTGCTCAGGATGGACACCACCATCGCCTTGCTCGTGCGCATGCTGGCGTGGGGCGGCGTGCTCGGCGCGTGGGGATGGCTGGCTTGGCGATGGTCACAGGGGCGGGAAGAGGAGGAAAGCCTCTCCTAGCGCGGCTGCGCCGCGAGCTTCCGCATGACCGCGAGGTACGCGTAGAGCAGCCGGATGTTGATGTCGACGCCGGCGCTCGGCGAATGCTTGTTCCAGACCTGCGTCGCGCGGTCGTAGTCGCGCGTGGCGAGCAGCCCGGTGAGCGCGGCGGTGAGGAGGTATTCCCGCGTCTTCGGAGTGAGCTCGCGGCCCGTCTCGAGCAGCTCCGCCGCGAGCGTTCCCATGCGCGCCGCGTCGTGCGCGCCCACTGCGGAAAAAAGCTCGATCCAGCTCCGGTCCGCGGCTGCGAGGCGCTTGACGCAGTCGCCACGCTCGAAGCTCGACCAGACCGCGCTCGCCTCGGCCGCCGGCAGCGCGGAGTTGACCGAGCGTGCGACACCGGTCGCCGAGCGGACCCACATGTCGGTCTTCTGCGGATCGACGCAGTCCAGACCGCGCATCTGCACGAGCTCGAGGTCCTTCTGCAGCTGCGCGGGAATGCCGCGTGGCTCGGAGGGCGCAGCGCCGATCAGGAAGTCGCGCGCGTACGCGGCGCGCCGCGCGTACTCGATGCGGTCGAGAAAGTCGTCGCCATCGTGCGAGATCGGGCGGGTGTAACGCGGCCGCCCCTCGAGGATCTCGACCACCGGCACGCCCGCGGTGCCCACGTGTGTCAGCTCGCCGGCGTCGGTCTGCAGGAACCGGTGGCGCGCCGCGTTGAGATCCAGATACGGGTAGTAGTCCGAGTTGGGCGGAATGTTGTACGAGAGAAAGAGCGGATGGAGGACGAGCTTTCCGCCGAGCCGCCGCAGCTCGATGTCGCCGATCGTCTGCACGTGAACTTTGCGCAGCTCCTGGCCGACGCCCGGATGCGCCTGGAAGATGTCGCCGAGCGGGCGGGCAAGCGTCGCGGCATCGCCAGCCACGATGAGCAGATCCGAATCGGTCGTCGCGTAGATGGCGTAGTCGGGGAAATTCTGCGCGAGCGCGCGCATCACCGATGCGATCAGCGTGATGTCGATCTCGTAGAGCTGAAACCACTGCACGAGCACGCCGTCGCGGTTCAGGTGCCGGCGGACGAGCCGGTAGAACTCGTCGGTGAACAGGCTCGAGACGCCGCTCACCCAGGGGTTGGAAGGCTCCGAGATGATGAGGTCGTAGCGCCGGGTTTGGCTCGAGAAGTACGTCTTGGCATCTTCGAAGACGATGTTGCTGCGCGGGTCCGCGAAGGCGGACGCGTTGCGCGCGGCGAAATGCCGCGCGGCCTCGGCCATGGCCGGCTCGATCTCGATGGTGTCGACGCGCTCGAGCGTCCGGCTGCCGAGCAGCGTGTGAGTGGTGAGGCCGGTGCCGATGCCGATCACCGCCGCGGTCCGGGCGTCGGGCCGGATGGCGAGCGGCAGCGCGGCGGTCATCACCATGGTGACTTCGTCGGAGATGCGCTTGCCCGGACCGAGATTGATCGCGCCGTCGGACTTGCCGTTCGTGCGCAGCGAGAGCCCCTCGGCAAAGTCGAGCAGGCTCACCGAGGTGGTCTTGCCGTCGCGGTAGTACTTGAGTCCCGCATCCGCGGCCGAGAAGAGCTCACCGCGGCGGAAGACACCGGAAGCCATCTGGTGATAGTCGAACGACACGCCGAATGCAACGACGCCGAACGCGACGATGGAAGCCGCGGTCGCGATCGGTGCGAGCCGCGGTGCGCCCACGCGCGCGAACCGCCAGAGGAGCAGCATGCCGAGCGCGATGTCGATCACCGCGCCTGCCGTGATTAGGCCCTTGAGGCCGAGCAACGGCATGCCAACGTGTGCGGCCGCGATCACGCCGACGATCGAGCCGAGCGTGTTCGAGGCATAGACCGCGCCGATCGAGCGCTCGCCCAGGCCCGCCCTGAGCAGCACGTAGGTGATCAACGGCAGTGTCATCCCGGCGCAGAACGTCGCCGGGAGCATGACGATGAGCGCAATCGCGTGGCTCGAGGCGAGAAAGATCGCGTAGCCGGAGTCGGTCCGCGCGGTGCCCTTGATGACGAGCTGCATGAAGTCGAACGTCGCGCCGTAGAGCGGCAGCGTCGCGAGCGCGGCGATGCCCATGACGACTTGCACCACGCCGAGAAAGCGCACCGGCTCCGGGGTACGGTCGATGCGCCGTCGCACCCACAGGCCGCCGAGCGCGAGGCCGAGGATGAAGGCCGAGAGCATGAGCTCGAAGGAGTGCGTCGCCGAGCCCAGCACCAGCGAGAGCATGCGTATCCAGGCGATCTCGTAGATGAACGAGGCCGCGCCCGTCAGGAAGGCGATCCCGAGCATGAGCCGCAAGCTCACCGCGACGGGTGCGGTCTGGCCGGGCGCCACGGTCGGCGCCGCAACCGGTGCCGGATCCGGGCCTTTCGCGAGGAGAAACACGACCGCCGCAAGTCCGAGGTTGAGCAGGCCCGCGAATTGGATCGTGCCGGGCAGGCCCAGCTTGTCGATCAGCAGGAAGCCGCTCGCCAGCACGCCGATGGCGGCACCGAAGCTGTTGGTGAAATAGAGCAGCGCGAGCGCTTCGCCCGGGCGCTCCGGGTGGCGCCGCAGCAGCCCGGCGCTCATCAGCGGAAAGGTCATGCCGAGCAGGACGGATTGCGGGAGGATCAGCGCACCCGCGAGGCTCCACTTGAGCAGCGCCGCGGCGGCGGGGTCGGCCACGGCGGGAAGCAGCGTCGTGTAGGCGAGATCGGTCGCCGCAACGAAAATCCCGTGGAACGCGAGGGCCGCGATACCGATGACCGCTTCCACGACTGCGTACCCGCGCAGCAGGTTGCGCCAGCGCGCGCCGCGCCGGCTCGTGATCCACGCGCCGCCCGCCATGCCGCCCATGAACAACGCGAGCACCAGCGTTTGCGCGTACGCCGCGTGTCCCAGGAAGAGCTTGAGATAATGGCTCCAGATCGACTCGTAGATGAGCCCGGCGAATCCGGAGATCGTGAAGAGCACGAAGAGCGCCGTGCGGCGCCATGCCAAGTTTGCTTGCGCCGCGGGCAATTGAGGACTCGGGTCGGGGGGCGTCGTCAGCGTTGCCGGTGTGTCGATTCTGAGTGCCACCGATTCTAAGCGATGCCGCCACGCAATGCGGCATTCCACGAGGTGATCTAACATCCCCTCGCGTCCAACCATGCACTTGCCGCGCGGGGGGCGCATCGGCAATCCTCACCCGAATCCCTCGTGACCGTCCCCTATGCTCGCCTGTCGGCGATCTATTTCGCCTATTTCGCGTTCGTCGGCGCGTTCGCGCCCTATTTCAGCCTGTATCTGAAGGACGTCGGCGCGAGCGCCTGGGAGATCGGGGTGCTGATCTCGATCATGCAGCTGACGCGGGTTTTTGCGCCGAACTTCTGGGCGTGGTACGCCGATCATCACGGCCACCGCATCGCGCTCATGCGCGCGTCGCTTGCGCTGGCCGCGTTGTCGTTCTGTGGCATCTATGCCACGCAATCCTTCTGGGGGATCTTCGTCGTGCTCGCGCTGCTCGCGTTCTTCTCGAGCGCCGCGAACCCGCTGCTCGAGGCCATGACGTTCAGCGCGCTGCGCGGCCGGCTCGAGCGCTACGGGACCATCCGGCTCTGGGGATCGGTCGGGTTCATCGCTGCGGTGCTCGTGGTAGGGGCCGCGCTCGACCGGCTCGCGATCGACAACCTGCTCTGGATGCTGCTCGGCATCCTCGGGGTCACCGCGGGACTCACCTGGCTCCTGCCGAGTGGCGGCGATCCCCGCCCGGCCGAGCGCGAACGGCTATGGGTGGTCTTGCGGCGCCCCGAAGTGCTGGTGCTGCTGTGCGCATGCTTCCTGATGAGCGTGTCGCACGGCCCGCTCTTCACGTTCCTGTCGATCTACCTGACCGATCTCGCGTACAGCAAGACGGCCGTCGGCGTCTTGTGGTCGCTTGGCGTGATCGCCGAGATCCTCGTGTTTCTCGCCGCGCCGCGGTGGCTGACGCGTTTCGATCCGCGCACGATCCTGATCGTGAGCTTCGCGTGCGCGGTCGCGCGCTTTCTGCTGATCGGCTGGGGCGCCCAGCACGTGGTGCTCGTCACGATTGCCCAGCTGCTGCACGCGGCAACCTTCGGCTCGTATCACCTGGCGGCGCTCGCGGTGGTGAACGCGTGGTTCACCGGGGCGCGGCAGGTGCGCGGGCAGGCCGTCTATCTCAGCCTGTCGTTCGGCGCAGGCGGGTTCCTCGGCGGCCTGGCGAGCGGAGCGCTGTGGGGCACGATCGGTCCGCCCTGGACGTTCACGGTCTCGAGCGCCGTCGCGGGCGCCGGTCTGGCCGTGCTCCTGACGCGCAAATCGCTCATGCCGAGCGTGAAGGCGTGAGCCTTGCGAACTCGTCATCTCCGGCCGGGTCAGAAACGTTGTAGATTCGACATGGAGGCTTGCGGGACTTGAGACGTCAATTCATTCGGCTGGTAGGCATGGCGCTGCCCGGTGCGCTGGCGGGTTCGCTCCTGTTGGGCGGCTGCGCGAGCACCACCAACCCGGGTGCTGTCGGGATTGAGCGACAGCAGACGCTGCTCGTCTCGTCCGCGCAGATCGACCAGGCGGCCGCGCAGTCCTACCGGAAAATCATCGCGGACGCCTCCGGCAAAGGCTTGCTCGACCGCAACCCGCAGCAGGTCGCGCGGGTGCGCGAGGTGGCGCGGCGCCTGATCGCCCAGACCGGGACGTTCCGGCCGGATGCGCCGGGCTGGAAGTGGGAGGTGCACGTCCTCACTTCCAAGGAGCTGAACGCTTGGTGCATGCCGGGCGGCAAGATGGCCGTGTATACGGGGTTGCTGGAAAAGCTGCAGCTCACCGACGACGAGCTTGCCGCCGTGATGGGCCACGAGATCGCGCATGCGCTGCGCGAGCACGGGCGCGAGCGCGCGTCGCAGCAGCTCGCGACTGCGGCGGCAATCGGGATCGCCGGTGCGGTGCTCGGGGCGCCGAGCGGAAGCGAGGACCTTGCCGCGATCGTGGCCGACCTGACGATCAGCCGGCCGAACTCCCGGACGCACGAAGTCGAAGCCGACCGGATCGGCGTCGAGCTCGCAGCACGCGCCGGGTACAATCCTTACGGCGCGGTGACGGTGTGGGAGAAGATGGCGCGCGCCGGTGGCGGCGAGCCACCGCAGTTCCTCTCGACCCACCCTTCGTCGGCGAGCCGCATCGCGGACCTCAAGGCGTACGCGGCGCGGGTGGAGCCGCTCTATCAGCAGGCACGTTCGCGCTGACGATCCGCCTGAGGACCACCTCACGGCCGCCGCTCGGGTCATACACTCCGATATAATTCCCTGATTCGACGGATCCGGTCATGACACCGAAAACCCTCTACGACAAGCTCTGGGACAGCCACGTCGTGCACGTCGAGGAGAATGGCACGGCGATTCTCTACATCGACCGCCACCTCGTGCACGAAGTGACGAGCGCTCAGGCGTACGAGGGACTGCGGCTCGCCGGGCGCAAGGTCTGGCGCACCGACTCGATCGTCGCGACCGCCGATCACAACACGCCGACCACCGACTGGCACCTGGGCATCGACGGTATCGAGGACGCCGTGTCCAAGCTCCAGATCACGACGCTGGACGACAACATCCGCGCGCACGGCGCGAAAGCGTACTTCCCTTTTCTGCACGAGCAGCAGGGCATCGTCCACGTCATCGGTCCCGAGAGCGGCGCCACGCTACCCGGCATGACCGTCGTCTGCGGCGACAGCCACACCAGCACGCACGGCGCGTTCGCGTGCATGGCGTTCGGCATCGGCACGTCCGAGGTCGAACATGTGCTGGCGACCCAATCCTTGCTCACGAAGAAATCGCGCAACATGCTCGTGCAGGTTGACGGCCCGCTCGGGCGCGGCGTGACCGCCAAGGACGTCGTGCTCGCGCTGATCGGCAAGATCGGCACCGCGGGCGGCACCGGGTACGCGATCGAGTACGCGGGCAGCACCATCCGCGCGCTGTCGATGGAAGCGCGCATGACGATCTGCAACATGACGATCGAGGCGGGCGCGCGCTGCGGCATGGTGGCGGTGGACGACGTCACGATCGCCTATCTGAAAGGCCGGCCGTTCGCGCCGCAGGGCGAGGCATGGAACCGTGCGGTGGCCCACTGGCGCACACTCGCGAGCGATCCGCACGCCAAGTTCGACCGGGTCGTCACGCTCGATGCGCGCGAGATCAAGCCGCAGGTCACCTGGGGCACGTCCCCAGAAATGGTCGTGAGCGTGGATGGCCGCGTGCCCGATCCCGACCGCGAGAAGGAAGCGCTCCGGCGCGACGGCATCGTGCGGGCGCTGAAATACATGGGCCTCGAGCCGAACGCGCCGATCACCAGCATCCGCCTCGACAAGGTGTTCATCGGCTCGTGCACGAATTCGCGCATCGAGGACCTCCGGGCGGCGGCCGCGATCGTGAAGGGTCGGTATGTCGACGCCCGCCTGAAGCTCGCGCTCGTGGTGCCGGGCTCGGGCCAGGTGAAGCGTCAGGCGGAGCGAGAGGGCCTCGACAAGATTTTCAAGGACGCCGGATTCGAGTGGCGCGAGCCCGGCTGCTCGATGTGCCTGGCGATGAACGCCGACCGCCTTGAGCCGGGCGAGCGCTGCGCGTCGACGTCGAACCGCAATTTCGAGGGCCGCCAGGGGGCCGGCGGCCGAACCCACCTGGTGAGTCCGGAAATGGCCGCTGCTGCGGCGATCGCCGGACATTTCGTGGACGTTCGCGAATGGCGCTAGCGGAGGAGCGGACATGAATGCTTCGCAAAGGAACGCGTTACGTGCTGCTTTGCAGATTCTGCTGATGATCGCGCTCGGCTCGACTGCGATCGGCTGCAACACCGTCGACGGCGCCAAGCAGGACGCGAAGGAGGCGGGGCAGGCGGTGGAAAAAGGCGTCCGGCGCGCGGGCGAAGCGACGGGTCGCGCCGTGGAGCGGACGGGCACCGCCATCGAGGACACTTTTAAGAAGTAGGGCGGGGTGACATCGCGGGCGCGCCGCCGCCACGCGATCGCCCGAGGATACGAACATGGACAAGTTCACCGTCATCACCGGACTCGTCGTGCCGCTCGACCGGGCGAACGTCGACACCGACGCGATCATTCCGAAACAGTTCCTGAAGTCGATCAAGCGCTCGGGTTTCGGTCCGAATCTATTCGACGCGTGGCGGTACCATGACGTCGGCGCGCCGGGAATGGACCATTCGACACGGCCCGTCAACCGCGACTTCGTGCTTAACCATCCGCATTACAAGGGCGCGGAGATCCTGCTCGCGCGCGCCAACTTCGGCTGCGGGTCGTCGCGGGAGCATGCCCCGTGGGCGCTCCTCGACCACGGAATCCGGGCCGTGATCGCGCCGTCATTCGGCGAGATCTTCGCCAACAACTCGCTCAAGAACGGCCTGCTCCCCATCGTGCTGACCGAGCAGGAGGTGGACATGCTCTTCCACGACGTCGCCGCGTTCCCGGGCTTCCGCCTCGTGGTCGATCTCGAGCGGCAGACCGTGGCGACGACCGACGGCGCAAAGGTCATGCGATTCGAAATCGACCCGTTCCGCAAGTACTGCCTCCTCAACGGCCTCGACGAGATCGGGCTTACGCTGCGCCACGCGGACAAGATCCGCGAGTTCGAGCAGAAGCGCCGCGCCGACCACCCCTGGCTGTTCGGCTAGACGCAATGCTTGGAAATGGAGCGGAGCCGAGGGCTCGGGGAGTAACAAGGGGAAACTCCCCCTGGTACGTTCGACCCGCTCTTGGATTGGAGCGGCTCGAGCGCTTCTCCCGAACCATCTCTCGCTGAGCTAGTGAAAAAGATCGCCATCCTTCCCGGAGACGGGATCGGGCCCGAAATCACTGCACAAGCGGTCGCGGTGCTGAAGGCACTCGGGCGCGGTGGAGTGACGCTCGCGATGGAGGAGGCGCCGGTCGGGGGCGCCGCCTTCGACGCGGCGGGCGACCCGCTGCCGGATGCCACGCTACGGCTCGCCAAGGAAGCGGACGCGATCCTCTTCGGCTCGGTCGGGGGTCCCCAGTACGATTCGCTGCCCCGCCCGAAGCGCCCGGAACAGGCGCTCCTTCGCTTGCGCAAGGAGCTCGGCCTCTTCGCCAACCTGCGCCCGGCGACGGTCCATCCGCAGCTCGTCAACGCCTCGACGCTGCGACCCGAGGTCGTGTCGGGGCTCGACGTGCTCATCCTGCGCGAGCTCACCGGTGACATCTACTTCGGCCAGCCGCGCGGCATCCGCGCCGCGGAGGGCGGCGGCCGCGAGGGCTTCGACACCATGCGCTACACCGAGCGCGAGATCGTGCGTATCGCGCGGGTGGGATTCGAGGCCGCCCGCAAGCGAGCGGGGCGCCTGTGCTCGGTCGACAAGGCCAACGTCTTGGAAACGAGCCAGCTGTGGCGCGAGGTCGTGACTGCCGTCGGCAAGGACTACCCGGACGTCGCGCTCTCCCACATGTACGTCGACAACGCCGCCATGCAGCTCCTGCGCGATCCGAAACAGTTCGACGTGATCGTCACCGGAAACATGTTCGGTGACATCCTCTCCGACGAGGCCTCGATGCTGACCGGCTCGATCGGAATGCTGCCCTCGGCGTCGCTGGACGAGGCCGGTAAGGGGCTCTACGAACCGATTCACGGCTCGGCGCCGGACATCGCGGGCAAGAATGTCGCGAATCCGCTCGCGACGATCCTTTCCGCGGCCATGATGCTGCGCTACAGTCTCGGAGAGGACGCCGCCGCGGCGCGGGTCGAGCAGGCCGTGGCCCGGGTGCTCACGCAGGGGCTGCGCACTGCGGATCTCCACGAGCCGGGCACGACCCGGCTCGGCACGCGGGAAATGGGCGCCGCGGTGGTCGCGGCGCTTGATTGAGGGCATGCGAGGCAGGGTGGACGGATGACACGGATCGAACGAGTGGGGTTTGTCGGATGGCGCGGCATGGTGGGATCGGTGCTGCTGGAGCGCATGCGCGCAGAGCATGACTTCGACTCGATCGAGCCCGTCTTCTTCACGACCTCCAACGTGGGCGGGAACGCACCGGACTTCGGACGCCGATCCGCGCCGCTCCAGGACGCGCGCTCGGTCGAGGCGCTGAGCGCCATGGACGTCGTCGTCTCGTGCCAGGGCGGCGACTACACCAACGAAATCCATCCGCGGCTCCGCGCGGCGGGCTGGGAGGGCTACTGGATCGACGCGGCCTCCGCGCTGCGCATGCGGCCTGATGCCGTGATCATTCTCGACCCGGTCAACCTGAGCGTGATCCAGGATGCGCTGAAGGCGGGCGTCCGCGACTACATCGGCGGCAACTGCACCGTGAGCCTGATGCTGATGGGCGTGCACGGCCTCTTCAAGCACGGCCTAGTGGAGTGGATCACCGCGATGACCTACCAGGCAGCCTCGGGCGGAGGCGCTCAGCACATGCGTGAACTGGTTGCGCAGATGGGCGTCGTGCACGGCGCAGCGGCGCCGCTCCTCGACGACCCGGCGTCGGCGATCCTCGATATCGACCGGCAAGTGGCGGATTCCTTGCGCGGCGATGCTTTGCCCCGCGAGCAGTTCGGCGTGCCGCTCGCCGGCAGCTTGATTTCCTGGATCGACAAGGATCTCGGCAACGGGCAGAGCCGCGAGGAATGGAAAGCGCAGGCGGAAGGCAACAAGATCCTCGGACGCGAGGCGAACCCGATTCCCATGGACGGAATCTGCGTGCGCATCGGCGCCATGCGTTGCCACAGCCAGGCGTTGACGATCAAGCTCACGCGCGATGCGCCGCTCGACGAGATCGAGGGCATGCTCGCCGAGGCGAACGCGTGGGTGGACGTGGTGCCGAACACGCGGGAGGCCAGCATGCGCGAGCTCTCGCCCGCGCAGGTGACAGGTTCCCTCCGCGTGCCGATCGGGCGGTTGCGCAAGATGTCGATGGGCGCGCACTATCTCTCGGCGTTCACGGTGGGCGACCAGCTGCTCTGGGGCGCCGCAGAGCCGCTGCGGCGCATGCTGCGCATCCTGCGCGCGCACCACGCCGAAAGTTCTGCCGGCCAGCGGCCGGTCCGCGGCGGAGCGTCGCCCGCAAAGGCCGCTGTTTGATCGGGCCTGACCGGGGCAGCCCGGGTTGCGGCGCCGGGAATGGCGCTTTCCAGAGGACAGCTCGGTTCCGGCGGCTTGCCCGGAGGACGATTTCCCGGGGTCTGGACCGGGTTCAAGGCCAAAATAGACTGAGAAATTTTTGGCTTATACGGTAATCCGAGGTGAAACCTTAGCTTGCAAGGCTAACCCTCTGATGCTAATTTAAATAGCTAGATCTAAGCCCAGGGGTGGCAGATTGGGAACTCGCACGAAAATTACAACTAAATTCCTCGCGCTGGCTGCGTTCCTGCTGGTCCCCGCCGTGGCAATGGGCGCCGGGCTGGGCAAGCTCGCGCTGAACTCCGCATTGGGGCAGCAACTCAGCGCTGCGATCGACATCGTGTCGATCCAGCCGGGCGAGGCCGGAACTCTCAGCGCACGCATCGCGTCCCCGGAGGCATTTCGCCAGGCAGGCGTGGACTATGGTCCCGCGATCACTTTCGTTCGTGCATCGGTTCAGCGCCGCGATAACGGTTACTTCGTCGTGTTGACTTCCACTCAGCCGATCAACGAGCCGTTTCTCGACGTGCTGGTCGAGCTGACCTGGGCGACGGGTCGTCTGGTTCGCCAGTACACGTTCCTGCTCGACCCCGCCGAGTACAAGGGGCCGACCCCGGCACCCGCGGTGGCGGCCGTGGAAGCCAGGCCGGTCGCGCCCCCCCGGGCGCCCGAGCCCGCGCCGGCCCCGCGCAGGATCCCGGAGGCCGCGCCCGCTCCCAGCGCGCCGACCCCAATCACGCCGGCCCCTGCGGCCGCGGCGCCGCCCGCGCCCATGGCCGAGGCGGCCGCAAAGCCCGAGCCGGCCACACCGTCGCCGAGCCGCGCGGGCGTCGATGGCGCTTATGAAGTCCAGCAGGGCGACACCCTGTCGCATATCGCAGTCGCCAATCTTCCCGACGGCGTCTCGCTCAACCAGATGCTCGTGGCGCTCTATCGCGCCAACGAGGCGGCGTTCATCAACAACAACATGAACCTCGTGCGCGCCGGCGCCAAGCTCACCATCCCAGGCAAAGATGCGGCGCTGGCGGTGGCACGGGAAGATGCGACCAAGGTCGTGGGCGTGCAGACGCAGGAATTCGACGAATATCGCGGCCGGGTGGCCACCGCCGTCGCCACGGCGCCCGCGCGCGAAGCGCCCACCCAGCGCGCCACGGGCAGAATCGAAGCCGCTCAGCCGGCGCCTGCGGCGCCCAAGGCGCCGCCCGAGGACCAGCTCAGGCTGTCGCGCGCGGACGATACCGGCAAGGCGGGCAAGACCGCGGCGCGCGCCGACGACCTCGCCGCGCGCGAGCGCGAAGTTCAGGAGCAGCGCGAGCGCGTCGCACAGCTCGAGCGCAACGTGAAGGACATGGAGCGGCTGCTGGAGCTGAAGAATCAGCAGCTCGCGGAGCTGCAGAATCAGGCGGCGGCCGCTGCGGCCAAGCCAGCTCCCGCGGCGAAGGCGCCCGAGCCCGCCAAAGCCCCCGAGCCCGTCAAGCCTCCCGCGCCGCCGGTAGTCGCCCCCGAGCCGCCGAAACCCGCGCCAGCGCCTGTCGTGGCCGAGGCTCCGAAGCCCGCTGCGCCACCCGTGGCGCCCGAGCCCGCGGCCAAGGCACCCGAAGTGGCCAAGGCGCCTGAGGCAGCAAAGGCGCCCGAGCCCGTGAGCGAGCCGCTCCCGCCGTTGGGCAAGGCCCCCGAACCGGCTGCGCCGCCGGTGGCGGCTGCCCCGGTGGCACCCGAAGCGCCCAAGCCTCCGGCCAAGGCCGCGCCGCCGAAGCCCCGGCCCGCCGCGCCGCCGCCGCCGCCCGAAACCAGCCTGGTCGACGACGTCTTGAGCACCGTCACCGACAATCCGGTCGCGCTCGGCGGAATCGGCGGCGTGGCAATCCTGCTGCTCGGCTATGGCGTCTACGCATACCGAAAAAAAAAGGCTACCAGTCTCGAGAACAGCCTAGCCGGGGTGACGACGACTGACTCGAGCTCCGTTTTCGGCACGACGGGTGGGCGCAGTGTCGACACCGGCGGCAGCTCGATGCAGACCGATTTCAGCCAGAGTGGCATCGGCGCCATCGACACGGACGAAGTCGACCCGGTGGCCGAAGCGGACGTGTACATGGCCTACGGCCGCGATGCGCAGGCCGAGGAGATCCTGAAGGAAGCGTTGCAGAAAGACCCGAGCCGCCAGGCGGTGCGCGTGAAGCTGCTCGAGATCTACGCTGCGCGCAAGGACGTCAAGGCGTTCGAGACGACCGCGGGCGAGATCTACGCGGCTACCGGCGGCCACGGACCGGACTGGGAGAAGACTGCGACGCTCGGCCAGCAGATCGATCCGAACAACGCCCTCTACGGCGGCCGGCGCACCGAGCCGACGCCGGGCGGCGCACCACCGCGGGAGCCCACCGTGACCATGTCGGCGCCCGTGCGCGCCGCGCTTGCCACGCCGGAAGTGTCGAGCCCGCGCGCGGCGCCACCCTCGATCGATTTCAACATCGAGGCGGCAAGCCAGGGGTCGCAGAACGCGCCCGATCTCGCGCTCGATCTCAGCACGCCGAGCCAGGCGCCGAGCGACGTGGGGTTCGATCTGAACCTCGGCGAGCCCTCGGTGGCCCCGGCCGATCAGGAGTCGGACTTCTCGCCTTCCGGCACGCTCATCATGGACCCCGGGGTCGCGAAGGCCGCGCAGGATCTGAGCGACGGCAACGTCGACATGGCGATCGACTTCGAGTTGCCCCAGAACCGGGACTCGGCCGAGCTCACGAACACCGCCAAGATGATGGCGCAGTCGCAGCCCACCGTCGTGCTGCCGCAGAGCCCCGTGCCTCCGGCCGGAAAGTCGCAACCCACCAACACGATGGACTTCGATTTCAAGCTCGACGAGCCCACCCAGGAGCCCAAGGCGCCGCCGTCGCGCGACCTCTCCGGGCTCAGCCTCGATCTCGGATCCCCCCCTGCCTCGCCGACGGGGACCGGCGGAGGCGAAGGCGCGCAAGCGGGCGCCGGCTGGCAGGAGGTGGCGACGAAGCTCGATCTCGCCAAGGCCTACGAGGAAATGGGCGACAAGGACGGTGCCCGCGAGCTCCTGAACGAGGTCGTGAAGGAAGGCGACGCCGCCCAGCAGCAGAAAGCGCGCAGCATGCTCGACTCGCTCGCCTAACATTCACAGTTCGGCGAAACAGAACCGGGGCCGAGCGCCCCGGTTTCTGTTTCTGCAGACGCGAACGCTTGCAGTTTGCGACCGCGCGATGGAAGGTCACGAACAGGAGGAAACCGGCTGGTTTCCTCGGAAACAGACCCGGTAGGCCACGAACGGGAGGAAACCGGCTGGTTTCCTCAGGGACAAACCCGGTAGGTCACGAACAGGAGGAAACCGGCTGGTTTCCTCCCGTTACCCTCCTTCCCGCTAAGATCCCGTCCGGTCCGGGACCGAGCGCTCTCGAATGAAAATCGCGATTGGTGTGAGCTATGACGGTGG
>JBFJOO010000106.1:0-14519 GCA_041617635.1 Burkholderiales bacterium | reverse complement strand
CGGCTGGCGGCGAGGTACCGCTCGGCGAACTCGGACGCGGGTGCCGGCCGGCCCAGCAAGTACCCCTGGATCTCGTGGCAGCCGCGGCTGCGCAGGAACTCGAGCTGCCGCTCGTACTCCACGCCCTCGGCGATCACGCGCTTGCCGAGCGAGCGGCCCATCACGATGATCGCGTCGCAGATCGCCTCGGCATTGGCATCGGCGCCGATGTCGTCGACGAAGGACTTGTCGATCTTGATCGTGTCGATGTCGAAGCGGCGCAGGTAGTTCAATGACGAGTATCCGGTGCCGAAGTCATCGATCGACACGGTGACCCCGAGCGCGCGTAGCGTGGGCAGCGTGGCCGCCGTCTTGGCCACGTCGCGCATCGCTGCCGACTCCGTGACCTCGAGCTCGAGGCGGTCGGCCGGCACGCCGGCATCATCGAGCACCTGCATGATGAGCGACGCCAGGCCGGGCTCGGCGAACTGGTGGGCCGAGAGATTCACCGCGATGCGCGGCGACCAACCCGACTCCGAGAGCCAGGCCTTGATCTGAGCGCACGCGGCACGCAGCACGAATTCGCCGACCGGCAAGATGAGACCGGTCGCTTCCGCGATCGGGATGAAGACATCGGGTCGCACGAAGCCGCGCGCCGGGCTCTTCCAGCGCAACAGCGCTTCCGCGCCGATCAGCGTCGGCGCCGGGCCGCCGTCGTCGATCGAGAATTTGGGTTGGAAGACAAGGAAGAGCTCATCGCCTCGCAGGGCGGTTTCCAGCTCGTGCGCGAGCACCTGGCGCAGCTGGGCCTCCTCGGCCATCGACGGCTCGAAGAAGTGGTAACGCCCCGCGGCCTCGCCGCTCGCCCGGTCGAGGGCGATCTCGGCCTGATTGATGAGCTCCTCGCCGGTGGCGTCATTGACCGGCCGGTGCGCGATGCCGATTCGCACGTCGACGTGTGTCGGGCTTCCGGAGAGCTTGAACGGGGCAGTGATGTCGCGCAGGATGCGCTCCGCAAGTGCCGCCGCCGCGGAAGCGTCGTGCGCCCCCGAGCGTGCGACGGCAAACCGGTCCGCGCCGAGATGGGCGACAAAGTCCTGCACCTCGGCCACCTGCTTGAGCCGGCGCGCGAACTCGCGCAGGAACTCGTCGCCGAGCCGCTGGCCCAGCCCCGCGTTTACCTGCCGGAACTTGACCACGTTGACCAGAGCGAGCGTCATCGTGCCGCCGGTCGGCCCGCCGACCGTCTGCTGCCGCTCGACGTGCTCGATCAGTGCCGCGCGGTTCGGCATGCCGGTGAGCGCCTCGTGACGCGTGAGATAGCGCGCGCGCTCGTCGGCGATCTCGCGGTCTCGGCGCTTGCTGTCGGCGACGCTCGCAAGCATCGCGTTGTGCGCGGTCATGACCTCGCCGAGCTCGTCGCGGCGGCGCACGCGAACGGCGAACTCGTCGGCATGTCCCGGCGCCTTGCCCGCCTGCACGCTGCTCTCGCGCAGCAGCAGGATCGGGCGCAGGACATAAAGATGCAGAACGAGCATCGTGCCCACGGTCACGACCAGGACGATCAATGCAACCAGTCCCGCGATGCGCAGCACATAGCTGCCGACTTCTGCCGGTACCGAAGAGGTATCGATGCGGGCCACGAGCACGACCGGCGTTCCGCCAGCGTCACTGCGCCATGCGAACTCGGCACGGCTGCCCCGGCTTGCGCGCGTGACCAGCTTCGACGCGACGCCAAGCGCGGAGGGAGCGAGCGCTGGACCTGAATCGGTCGCCTCGCCGGCAGCGGCGATCCTGGCCCCGTCGGCGCGATAAGCGGTGACGCCCGCGAGGGCGCCACGGTGCACGAGGCGATCAAGCCCGGACTGCAGCCGCGCGCGCGGGAGCCCGTTTGGCTCAGTTGCGAGCAAGCCATCGAGCGACGCGACCGCGATGTCGCACAGTCGCTGCAACTCCACGCGCTCGAAGCGCAGGACGGATGGGACCAGCAGGAAGCTCTCGATGAGCAAGATGAGGCAGAACACTGCGAACGTGACGCGCCAGCAAAGCCGACAATGCAGCGCGTCGCGCAGGCGCGCCGCGCGCAGCAAATACCCCAGTCTCGGGGCGGGTCTCTCCACCATGTCGTGCACGTGCTGGCTCTTTCAGAGGGCGCCGATCTTGTGCTCCGGGCAGGTCCCCCACTCATCTACGCCGCAAGTGGCTCCCCAGTTTCCTAGTTTCGGCGTTTCGGGCGCTTTTCGGACCGATCGATTTCGTTCCACAGGCACAATGCCGCAGTGCCGCGGCGCGGGCCGCTCGGCTTGCCGCCATTCGCGGGCACTGGCATGACTGCTGATTCGAATCGCACCCAAACGACGACCTCGGTTCCCGGGTAGGATCCCGCACGAAAGGAACCCCTCCATGTCCGAACGATCACGACGCGCGCCGCACGCCTATCGCAACCAGACCTTTCTGAACAGCAAGGACGCGCGCGAGCTGCGCATCCTGGCGGAGTACCTGGAGCCGAAGGCGCGGTTCGAGCGCTTGCGTGTCGACGACACCATCGTCTTCATGGGCTCCGCGCGCACCCGATCGCGCGAGGATGCCGAGGAGGCGCTGCGCAGGGCCGAGGCGGGCCAAGGCGATATCGAGAGCGCGCGAACGAACCTGCGAATGTCCGCGTACTACGAGGCTGCGCGCGAGCTCGCGTATCGACTCACCCAGTGGTCCAAGGATCTCGACCCACAAGGGGAGCGGCGCTTCGTCGTGTGCACGGGCGGCGGCCCGGGGATCATGGAAGCGGCGAACCGCGGGGCAGCGGAGGCGCGCGGCATGAATGTGGGACTCACCATCTCGATCCCGGTGGAGGAGTTCGACAACCGCTACGTGACGCGCGAGCTGGCCTTCCACTTCCACTACTTCTTCATGCGCAAGTTCTGGTTTGCGTATCTCGCGAAGGCGGTGATCGTGTTCCCGGGCGGCTTCGGCACTTTGGACGAGCTCTTCGAGCTGCTGACGCTCGTGCAGACGCACAAGCTGCGCAAGCCGATGCCGATCGTCCTGTTCGGGACCGAGTACTGGCAAGAAGTCGTCAATTTCGACGCGCTGGTGCGACACGGGACGATCTCGCCCGGCGACGTCGATCTCGTCCATCGCACCGACTCGGTGAACGAAGCGTACGACTGGATCGTCCTCCAGCTCGCCGAACACGCTTTGGGACAGCCGGGCGGGATGTTGTAGGCGGGCATCGCGTGGCCGTCGCCCGGTCGCTCGACGACGCGACACTCAGGGAGGTGGATCAGTAGCGCCGTCGAGCCGGTCGGGATTCGGCGCTATCATTCACCGTCAACTCTTCCGACTGGAATCCGCCCGTGATCGTCAAACAGATCTGGACTGCCAACGCCTATCGCAATTTCAACTATCTCATCGCCTGCACCGAGACCGGCGAGGCGCTCGCGATCGACCCCCTGGACCACGAGAAGTGCCTGCAAGCCGCCAAGGAAGCGGGCTGGAAGATCACGCAGATCCTCAACACGCACGAGCACCGCGACCATACCGGCGGCAACGATGCGATGGTGCAGAAAACCGGCGCCAAGATCCTGGCGCACAAGAACGCGAAGGACAAGATTGCGGGGATGGCGCGCGGTCTCGGGGCGGGCGATGTCATCAAGGTGGGCAAGACCGTGGAGCTCGAGGCTCTGGATACGCCCGGCCACACCATGAGCCACGTGTGCCTGCTGTCGCACACCGATCAGCCGGCGCTCTTCTGCGGCGATACGCTCTTCAACGCCGGCGCGGGGAACTGTCATAACGGAGGCCATCCCGCCGAGCTCTACAAGACGTTTTCCGAGCAGCTCGACAAGCTTCCCGCATCGACGCTGATCTACCCGGGGCACGACTACATCGAGAACAATCTGCGGTTCACGCTCGACCGCGAGCCGGGCAACGAGGCGGCGAGCGAGATGATCGCCAGGCTGGCGGGCCAGGATCCGAACCATGCCTACGTCTCGACGCTCGAGGTCGAGCGGCAGGTCAACACGTTTTTCCGGTTGACCAATCCCGCGGTGATCGCGACGTTGCGCAAAGCGTTTCCGGACCTGCCCGAGAAGCCCGACCCGAAGACCGTGTTCCTGAAGCTGCGCGAGCTGCGCAACAAGTGGTGAGCACGCCACTCGCCGTCGCCGGCCTCGGAACCTCTGCCGTCGATTGGCTCCAGCGGACCGAGCACCACACGTATGACGCGCCGAGCGATCCGGCCCGGCTCGCAGCGGACGCCGCCACGCTGCGCGGCCTGGTCGAGGAAAGCTGGGCGCTGCTCGGCAAGCTACCGCTGCGCTCGAAGCGCACCGCGGGCGAGAAGCGCGCGGGCGAGCTGATCGTTCGCGCGAGCGCCGATCTCGCGTGGCGCTTCGCGCGAACCCACCGCGAATCGATCTATCGCGCGCTGACGGACGACTTCCGGCGCAGCCTGCGCATCGACGACCTGATGTGGCGCGCGTCCGAGCTCTGGCCCGGCCTCGTGCCGACGCGCGCGCAAACGGACGAGGAATCGCAGCGTCCCCAGATCGACAAGGACGGTCGCGAGATCGCCCAGGGCGTGCTCGTCTCGCAGCTGATGAACGATCGCCGCATCGGCACGCACATACTGCTCGGCATGCTGCGGCCCACGGACGAAGCGCGTGCGCGGCTCGACGAGTTCGTCGCGCGCGGCAGCCTCGATCTCGGTCCGGTGCGCGTCGAGGCGCAAGGCGAGTGCGGCTACCTGTACTTCACCTACCCGCGCTACCTCAACGCCGAAGACGACACCGCGCTCGGCGCGCAGGAGGTCGCGACGGATCTGATCCTGATGCATCCCGGTCTCAAGATGGGCGTGCTGCGCGGCGACCCGGTGCACCATCCCAAGTACAAGGGCCGGCGGATCTTCTCCGCCGGGCTCAACCTGACGCGCCTCTATCACGGCAAGCTGCCCTATCTCTTCTATCTGGTGCGCGACCTCGGGTTGGTGAACAAGCTCTACCGCGGCCACTCGCGACCGGATTTCCGGCTCGACGAGCCCGACGACACGCACGAGAAACCCTGGCTGGCCGTGGTCGAGGGATTCGCGATCGGCGGGGGCTGCCAGCTGCTGCTGGTGATGGATTACATCATCGCCGAGCAGGGCGCCTACTTCAATCTGCCAGCGCGCAAGGAGGGCATCATTCCCGGCTGCGCCAACCTGCGCCTGCCGCGCTTCGTGGGCGAAGCGGTGGCGCGCGACGCGATCATGTTCGACCGCAGATTCTCGGTCGAGGAGCCCGCCGCCGCCGCGCTGATCCGCGAGGTGCATCCGCACGATCGGTTGGATGCAGCGGTGCAGTCCGCGGTGGACAATGCCGTGGGCTCGGGCATGGTGAGCGCCGGGGGCAATCGCAAGGCGATGCGCGTGCAGACCGAGCCGCTCGACCGCCTGCGCGAGTACATGGCCGTATATGCCCGCGAGCAGGCGTTCTGCCACCTGAGCGAGCAGCTGACCCACAATCTCGAGAAGCACTGGCAGGCCAAGCAACGCCGTCTGTAGCCGGCGCGCTTCCGCGGCCGGTCCACACCTGGATCGCGTTTGTTGCACTTTCTTACAGCGGGGCGGCGATCCTTCTGAGAAGATCGCGGTCATAGGGGCACACTGCGAACCATGTTGACCGAAATCCACCCCGAGAAGACCGCCGGAACGACCGCCGCGCAGGCGCGGATGGCCCCCGTCCGGCAAAAGCGGAAACGCCGCGTCCGGGCGGCGCTGCTGGTGCTCGTGCTGGCGCTCGTCGCAGCGGGCGGGTATGTGGCCTGGTCAAAATGGCTCGCGCCGGTCGACCCGGCCGCGCGATACGCCACGGCAGTGGTCCAGCGAGGCGACCTGGAGGACGTCGTGACCGCCAGCGGGACGCTGCAGCCGCGCGATTTCGTGGACGTCGGCACCCAGGTCTCCGGCCAGCTCCGCAAGCTGCACGTCGAGGTGGGGGCAGTCGTCAAGCAGGGCGATCTGCTGGCGGAGATCGACCCCACGGTATTCAAGTCACGCGTCGATGCGGACCACGCGCAGCTCGCGAATCTGCGCGCCCAGCTCGCCGATCGCGAGGCACAGCGGGTGCTCGCCGAGCAGCAGTTCGAGCGGCAGCAGCGCCTGATGCGGGAGAACGCCACCAGCGACGAGGCCATGCAGACCGCGGTGGCATCCTTGCAATCGGCGAAGGCCCAGATTGCGGCGCTGCGGGCCCAGATCGACCAGGTCGAGTCGCAGCTGCGCGGCAACGAGGCGAACCTCGGCTACACCCGGATCTACGCGCCGATGAACGGCACGGTCGTCTCGCTGACTGCAAAGCAGGGGCAGACGCTGAACGCGAATCAGCAGGCGCCGATCATCCTGCGCATCGCCGATCTCTCGACGATGACCGTGCAGACCCAGGTCTCGGAAGCCGACGTGTCCAAGCTGCGCGTGGGGATGGACGTCTACTTCACCACGCTGGGTGGCGAAGGCAAGCGCTATTACGGCAAGCTGCGGCAGATCAACCCAACGCCGCAGATCGTGAACAACGTGGTGCTCTACGATGCGCTGTTCGAGGTGCCCAATCCGACCGGCGATCTGATGACCCAGATGACCGCGCAGGTCTTTTTCGTCATCGCTTCGGCCAAGGACGCGCTGCTCGTCCCGGTGGCGGCGCTCGAGCCCTTGCCCACTAGCGGACAAGCGCGGCGCGGAGCGCGCCCCGGAGCGGCGCGCACCGCCAAGGTCGACGTCGATCCGCGCGCGCGCTTCGCCGGCAAGGAGGCCATGGTGCGCGTCCTCGATGCGCAGGGCAGATTGGAAGAGCGCAAGGTCAAGGTCGGAGCGCTGAATCGCGTGTCTGCGGCAATCGAATCCGGGCTTGCTCCGGGCGAGCGCGTGGTTGCCGGATTGGGCGGCGGCGAGCGCGCCGTGCCCACCGGCCGCATGCCGAGGACGCCGCGGCTGTGAAGCGCGAGCCCGCCATCGCCGCGCTCGCGCCCGATCGCGCCACGCCCCTGATCGAGCTCCAGGACGTCACCAAGACCTACATGCGCGGCGAGCTCGCGGTGCAAGTGCTGCACGGAATCTCGCTCGCGATCCATCCGGGCGAGTTCGTGGCGATCATGGGCGCGTCGGGATCGGGCAAGACGACCCTGATGAACATCCTCGGCTGCCTCGACCGGCCGACCACCGGCACCTACCGGTTCATGGGCGAAGACGTCTCGGAGCTCGGCCGCGATGCGCTCGCGAAGCTGCGGCGCGAGGCCTTCGGCTTCGTGTTCCAGAGCTACAACCTGATCGCCACCTCGACCGCGATCGAGAACGTGGAGGTGCCGGCGATGTACGCGGGCTTGAGCGGCGAGGCGCGCCGCGCGCGCGCGTCGGAGCTGCTCGGCACCCTTGGTCTCGCGGACCGCTTCGATCATCGACCCAATCAGCTCTCCGGCGGACAGCAGCAGCGCGTGTCGATCGCGCGCGCGCTCATGAACGGCGGCGACATCATCCTCGCCGACGAGCCCACGGGCGCGCTGGACAGCAAGAGCGGCGAGGACGTTCTCGCCCTGCTGCACGAGCTCGCCGCGCAGGGACACACCGTGATCGTGATCACCCATTCGCCGGAGGTCGCCGCGCGGGCGCAGCGCGTCATCGAGCTCAAGGACGGCCGCGTCGTGCGGGACGACGGGCCAGTCGGACCAGAAGCCGCGGTGGCGCATCGGTCCGAAGCGACCCCGGACCACGAGGCGCGCGCCCTGCTAAACGATACGGTAGAGGCGGCGCGCACCGCGGCGCGTGCCCTGCGCGTCAACGTGTTCCGCACCTCGTTGACACTGCTCGGAATCGTGATCGGCGTGGCCTCGGTGATCGTGATGCTCGCCATCGGCGACGGGGCGAAGCGGGCCGTGATGGAGCGCATGGCCGGTCTCGGCACCAACCTATTGCTCGTGCGACCCGGAGCGCCCAACCAGCGCGGGCAGGGCGGGAGCATCGCGACGCTGGTGCCTTCGGACGCGATCGCGATCGCGCGGCTTCCGAACGTCGTGGTGGCCGTGCCCGAGATGACCGGGGGCGCCACGATCCGCTTCGGCAACGCCGATTACCAGACCCAGGTCATGGCGACGAGCGCCGACTATCCGGTGGCGCGCGCCTGGCCGGTGGCGCGCGGCACGTTCCTCACCGAGGCCGACGCGCGCAGCTACGCGCCGGTCGTCGTGCTCGGGCAGACCGTCGTCGACAACCTGTTTCGCGGCGCGGTCGACCCGATCGGGCAGTACGTGCTGATCAACAACGTGCTCTTCCAGGTCATCGGGGTGATGGATGTGCGCGGCGCGACGCCGTGGGGCACGGACCAGGACGACACGCTCTTCGTTCCGCTCACCACCGGCGGGCTGCGTCTCCTCGGCCAGCGGCATCTGCGCACCATCACCGTGGCGGTCGACGACGTGGCGCACATCGACGCCACGCAGGATGCGGTCAACTCGCTGCTCGCCAGTCGTCACCGGGCAACGGATTTCCAGATTCGCAACATGGCATCGATCATCCAGACTGCCGAGGAGACGCAGAACACGCTGACCGTGCTGCTCGGCTCGATCGCGGCGATCTCGCTGCTGGTGGGCGGGATCGGCGTCATGAACATCATGCTGGTCAGCGTGACCGAGCGCACCCGCGAGATCGGCATCCGCATGGCCACCGGCGCGCGCATGCGCGACATCCTGCAGCAGTTCCTCGGCGAAGCGCTGCTCGTGTCCGGCCTGGGGGGGCTGATCGGCATCGGCGTCGGGCTCGGCGCGGCGGCGCTGATGGGAATGTTCGGTTGGCAGATCGAGTTCTCGGTCGGCCCGGTGGCGATCGCGTTCGGTTGCGCCTTTCTCACCGGGTTGATCTTCGGCTTCATGCCGGCGCGCAAGGCCGCGCGCCTCGATCCCGTCGCCGCGCTCGCGGCCGAGTGAGCAGCACCATGGCGGGTCGACCAGGGATCGAGCGGTGGCGCCGGGTGGCACGAGCGGCCGTTTTGCTGTTCGCGGTCGCGGGCTGCGCGACCACGAGCGCGCCGCCGCAGCCCGAGGTCGGCGTGCCAGTTGCCTGGCGCGAGGCACCGACACCGGTGCCGGCCACCGTGCCGCTCGACTGGTGGCGCGCATTCGATTCGGCGGAGCTCGCCGACCTGATCGGCGCCGCGCTCGCCGGCAGCCCGGATCTCGCGGCGGCCGTCGAGCGCGTCAAACAGGCCGAGGCCCAGGTGCGCGTGGCGGGCGCGTCGCTGTTTCCCACGCTCGATCTGGGAATCACGAGCGTGCGGCGCGACACCCATCCCGACCAGGGGCCATCGATCAACGTCGACACGACCAACGGCGTGCTCAACGCGAGCTACGAGATCGATCTGTGGGGCCGGCTGGCGGACGGCGTGCGCGCCGCCGACTCGTCGCTGCTCGCCTCGCGCTACGACCTCGAAGCGGTGCGGCTCACCCTGGTCGCGGGAGTGGCGACAGCGTACTTCGATCTTCTGTCGCTCCGCGACCGGCTCGCTCTCGCCCGGGAGAACGTCGCGACCGCCGAGCGGGTCCTGGCGGTCGTCGAATCGCGCGTGCGCAATGGCGCCGCGACGCCGCTCGATCTCGTGCGCCAGCGCGCGGCAACCATTGCGCAGCGTGCCGCGATTCCGCCGCTCGAGCTGCAGGAGCGCCAGACGCTGTCCGCCCTGGCGATCCTCATCGGGCGCACGCCCGCGGGATTCGACGTGACGGGGCGCTCGGTGGTCGCCCTCGGGATTCCCGAGATCGCGCCAGGCTTGCCGGCGGACCTGCTGGTGAGACGACCGGACATCGCGGCGGCGGAGGCCCAGCTGCTGGGCGCCAACGCGAACCTGGCGGTCGCGCGGGCGGCGCTGCTGCCATCGATCACGCTGTCGGGATCGGTCGGCCTCGCGAGCGGTGCGCTCTTTGCTTTCGGCAACCCCGCGACGATCGTCTCGGCGGCCGCGGCACTCGCCCAACCGATCTTCGACGGCGAGCGGCGCGGGGCCGAGGTTGGCGGCGCCGAGGCCCGCGAGCGCGAGCTCGTCGAGAACTATCGCCGGGCGATACTCGCTGCGTTCGCCGATGTCGAGAACGCGCTCGTTGCGACCAGCCGCAATGCGCAGCAGGAGGCGCTGCAGGGCCAGGTCCGCGGCGAGGCCCGGGAAGCGCTCAGGCTGGCCGAGGTGCGCTACCGCGCGGGCGCCGACGACCTGCTGGTCGTGCTCGATGCGCAGCGCACGCTCTTTGCGGCGCAGGATCAGCTTGCGCAGGCGCGGCGCGCGCGGCTGCAGGCCGCCGTGAGCACCTATCGGGCGCTCGGCGGCGGCTGGACGCTGCCCAAGGATGCGCCGCGCGTCGGTGCGCGTTGAGCCGGCGCCGGACACCGATCGCCTGCTCGCCGTACACTGCTGCCCTTTCGACGCCGGACGCCGCGCGCGTCCGGTCAACGCGAGGAGCACCCTGATGACTGACAAAATGCCTGCGGCCGCGCGCGCGGATCTGGCCCCTTCCGGGACCCTGCGCGTCGGCCTCAACTACGGCAACTTCCTGCTCGTCGGCAAGGACGGGCCGGACGGCGAGCCGCGCGGCATCGCGCCGGATCTCGCCCGCGAGCTTGCCCGACGGGCCGGCGTCCCGGTGTCGTTCAGCCGCTACGACGCGGCGGGAAAGCTGGCCGAAGCCGTGCGGACGGACGAATGGGATGTCGCATTTCTCGCGGTCGAGCCGGCACGCGCGAACGAGATCGCTTTCACCGCCGCGTACCTGGAGATCGAAGCATCCTACCTGGTGCCCGCGGGATCGCCGATCCGGACGATCGACGAGGTGGATCGCAAGGGCGTGCGGATCGCCACGGCCGCGAAGAGCGCCTACGACCTCTATCTCACGCGCACTCTCAAGCACGCCGAGCTGGTGCGCGCGCAGGGCATCGACGGCTCGTACCGGCTGTTCGTCGACGAGAAGCTCGATGTGCTCTCGGGTCTCAAGCCGCGGCTCATTGCGGACGCAAAAACGCTGCCCGGGTCGCGCGTGCTCGAGGGTCGCTTCACGGCGGTCCAGCAGGCGATCGGCACCCCGAAGGGCCGCGAGCACGCGGCGCGATACTTGCGCGAGTTTGCCGAGGACATCAAGGCGTCCGGGATCGTCGCGGCAGCCATCGAGCGCTTCGGCGTCGGCGGGGTGTCCGTTGCCGCGAAGGCTTGAACGCTCCCGTTGACCGTCATCCCCGCGAGCGCGGGGAACCAGTCGCCAGCTGTTACGCGAGCGCCGGGTCGCGCGCGGCGCGCGGCTGCGCCAGCAGGTAAAGCGACGGGATCAGCAGCAGGCTCACGAACATCGAGAAGAAGAGCCCGAACACCATGCACACGGCGAGCGGTCGAAGCATCTCCGACCCTTCGCCGAATCCCAACGCGAGCGGCGACATCGCCACGACCGTGGTGAGCGTGGTCATCAGGATCGGTCGCAGGCGCAGCCGCGCGGCCTCGATGATGGCCTTTACCACCTCCGTGCCCCGCTCGCGCAGCAGCTCGATGTACTCCACCAGCACGATCGCGTTGTTGACCACCACGCCGATCAGCATGATGATGCCCAGCCACACCGGCATCGAGAGGGGCAGGCCGGTGGCAAGCAGCCCGATCACCACTCCGATCATCGCGAACGGCACGCCGGCGAGGATGACTGCGGGATTGCGCAGCGATTCGTATTGCACGGCCATCACGACGAACACCAGGAACAACGCCAGGCCCGCGAGCGTCCCGACCAGCACGTTTCCGCGCTGCAGGCTGTCGTAGGCGCCGCCGAAGTGGATCGAGTAGCCAAGCGGCAGCGAAAAACTGCGCAGATCCTCGCGCAAGGCGCGCACGACGGCGCCGAGCGGCAGCTCGCCCGTCAGGGCGGCACTGACTTCCACGATGCGACGCTGGTTCTCGCGGCGGATCTCGCTCGGCGCGACAACCAGGTCTACTCGGGCGACGTCGCCGAGGTACACCGCCGGGCGTCCGCCCTGGGCACCGAATAGCAGGATCGCCTCCATCGCCGCCGGGCTGTCGATGGTGCCTTGCGGCAGCCGCACGCGCACGTCGTACGAGCGGTCCGCTTCGATGAAGTCGCTCACGATTATTCCGTCGAGGGCGATCCTGAGCGCGCGGCCGGTCTGCGTGACGTCCACGCCCAGCTCGGCGGCCCGCGTGCGGTCAACGCGCACGGCGAACTCGTGATGCTGCTCCTCGGCCGATTGCTGCACGTTGCGCAGGCCAGGCCATCCCTGCAGGCGCCTCACCAGCTGATCTCCAATCGATGCCAGAACCGCGAGGTCAGGACCCTGGACACGCACGCTCACTTCCTCGTCGGAGCGTGACACGCGCACGCCCCGGACGCCCGACGGACGGGCGCGCACCTTGACGCCGGCAAGCTGCTCGGCCGCCACCGCGCGTGAGAAACGGGCCACCCATTGCTCGACGCTGAGATCGCGGGCGGCGACGGGGACGAGCTGGATGTCGAGCGTGCTGCGGTTAGGCCGTTCGCGCTGGGTGCGACCGAAGATGGATCCGCCGGCGATCACCGAGATCCCCGCCACCCCGCCCGTGGCGTGCGCTAGGCGCTCGAGATGCTGAACCGTGCGGTTCATCTCATCGAGCGAACCGCCCGGATCGGTGAAAACGTACGCCCGCACCCGACCGTCGTCCATGGTCGGCAGGAAAGCCTGCTGGCCGGTGAGCGAGTAGAAGAACGCGCCGAATCCCGTGAGCACCGCGAAAGCCGTGACGACGACCAGTACCGGTGCCCTGAGGATTGCCTTGACGATCGGCACGTACAGGCGCTGCGCACCGGCCACGAAGCTTCGCACGATCCGCGTCACACGCGAGGGCGCCGCCGGGCGCCCGCGGGCCGCCAGCGCGGGAACCAGCGTCACCGCGACCACCAGCGAAGCGACGATCGCAGCCGTGATGGTGAAGATCAGCTCGCGAAACAGCAGGCCGACCAGCCCGCTGATGAAGAGAAACGGCAGCACGGCCGCGAGGTTGGTGCTGGTGGCGGCAACGATCGGGCTGTTCACCTCCGCGGCCGCGTTCGCGGCGGCCTGGATCCCTTCCTCGCCTTCTCGCTGGTGACGCTCGATGTTCTCCAGCATTACGATCGTGTTGTCCACGAGCATGCCGATGCCGAGCGCCAGCCCGCCGAGCGTCATCAGGTTGAGGGAGAGCCCGCCGAGCGCCATGATCACGAATGCGACCATTATCGAGATCGGGATCGCGGTGCCGATGATCAGCGTGCCGCGCACGCTGCCGAGAAAGGCGTACACCACGATCATCGCGAGCACTGCCCCGGCGAGCGCGGCGAGCGTGGCGTTGTTGAGCGACTGACGCACGTACACCGCCTGGTTCGAGACGATCGCCACCTGCACGTCCTCGGGCAACTCGCGCTCGCGCAGCTCGGCGAGCCGTGCGTTCACCAGGTCGGCGACGTCGACCGTGTTCGCGGTCGGCTGCTTCTGCACGGAAACGCGCACGCCCGGTGTGCCGTTGTAGCGCACGCGGATGCGCTCGTCGGCATGCGTGTCGATGACCTCGGCCACCTCCGAGAGCGGCACCGATTCGCCGTTCGGCAGGCGGATCGGGAGCGCGGCGAGCGCGGCCACGCTTTCGATCCTTCCGGACGTGCGGCTCGTGTACTCCTGTCCGGCCATCCTGAGGCGCCCCGCGGGCGTATCGACGTTTCCCCGCTCGATGGTCTGGACGATGCTCTCGATCGACAGACCCAGCCCGGCGAGACGTCGCTGATCGGGGAGCACGTGCACCTCGCGCACGAGCCCGCCGCCCACCTCGAGCGCGGCGACGCCGGGAAGGTTGAGGAAGTACTTCGCAAAGACGTCGTCGGTCCAGGTGCGCAGCTCGGTCATGCCGCGCAGCGGAGAGCTAACGACGAACTCCATCACCGGGATCTGCGCGGGATCGCGCTTGAAGATGATTGGCGGATCGATGGTGTTCGGCAGAAAGCGCTTGGCACGGTCCAAGCGGGTGCTTGCGTCGCGCAGTGCGATGTCGATGTCCTTGCCGTAGTCGAAGTAGAGCTCGAGCTCGGTGGTGCCTTCGAGCGTGGTCGACTGGATGCCGACGGAGTCCTCGGTGATCGCCAGCTGCTCCTCGAGCTGGCGGGTGACCTGGTCCTCCATGATGTTCGTGGGCACCGCCGGATCGAGAATGCGCACGCCGATCTCCGGGTAGATCAGCTGCGGAAGGAGATCGATCGAGAGCCTGCTGAGGGCGAAGAGGCCGAGCACGATCGCAGTCAGCGTGAGCATCACCGTGCTGACCGGGTGGTGGATGCACCAGACTGCGATGCCACCGCGGCGCACGCGCTATCCCTTCTGCTCGGCGCGCGGGGGAACAGCCTTGACCGGCTGGCCCTGGGTCAGGCCGAGGAAGCCCTTGACCACGACCTGCGCGCCGCGCTCTAGACCGGCGCGGATCTCCACCCGGTCGGCGAGGCGCAGCCCGCTCGTGACACTGTTGCGCCGGACCTTGCCGTCG
>JBFJOO010000105.1:0-14567 GCA_041617635.1 Burkholderiales bacterium | reverse complement strand
TCGCAGCCGCCCGAGCGGGGGTCGCAGCCGGCAAGTCGCTCGGTGAAGTCTATGCGGACACGCGCCGGCGCATGGATCCCGAGTTCAGCCACGCGGTGATCTACGAGCACTGCATGCCGTTCGACGTCGCTCGCGCGTTCGACGAGGCAAGCGGCATCGAGCGCCCGCGCATCTGGACCGCCGAGCGCGACCAGGAAACGTGGGCGGCGCTGCAGGGCTGAAACCGGGCACCCGCGCGCGGTCGGCTTGCCGAACTCCGCGGTGCGTGTCGCGGTCGAATGAAGACCCGCTCACTTTGAGGCGTTTTTCGGGGGCGAGGCTTGCTCGGCGCGTGCCACGCCGGAAATACGACCAGGCTGCCGTTGAATGCCTACGGGTAGAATTGGCCGTCCTCTGCGACGACATGCGCCCGCGCGGAACAAAATTCCGCGGCTGGGCGAACGGTGCCGTTCCCGCCACACGCGAGAACGGGTGATCGAAAAGAGAAGCTCGAGGAGACCACATGGCCGCTGTTGCCGAATCCCAGCCTGCACGCTCGCCGCTGGCGGACGTCACCCTGGACCAGAAATACACGCTCGATCGCGGCCGGGTCTACCTGACCGGCATCCAGGCGCTCGTGCGGCTCGCGCTGTTGCAGCGCGAGCGCGACGCGCGGGCCGGTTTGAACACCGCGGGATTCGTCTCCGGTTATCGTGGTTCGCCGCTCGGTGGGCTCGACCAGGCGCTATCAGCCGCGCGGCCGCATCTCGAGCGGCATCAGGTCGTCTTTCGGCCGGGCATCAACGAAGATCTCGCCGCGACCGCGGTGTGGGGGACGCAGCAGGTCAATCTGTTCGAAGGCGCGAAGCACGATGGCGTCTTCGGAATGTGGTACGGGAAAGGGCCGGGGGTGGACCGCTGCGGCGACGTCTTCCGGCACGCCAACGCCGGCGGGACGTCGAAGCACGGCGGCGTGCTCGCATTGGCGGGCGACGACCATGCCGCAAAGTCCTCAACGCTGCCGCACCAGACCGATCACGTCTTCAAGGCGGTGATGATGCCGCTGCTCTACCCGGCGTCGGTGCAGGAATACCTCGATCTCGGCGTGCACGGATTCGCGATGTCGCGCTACTCGGGCTGCTGGGTCGGATTCAAGTGCGTCTCGGACGTCGTCGAGAGCTCGGCGTCGGTCTATATCGATCCGGATCGCGTCAAGTCCGTGATCCCCGCGGACTTCGTGCTTCCACCGGACGGCCTCAACGCCCGCTGGCCGGATCCCTTCCTCGTCCAGGAAGAGCGCCTGCTGCATCACAAGCTCTATGCCGCGCTCGCCTATTGTCGCGCGAACGGTCTCAATCGCATCGTGATCGACAGCCCGCGGCCGCGACTCGGGATCATCACGTCGGGCAAGTCCTACATGGACGTGCGGCAGGCCCTGGAGGATCTCGGCATCGACGAGCGACTCGCCGCCGAGATCGGCATCCGACTCTACAAGTGCGGGATGATCTGGCCGCTCGAGTCGGAGGGCGTGCGCCGCTTCGCCGAGGGGCTCGAGGAGATCCTGGTGGTCGAGGAGAAGCGTCAGTTCCTCGAGTATCAGGTCAAGGAGGAGCTCTACAACTGGCGCGAGGATGTGCGCCCCAGGGTGATCGGCAAGTTCGACGAGAAGGGCGAATGGGCGCTGCCGCACGGTGAGTGGCTGCTGCCGGCGGCTTCCGAGCTCTCGCCCGCCCGCATCGGCCGGGCGATCGCGTCCCGCATCGCGCGCTTCTATACCTCGGACCGCATCAAGGCGCGGCTCGCGTTCCTGGAAGCCAAGGAAAAGGCCCTCGCGAAGCCACGCGTGACCGTGGCGCGCACGCCTTACTTCTGCGCGGGTTGCCCGCACAACACTTCGACCCGCGTGCCGGCAGGCAGCCGTGCCACCGCCGGGATCGGCTGCCACTTCATGGCGGTCTGGATGGACCGCGAGACCGCGACCTTCACGCACATGGGCGCCGAAGGCGTGCCCTGGATCGGGCAGGCGCCGTTCACCGAGACGCGGCACATCTTCGCGAATCTCGGCGACGGCACCTACTTCCACTCGGGGCTGCTCGCGATCCGGGCGGCAGTGGCCGCGAAAGTGTCGATGACGTACAAGATCCTGTACAACGACGCCGTGGCGATGACCGGTGGGCAGCAGATCGACGGGACGCTCAGCGTTCCGCAGATCACGCGGCAGCTGGCCGCCGAAGGCGTCGAGAAAATCGTCGTCGTGACCGACGAGCCGCACAAGTACGCCGCCCGCCAGGGATTCGCGCCCGGCGTGCCGATCCACCACCGCGACGCGCTCGATCGCATACAGCGCGAGGTGCGCGACTGGTCGGCCGAGCATTCCGCCGTGTCGGCGATCGTCTACGACCAGACGTGCGCCGCCGAGAAGCGACGCCGGCGCAAGCGGGGCACGTTCCCGGATCCGGCGAAGCGGGTATTCATCAACGACCTCGTGTGCGAAGGCTGCGGGGACTGCGGCATCAAGTCGAACTGCGTCGCGGTCGAGCCGCTCGAGACCGAATTCGGCAGAAAGCGCGTCATCAACCAGTCGGCGTGCAACAAGGACTTCTCGTGCGTGAACGGGTTCTGTCCTTCGTTCGTCACCGTCGAAGGCGGCCGGCCGCGCCGCGGCAAGGCGCTTGCGTCGGGCGCCGAAGCCTGGCCGGAGCTGCCCGATCCAGCGCTGCCCACCACCGACGCGCCGTACAACATCCTGGTCACGGGGGTCGGCGGCACCGGCGTGGTCACGATCGGGGCGCTGCTCGGCATGGCCGCGCATCTCGAAGGCAAGGGGGTCTCGGTACTCGACATGACCGGGCTCGCGCAAAAGAACGGCGCCGTGACGTCGCACATCCGCTTCGGCAACCGCCCGGAGGACATCCACGCCGTGCGCATCGCCGCCGGCGAGGCGGATCTCGTGCTCGGCTGCGACATGCTCGTTGCCGCCGGCAGCGAGGCGCTCGCGAAGATGCGCGCCGGACGCACGCGCCTCATCATCAACAGCGCGGAGGTCCCGACGGCCGATTTCACGCGCAACCCCGAATGGACGTTTCCGGGCGGTGACATGCAGGCTGAGCTGAAGGCCGCCGTCGGCGCAGGCGGCGGGGAGTTCGTGGACGGCACCCGGATCGCCACAGCGCTGATGGGCGACGCCATCGCGACGAATCTCTTCATGCTTGGATACGCGTGGCAGAAGGGCCTCGTCCCGGTCTCCGCCGCGGCAATCGAGCGCGCCATCGAGCTGAACGGGGTGGCGGTCGAGTCGAATCGCAAGGCGTTCGTGTGGGGCCGGCGCACGGCACACGATCTCCCCGCGGTCGTGAAAGTCGCGACACCGGCGGACGTGATCCCGCTCTCGCAGCGCGCGTCGCGCAACCTGGACGAGCTCGTCGCACGGCGCGTCGAGTTCCTGACCGGATACCAGGACGCTGCGTACGCGGAGCGCTATCGCAAGTTCGTGAACCGGGTCCGCCAGGTCGAGGCGGATCGCGTCGGCGGCACCCGCCTCACCGAGGCGGTGGCGCGCTACTACTTCAAACTGCTCGCCTACAAGGACGAGTACGAGGTGGCCCGCCTGTTCGCGCGACCCGAATTCATGCAGCGGGTCAACGGCGCGTTCGAAGGCAGCTTCAAGCTGCGCTTCCATCTCGCGCCGCCGCTCATCGCGAAGCCCGACCCGGTGACCGGCGAGCCGCGCAAGCGTGCATTCGGCCCCTGGATGATGGCGGCGTTCCGGCTGCTTGCCAGGCTCAAGGGCCTGCGCGGCACCGCGCTCGATATCTTCGGCTACGGCGAGGAGCGCCGCCGGGAGCGCCAGCTCATCGTCGAGTACGAGCGGACGATGGAGGAGATTCTCGCCGGCCTGAGCCGCGACAATCACGCGACGGCCGTGGCGATCGCCAGCATCCCCGAGGAAATCCGCGGCTTCGGGCCGGTCAAGGCGCGGCATCTCGAGCGCGCGAAAGCGAACGAGGCCGAGCTACTCGCGCGTTATCGCGCGCCCGGCGGGGCCCCCGAGAAAGCGGCGGCGTGAGCGCCGCGGACGTTCCGCCGGAGTTCAAGCCGCTCGAGCGCATCAGTCCGTTCAACGACCTCGTCGGACCCCTCTACATGAGGCGCGAGGGCGGCGGCGTGATCATCGGCCTGCGGATTGCCGACAAGCACCGCAACCGCCGCGACATCGTGCATGGCGGCATGATCTGCACGCTCGCCGATTTCGCGATGGGCATGGGATGCAGCCTCGCACGCGAGCCCGAGCTGAAGGTCGTGACCACCAGCCTGTCGGTCGACTTCGCCGGCAATGCGCGGCCCGGCGATTGGGTCGAGGCGCGCGTTCACGTGCTGCGGGTCGGACGACGCATGGCGTTCGCCAATTGCCAGGTGTGGCGCGACGCGGAGCAGATCGCGCAGGCGAACGGCGCTTTCCTCGTTCTGGGCGGCAAGGAGTAAGACATTGGCCTCTCGCGAGGTTGCCAACCGAGGCCCCCAGGAGCACGATCCCGTCGCCGACGCTCCCGACGCGGTCAATCCGGGGCTGCGCCGGCTCGATCTCGAGAACAATCTGCTCCGGCGCGCGCTCGAGGCAACGCCGCTCGCCCCGAACATCCTGTCGGAAGCGGCGCTCGAGGCGACGCTCCAGGAGGCGCTCGCCTCGCCCCATCGCACGCCCGACGTGTGGCTGTTTGCCTACGGTTCGCTGGTCTGGAATCCGGTGCTCGACTTCGACGCGCGCGAAGTGGCCGTCGTGCACGGCTACCATCGGAGCTTCTGCCTCTGGTCGCGCATCAATCGCGGCACGCCGGAGCAGCCCGGACTGGTGCTCGGCCTGGATCGCGGCGGCCGCTGCCCGGGGGTCGCGTACCGCATCCCGGAACGGCTCGCCGAGGTCGAGCTGCGACTGCTCTGGCGCCGCGAGATGCTGCTCGGCTCGTACTCGCCGCGCTGGGTCCATGCGACGCGGGCGGAGAAGCCGTTTCGTGCCCTCGCCTTCGTGGTGAACCGGCAGCGGTCCGGCTACGCGGGGCGACTGCCGCCCGAGCGAACCGTCGAGATCCTGCGCCGCGGCAAGGGCAAGCTTGGCAGCGGCCTCGACTACTTGCGCCAGACGGTGGAAGGACTCACCGCAGCGGGAATCCCCGATCCGCATCTCGCGCGGCTGGACGCGCTGGCACGTCGCATGTTGGGCGAGGAAGTCCCGCCAGACCGTCGCGCCATGCCGCGCTAGGGCACGCGCGTGCATGCCGGGCCGGCGCGGTAAGATCCCATTCCCGTGTCCATCACGCGCAACGATCTGGAGACCGGTCGCATCCGCAAGGCGATCATCGAGTGCGGCATCGCGCCGCGGTGTCTTTCCGACCAGGAGCTCGAAGCGTCGATTGCGCGCGTGCTGGCGAAGCATCCCCGCGGACACGATGTCTGGGTGTTCGGCTACGGATCGCTGATCTGGAATCCACTGTTCCATTACACGCAGCGCCGGCTCGCCACCGTGTACGGCTTTCACCGCCGCTACTGCCTCTGGTCGGTCATCGGTCGCGGCACTCCGGAGGCGCCCGGCATGATGCTCGGGCTCGACCGCGGCGGTCGCTGCCGGGGCGTCGCGTTTCGACTCGCCGCGGCGAAGGCCGAGGAGGAGCTTCGCCTCCTCTGGTGTCGCGAAATGGTGACCGGGGCCTACACGCCGCGCTGGGTGCACACCCGCGACGCGGGCGGATCGCTGAACGCGCTAGCCTTCGTGGTCGATCGTGCGCATCCCTGGTATGCCGGGAAGGTGCCGCTCGACAAGATCGCGAGCGCCGTCGCGGCCGGCAAGGGCATGATCGGGTCTTCGGCGGATTACCTGCGCCAGACATGCGCGGAGCTCGTCGCGCACGGCATCGCCGATGACCATCTCTTCCAGGTGCACCAGGCAGTGTTCGGCGTGGCGCCGAAACCCAAGGCGGCTTGAGGACACGCTCGCCGGCGAAGACGAATCGCTCCGCGCGGCATCGTGAGCGCCAAGAGCGGTATGGACTGGCCAAGGAGACACGCACATGACAACCCCGGAGCGGGACAACCCGATGGGCACGGACGGCTTCGAGTTCGTCGAATACGCCGCCCCCGATCCCAAGGCGCTCGGCGCGCTGTTCGAGACGATGGGCTTCAGGCCCGTCGCCCGCCACCGCCACAAGGATGTCACGCTCTACCGGCAGGGCGGCATCAACTTCATCGTGAATGCCGAGCCGGAAAGCTTCGCGCAGCGCTTTGCGCGGCTGCACGGGCCGTCGATTTGCGCCATCGCGTTTCGCGTGCAGGACGCCGCCGCCGCGTACAAGCGTGCGCTGGAGCTCGGCGCCTGGGGCTTCGACAGCCGCAGCGGCCCGATGGAGCTCAATATCCCCGCGATCAAGGGGGTCGGCGACTCGTTGATCTATTTCGTCGACCGCTGGCGTGGCAAGGACGGCGTCGCGCGCGGCGGCATAGGCGATATCGACATCTACGACGTCGACTTCGAGCCGCTGCCCGGTGCGGATCCGTTCCCCGCGGGCTGCGGACTCGTGGGCGTCGATCACCTGACCCACAACGTTCATCGCGGGCGGATGAAGGAATGGGCCGACTTCTACGAGCGGCTGTTCGGCTTCCGGGAGCTGCGCTACTTCGACATCGAGGGACGGGTCACCGGGGTCAAATCGAAAGCGATGACGTCACCGTGCGGCAAGATCCGCATCCCGATCAACGAGGAGGGGGTGGAGAAGGCCGGTCAGATCCAGGAATACCTCGACGAGTACCACGGCGAAGGGATTCAGCACATCGCGCTCTCGTCCGGGGACGTCTACGCGACAGTCGACGCCATGCGCGCCCAGGGCGTCGTGTTCCTCGAGACGCCCGACACTTACTATGAGCTGCTCGAAAAACGGCTGCCGGACCACGGCGAGGATACGGCGCGCCTGAAGCGAACCCAAGTCCTGATCGACGGCAGCCCGGGCGGCGGGCTGCTCCTGCAGATCTTCACCAAGACCGTCATCGGCCCGATCTTCTTCGAGATCATCCAGCGCAAGGGCGATGAGGGCTTCGGCGAGGGCAACTTCAAGGCCCTGTTCGAGTCCATGGAGCTCGATCAGGTCCGGCGCGGTGTGCTATCCCCCGATGCCTGACCGCGAGAGCGCGCGTCTGCGCGGCGACTATTCGAGTATCGGCCCGGATTACGTCGTCGATCAGAACTGGGACGCGTACACGCTCGCCGAGCACGCGCTATACAGGCGGCTCTACGAGCGGCAATCGCGGCTCGTGCCGGTCTACGCCTGCGACGAATTCATCGCCAGCCTGGCCCGCCTGGACGCGGCGCACGAGATTCCGCGCTTCGATCGCGTCTCGCGGGCGCTGGGCGCGGCGACCGGATGGCGCATCGTCGCCGTACCCGGCCTGGTTCCCGACACCGTGTTCTTCGAGCACCTTGCGAGCCGCCGATTCCCGGTGACCGTCTGGCTGCGCACGCCCGAGGAATTCGATTACATCGTCGAGCCGGACGTGTTCCACGACTTTTTCGGGCACGTCCCGATGCTCTTCGACCCGGTTTTCGCCGGCTACCTGCAGGCGTACGGGCAGGGTGGGCTCAAGGCGAAGCGGCTGGACGCACTCACGTTTCTCGCGCGCCTCTACTGGTACACGGTCGAATTCGGCCTGATCGACACGCCGCGGGGACTGCGGACCTACGGCGCCGGAATTCTTTCCTCGGGCGGCGAGCTGCGCTACGCGATCGAGGACCCGCAGCCCCGCCGCGTCCGGTTCGACCTGGAGCGGATCATGCGGACCGAATATCGCATCGATCGCTTTCAGGACACGTACTTCGTCGTCGAGAGCTTCAAGGAGCTCTTCGACGCGACGGCGCCCGATTTCACGCCGATCTACGATCGCCTGCGGGCGCAGCCGACTCTGGGCGCCGACGCCCGCGACGCGACCGATACGGAAGTCGCGCGCGGGACATTCCGCTGACGCGCGCGGCGCGCGGCTCACGCTCGCGCCAAGGGTTGCGTATCATCGCGGCTTTTCGCCCCGCCGCATGACCCCAGCCACCGCTCCCAACCCCGCACAGCACAAGGTCGGCATTGCGGCCATGGTTCTGTGCGCGACCTTGTGGAGCATCGCGGGGCTGCTGACGCGCGCGTCGTCGGTGACGAACGGATGGGAAGCGACGTTCTGGCGCTCCACGTTTCTCGCCATCGTGGTGGGCATGCTCCTGCTCGTTCGGAACGGTCGCGACGTATTCCCCAGGATTCTCGCAATGGGCTGGCCCGGGCTCGTGTCGGGGCTCTCATGGGCCACGATGTTCACGTGCTTCATGCTCGCGCTATCGCGGACGACGGTGGCGAACACCTTGTTCATCATCGGGTTTCTGCCGTTCTGCGCGGCGCTGGCGGGCTGGCTGGTCCTGCGCGAGCGCGTGCCCCGGCGAACATGGGCTGCCATGGCGGCTGCGACCGCGGGGATCGGCATCATGTTTCACGACGCGTTTCGCGCCGGCAGCGTGGATGGCAGCCTCATCGCGCTCGCCATCCCCGTTGCGGCCGCAGTGAACTACGTCGCGGTGAAGCTCGGTCGCGGACGGGTCGACCTGATCCCGGCGCTCGCCCTGGGCGGCGCGCTCTCCGGGCTCATCGCGCTCCCGCTCGCGCTGCCGATCACCGCCGACGCCAACGATCTCGGGCTCTTCGCAACGCTCGCGGTCTTTCAGCTCGCCATCCCGGGCATCCTGTACACCGTGGTCGCGGTACCACGGCTGTCCGCGGCGGAGGTGGGTCTGCTTTCCCTGATAGAGGTGATCCTCGGACCGCTCTGGGTCTGGCTCGCGCGCGGCGAAGAGCCGGGCGTTGCAGTGCTGACGGGCGGCGCCATCGTGATCACCGCTCTCGCCGTGAACGAGGGCATCGGGCTCGCGGTCGAGCGTCGCGCGCTGCGCCGTGCGTCGATGGCGCGCTGATCGGCGGGCAGGCGAGCGCGGCAGCGCTGCTTGACAAATCCGATTGCGCAGTCCTACGTTCCCTTTATGGCGAGCTCATACGAAGCCCCGGTGTACGAGTACGTGGCCTCGCCGGATCAGTCGGCGGGCGGCTGCGCGCATCACCCGGTGATCGTGGTCGGCGCCGGTCCGGTCGGCCTGGCGGCGGCGATCGACCTCGCCCGACACGGCGCGAAGGCCGTGCTGCTCGACGAGGACAGTACCGTGAGCGCGGGATCGCGGGCAGTGTGCTACGCGAAGCGCACGCTCGAGATACTCGACCGCATCGGGTGCGGCGCGCCGGTCGTGGCCCGCGGTGTCCCCTGGAACCACGGCAAGATCTTCTTTCGCGACAAGCAGATCTATGGCTTCAACCTGCTCGGCGAAGAGGGCCATCGCCGGCCCGCGTTCGTCAATCTGCAGCAGTATCACCTGGAGGCGATGCTCGTCGACTGCGCGCGCGACGTTAAGCTCGTCGATCTGCGGTGGAAGAACAGAGTCGTGGAACTCGATGCGCAGGGCGACGTTCCGCGCCTCACGATCGAGACCCCCGATGGCCCCTATGCACTCACCTGCGACTGGCTCATCGTGGCCGACGGCGCGCACAGCCCGCTCCGCCGCATGCTGGGTCTCGAGACCGAAGCCGTGATGCATCAGGACAATTTTCTGATCGCCGACGTGGTGATGCGCACGGAATTTCCAGCGGAGCGGTGGTTCTGGTTCGACGCCCCGTTTCACCCCGGTCGGTCGGTGCTGCTTCACAAGCAGGCGGACAACGTCTGGCGCGTCGATTTTCAGCTGGGTCCCGATGCCGACCCCGAAGCGGAGCGCAAGCCCGAGCGCATCGTTCCCCGCATCAAGGCATTGCTCGGCGATGCCCGGGAGTTCGAGCTCCAGACGGTGAGTGTCTACGGTTTTCAGTGCCGACGCATGGAACGGTTCCGCCACGGCCGCGTGCTGTTCGCCGGCGACTGCGCGCGACAGGTGCCGCCGTTCGGTGCGCGGGGCGCGAATTCCGGTATCCAGGACGTCGATAACCTGATCTGGAAGCTGAAGCTGGTGATCGACGGCAAGGCTCCCGAGCACTTGCTCGACACGTACTCGCAGGAGCGGGTTTTCGCCGCCGATGCCGACATTGAGAGCTCGATACTCACCGGGGAGTTCATCACACCGACCTCCAAGACGAGCCGCGCGTTTCGCGATGCAGCCCTGGAGCTCGCGGAGCAGCATGCGTTTGCGCGGCGGATCGTGAATAGCGGCCGGCTTTCCGCGCCGATCGTGCTCACCGATTCCACTCTCAACTTGCCGGACGCCGATCCGTTCGAGGGTACGATGGTCCCCGGCACGCCCGCAGCCGATGCACCGATCGCGGTGGGCGGGAAGGCGGCATGGCTGCTCGACCATCTCGGCGGCGGTTTCACGGGTCTCTACTTCGCGCACCGCAAGGTGTCGGAGACCGAATTCGAGGCGCTCGCGCGCCTCGCCGCCGACTCGATTCCGGTCAGGATGATCGTCGTCGCACGCCCCGCGGAAACGGCCCCCGCGGTCCCCGAGGGCTGTCTCGTGATCGAGGACCGGACCGAGCAGATCACCCGATGCTATGACGGCCGGCCCGGAACCTTCTATCTCTTTCGACCCGACCAGCACGTCGCGGGGCGCTGGCGAGCGCTCTCGGGACCGCTCGTGCGCAGCGCGCTAGCACACGCCACCTGCAACGATTGATGACGCGCGACACGCCCGCCGGAATCGTTGCGACAAACACGGAAGATTGAATCATGCGGCTCAACACCGACCCGAATTTCGCCTCGCCCGACGAGTTCTATGCGGCGCTGATCGACATGCACCGCGGACTCTCCGAGGATCAGTCCGAGATCGCGAATGCCAAGCTCATACTGGTGCTCGCCAACCATATCGGTGATCTCGAGATTCTCAAGCAGGCGATGAAGATCGCCCGTGGTGACGTGCGTCCACCGCATCCCCAACCGGCGTGACAGGAGACCACAGCATGGCCGCGCGTTCGACCGAAAAGCCCGCCACCGCGCCGCGCGCCGGCGCTGGCGTCGGCAAGATGCCCGCCTACCTGCCGGGCTTCGGCAATCACCACACGAGCGAGGCGCTGCCCGGCGCCCTGCCGATCGGCCGGAATTCACCGCAGAAGTGCCCGTACGGCCTCTACGCGGAGCAGCTTTCGGGTACGGCGTTCACCGCGCCCCGGGCAACCAATCGCCGTACCTGGCTGTACCGCATCCGGCCGAGCGCGATGCATCAGCCATTCAGGCGGATCGACGACGGCCTGCTCACCAACGATTTCGCAGCGGTGCCGGCCACGCCGAATCAGCTGCGCTGGGACCCGTTTCCCATCCCTTCGACCCCCACCGATTTCGTCGCGGGCCTCGTCATGATGGCCGGTAACGGCGGTCCCGAGGCACAGAGCGGCTGCGGGATATACATGTATGCCGCCAACCAGTCGATGTCCGACCGCTTCTTCTACGACGCCGACGGTGAGCTCCTCATCGTGCCGCAGCACGGACGCCTGATCGTTGCGACCGAACTGGGCATTCTTGACGTCCAACCCTGCGAGATCGCCGTGATCCCGCGCGGCGTGCGATTCCGCGTCGAGCTTCCGGACGGCGCGAGCCGCGGCTATGTCTGCGAGAACTTCGGCAGCCCGTTCCGGCTGCCGGACCTCGGGCCGATCGGCTCCAACGGCCTCGCGAACCCGCGCGACTTTCTCGCTCCCGTGGCCGCCTACGAGGACCGCACGGGGCGCTTCGCGCTGGTCGCCAAGTTCCTGGGCCGGTTGTGGAGCGCCGAGATCGGCCACTCGCCGCTGGATGTCGTCGCCTGGCACGGCACCCACGTGCCCTACAAGTACGACCTGCGCCACTTCAACACCATCGGATCGATCAGCTTCGATCATATGGACCCGTCGATCTTCCTCGTCCTGCAGTCAGTCAGCGACACGCCGGGCGTGGATAGCATCGACTTCGTGATCTTTCCGCCGCGCTGGCTCGTCATGCAGGACACGTTTCGTCCGCCCTGGTTCCACCGGAACATCGCATCGGAGTTCATGGGACTGATCCAGGGTGTCTACGACGCCAAGGCGCAGGGCTTTCTGCCGGGCGGCGCCAGCCTGCACAACTGCATGAGCGGCCACGGCCCCGATGCGGAGACGTTCGAGCGGGCAACGAACGCGGACCTTGCGAAACCCGACGTCATCAAGGACACGATGGCCTTCATGTTCGAGACGCGCCTTGCGATCCGGCCAACGCGCTACGCGCTCGAGGCCGCGGAGCTGCAGGCCGACTATTACCAATGCTGGCAGGGATTGAGGAAGCACTTCGATCCCGGCAAGCCCTGAAACGCCTGCCACGGAGTCGGCATGAAGCTCGGCACGCTCAAGGACGGGACTCGCGACGGCGCGCTCGTCGTGGTCTCGCGCGACCTGAAGATCGCCCAGGTCGCGGACGGCATCGCGCCGACGCTGCAAGCAGCGCTCGACGATTGGCGCTACCACGCCCCGCTTCTGAAAACGCTCAGCGACGAGCTGAACACGAAGCCCTCTTCGCAGGCCTTCGAGACGGACTTCACCAGTTTCGCCGCGCCGCTGCCGCGCGCGTATCAGTGGGCCGACGGCTCCGCCTACGTGAACCACGTCGAGCTGGTGAGGAAGGCCCGCGGTGCTGAGATGCCGAAGGAGTTCTGGACCGATCCGCTCATGTATCAGGGCGGTTCGGACGCGTTCGTCGGTCCGCGTGACGACATCCTGGCCGAATCGGAGGACTGGGGCATCGACCTCGAAGGCGAGGTGGCGGTGATCGTCGACGACGTGCCGATGGGCGTCCCGGCGAAGAAGGCCGCAGGACACGTCATCCTCGTGATGCTGGTCAACGATGTATCGCTGCGCAATCTCATCCCAAAGGAGCTCGGCAAGGGGTTCGGGTTCTTCCAATCCAAGCCGTCCAGCGCCTTCTCGCCCGTTGCCGTCACGCCGGACGAGCTCGGCGACTCGTGGGATGGCGGAAAGCTGAAACTGCCCCTCGTGGTGCACATCAACGGCGAGCTCTTCGGCCAGCCGAATGCCGGCGTGGACATGACTTTCGAGTTTCCGAGGCTGATCTCCCACGCCGCGAAGACCCGACCGCTCGGAGCGGGCGCGGTCATCGGCTCCGGGACGGTCTCGAACAAGAATCGCCGCGCGGGCCCCGCGTGCCTCGCCGAGCTGCGCATGCTCGAGACGATCGAGTCCGGCGCGCCGAAGACTCCGTTTCTCAGCTTCGGCGACCGCGTGCGTATCGAGATGCTGGACGCCGCGGGCCGCACGATTTTTGGCGCGATCGATCAGCGGGTCGCGAAGTACACCGCGCCGAAGTAATCCACCACGGGCACACGCGCCAGCACCGTGAAACTGCCGCCCGCACACATCGGGGTGGCGGTCATGATCGGGGTGGGGTTTGCCCTGCTGCCGCTCTCGACCGACCTCTTTCTCGCGTCGCTGCCCGGAATCCGGGCGCAATTCGACGTGACCGTCTCGCAAGCGCAGCTCACGCTGTCCGTGTTCCTCGCCGGATTCGCAGTCTCGCAACTCGTTTATGGACCGCTCTCGGACCGGTTCGGACGCCGCCCCGTGCTGCTTGGCGGCGTGACGATCTACGTTGCCGCAACCGTGTTGTGCTTCAGCGCGCAAACCATCGACGGCCTGATCGCGGCGCGCTTCTTCCAGGCGGTCGGCGCCTGCGCCGGTGCGGTGATCGGGCGCGCGATCATCCGCGATACCTACGGCGCCGCGGGCTCGGCGCGAATGCTCGGCTATATCACCGCAGGCACCGCGGCAACGCCGATTTTCGGGCCGATGATCGGCAGCCTGATGACCGTGACGCTTGGCTGGCGCGCGAACTTCGTGCTGCTGGCCCTGGTGAGCGCCGCGCTGCTGGCCGCCACGAGCCTGCGGCTTCCCGAATCGAACCTGGCGCGCGATCCGAACGCCACCAGCCCGCGCCACCTCCTCGCGAACTACGTCGCGATCCTGCGCAACCGGCGCTTCGTCGGCTATGCGCTTTGCGTCGGGTTCAGCTACGCGGCCATCTTCGCGTACATCTCCGGATCGCCTTTCGTCCTGATCGACGTCCTGGGCGTGCCACCTCAGTACTTCGGATTCCTCTTTGGCGGCACCGTGATCAGCTACATCGTGAGCAACATCCTTCTCGGCAGGCTCGTGCAACGCACCGGCGTGGACCGCCTGCTCGGGATCGGCGCCGCGTTGGCAGCATTGGGCGGCACCGTCATGGCGGTGCTCGCCTACGCCGGCGTGCAGTCGGTTGCGGTGGTGCTCGGTCCCATGATGCTCGTGCTGTTCGCGACCGGATTCACCATGCCGGGCTCTACGGCCGGTGCGATCGGTCAGTTCACGCGCATGGCCGGGGCCGCATCGTCCGTCGTCGGATTCACTCAAATGGCGATTGGAGCGTGCGCGGGAATCGTGGTCGGACGCCTCCATGACGGCACGACCTGGCCGATGGCTGCCGCGATCTGCGTGGCATGCTGGCTCCTCCTGGCGACCTTTCGCCTGGTCGTCCTGCCGAGC
>JBFJOO010000104.1:0-14638 GCA_041617635.1 Burkholderiales bacterium | reverse complement strand
GGCAACGCCCTCGGCGGCGAATTCCGCTGCGTCCTGAAACGGCATCAGCACGCGCGTGACGCCTGCGTGCTCGAGTTGCCGGGCGTCCTCCGCGTCGTGCGCCACCATGGCGATCGCGCCCTCGTAGCCGCTCGCCCGCAAACTCTTGAGCAGGTTGAGGTTGACGTCCCGCTGCGGCAATGTGCTCAGGATCCAGCGTGCCTCGCCAAGCGGCAGGGTCTCGGCGGTGTGCGGGTCCTCGGCGTCGCCGAATCTCACGGTGAACTTCTTGCGGCGCAGGGCGCGCACGTTCTCCGGATCGAAATCCACTCCCAGCACGCTCACCTCCCGCTTGCGCAACTCCTCGGCAAGTCGAATCCCATACCGGCCCAGGCCGAACAGGATGACGTCCGCCCCGGTTGCCGGTCCGCGCGATCGCTCCACCGCCTCCTCGCGAAACGGATGCCGCCGCTCGAAGACGTGAAGCCACGGCGCGGCCCACGTGTAGAGCACTTGCGAATACAGGATCATGTAGGTAGAGATTGCGATCGTGACCATGCCGACGAGCGTCACCAGCCCGAGCGTGGCGACGCCCACATGCCCGAGGGTGATGCCCATCGCCACGAACACGATCGAGAACTCGCTGATCTGGGCAACGGTGAGCCCGGCGAGGAACCCGGTGCGCTTGCGATACCCCATGTACCCCATGATCGCCATGACGATGAGCGGATTCCCGATGAGCACGAAAAGCGACAGGAATGCCGCTGCGGGAAGCTCCTGCCCGAGCAGTCCGAGCTCCAGCTTGGCGCCGAGATCGATGAAGAAGAAGAGCAGCAGGAAGTCGCGGATGCTGGTGAGCCGCGTCGACATGGCATCGCGGTAGGGCGTCGAGGCGAGCGAGAAGCCGGCGAGGAATGCGCCGACCTCTTTGCTGAACCCCAGGAGATCGCCGGCGGCGGCAAGCGCGGTTCCCCAGGCGATGGCGAAGAGCAGCAGCAGCTCCTGCGACCGGGCAAGGGAGTGAAGCAGCGGCGGCAGCACGTAGCGCATGGCGGCGCCGACGAAAAGCACCACGAGCGCGACCTTCCATCCCAGCGCGGCGGCAACCTCGAGCACGCCGTCGCCGCCGGCCGCCGCCTGAGTTCCGATCGCCATCATCGCCAGGACCACCGCGATGTCCTGCACGATCAAAAAGCCGAGCGCGATGCGGCCGTGCAGCGAATCGATCTCGCGCTTGTCCGACAGCAGCTTCACGATGATGATCGTGCTGGAGAAGGTGAGCGCGACCGCAACGTAGCCTGCGGCCATGTGCCCCATGCCGAGCGCCAGCGCGATCAGGTAGCCGAACAGGATGGTGAATCCGAGCTGCCCGAGACCGGTGGCGAGCGCAACCGCGCCGAGGTTCCTGACGAGATGCAGATCGAGCTTCAGCCCGACCACGAAGAGCAGCACCGTCACGCCGATCTGCGCGAGCAGGTCGATCTCGTCGAGGCTCGTCACCCACCCCATGCCGGTCGGCCCGGCCGCAATGCCGACCACGATGAAGGCGACGATCAGGGGTTGCTTCAGGTAGACCGCGATGGATCCGGCCACCGCGGACGCGAGCAGAAGGAGCGCGAACTCGTGGTAGACGCTCATGGCAAGGGCTGGTTGACGTCAGTCATGGCGCTCGCGCGCCTTCGCAAGCGCTACTCCTTCACCGACACTAAGGCTTCGCTTCGCGGTGACCTTGATGAAGGTCAAGCGTGATCGGTGGTGCCCGGTACGGTGCCGGGCGCCGCCTCGCAACGCGAGCGTATCGCTACACGAAAAGTCTGTCGCGCGCCGCCGTGGAAATGGCGACGACGCACGGGTGGGTCACGCGTCGCTCGACGGAGATCGCGTAGTACTCGTCGACGATCTCCTTCGTTCGACCCAGCGTCCGCACGCCGTACTGCGACTTGATCTCGGATTCGAGCACGGTCGGGCCGATGAACACGCCCGCGCCCCGCTGGCCGAACGCCTTCATGAGCGCGGTATCGTCGAATTCGCCCACCACCCGGGGCCGAAGGCCGATCGTGTCGCACCACCGTTCCAGGCGCGCCCTGACTGCCGCATCAGCGCCGGGGATCAGCATCGGCATCCCGTCCAGGCAGGCCGGAAACTTTCCCTTGCAGGACCTGGCAAGCCCGGGCGCCGCGAAGAAACTCACTCCCGATTCCCCGAGCCGGTGATTGAATGCGCGCACGCTGACCGATGGCGGGAGGGGCGCGTCGGCGATGACGAGATCCAGGCGATGGGCGGCAAGCTCCGCGATGAGGCTGTCGAGCTTCCATTCACGGCAGACGATCCGCACTGGGGTGGGCAGCCGCGTCACCGGCTCGATCAGCCGGTAGGCGACCGTCTTCGGAACCGCGTCGGCCACGCCCACGCGAAACTCGACCGGGCGGCCCCCTTCCGGGTAGTTGCGCAGGACCTCCTGCAGCTCGGACCCGAGGGAAAAGATGTCCTGCACATACCCGAACGCGAGTCGCCCGGCTTCCGTGAGCTCGAGGTTGCGGCCGCGCTTCGCGAAGAGCGGCGCCCCCAGGTCCTCCTCCAGGAGGCCGATCTGGCCGCTGATCGTCTGCGGCGTCAGGTGCAACTGCTTGCTGGCCCGCGCAACGCCCCCCGCCTTGGCGACGTGCCAGAAGTAGTAGAGGTGCTTGAAGTTCACGGTCGGCCACCCTTCGTTTTTCTCGAAGCATTATCGAACAAAAATCGGATTTACGCGAAGTGACGGCGGCCCCTAGACTGGTTCGGACAGCGCACCGACCGATATCGAGGGAGGCTGGTGACATGCGAATCGACATCCAGGGCCGCGGCTTCCCGCTCACCGCCGCGGTGTTGGATCACACCGAGCAGCAGCTGCGCTTCGCCCTCACCCGCACCAGCAGCCGGATCAAGCGGGTGGTGGTCCGGCTGGGCCAGGCGCTCGGGCGGCACGGCGACCCGGAAACGTTCTGCCGGATTCGGGTCGTGCTCGCGCATGCGCAGCCGGTACTCCTCGAGGATACGGGCCCCGACCTGTATGCCGTGATCGACCGGGTAACGGAGCGCGCCGGCCGCAACGTGGCGCGACGCGTCGAACGGCCGCTCGAGAACGTTCGGCCGGCGGTTCCCGCGGCGACTGGCGCGCCTTCGGACGCGATGAACGATGCATTCCGCAGCTGAGCACGCCTCGCCGGGAAGTCTGCCGAACCACGCGTCCCGAATCGCCCGGCCGGACCGTCGGTTCGTGCCCTCGCGACCTGCCGTCACGCGAGGCGCGCTTTCCGGCCGCTCTCGCTGACGCCGCCCCCCGGCGTCGAGGCCATGACCGGATCGCGATGAGCGCCGCGGCGGCGCCGCGGTGTTCCGCTGCCGCGGACTGCGCCGCTCGCCCGCACAGGAATATCGTTTTCGAGGCACATTACGCGAATGTCGCGAAGCATCATGATCCGGGCATGCAGGCTGGCGCTGCTTGCATTCGCACTTCTTGCAGCGGTCGCTCCCGTCCCTGCTCAGGAGAAGCGCCCGGTGGTCTACGTGGCGCCGATCGAGGGCATCATCGACCTCGGGCTCGCGCCCTTCGTGCAGCGCGTCCTCGATCAGGCTGCGGAATCGGGTGCGGCAGCCGTCGTCCTCGAAATCAATACCTTCGGAGGACGCGTGGATGCCGCAGTGCAGATTCGCGACGCACTGCTGAATGCCCGGGTGCGAACGGTCGCGTTCGTGAACAAGCGGGCCATCTCGGCTGGCGCCCTGATCGGCCTCGCCGCCGAGAACCTCGTCATGGCCGGCGGCGGAACGATCGGTGCGGCCACGCCCGTGCAGATGGGACAGTCCGGCACGCAGGCACAGCCCGTGGGCGAGAAAACGGTTTCCTACGTCAGGAAGGAATTTCGCGCGACCGCCGAGAGCCGCAAGCGTCCGCCCCTGATTGCCGAGGCGATGGTGGACGCGGACGTGGCGATACGCGGCGTGGTCGAAAAAGGGAAGCTTCTCACGTTCACCACCGAGGAAGCCCTGAAGCACAAGCTAATCGATTTCCGCGCCGACACCTTGGAGAGCGTGCTGCAGCAACTGAAGCTCGAGGGAGCGGAGATAAGACGGGCGTCGCCGAACTGGGCGGAGAATCTGGTGCGCTGGCTCACGCATCCGGTGGTCAGTTCCCTGCTCATCACCCTCGGCATGCTCGGAATCATCGTGGAGCTCCGGACACCCGGCTTCGGCGTCGCCGGCGGCCTGGGGATCGCAAGCCTGTCACTGTTCTTCTGGGGCCACTGGCTGGTCCAGCTGGTCGGCTGGGAGGAGCTGCTGCTCGCGCTGGGCGGCGTCGTGCTGCTCGTGCTGGAGATCGTCGTGATTCCCGGTTTCGGCATTGCCGGCGTGCTGGGGATCGCCGCGATTCTCGCCGGCCTCATCCTGAGCCTGGTCGGGGCCGGGGACACGTCGGACGTCGTCCTCGAGGCCGCGGGGCGCGTCGTTTTTTCGCTCTTGGTTGCTTTAATCGCAAGTCTGGTCATACTCCGCTTCCTGCCGCGCCTGCCATTCGGGCGACGGCTGGTCCTGGAGACCGGCCTGGGCACGGGTCACGAGCACGGTTCGGCGCCGGATAGCGACGAGCGCTGGATGGCAAAGCAAGGACGGGCGTCGTCTCCGCTTCGACCGGCAGGCATTGCCGAGATCGAAGGGAAGCGCGTGGACGTGGTCTCCGACGGCGAAATGATCGACGCCGGCGAGATCATCGAGGTGACGCGCGTGGACGGCAACCGGATCGTCGTGCGGCGAGTTCCGCACACCACAACAGGGAGGAGCGAGAGATGAGTGGAATCGAGTCGCAATTAACGGGAGGTATGGGCATCCTCATACTGGTAATACTGGGGCTGGTGACGGTCTTGTACCTGGTCCCCATCCCGCTCTGGATCGCGGCGTGGGCGTCCGGAGCCTATGTGGGCCTCTTCACCCTGATCGGCATGCGCCTGCGCCGCGTTCCGCCCACCACCATCGTCACCGCGCGGATCAGCTCGGTCAAAGCGGGCATCGACATTTCCATCAACGATCTGGAAGCCCACTTTCTTGCGGGCGGCAACGTCGTGCGACTCGTGAACGCCATGATCTCGGCCGACAAGGCGAACATTCCGCTGCCCTTCAAGCGCGCCGCGGCGATCGACCTTGCGGGCCGCAACGTGCTCGAGGCAGTGCAGATGTCGGTGCTGCCCAAGGTGATCGAGACGCCGAAGATCGCAGCCGTTGCCAAGGACGGCATCCAGCTCATCGTCGTGTCCCGCGTGACGGTGCGCACCAACATCGACCGGCTGGTGGGTGGCGCGGGCGAGGAGACGATCATCGCGCGGGTGGGTGAAGGCATGGTGAGCACGATCGGGTCCGCGTCAAACCACAAGAGCGTGCTCGAGAATCCGGACCACATCTCCAAGCACATCCTGAGCAAAGGCCTGGACGCCGGAACGGCGTACGAGATCCTGTCCATCGACATCGCCGACGTCGACGTCGGCGAGAACATCGGCGCCAAGCTGCAGATCGACCAGGCCAACGCCGACAAGCAGATCGCCCAGGCGAAGGCCGAGGAACGCCGCGCAATGGCCGTGGCGCTGGAGCAGGAGATGCGGGCCCGGGTCGTGGAGTCCGAGGCCGAAGTGCCGCGCGCCATGGCGGAGGCTTTCCGCGAGGGCAACCTCGGCATCATGGATTACTACCGCATGAAGAACTTGCAGGCCGATACGGTCATGCGCGAGGAGATCGCCGGCACCGGAGAAAGCCCGACCGGCGGCGCCCGGACGTGAGGTAGGCCATGCCAAAAGAACTGCCTGTCGAACTGATCTACCTGCTGATCGCCGCCGCCCTGTTGCTGGTCAACTACGTGACGCGGCAAGCGGCAAAGCGGCGGCAGTCGGAGCTTCCGCCGGAAGAGCCGCCGCGGGTCGAGTCGCCGGACGACGAGCCGCTGCCGCCGATCTGGGGACGCAAGCCGTCAGGACAAGCTGAAACGCCGGACGACGAGCCGCTGCCGCCGATCTGGGGACGCAAGCCGTCAGGACAAGCTGAAACGCCGGACGATGAGCCGCTGCCGCCGATCTGGGGACGCAAGCCGTCGATTCCGGCAAGCTTGCCGGTCCCCGCGGCGACCGTCGAACCGACCCGACTATTCGACGCGCAGATCGCTTCCCGGGCGCGGCCGGAACGTCGCTATTCCCGGCGATCGCTGATGGGAACCCGGCGGGACGTGCAGAACGCGATCGTCATCGCAACGATCGTGGGGCCCTGCCGCGCGTTCGAGCCGCACGACGTCCGGTAACCCGTCCGAAGTCCTGGCAAGGTCGCGCGCCACGAAAAGTTCGTGCGATTTCCGCCGTGGACCCTGCCGCGTCGCGTCAGCATTTCTTACAGGCGGACCTCGCTGTCGATGCCAGCGAGAGTTAACGTGCTGAATGTTATTCCTTCTTTTCGGAGCTGGCCCGTGTCTTGCTGGTAGCTGAGTTCACCACAACTACAAAATGGAGGGTGAACATGATTCGACGGAAACTTCGGCTCCTCGCCGCCGGTCTCGCCGCAGCGCTGGTCTTTGCGGTGCCGAACGCCAGAGCGGCGAGTATCCTCATCGACGCCGGAAACATCGAAGAGCTGGTGACGTTCACGTTCGGCCAGTTCGAGGGCGGGTTCTCGATCAACGGCAGTACCCCGACCTCCGGCGGGAGCTTCACCTTCGGGGAGGGGACGCAGCTGAACTTCACCGGCCAGTGGATCGATCTGGGTCAAGCATTGCCGTTCTCGCGCACCGTTTACTGGAGCGATCCGGACGACGGCGTGGGCGTGATCAGTGAGATCTTCCAGTACACGATCACCCCGAGCGGGCCTAGCGGCCTCGCCACGATCTCGGGCTTCTTCCAAGCAGAAGGTCTCGGCACGATCCCGCCCGGCACGCCGCCCGGCGACATCATCCTCGAGCTCGCGGATGGGAGCCACGATCCCTTCTCGTTCTCCGCGCCCTTCCTCGCCGGGCAGATCGTCACCGGCGTCGGCACCGGCGTCGTCGCTGTTCCGGAGCCCACCACCCTCGCGCTACTCGCCCTCGGCCTGCTTGGCGCCGGGGTCGCGCGGCGAAGAAAGCGCGTGACGTAGGATTGCGTCCGCGGGCAACCCGGAAGACCCGGCAAGTGCCGGGTCTTCTTTTTCCGGGGAGACGATACGGTTCGGCTGCCTGCTACATGCTCCGCCGGTACTGGCCTCGGACCGTCCTACCTGCTGCTTCGATGGGCGCCTCGAAGCCATCCCGGACACGCTGCGCACGCTCGGCCACGCCATGGGGACAAGGAAGCGCGCGCCTGCCGGTGCGCTAGCCACTCAGGCCGCCGCACGGCGCAGATTCCAGAAGGAGGTCCCGGCGGCCCCGCGCTTGCGGGGCGAGCGCATCAGCAGGAACGCTGCCGGGATGACGAACATCGACAGCAGCGGCGCGGTGATCATACCCCCGACCATGGGCGCTGCAATACGCTGCATGACCTCGCTGCCAGTGCCGTCGCCCCACATGATCGGCAGGAGCCCCGCGAGGATCACCGCCACCGTCATCGCCTTTGGCCACACGCGCAGCACGGCGCCTTCGTGGATGGCGCCGAGCAGGTCGGCCACGGTTTCCTTGCCTTGCCGGAGCCGTTCATCCAACGCCTGCCTGAGGTACAGGAGCATGATGACGCCAAACTCGGCCGCCACGCCGGCCAGCGCGATGAAGCCCACCGCGCCGGCCACCGACAGGTTGTATTCGAGCAACCACAGCAGCCAGATGCCGCCGATGAGCGCGAATGGCAGCGTGGCCATGATGACCAGCGCCTCGTCCATGCGCCGGAAGGTGAGGTAAAGGAGCACCAAGATGATCAGCAGCGTGAACGGCACCACGACCTGGAGCTTCGCGGTGGCGCGCTCCAGGAACTCGAACTGCCCCGACCACGACACCGAATAAGCGGGCGGCAGCCTGACCTTCGCGGCCACCGCCCGCTGCATGTCGTGCACCGCGCCGCGCAGATCGCGACCACGGATGTCGACGTACACCCAGCCCGAGAGCCGGGCGTTCTCGCTGCGCAGCATCGGCGGGCCATCGCTGATGCGCACCTCGGCCACGTCCGCGAGAATCAGGCGCTGGCCGCGCATGGTGACGATCGGCAGGCTGCGCAGCTTCTCCAGCGAATCGCGCACCTCGCGCGGATAGCGCACGTTAATCGGGAAGCGCTGGAGGCCTTCGACGGTCTCGCCGACGTTTTCGCCGCCCACAGCGGAAGCAATCACCGATTGCACGTTGGCGATGTTCAGGCCAAAGCGCGCGGCTGCCTCGCGCCGGATGTTGATGTCGACGTAACGGCCGCCGGTCAGCCGCTCGGCCAGGGCGCTCGTCACGCCCGGGACGTTCTTCAGCGCACGCTCGATCTCGCCGGTCAGGCGATCGATGGTCGCAAGGTCAGGGCCTGCAACCTTCACGCCCACCGGGCTCTTGATCCCGGTGGCGAGCATATCGATGCGATTGCGGATCGGCGGCACCCAGATGTTCGACAGGCCCGGCACGCGCACGGTGCGATCGAGCTCCTCCACGAGCCGGTCCGGAGTCATCCCGGGCCGCCACTGATGGCGCGGCTTCAACTGGATGGTGGTCTCGAACATCTCGAGCGGCGCGGGGTCGGTGGCCGTTTCCGCGCGCCCGGCCTTGCCGTACACAGACTGCACTTCTGGAATGGCGCGGATTAGACGATCGGTCTGCTGCAGCAATTCGCTCGCCTTACCGGTCGACAGGCCCGGCAGCGCCGTCGGCATGTAGAGCAGGTCACCTTCGTCGAGCGGCGGCATGAATTCACCCCCGATGTGCTTAAGCGGCCACAAGCTCGCGATGAGCAACGCGGCAGCCACCGCGAGGGTGGCCTTCGGGAAGCGCAGCACAGCGTTCAGCATCGGCCGGTACACCGCGATCAACCCGCGGCTGAGCGGGTTCGCGCTCTCGTGGGGAATCCGGCCGCGGATGAGGTAGCCCATCAGCACCGGGACGAGGGTGACGGCGAGGCCCGCCGCCGCCGCCATGGCGTAGGTTTTCGTGTACGCGAGCGGCGCGAAGAGCCGCCCCTCCTGCGCCTCCAGCGTGAATACCGGAATGAACGACAATGTGATGATCAGCAGCGAGAAGAACAGCGCCGGACCGACCTCGGCCGCCGCATCGCCGATCACGTGCCAGCGCGCGTCCCCTGCGAGACGTTCGCCGGGATGCTCGTGCCCCCAGCGTTCCAGGCGCTTGTGGGCGTTCTCGATCATCACCACCGCGGCATCGACCATGGCGCCGATCGCGATCGCGATGCCGCCGAGCGACATGACGTTGGCGTTGACACCCTGGTAATGCATCACGATGAACGACGCAAGGATGCCGAGCGGCAAGGACACGATTGCAACGAAGGCCGAGCGCAAGTGGAACAGGAAGATCACGCAGACCAGCGCGACGACCAAGAACTCCTCGAGGAGCTTCTGGCCCAGGTTCTCGACGGCGCGCTTGATGAGGCTCGAACGGTCGTAGACCGTCGCGATCTCCACCCCCGGGGGCAGGCTCGCCTGCAGTTGCTGCAGTTTGATCTTGACAGCCTTGATCGTCTCGAGCGCATTCTTGCCCGAGCGCATCACGATCACGCCGCCCACGGCCTCGCCCTCGCCATCGAGCTCGCCGATACCGCGCCGCATTTCCGGACCGATCTGGATGCGCGCCACGTCGCCGAGACGCACCGAGACGCCAGCGTCGGTAGAGATCAGCGGAATGGCGCGAAAATCCTCCAGCTTCTGCAGATAGCCCGAGGCGCGCACCATGTACTCCGCCTCACCGAGCTCGAGCACCGAGCCGCCCGCTTCCTGATTGGCTTTCTGGATCGCCTCGACCACTGCGGTGTGCGGGATGCGGTAGGCGGCGAGCCGGTCGGGGTCGAGCAGCACCTGGTACTGGCGCACCATGCCGCCGATGGTGGCGACCTCGGCCACCGCGGGCACCGTTTTCAGCTCGAACTTGAGAAACCAGTCCTGCAGCGCGCGCAGCTGGCTCACATCGAGCACGCCGCTCTTGTCGACGAGCGCGTATTGGTAGATCCAGCCGACGCCGGTCGCGTCTGGCCCGATCGACGCCTTGGCGCCTGGGGGCAGGCGCGATTGCACCTGGTTGAGGTACTCGAGCACCCGCGAGCGCGCCCAGTACAGGTCGGTGCCGTCCTCGAACAGCACGTAGACGAAGCTGTCGCCGAAGAACGAGTAGCCACGCACGGTCTTCGCGCCGGGCACCGAAAGCATCGTCGTGGTGAGCGGGTACGTGACCTGGTTCTCGACGATCACGGGCGCCTGCCCCGGATAGCTGGTGCGGATGATGACTTGCACGTCGGAAAGATCCGGCAGCGCATCGAGCGGCGTGCGCAACATCGACACCACGCCCCAGCCGGTGACGATCAACGTGGCGAGGAGCACCAGAAAGCGATTGCTGATGGACCAACGAATGAGCTGGGCAATCATTTTCGGCTTCCCGATGCGTTGGCGGCGGGAGGCGCGGCCCGCTGGATCGTCGTGATTTGCGGCAAGTCGCCTTCCCGCATGCGAAATTCGATGTCGACCTTTTCACCGCTGGCAAGGCCGCCCGCTTGCGGAGCACCGGGCGGCAGCCGGAAATCCATGGTCATGGCCGGCCATTTCAATTCCGCGATCGGCGGATGCGACAGCGTGACCATGTCGTCCTTGAGCATTTCGACCGTTGCCCACGTGCGGTAATGGCCCGCCACCGGCGCTGCGGCTTCGCTGTTCAGGCGCGCCTCCAACCCCTTGAGGCTGGATTCGGAGTCGATCAGGAACTGCCCCGAGAGCACCACGCGCTGCCCGGCCCGCAGGCCGCGCCGGATCTCGGTCCGATCGCCGGACTCGATGCCGATCTCGACATCGACCGGTCGGAACCTGCCGCCTTCCTCGGCGAGCATCACCACGGTGCGCCGGCCGGTCTGGATCACCGCCTCGCTCGGTATCAGCACGGCCGTGGCTTCGTGCATCTCAACGAAGTTCATCTGCGCAAACATCCCCGGCACCAGCCGCCCATCCGGGTTGGCTAGCTCCATGCGCGCTTTGAGCGTGCGGGTCTGCGGATCAACCTCCGGCAGGATCGCCTGCACGCGGCCCTCGAAAGTCACGCCCGGAACGGCCGGGCTGGTGGCCCGCACTTTGTTGCCCACGCGCAGCAGCGCAGCCTGGCTTTCCGGCACCTCCGCATGCGCCCAAACAGTGCTCAGGCCATTGATGCGGAACAGCGTCGTTCCGGTCATCACGGTCGTCCCTTCGCGCGCCATCAGCTCGGTCACCACGCCAGCCAGCGGCGCGACGATCGTGAGGCGAGCCAGGGTGCGGCCGGCTGTTTCCACTTCGCGGATGTGCTCCTCGCTCATGCCGATCTGGCGCATGCGCTGGCGCGCGCCGTCGACCAGCGGTTCGAGCTCAGTGCCCTGCATGCGGCGGACCGACAGGAACTCTTCCTGCGCCGCCACCCAATCGGGAACGTAGAGCTCGGCGAGCGGCTGGCCTTTGGCGACACGATCCAGGGTCGCGCGAACGTGCAGGCGCTCGACGTAGCCCATGCTGCGCGCCTGCACGACGGCCTGGTCTCGTTCGTTGAAGGCGATCGATCCGACCGCCGCAACCTGCGGCGACAGCGCGCCCTCCATGACCGGCGCGGTGCGCAGGCCCAGGCTCTGCTGGATGCGCGCGCTCACCGTCACGGTGCCGGAATCCGCGCCCTCCGCGCCCGCATACGCCGGCACCAGCATCATGTCCATGAAGGGCGACTTGCCCGGTGCTTCGAAGCGTTTTCCCGGCACCATCGGGTCGTGATAAAAAAGGATCCTGCGACCGGTAACCGGATCCATATCGCCCGCCTTGAGCTTCTCCGCGATGTGCCGGCGGGAAGCTTTCTCGCCTTGCGCGAGGGTCCAGCCCGCAGGGTCCGCGGCTGCGGCTTCGGGCGTGCCGGCCTCTGCGGCCGAGGCGGCGCCCTGGGCGTTGTTCATCATCATGCCGCGGTGCATGCCGATCGAGTAGAGGCCGTAGCCCGCCCCGGCAAGCACGCCGACGCCGACCAGGCCGATCAAAATACGTTTGAGGTTCACGGTCACTTCTCCTGAATTTTCGCGGGGTCGCCGACAGCCGCCGTCGCATAATCGGCGGGAATCAAGTACTCGAGCTGCGCCCAAAGCGCCGCAGTCTGCATTTCGAGTCGCAGGCCTTCCAGGCGCAGTTCGATCTCGTTGCGCCGGGCCTCGAGCACCGAGGCGAGTGCTCCGGCAGCGCCGCGATAAGCAGCCAGCGCGGCGCGCGTGCGCTCGGCGGCCAGCGGAAGCAAGCTGCGCTCGTAGTGATCGATTCGATCGAGGTTGCCCCGCCAGGTCTGCTGCCAGCCGCGCGCTTGCGAGAGCAGCTGCCGCGTCAACTCGTCGCGCTCGGCGCGCAGCTGCTCCACCATCGAGAGCCTGGAAGCGAGCTCGCGATCCTGACGGTTCTTCTGGTCCCATTGCAGCGGAACCGAGACGCCGATCGAGATCATGTTGCTGTAGGCGGACCCACGCTGGCTGTACATGAGCTCGACGGACCAGTCGGCGCGCTGATTGGCTCGCGCCAGGTCGGCTTCGGCCTGAACGACAGTTTCGCGCGCCGCGAGCGCGACGATCTCCGGATGATGCGCAATGCGGGTTTCGAGAGCGGGGGCGTCCAGGACCACCGTTTTCAGCGAGGGTGGCGCGCCGAGCGGTCTGCGTGCGTCATCGCCGACCCAGCGCTCGAGGTTCGTCGTCGCCGTCGCGACCTGGATCTCGGCCTGGCGGATCCGGTCCTCCAAGATCGAAACCGCTGCACGCGCCGCAAACGTGTCGGCCTGGGATCCGCGCCCGGCACGGTACGCCGCGTCGGCGGCTTCGACCTGAAGCACGGCCTCGCTCCGTTGTGTACGCAGCGCGCCGAGCAGGCGGTCCTGGAAATGGCGATCGAGCCACGCGACAGCGGCGTCGCGCCTCAGGTTCGAAAGTTGCGTCACGCGCACGGCCTGCGCCGCGTCGGCTTCGCGGATGAATCTTGCGGCGCGGGCCCGGCGCTTCTCGGGGCGGGTGATCTCCTGCATCACCCCGATCGAGCGCATGGTCATGAAATCGCGCGTCAGGCTGCCGGCGTCCGGGCCGCTGACCGGCAGATTCTGAATGCCGAGCCTGAGCGTCGGATCCGGCAATTGTCCGGCCGCGACGGCCATCTCGCGGGCGGATTCCTGGGCGGCGTCCTGCGCCAACAGGGCGTGCGAGCGCTCCTGCGCCACGCGCAGCGCCTGGTCGAGGCTCAGCGGCTCGGCGGCACCCGCCGACTGGGCGACGGACAGCTGCGGCAGACTGACCGCAATGCAGACCAGCGCCAGGTAACGAAGCGTTCGTCGCGAGCCGACAAACGGACTGAACTGGGGGCGCAGCAATGGCGCTCCCGAGCGGAAAATTACCACGATACCGACTCCATTCGAGACGAGCGCGGCCTCGCAGGGGGCGAGGACGCACACTCAGCCGCGCGCTCGCGTCAGCGAGCCACAGCGCCAGGATCGAACGAGGTCAGACCAGGGGAGGTCGCCAGACCCTCGAGGGGTCCGGGAAGGGAACGAGTGCCTGCCGAACACCGGAAGGCGAAAGGAAATGCGCCGGATCGGCGCCTTTCCTGGCTGAAACTAGGGCAAACCAGGGCGTTAACTCGCAAGCCAGGGGATCGTCGCACAGCATCCCGGCCACCGTGTTCATGTTCGCAAGATCGCAGCGACCGTCACTCTTCGCATCCTCTTCCGCCATGACGGCGTGCGCCGATGCCCCGGCCTCGATCACCTCCTTGAAGGCGAATGCGTTCGCGACGCCCTGGAAGGCAATCGAGAAGGTCAGGAAAAACGCAATCAGCACTCGCATCATCAAGATCCGCGAACAAGGGCCGCCGAAAGCGGGGCCTGCCTCCGACCGTTCGGTACCGGCCGTTTAAGACAGGGGCGGGTCAGCTAAGTTCCGCGACCCGCCCGCCGAGCCGCGGGGCGCCCGTCCTCTAGGTGACAAGGAGCGCGCGCCTGCCGGTGCGCTAGCCACTCAGGCCGCGACGCGAAAGCCGCAGTTGCCGGTGGTGCTGTCCGGCGTGTTCGCGCTGCGCGCGGCGACACGGTAGCGGTTGCAGTACGAGGCGTGGCAGAGGAAGGAGCCGCCGCGCATCGCGCGCCGGCCGCTCGGCACCACGTAGCGCGGGTCGGCGTTGCGGGTGACGCGGTGGTAGTTCGGCGAGAACCAGTCCTCGCACCACTCCCAGACGTTGCCGACGGCGTTGTAGAGGCCGAGGCCGTTCGGCGCGAAGGCCTCCACCGGCGCAGTGCCGATATAGCCGTCGAGGCCGAGGTCCTGGTCCGGAAACGTTCCCTGCCAGATGTTGCACCGGTGCCGCCCCGCCCCCAGGAGTTCGTCGCCCCATGGATAGGTCGCCCCGTCGAGCCCGCCGCGCGCCGCGTACTCCCACTCCGCTTCCGTCGGCAGGCGCGTGCCGGACCAGCGGCAGTACGCGCGCGCGTCGTGCCAGGAGACGTGCGTGACCGGGTGGTCGGCGCGCT
>JBFJOO010000103.1:0-14647 GCA_041617635.1 Burkholderiales bacterium | reverse complement strand
GAGACGGAACAGCGCGAGACGCTGACGGTGCTGACGCGCGTGGCGGGAGACAAGGTCATGCAGCGCCAGGCCGCGCAAGTGGCCACCGACCCGGACCACGATCTCACGCTACTCCGCGTGGCCGGGCCGCCGTTCGCGCCGCTGCAGATCGGCGATGCAAGCGAGGTGCGCGAGGGCAGCACTTATCTCTTCACCGGCTATCCGCTCGGCGAAGCGCTGGGTGCCTATCCGGTGACGCATCGCGCGATGATCGCGGCCGTCGCCCCGGTTGCCATCCCCACCGCACGGGCCAACAAGCTCGACCCGCAACTGATCCGGCGTCTCACGGGCGGCGGGTTCGAGATCTTCCAGCTCGATGCGACCGCGTACCCCGGCAACAGCGGCAGCCCGCTCTACGACCCCGACTCGGGTGCCGTGGTCGGCGTGATCAACATGGTGTTCGTCAAGGGCACCAAGGAAGCTGCTCTTACCGATCCGAGCGGGATCTCCTACGCGATCCCGGCGCGGCATCTTGCCGATCTGCTGAAGACGGTCCGCTAGGGCGCCTCCGATCGAGTCATCCCCGCGCAGGGTCGTCATCCCCGAGCGCTTGTATCGGGGCGGGGATCCAGACCCGGCTCCCCCAAAGCCACATGGATCCCCGCTTGCGCGGGGATGACGTGACCAAAGGCTCCTCCGTCCAGGCGGGGATCCAGACCCGGCTCCCCCAAAGCCACATGGATCCCCGCTTGCGCGGGGATGACGTGACCAAAGGCTCCTCCGTCCGCAGTGGCTTCAGGACGCAAGCTCCTCGCGCAGAAGGTCGAGGCGCGCGTAGACCTCGCGGTCGGTGACCAGGAAGAGATCCGCCTCGGCAGTCGTCGCGGTGTGGCTGACCCAGCTCCAGTGCGGGATCGAGAACACGTCGTGCTGCGACCAATCGAAGGTGTGGTCGCCGATGGTGGAGCGGCCCTCGCCCGAGACCACGAGGCACACCGCGTTCCAGGTGGCGCGCCGCGCGCGCGTCGCGGCGCCCTTGGCGAGGCGCGTCGCGTAGCAATCGAGGGTGGGCATCACCGCGCCGCCGGTCTGCGGGTTGACGTAACGGACGGTGCGCGCGCCGTCGGCGCCGGGCGCGACGGCGGCGAGCATGCGGCGCGTCTCCTTGCCCGGATAGCGATATTTCGCCGATTGGGCGATCGACGACGGCGCATCGGGAGCCGCCAGACCGGGAGCGGCCCAGAGGCGCTCGTCGCCCTCGTCCACCTTCCAGAACTCCTTGGCGTCGCGGCTGCCGGGCTCGAAGAAGCTCGCGTCGAGGTCGCACACGAGCGGCATGTTGGCGGCGTCGAACCACGCGGTGCGCTGGCTGCCCTCGTTGATGTGCCCGTGCCAGCACATGGGCGGCGTGAGCACCAGGTCGCCCTCGTGCATCTCGCAGCGGCGGCCATTCACGATGGTGACGGCGCCCTCGGCGCGCGTGGCGAAGCGGATCGCGGCAGCGGTGTGCCGGTGCGGCACGGCGTGATCGCCGGGCTTCAGCACCGTGAACGCGGCCAGCAGATTCGCGGTCGTGACGGTCCGGCCGCCGAACGCCGGATTCACGAAGATCATCGCGCGGCGCTCGACGTCCTCGATCGGCACCTCGGCCGCGGCGCGCGCGGTGAACGGGTCGAAGTCGCGCCAGCGCCAATGCATCGGCGCGTCGCCGGCGGCGGGCGCCACGGGCGTGATCGACTTGTAGCGGTCCCAGAGCGGATGGATGTTCGCGGCCTCGAGTGCCGCGATCAGGGCCGCATCGGGCCGCTCGTGCTTGGCGGCGGGTTGCTGCATGGCGTTCTCCCGGCGTCTGGCTGCGTGGTACGGTTCATTCTACCCGGGGTCGCGCGGTGCCTTGATCGAAACCTTGACTACCCCCGGTCCTGCAGGCGGACCCCTCCCCTCCCGGCGCGATTCCCACTATCCTCTCGGCAACTGCGCCACATGCAGCAAGATTCAGGAGGCATTTTCATGCACTCGGCAGCCATCCGCATCCAGGAGCTCAACCCCGCGAAGCTCGCGAGCCTCTACCGCCAGGAGTTCGAGCTCTGCAAGGTGAAGAAGGGCGAGACGATCGCCGTCGTGTCGGATCTCGGCACGCGCCGTGAGTACATCGAGGCGGCGTTCGCGGCCGCCGACGAGCTCGGCGCCGATGTCTACGAGCTGTGCGTGAACTCGATCCCCTCATGGACCAAGGTCGGCGTGCCGACCATCGGGCAATGCAAGGGCACGCTCGAGGCGGTGTGCGCCGCCGACCTGCTCGTGATCTTCCACGTGCCGCTTTTCACGAAGTGGCTCAAGCAGGTGCAGGAGGCGCGCACGCGCGTGCTGATGATCATCGACGCGCCGGACGACCTCGAGCAGCTCATGTCGCCGCCCGGGCTGAAGGAGGCGCTCAAGTACGCGGAAGGCGTCTACAGGAAGACCAAGAAAGTGCGTGTGACGACCGAGGCCGGCACCGACTTCCACTACGAATGCGGCGAGTACCCGGTCATGTCGCAGTGGGGCTACGCCGACGAGCCGGGTCACTTCGACCACTGGGGCGCCGGGCACATCCACACCTTCCCGAACGAGGGCAGCGCGAACGGCACGGTCATCTTCCAGCCGGGCGACATCGTCATCCTGCCGTACTGCCGCTACGTCGCCGAGCCGGTGCGCCTCGAGATCCGCGAGGGGCACGTCGTGCGCATCGAGGGCGGGCTCGACGCGAAGCTGATGCGCGACTGGCTCGAAGACGGCCGCACCGGCGAGAAAGACCGGGATCCGTACGCCGTGTCGCACCTCGGCTGGGGCATGAATCCGCAGGCACTGTGGTACGGCATCGCGCTGCATGGCGAGGAGCCGGAGCGGCACCGCGCCGCGGCGCGCACCTTCCCCGGGAATTTTCTGTTCTCAACGGGCCCGAACACCCAGGGCGGCGGCAAGCGCACGACGCGCGGGCACTACGACGTGCCGATGCGCGACTGCACGATCGAGCTCGACGGCAAGGCGGTCGTCGAGGCCGGCAAGCTCGTCGACCCGAAGATGAAGGTCGAGCGGCTGCGGCGGTAGCGCCAGGTCCGTCATCCCCGCGCTGCCCCTTCGTCATCCCCGCGCTGCCCCTTCGTCATTCCCGCGCTGCCCCTTCGTCATCCCCGCGCTGCCCCTTCGTCATCCCCGCGCTGCCCCTTCGTCATCCCCGCGAACGCGGGGATCCAGGATTCAGATGATCTCTCCGTAGAGATCGCGCCACTCGGGATTCCCGCGCTCGATCAGCTCGATCTTCCACGCGCGCTTCCATTTCTTGATCTGCTTCTCGCGCGCAATCGCCGAGAGCATGTCCTCCGCAAGCTCGAAGTACACCAGCTGGTGGACGCCATATTTCTTCGTGAAGCCGTCGACGAGACCGTGTTTGTGCTCATACACGCGTTTCGCTAGCTCGCTCGTCACGCCAACGTAGAGTGTTCCGTTTCGACGACTTGCGAGGATGTACACCACCGGCAACATGGCAAGCCTCGTCTGGATTCCCGCTTGCGCGGGAATGACGATTCAACCGCTACCTCCCCAACGCGATGAAGTCGAGAATCTCGCGCCCGAGGATCTCCTCCTCGGTGTTGAAGTGCGCGACGAGCGAGATGTGGTTGTGGCGCGTGAGGCGCATGAAGCGCGGCGCGCGCTTGCGCACGTGGCTCAGGTTGTGCAGGAGCTCGGCGCCGTAGACATCCAGGTAGGGATTCTCGTATTCGGCGATCACGATGAACACCGGCAGGTCGGGGTCGTTCGCGTGCGTCACCGGCGAGCGGGCGTCGTAAAGGGAGGTGTCGGCGCCGAAGTACGCCCGCACCGCATCGGCGTTCGGATTGTCGGCCAGCACATCGGCGCGCACGCGCCCGCTCGCGATGATCACGCCCGCCACCGACTTCGCCCGCTCGGGAATCGCGGTGCGGTCGAAGGCCCACGTCGCGACGTGCGTGCCGCCGGCGGAGTGGCCGAAGACGTAGATGCGCGCCGGATCGCCGCCGTAGCGGCCCGCCTCGCGCTCGGCCCACGCGATCACCTGCGCGACATCCCGGGCGCCTTCCGGAAAGCCCGCCTCGGGCGCCAGCCGGTACTCCATGTTCAGGCCGACCATTCCGTGCCGCGCGAAATAGTAGAGCACGTTGTCGTACACCTCGTCGTCCAAGCGCTTGTCGCCCCGCACGAACGCGCCGCCGTGCACGAAGATCATCACCGGCGCTCGCTGCGCCGCCTGGTGCCGGAACACGTCGACCACCTGGCGCGGATGCGTTCCATAGGCGATGTTGCGCTCGACTCTCACGCCGTCCTTCGGCGCGCGTGCGAGGAGCGGCCGATAAGCCGCCAGGGTCATGTCGCGGTGCTTGGGGATGTTGGTGCCCCAGACGGGACCGATCTCGGCCATCTGCTGGCGCAGGGCCTCGGGGGCCAGGTCCATCGGAAACGGTGCACGCCGGTCGGGCATCGGATGCTCTCCTTTGGCCCGATCGTAGCGCGACCGGCGGCTCCCTACCCTGCGGCCGCAAGCTTGTCGCGCAGCACCCGCCGGTCGATCTTACCCACCGTCGTGCGCGGGAGCTCTCGCACGAGGTAAATGCGGCTCGGTATCTTGTATTTCGCCAGGTTCTGCGCGCAGTGCGCAGCGATCTCCTCCACCGTCGCGGTGGCGCCCTCCTTCAGCACCACGTAGGCGCGTATCGTTTCCCCATAGTAGGGATCCGGCACGCCGGCGGCGGCCGCCTCCTTGACGGCCGGATGCGCGAAGAGCACTTCGTCCACCTCGCGCGGATAAACGTTGTAGCCGCCCACGATCGCCATGTCCTTCTTGCGATCGCGGATGTACAGGTAGCCGTCGGCATCGAGCTCACCGATGTCGCCGGTGTAGAGCCAGCCGCCGCGCAACGCCTCGGCGGTCTCCTTCGGCCGGTTGCGATAGCCGCTCATGATCTGCGGCCCGCGCGCGCGGATCTCGCCGAGCTCGCCGACGGGGAGCACCTTCGCCCCGGTCTCGACATCCACGATCTCGATCTCGGTCAGCGGCAGCGCCGGACCCACGGATCCCGGCTTGAGCACGCCGCCGTCGCGCACGTAGGTGAGCACCGGACCCGCTTCCGACTGGCCGAAACCCTCCAGGATCGGCGTGCCGGTGGCTTCGCGCCAGCGCTTGAGCGTCTCTTCGGGAAGCGGCGCCGAGCCTGAATACGCGGTGCGCAGGCTCCCGAAGTCCGTCTGCGCGAAGCGCTCGTGGTTCAGGAGCCCGATGAACACCGTCGGCCCGGCCGGCAGGCGCGTGATGCGCTCGGCGGGGATCGCGTCGAGCACCGCGTCGGGCTTGTAGCGCGGCAGGATGACCAGCTTGCCGCGGCAGTACGCGGCGAGGTGCAGGCACATCGCCACGGCGAAGACGTGAAAGAGCGGCATCATGCAGAGCACGCGCTCGTCGTCGACGCGCGTCGGCAGCGCCGCCTCGCGCTGGCTGATGTTCACCGCCATCTGGCCGTGGGTGATATTGACGCCTTTCGGCAGCCCGGTGGTGCCGCCGGTGTACTGCAGGGAGGCGAAATCGTCCGGCGCGGGGAGCGGCTCCGGCAGGCGCGGCGTTGCAGCGTCGGCCCACTCGGCAAGCGAACGGGCGCCCGCGCCGACCTTCACCCTGCAAGGCACCGATTTCGATATCGGTTCGACGGTGTCGGCGATTTCCATGTCATAGACCAGAACCGCCGGGGCGGCGTCGGCGAGGATGTGGCCGAGTTCGCGCGCGGTGTAGGCCGGGTTGATCGGCACAGCCTGCGCGCCGGCCGCATGCGCGGCGAACATCGCGATCGGCAGTTCGAGCGAGTTTCCGCAAACGAGCGCGACCCGCGCGCCGCGCGCGCCGGCTTGTTCGAGCTCGTGCGCGAACGCCGCGACGCAGTTGAGGTACTGCGCATAGGTCAACCGCCGCGCGCCGCACACCAGTGCCTCGCGGTCACCGGCCAGCGCGGCGGCCTCCGCGAGCATGTGCACGACGGTCGGGTGAACCCTTGGCAAGACCGCTTGCCGAGAGTCGCTCCGGCTCATCGCGCGAACTCTACCAGCCCGGCGGCCGCGACACGGTGATGTGCGGCCCCACCTCCTCCTCGGTCGGGATCCAGGCGACCTTGATGTGCTTGCCCTTGGGATGCAGCTGGTGCGAGCCGCGGCCCTCCTGGAAGCCACGCTTGCGCAGTTGCGCGCGCGCCTTCTTCGTCGCCGCCGCGTCGATGCGGAAGTCGAGCGCCTCACGGTCGACCACCTTGATCACCACCCCGTAGTACTGCTTCGCCGCCTCGACCGAAAGCCATTCGTCCATCACGTCCTCGAGCACGAGCTGCGGATCGCGGTCGAGCGGATTGCCGAAGCCGCCGCCGCCGGAGGACGAGTAGTAGATCCGGTCGCCTTTCTTGAGCTCGACGCCGGTCGCGTACATGCCCGCGTTGAACTCCTTCTTCGTGCCCTTGTTGATGATGAGCTTGCAGCCGCCGCCGTTCAGCCCGCCGGAGACGCCGAACGGCGTGAACTTCTCCCGGTCGCCGTGGATCGTCATCGTCACGTCGGTGAGCAGCGTGAGCTCGCGCAGGAGCGCAAAGCCGCCGCGGCGCATGCCGTGGCCGCACGAATCGGGCCGCGCTTCGTAACGCGTGAAGATCACCGGGAACCAGCGCTCCTCGAGCTCTTGCGGAATCGTTCGCGCGTTGCAGAAACGCATGAAGATGAGCGATTTGCCGTCCTTGAAGGTGCGCGCGTTCTCACCGCCCACCGCGTACGTGTATTGCACGAACTGCTTCTTGGTGCGCGGGTTGAACCCGCCCATGCACAGGTTCGTCAGGCTCACCGCCGCCGGGTAGACGCGCCATGGCTGGACCTTGCCCATCGGCCCGGCGAGGCAGGCAATTGTCACCGCCTCCACCTTGTCGAACGCGCCCGAGGCGTAGCCGGTCGTGGGCGCGGGCTCCAGCACGTCCACGCACGTGCCCTTTTTCGAGAGGATCTCGAGGTTGCGGATGATGCCCTCGTTCAGCGGGAAGAGCTGCGGGAAGCAGATCATGAAGCCGAGATAGTTGCCGCCGGTGAGCGTCGCGTAGCTCGCGCCCCACGAGCCGCGCGGCTGCGGACCGGACTTCGTCCAGTCGAAGCTGAGCTTGGTGCCCTTCTTCGTCATCTTGCAGTGCACGCGGATCGGCGGCTTGCCACGCGTCATCACGTCCTGGTCGCCGAAGTCCTCGAACTCCCAGGTGCCGTCGGGAAGCTCGGCAAGCTCGGCGAGCATGAGGCGCTCGGTGTAGTTGAACTGCTCCTCGAAGGCCTGGAACAGCGTCTCCTTGCCGTAGCGATCGCAGAGCTCCTTCACGCGCCGGTCGATCAGGCGCGAGGCCTCGAACTGCGCCTGCAGGTCGGCGCGCCGCTCGGTCGCGCTACGAATGTTGATCGCGATGAAGCTGAAGAGCTCTTCGTCGAGCTGGTCTTCCTTGAAGAGCCGGATGGGCGGAATGCGGATGCCCTCGGCGTAGCAGCTCGTCGCCTCCGGGTTGAAGGTCCCGGGCATCGGACCGCCCATGTCCGCCCAGTGGATCACCGTGCAGGCGAAGGCGACGATCTCGCCACCGTGGAATATGGGGCGGATGAGGCGCGTGTCGTTGACGTGCGAGCCGGTGCGGTAGGGATCGGAGAAGAGGAACGTGTCGCCGGGCTTCATGCTCGCAAGCGGCGCGTCCTTCAGCAGCTCGGTTACCGAGGGCCCGAACGAGGCGTAATGCGCCGCCGCGTCGGTGTGGCCGTGCGCGACGAGGCGCCCGTCACGGGTGAGCAGCGCATTGGAGCGGTCGCGGCCCATGCCCACCACCGGGTGGTAGGCGACGCGCTCGATGGTGGTCGAGGCCTCGTAGCATGCGGCGACGAAGGCGTTGCGCATCACCTCGAAGGTAATGAGATCCATGCCGATCTCGGTGGGCTTGGCGAGGCGCTCCTTCACGCCGCTCGCCGGCGCGGCGGGTTTCGCCTGCCTCGCGCCCGGCTTGCCGATCTTCAGTGCGGCCTGTTTCATGATCCCTCCCTTACCGATCCACCTTGATCACGAGATTCCCGTGCTTGTCCACGGTGCAATGCGTGCCGGGCGGCAACACGGTCGTGGTGTCGGGCTGCTCGACGACCGCCGGGCCGTCGAATGTCGCGCCGACCGGGAGCAGGCCGCGCTCGTAGATCGTCGCGTCGACGAAGCCGGCGTCCCGGAACCAGACCTTGCGCGACGGCTTGCGCGCGGCTTCAAGCGTCGAGCGCACGCCGATTTCCGGGAGATCCGGCTTCGGAATCTCGCCCATGGCGATCACCCGCAGGTTGACGAGCTCCACCGGCGCATAGCCGGGCGGCAGCGTGTAGCCGTAGGCAGCCTGCATCGCGCTCATGAAACTTTCGGTGATACCGGCGAGGTCATGCACCGGTCCGTCCGGTATGGCCACGGTGAAGAACCGGCTCTGGCTGAAGTACTTCACGTCCACGAACCGCTCGATGCGCATCTGCCCGGCCCGCAAGCCCTCGCGTGAGAGCGTCTTCTGCGCTTTCTTCACCAGCGCGTCGAACTCGCGATTGAGCTTCTTGTAGTCGAGCTCGGCCTCGATCTTGTGCAGCGGCGTGGTGAACTCGTGCTTCACGTCCACTCGGATCGCGCCGAACGCCGACGCGTAGCCGGGCAACGGCGGCACGATCACGGTGCCGGATCCGATCTCGCGGGCGAGATCGCAAGCGTACATCGCGCCGCCGCCGCCGTAAGGGACGATGGCGAAATCGCGCGGGTCCCAGCCGCGGCTCACGGTCTGCAATCGCATCGCCATCATCAGGTTGGTCATCGCGACCATGTACATGTTCGCGGCTGACGTTTCAGCATCCCAGCCATAGCGCGCGCCGATGCGCTCCGCGAGCGCGGTATGCGAGAGCTGGCCGTCTACCCTCATCTCGCCGCCGAGGTAGTACTCGGGATCGATGCGCCCGAGCACGATCTGGGTGTCGGTGTTCGTTGCCTCCTCGCCGCCCGCGCCGTAGCACGCGGGCCCGGGCACCGCGCCCATGCTCTGCGGGCCGACGTTGAGGATGCCGCCCTTGTCGACCCATCCGATCGAGCCGCCGCCCGCGCCGATGTACACGGTGTCGACCGAAGGCAGGCAGCAGGGCACGTTCCACAGGATCTTCCACTCGTGCGTGATGGCCGGCTTGCCCTGGTAGATGATCGATACGTTGTTGGTCGTGCCGCCGGTCTCGAACGCGATGACATTCTCGAATCCGGCGAGCGAACCGATGTAGCCGGCGAGCCCCACTGCGCCGGACACCGGCGAGGAATGGAAAGTCTTCGCCGGGAACTTCACCGCCTCGTCCATGCCGATCACGCCGCCGCCCGAGGTGGTGACCAATATCGGACCGGCGTATCCCCAGTCCTTCTTCAGCCGCCGCGCGAGGCCGGAAAGATAGTTCTTGAGGATCGGCGAGATGTAGGCGTTGAGCACGGTTGTGCAGGTGCGCTCGAACTCGAGCATCTGCGGCAGGACCTCGTGCGAGACCGTGATGTCGACGTCGGGCAGCTCCTCGCGCAGGATCTCGCGGGTGCGATTCTCGTGCGCCGGGTTCATGAACGAGTCGATGAAGACGATCGCCACCGACTCGATGCCGCGCTTGCGGATCATGCGCGCGCACCTGCGAACGTCGGCCTCGGAGAGCTTCGTCACCACCTCGCCGTAGGGGCTCACGCGCTCGCGCACGGTGAGCACGTTCCGGCGCGGAATGATGAGCTCGGGCGGGTCCCAGTCGAGCTCGAACGCGCTGATGCGCTCCGCGCGGCCGCCGCCGAGGACGTCGCGAAAGCCCTCGGTCGTGACGAGCGCCGTCTTGACGCCCTTGCGCTCGAGGATCGCGTTGGTGGAGACCGTGGCGCCGTGACGGAACGAGAGCACGTCCTCGCCGCGGATCCCGGCGCGCTCGAGACCGTGGATCACCCCGTCAAAGAAGGTGGGCGGCGTCGAGGGCACTTTCCCTAGGCGCTGCTCGCCGGTGACCAGATTGACGCCGATGACGTCGGTGAAGGTTCCGCCGATGTCGGTGCCGACGACCCAGGCCTTGCGCGCGTCCATGTCCATGACGCTCCTCCTCGCGTTGCCGCGCGCTGCGCGGCGCCGATGAGGTCTCCTGGGATGCAGCCTCTTGCGTGCGGACGCGCGCACGCGTCCGCCAGGGCATTACCGAACACTATTCACTATTGGGCCGGTTGTGTCAACCGCGGCGCACGTGGCGGCCGGCCTTTCTGCGGCGCAACATCGCCGAGAATCAGTCCGCACACCAGGTCGATGGTTTGTGCGCTGCATGGCGCGCCGGGGCGCAGGTGATGATTGATCACGAATCCATCGAAGGCCATCATCAGCACGTGCGAGAAGCGCGCATCGCCGAGCCGGCGGCCGCGCTCGGGCGGCAACGCGTCGCGAATCATGGCCGCCACCCGCTCCTCGACCCAGGCGAGGAGCGCGGGGTTGTAGCCCTCCTCCGGCGTCGCAGTGGACACCGCCTGCATCACGTTGTTTGCGAAGCCATGCCGGTCGCGGGGGATGTCCCGCCACAGCGCCGTCAAGAGCAGCCGCAGGCGCTCGCGCGGCTCGGTGACCGTCGCGACACGCCGCTCGAGCCGCTCGATCCGCCCGCGCAACCACGGGTCGTAGATGGCGTAGAGCACGGCGAGCTTGGACGGGAAGTAGATATAGATGTTCGCGGGCGAGACCCCGGCGCCCTTCGCAATCTGGGGAAGCGTCGTCGCAGCGTATCCCCGCAGGCTGAATAGCTCGAACGCCGAAGCGAGGATCGCGGCCTGCACCTCCGGTTTCTTGACCTGTGCCATGCGAATCCGATAACCGAACGGCAGTCGGGATTGACAATCCCCTGCTATCTACTAGCATAGGCGGCGAAAAGCAAGGTGCGGCTCGACCGCACCAAGTTTCGCCACCGAAGCGCCCCGAGGAGGAGACGGAGCATCGCAGGGTGGTCGGTGCCGGCGCGGTCCAGCCGGCACGGTCTGCCGGCTCTGGATCGGACGATGGCCACGAACCCGGTGCTCGCCGCGGAGGACCTCTGCAAGCGGTTCTTCGCCACCATGGCGCTCGATCACGTCGCGTTCGATCTCGCGGCGGGCGAGGTGCATGCCCTGGTCGGCGAGAACGGTGCGGGCAAGTCGACGCTGATCAAGGTCTTCGGCGGCATCCACCGGCCCGAGACCGGCCGCATCCTGGTGGACGGGGCGGCGGTCGAGTTCCATTCCCCCGCGGACGCGTACGCCAAGGGCATCGCGGTCATCGGCCAGGAGTTGCGCGTCGCCCCGGCGCTCTCGATCGCCGAGAACGTCATGCTCGGCCACCTCCCGGCGCGGCCGCTTTGCCCGTGGCCCGGTGCGGGGCTCGCCCGCTGGCGCCTCGACCGCGCCCGAATGCGGGAGCTCGCGCGCGAGGCGCTCGCGCGGCTCAATCTCGCGTTCGATCTCGACGCGCGCATCGACAGCCTCAATTTCGCCGAGCGCCAATCGGTCGCGATCGCGCGGGCGCTCTCGCGCAATGCGCGCGTGCTGGTGCTCGACGAGCCGACCGCCGCCCTCGAGGAACGCGAGGTGAACAGCCTGTTCGGCGTGATCGGGAGTCTCAAGGCCGCTGGCGTGGCGATTCTCTATGTCTCGCACCGCCTGGACGAGATCGTCGCGATCGCGGACCGCTGCACGGTGATGCGCGACGGCAAGGTCGTCGCGGAGTTCACGCGCGCGAAACTATCCGCCGAGGAGCTCGCCCGCCAGATGACCGGCCGCGACATCGAGAAGGAGCACGCGCCCTCGGGTGTTGCGGCGGGCGAAGTGCTCCTCGAAGCGACGCACGCCGGCGAGATGCGGCTGCACGCGCACCAGGTCGTCGGCGTCGCCGGGCTGCTCGGCAGCGGCACGACCGAGTTCCTGCGCAGGCTCTTCGGCGCCGAAGGCGGCGCGCGAACCCGGCTGCGGGGCCGCGAGACCGAGGTGCGCCATCCGGCCGACGCGATCAAGGCCGGCATCGGGATGGTGCCCAACGAGCGCGCCCTCGGCCTGGTGCTCGACGAGACGGTACGCGACAACATCGTGCTGCCGAACCTCGCGCGCTTCGGCGCGTGGTGGCGCATGGACGACGCCGCCGCCGAGCGCGTCGTGCGCGAGCTCCTCGCCGCGCTCGACGTGCGGCCGCCCGATCCGAACGCGGTCGTGCGCCGGCTCTCGGGCGGCAATCAGCAGAAGATCATTCTCGCCAAGTGGCTCGCCTCGCGCATCGACGTGCTCCTGATGGACGAGCCCACCCAGGGCATCGACGTGGCCGCGAAGACCCAGATCCATCGCCTGATGCGCGACTTCGCGGCGCGCGGCGGTGCGGTCCTCTTCGCGTCCTCCGAGCTCGAAGAGGTGGTCGCGCAATCCGACGCGGTGCTCGCGATGCGGCGCAACCGGATCGCGGCGCGGATGGCGCGCGGCGCGGGGCTCACTGAGCAGGCGGTGCGCGACGCGATCGCGCCGCGCGGATAGAGAGAAACGATGCGACGCGACCTCCTCCTCGGACAGATGCCGCTCATCGCGCTCGTCGTGCTCGGCGTGGTGCTCGCGCTCTTCACGCCCCGCTTCCTCTCGCCGCTCAATCTCTCCAACGTGCTGGTGCAGGCCGCCGTGATCACCGTGGTGGCGATGGGCATGACTTTCGTGATCATCGGCGGCGGCTTCGATCTCTCGGTCGGATCCGTGGTGGCGCTCTCCGGGTGCGTGTGCGCGGCGGTGATGATGAAGGCCGGCATCGCGGCGGGCGTGACGGCGGGCGTGGCCGCCGGCGCGCTGGTCGGGCTCGTGAACGGGCTCATCGTCACGGTCCTCAAGGTGAATCCGTTCATCACCACGCTCGGCACGATGGTGCTGGTGCGCGGCGTGGTGTTCCTGTTCACCGACAGCCAGCAGGTGCCGATCGACGACGTGCTGCCGCGCGCGTTCATCGACTTCGGCATCGATCGGTTCCTCGGCATCCATTACCTCGTCTGGGTGCCGCTGGTCCTTTTTTTCGTGCTGAGCTGGGTGCTCGCGCGCACCCCGTACGGACGCAGCGTCTACGCGACCGGCGGCAACCGCGAGGCGGCGTATTTCTCCGGCATCCGGGTCGACCGGGTCACCGCTTCCACCTACATCTGGTGCGGCGCGCTCGCCGGGCTGGCCGGCGTGATGCTCGCCTCGCGCCTGCAGTCGGGCCAGCCGACCTCGGGCGAGTTCTACGAGCTCACCGCGATCGCCGCGGTCGTGCTGGGCGGCGCCTCGCTCTACGGCGGCGAGGGCAAGCTCTACAAGAGCGTGATCGGCGTCTTCATCATGGTGACGCTCGGCAACGGGCTCAACCTGCTGAACGTCGACTCGTACTGGCAGCGCGTGGCGATCGGCGCGGTCATCATCCTCGCCGCCGCCGCGGACCGGCTGCGCAAGCGCGGCTAGAATGGGCGCCTGCGCGCCAAGAAGATCCTTGGACCGCTTTACAACGGAGGAGGAGTACACCATGAAACGACGGACGCTACTCGCATGTCTTGCAGGGCTCGCAGTCTCGCTCGCGGCGCCCCTCCCGGCGCTCGCCCAGAAGACGACCATCGGCGTTTCGCTGCCGCAGGACGACAACCCCTTCTACATCGCGATGCTGAAGGGCATCCAGGCGCGCGCGGGCGAGCTCGGCATGGACGTGATCACGGTGAGCTCGCAGGAGGACAAGGCGAAGCAGATCAACGGCGTGCAGGACATGCTCGCGCGCGGCGTGAAGGGCATCCTGATCTCGCCGATCGACGCGGTCGGCGTGAACGCCGCCTATGACGCCGCGGCCGCCGCGAAGGTGCCGATCATCTCGATCGCGCGCGCGTCCAATTCGCCCAACCAGCTGCTGCACGTCGCCATGGACGAGAAGCAGATCGGGCGCGACATCGGCAGCTACATCGCCCAGAAGATCGGCGGCAAGGGCAAGGTCGCGATCATCGCCGGCCCACCCGGATCGCCCACCTTCAAGAACCTGACCGACGGCATCAAGGAGTCGTTCGCCAAGCAGAGCGGCATCCAGATCGTGTTCGACCAGTTCGGCCTGCTCACCCGCGAGCGCGGGCTCAAGCTCGCCGAGGACGCGCTGGTGGCGAACCCGGACCTCGTCGCGATCTACGGCGCGAACGACGACGTCGCGCTCGGCGCCGCGCAAGCGGTCGCCGCCGCGGGCAAGAAAGGCAAGGTGTTCGTCACGGGCATGAACGGCGTGCCGCCGGCGTTGCGCGCGGTGCAGGAGGGCTCGATGACGATGACCATCGAGCTCAACCCCGTGCTCTGGGGCCGTCTGGGCGTCGACGTGCTCGCCGGGTACCTCAAGGGCGAGAAGTTCCAGCAGCAGGTCTTCATCAAGCACGTGATCATCGATTCGAGCAACATCGAATCGAAGATGAAGAAGTAGCGGCGCAGTACGACGGGTTCACGCGGTGGCAGCGCGCGCCAAGCGGTCAGCGCCGCGCAGGGCGCCGCAGCCCCCGCTCGTGTTCGAAGGCCTGATCGTCCGCCCGGCGAGGCCCGGGCGGCGCCCCGCCG
>JBFJOO010000102.1:0-15435 GCA_041617635.1 Burkholderiales bacterium | reverse complement strand
CGCCGGCATCTCTCGGGTCAGCGGCCGATGCCGGGGCGGCGCCTTGGGGCCGCGCCCTCCGTCATGGGTGGTTTGTGCGCGGGTAGTCGTGGGTTGACTGCCCGCCGCAAACCGGGACCCATAGGAGGGCGCGCTTGCGGCCCTAGGCGCCCGGACGGGCATGGCCGCTGACCCACGAAGACGTGTGCATCGGAGCGGGAGAAGACAGCCGCTCTCAATCCGCGGCGCGGCGGTCCACAAAAAAGCCGGGCGTACCCGGCTTTCTTGTTGCGACGCTGCGGCGCCGCTACGCCTCGGCCTCGGCTTTGGCTTTGGCTTTGGCCTTGGGCTCGGTCTCGGTCGGCTCCGGGCGGTCGAGCAGCTCGACGAGCGCCATCGGCGCATTGTCGCCCTGGCGGAACCCGAACTTGAGGATGCGGAGATAGCCGCCGTTCCGCTTGGCATAGCGCGGGCCGAGATCGCTGAAGAGCTTCATCACCATCTCCCGGTCGCGCAGGCGGTTGAACGCCAGGCGCCGGTTCGCGAGCGAGGGTTTCTTGCCCAGCGTGATCATGGGCTCCACCACGCGCCGCAGCTCCTTCGCCTTGGGGAGCGTGGTCTTGATGGCCTCGTGGCGGAGCAGCGAGTTGGTCATATTGCGCAGCATCGCAAGGCGATGCGCGCTGGTGCGGTTGAGCTTCCGCAGTCCGTGACGGTGGCGCATGGTCGTCTTCCTATCGGCCGGCCCGCGCTCAGGTGACGCGGTGATGCTCGAGACCGGCCGGGGGCCAGTTCTCCAGCTTCATGCCGAGCGTCAATCCGCGCGAGGCGAGCACTTCCTTGATCTCGTTGAGCGACTTGCGTCCGAGATTCGGCGTCTTGAGGAGCTCGGTCTCGGTGCGCTGGATGAGATCGCCGATGTAATAGATGTTCTCGGCCTTCAAGCAGTTGGCCGAACGCACCGTCAGCTCGAGATCGTCCACCGGGCGCAGCAGGATCGGATCGACCTGGGGCACCTTGCGCTCCTCGACCGCCGGGGTCGTGCCTTCCAGCGCCGCGAAGACCGAAAGCTGGTCGACCAGCACGCGCGCCGCGTAGCGGATCGCCTCTTCGGGCTCGATCGCGCCGTTGGTCTCGATGTCCATGATCAGCTTGTCGAGGTCGGTGCGCTGTTCGACGCGCGCCGCTTCGACCTGGTAGCTCACGCGCTTCACCGGGCTGAAGGACGCGTCCATGATGATCTTGCCGATGCCCTTCGATTCCTCGGGGACGGGGCGCACGTTGCCCGGCTCGTAGCCGCGGCCACGCTCGACCTTGATCACCATCTCGAGCTTGCCGCCCGGCGCGAGATGCGCGATCAGGTGCTCGGGATTCACGACTTCGACGTCGTGGGTCAGCTCGATGTCGGCCGCGGTCACCGCGCCCTCGCCCGTCTTGGCGAGCTTCAGGGTGACCTCGCCCCCGGTGTGCAGCCTGAACACCACGCCCTTCAGGTTGAGAAGGATGTCGACCACGTCCTCCTGCACGCTCTCGAGCGTCGAGTACTCGTGCAGCACGCCAGAGATCTGGACCTCGGTCGGAGCGTACCCCGGCATCGAGGAGAGGAGCACGCGCCTGAGCGCGTTGCCGAGCGTATGGCCGTAGCCGCGCTCGAACGGTTCCATGGTGACCTTCGCGTGGTAGGGCGCGATGGCTTGCACATCGATGATGCGCGGCTTCAAGAATGCGGTTGCCTGCATGCGGTTTCCTTGGACTGATCCGGCTGGCGGTTATCTGGAGTAGAGCTCGACGACCAGACTCTCGTTGATCGAAGAGGGCAGCTCGGAGCGTTGCGGCAATGCCTTGAACGTGCCCTTGAGCCCCTTGGCGTCGGCCTCGATCCACTCCGGCAAACCGCGCGACTCGGCGGCTTCGGCGGCGGCCTTGACGCGCAGGTGCAGCTTCGTGCCCTCGGCCACCTCGACCACGTCGCCGGGACGGAGCGAGTACGACGGGATGTTCACGCGCTTGCCGTTCACCAGGATGCCGTTGTGCCGCACGATCTGGCGCGCTTCGGTGCGCGACGCGCCGAACCCCATGCGATAGGCCACGCTGTCGAGGCGCGCCTCGAGCAGCTGCAGCAGGTTCTCGCCGGTCGGACCCTTGCGGCGAATCGCCTCGAAGTAGGTCTTGCGGAACTGCCGCTCGAGCATGCCGTACACGCGCCGGATCTTCTGCTTCTCACGCAGCTGCTTGCCGTAATCGGAGCGGCGCAGGGCCTTCTGGCCGTGCTGCCCGGGCGCGTAGCTGCGGCGCTCGATGGCGCACTTGTCGGTGAAGCATTTCTCGCCCTTGAGGAAAAGCTTCTCCCCTTCGCGGCGGCACTGGCGACACTTGGGATCGAGGTTACGGGCCACTCGTTGTTTCCTTCCTAAATTCGACGGCGCTTGGGCGGACGGCACCCGTTGTGCGGGATCGGCGTGATGTCCGCGATGCTGGAGATCTTGATGCCGAGTGCGTTCAGGGCGCGAACGGCCGACTCGCGCCCGGGGCCGGGGCCCTGGATGCGAACCTCGAGCGTCTTGATGCCGCATTCTTGCGCCGCGCGTCCCGCCGACTCGCCTGCGACCTGGGCGGCAAACGGCGTGCTCTTGCGCGAGCCCTTGAAGCCGGCGCCCCCGGAGCTCGCCCAGGAAAGCGTATTGCCCTGGCGGTCGGTGATCGTGATGATCGTGTTGTTGAACGACGCGTGGATGTGCACCACGCCGTCGGCGACGTTCTTCTTCGTCTTCTTGCGAACCCGCGTCGCCGCGCTTGGTGTCTGAGGTTTTGCCATGTCGTCCGTTTCCGTCCGTGTTAGTTACCGAGACCGGTTCACTGCACTCAAACCTTGCCGGGCGGCGCGGTCAGCTTCACCGCCGCCTTGCGCGGACCTTTCCGGGTGCGCGCGTTGGTGCGGGTGCGCTGGCCGCGCACCGGCAATCCCTTGCGGTGCCGGGCGCCCCGGTAGCAACCGAGGTCGGTCAGCCGCTTGATGTTCATCGACACTTCGCGGCGCAGATCGCCCTCGACCGTGTGCCGCGCCACTTGCTCGCGCAGCCTATCCATCTCGGTCTCGGACAGATCCTTGATCTTGGTCGTGGCGACGATCTTCGCGGCCTCGCAGATCTGCTCCGCGCGCGAGTGGCCGATGCCGTAGATCGCGGTGAGCGCGATCGCCGTGTGCTGATGGTTCGGAATGTTGACGCCTGCTATGCGGGCCATAAACTCATCTCAAGAGGTTGTTTCCGATGGGCCAGTTGCAGTGGACCAAGCGGCGGGTCAAGCGGTAAAACCTGTAATTATATCGCGTACTTAGCCCGCGCTCAACCCTGCCGCTGCTTGTGGCGCGGATCCGCCGTACAGATCACCCTCACGACGCCGTTGCGGCGGATGATCTTGCAGTTCCTGCAGAGCTTCTTCACCGATGTCCGAACCTTCATGGCAGCTTCCTTTCCCGTTCACTTCCTCATTTCGCCCTGAATATGATGCGTCCGCGCGACAGGTCGTAGGGCGTCAGCTCGACCGTCACCTTGTCGCCCGGCAGGATGCGGATGTAGTGCATCCGCATCTTCCCCGATATGTGGCTGAGGACGACGTGCCCATTCTCCAGCTTCACCCTGAAGGTGGCGTTGGGGAGGTTCTCGAGAACCTCGCCCTGCATCTGGATGACGTCTTCCTTCGCCATGCCTTCAACGCGTCGGGAAACCGGCCCCCTTGAAGTTCGCCTTCTTCAACAAGCTCTCGTACTGGTGGGTCATGATGTAGGCCTGCACCTGGCTCATGAAATCCATCGTCACCACCACGATGATCAGGAGCGACGTGCCGCCGAAGTAGAAGGGCACGTTCCATTTCAGGATCAGGAACTCGGGCAGCAGGCAGATGAGGGTCACGTACACCGCACCGACCAGCGTGAGCCGCGTCAGGATCCGCTCGAGGTACCGCGCGGTCTGCTCGCCCGGGCGGATGCCCGGCACGAAGGCGCCGCTCTTCTTGAGGTTGTCCGCGGTGTCCTTCGGGTTGTACTGCAGCGCCGTGTAGAAGAAGCAGAAGAACACGATGGCCGCGCCGTACAGGAAGACGTAGATCGGTTGGCCCGGCGAGAGCGTGGCAGCGATGTCACGCAGCCAGCCGCTGCCTTCTCCCGTCCCGAACCAGCCGGCGATCGTGGCGGGAAACAGGATGATCGAGGACGCGAAGATCGGCGGGATCACGCCCGCCATGTTGAGCTTGAACGGCAGATGAGAGCTCTGGCCGCCGTAGACCTTGTTGCCGACCTGCCGCTTCGCGTAGTTGACGAGGATCTTTCTCTGTCCGCGCTCCACGAAGCACACGAACCAGGTGACCACGACGACCGCGGCGCAGATGGCGAGCGCGGTGAGCGCATGCATCGAGCCGGTGCGAACGAGCTCGAACAATCCGCCGATCGCGCTCGGCAGGCCGGCGGCGATGCCGGCGAAGATGATGAGCGAGATGCCGTTGCCGAGTCCCCGCTCCGTGATCTGCTCGCCGAGCCACATGAGGAACATCGTGCCGGTCACGAGCGTGACGATGGTCGTCACCCGGAACATGAGGCCGGGGTCCAGGACGAGCCCGGCCTGCGCCTCGAGGGCGATCGAGATGCCGGTGGCCTGGAAGAGCGCGAGCGCAACGGTGCCGTAACGCGTGTACTGCGTGATCTTGCGCTGGCCGGATGCGCCTTCCTTGCGCAAGGCCTCGAGGGTCGGCGAGACCGCAGTCATGAGCTGCATGATGATCGACGCCGAGATGTACGGCATGATCCCGAGCGCGAAGATCGTGAATCTGCTCAGCGCGCCGCCCGAGAACATGTTGAAGAGGCCGAGAATCCCGCCCTGCTGGCTGCGGAAGAGGTCCGCGAGCACGTTCGGATCGATTCCCGGCACCGGGATGTGCGCGCCGATCCGGAACACGATGAGCGCGCCCAGCAGGAAAAGCAGGCGCCGTTTCAGATCACCGTATTTTCCGGTCTTGCCGAGCTGTGGCGTGCTGGTGGCCAAGGCGCCCCCGTCAGGATGCCTGTTCGGCCGCGGCCGCTGGCGCCGCGACGCTTCCGCCGGCGGCTTCGATCGCCGACCTGGCGCCCTTGGTGACGCCGACGCCGCTCAGGGCGAGCTTGCGGGAGAGTTTCCCGGACAAGATCACCTTGGCGCCCGCAGCGCGCCGGTGCACGACGCCCTCTGACTTCAGCGTCGCCAGGTCGATTTGATCGGCTTTCATCTTCTGCAGATCGGACAGGCGCACTTCGGCGACCGCGTCCCGCGTCATCGACGTGAATCCGCGCTTGGGCAGGCGGCGCTGGAGCGGCATCTGGCCGCCCTCGAACCCGACCTTGTGATAGCCGCCGGAGCGCGCCTTCTGCCCCTTGTGGCCGCGGCCCGCAGTCTTGCCTTTTCCCGAGCCGATCCCGCGACCGACCCGCATACGCGGCTTCTTCGAGCCCGGCGCAGGTTTGAGTGTGTTCAGCCGCATCGTGTCCCTCTTTTCAGCTCTCGCACCGCACGAGATAGCCGACGCTCGCGATCATCCCGCGCACCGCGGGCGTGTCGTCGAGCTCGACGGTATGGCGGATGCGGCGCAAGCCCAGGCCGCGTACCGTCGCCCGGTGCTCCGCGCGGCAGCTCGCCACACTCTTGACGAGCGTGACCCGGAGCCTGGCGCTCGACTTGTTCGTTCCGGTCTGCTTCGCGACTGTCTTCTTGGCGGTCGTCATTCGGTTCCTCAGGCACTCAGTTCCTCGACCGGTATGCCGCGCTTCGCCGCGATCTCGGAAGGCGTCCGCATGCGACGCAGCCCGTCGAGCGTCGCACGCACCACGTTGTAGGGGTTGCTGGAGCCGATGCTCTTCGCCAGGATGTCGCTCACGCCGAGCACCTCGAACACCGCGCGCATTGCGCCTCCCGCGATGATCCCGGTGCCCTCGGACGCCGGCTGCATGATCACCTTCGAGGCGCCATGCCTGCCGATCACCGCATGCTGCAGCGTCCCGTTGCGCAGCCCGACCCGGAACATCTTGCGCCGCGCCTCTTCGAGGGCCTTCTGCACCGCGACCGGCACCTCGCGCGCCTTGCCCTTGCCCATGCCGACCGTTCCGTCACCGTCCCCGACGACCGCCAGGGCAGCGAACCCCAGGATCCGGCCGCCCTTGACGACTTTGGTGACGCGATTGATCGAGACCATCTTCTCGCGCAGACCGTCACCCCGGTCCCCGCCAGTCTACATTCTCGGTTGCATCCGTGCCATACGCTTACCTCGGTTAGAACTTCAGGCCGGCTTCGCGCGCCGCGTCCGCGAGCGCCTTCACGCGGCCGTGGTACCGGAACCCGGACCGGTCAAACGCGACTTCCGCGATGCCGAGGCGCTTCGCCTTCTCGGCAATGCGCTTCCCCACTACCGCGGCGGCCGCCTTGTTACCGCCGTTCGCGACTTGCGCGCGCACATCCTTCTCCACGGTGGACGCGCTCGCGAGCACCTTCGCGCCATGCGCCTCGATCACCTGGGCGTAGATATGCAGATTCGTGCGGTGCACCGAAAGCCGCACTGCCCGCATCTCGCTGATCTTCTTGCGCGTCTGGGCGGCGCGGCGCGCTCGAGCTTCCTTCTTGCCCTTCATCGTCGGACCTCGCTACTTCTTCTTGGTCTCTTTCAAGACCACCGTCTCGTCGGAATAGCGCACGCCCTTGCCCTTGTACGGCTCGGGCGGGCGGTGGGCACGGACCTCCGCCGCAACCTTGCCGACGAGCTGCTTGTCGAGACCCTTGATCACGATCTCGGTCTGGCTGGGCGTCTCGACCTTGATCCCCTTGGGCATGGCATGCACCACCGGGTGCGAGAAACCGAGCGTGAGATTGAGCTTGTCCCCCTGCGCCTGGGCCCGGTATCCGACGCCGACCAGGTTGAGCCTCCGCTCGAATCCCTTGGTCACGCCGGTGACCATGTTGGCGGTCAGCGCGCGAATCGTGCCGGACATCGCGTTGCCGTTCTCCGCGCCTTCGACCGCCTCGAACTTCAGCTGATCGCCGTCGCGCTTGACCCGCACCTGGTTCGTGAGCCGTTGCGAAAGCGTCCCCAGCGGACCCTTGATCGATATGGCGTCGGCGCCGAGCGTGACCTCGACGCCTTTCGGAACCGGGACCGGGAAACTTCCTATGCGTGACATGCGAAGCTCTCCTAGACGACGATGCAGAGCACTTCGCCGCCGACGCCCTGCGAACGCGCCTTGCGATCGGTCATCACGCCGCGGCTGGTCGAGACGATCGCGATGCCGAGACCGTTCAGAACCTTCGGGATATCTTCCACGCCCCGATAGATCCGGAGCCCCGGCCGGCTCACGCGCTCCAGCTTCTCGATCACGGGCTGACCCGCGTAGTACTTCAGGCTGATCTCGATATCCCGCTTGGCGCCGCTGTCGCGGACCGCGAACTGGTCGATGTAGCCCTCGTCCTTCAGCACCTGGGCGATTGCCGCCTTCAGCTTGGACGACGGCATGCTGACCGAATTCTTCCCGCACGCCTGCGCGTTGCGGATTCGGGTCAGCATGTCGCTGATCGGATCGGTCATCATGTTCGGACTCCTTACCAGCTCGCCTTGGTCAGGCCCGGCACCTCGCCGCGCATCGCGACCTCGCGCAGCTTGTTGCGGCCCAGCCCGAACTTGCGGAAGTAACCACGCGACCGTCCGGTCAGCGCGCAGCGATTGCGCAGCCGGACCGGGCTCGCGTCGCGCGGCAGCCTCTGCAGCTTCGCGCGCGCATCGATCTTCTCGTCTTCCGACGCCTTGGAGTCGTTGATCACCTCGAAGAGGGCCTTCCTCCGGGCGGCGAACTTGGCCACCGCCTTGCGGCGCTTCCCCTCGCGATTGATCAGTGCAAGCTTTGCCATGCGGTCCTCACTTTGTCTTGCTCAATACTTGTCTTGCTCAATACTTGTCTTGCCCAATACTTGTCCTGCTCAATTTGTCTTGAGCGGAAAGTTGAACCCGCCGAGCAGCGCGCGCGCTTCGTCGTCGGTCTTCGCGGTGGTGGTGATGCTGATGTTCATGCCGCGGATCGCGTCGACTTTGTCGTACTCGATCTCGGGAAAGATGATCTGCTCCTTCACTCCGACCGAATAGTTGCCGCGCCCGTCGAAAGCGCGACTCGAGGCGCCGCGAAAGTCGCGCACCCGCGGCAGCGCGACGGTCACCAGGCGGTCGAGGAACTCGTACATCCGCGCACCGCGCAACGTGACCATGCAGCCTACCGGAAAGCCCTTGCGGACCTTGAAAGCGGCGATGGATGTGCGCGCCTTGGTGATGACCGGCTTCTGACCGGATATCTTGGTCAGGTCACCGACCGCGTTGTCGAGAATCTTCTTGTCCTGGGTCGTCTCGCCGACGCCCATGTTGATCGTGATCTTCCCGATCCGCGGCACTTCCATCACCGACTTGTAGCCGAATTTCTTCACGAGCTCCGGAACTATGCTCGTCCGGTAGTGCTCGCGCAGCCGCGGTGCGGGCGCCGGTCCGGCAGCGGCCCGGGACTCGGTCGCCTCGCCGTCTCCAGCGTCGGCCTTCTTGCCCGAATCCTTCTTGGCCGGCTCTTTCTTACCCGGTTCCTTCTTGCCTGGCTTGCTGGTGTTGGTTGCCATTCCCGGCTCCTTGCCTTACGCGTCCGCCTGCTCGCCGTTCGACTTGAACACGCGAACATGACGACCGTCGGGCATCTGCTTGATGCCGACCCGGTCGGCCTTCTTGGTCTGTGGATTGAAAAGCGCCACGTTCGAGACGTGGATGGGCATGTCCTTGTCCACGATCCCGCCCTGCAAGCCCTTCATGGGGTTGGGGCGCTGATGCTTCTTCACTCGGTTCACCCCCTCCACCACCACGTGGGCCTTGTCGACGCAACGCAGCACCGTCCCGCGCTTGCCCTTGTCACGGCCCGCGATCACCATCACGTCGTCGCCCTTGCGGATCTTTCGCATGCTCAGACTCCTGTCACAGTACTTCGGGCGCGAGAGAGACGATCTTCATGAATCGCTCCGAGCGCAGCTCGCGCGTGACGGGGCCGAAGATGCGGGTGCCGATCGGCTCGAACTTGGGCGTGAGCAGCACCGCCGCGTTCGAATCGAACTTGATCAGCGAGCCGTCCGGGCGACGCACGCCCTTGGCGGTGCGCACGACCACGGCGTGATAGATCTCGCCTTTCTTGACCCGCCCGCGCGGCGCGGCGTCCTTGACGCTCACGCGGATGATGTCGCCGATGCCAGCGTAACGCCGCTTCGATCCGCCGAGAACCTTTATGCACATGACCGCACGCGCGCCGGTGTTGTCCGCGACGTCCAGTACCGTCTGCATCTGAATCATTTTGCCGCTCTCTCCAACTTCTCCCGCCTTGCTCTCGAGGCTGTCGCGCCTCCTGGGCTGGCGGTCAGTCTTGGATCCCGTCCGGGAAATCACCCTGGCGTGTCCAGGGCGAAAAACAGGGGATTATATCGTTACAAAGGCTGCTCGTTCAAGCGTTTGAGCGCCGCGCGCTCAAACGACCTTGGCACGCTCCACGAGCTTCGCGACCCGCCATGACTTGGTCTTCGACAGCGGACGACACTCCTCGATGATCACCAGGTCGCCTTCCTTGCACTCGTTCGCCTCGTCGTGGGCATGGTATTTCCGCGTCCGGGTCATGATCTTGCCGTACAGCGGATGCTTCACCCACCGCTCGATCTTCACCGTGACGGTCTTGGTCATCTTGTCGCTGACGACCCGCCCCGTGAGGGTGCGGGTGTTTGTTTTCGGCTGTTCCTGCTCGGTCATTGCTCGGTCCTCGCCTTCTCGGCCAGCAGGGTCCGCACCCGGGCGATGTCGCGCCGGACCCGCTTGATCTGGCTGGTGTTCGTCAGCTGCTGGGTCGCCTTCTGCATGCGCAGCGAGAACTGCGCCCGCAACAGGTCCGTCAGCTCCTTGTCCAGTTGCGCCTTGTCCTTGGCGCGTAGCTCGCTCGCCTTCATGCGCTCACCCCGCTCCTCATATCATGTGTCGCGCCACGAACACGGTCCGCAGCGGCAGCTTCGATGCCGCGAGCCTGAACGCCTCGCGCGCGAGCGACTCTTCCACGCCGTCCATCTCGTAGAGCACCTTGCCGGGCTGGATTTCCGCGACGAAGTACTCCGGGTTACCCTTGCCGTTGCCCATGCGCACTTCCGCGGGCTTCTGCGAAACCGGCTTGTCGGGGAATATGCGGATGAAGATCCGCCCGCCCCGCTTCACGTGGCGCGTCATCGCCCGGCGTCCGGCTTCGATCTGGCGGGCGGTCAGCCGCCCGCGGGTCGTCGCCTTCAGGCCATATTCGCCGAACGAGACCTTGTTGCCTCGCGTGGCGATGCCCGTGTTGCGCCCCTTCTGCTGCTTGCGGTACTTGGTTCGTGCTGGCTGAAGCATGGCTCGATTCTCCTAGGGAAGCTCTGCTTTATTCGCGGAACATGCAGAGCTTCTAGTTCGTCTTCTTGACGACGCGCTTGACGGGCGTTCGGGGCTTGGCCTCGCCGGCCGGCTTGGCGCCATCGCCGGAAGCCGCGGTCTTGCGGGGCGCGCGCCGCGTCGTCTTGGGTTTGGCGTCCGCCCCAGCCGGCGCAGCGTCCGGCTTGGAATCACCGGCGCGTGCCGCCGCCGGTGCGCGGCGCACTTTCTTGGGTGCGGGGGGCTCTTCGTGCGGCGTAATCTGCGGAATCGACGGAGTGGCTTCCTCCTCGCGGCCCAGCACTTCGCCCTTGTACACCCAGACCTTGATGCCGATCACTCCGTAAGTCGTCTTCGCCTCGGAGGTCGCGTAGTCGATGTCGGCACGCAGGGTATGCAGCGGCACGCGTCCTTCCCGGTACCACTCGGTGCGCGCGATCTCGGCCCCGTTCAACCGCCCCGCGCTCATGATCTTGATGCCCTGCGCACCGAGCCGCACCGCGTTCTGCAGCGCGCGTTTCATCGCCCTGCGGAACATGATGCGCTTCTCGAGTTGCTGGGCGATCGAGTCCGCAACGAGCTGCGCATCGACCTCGGGCTTGCGGATCTCCTCGATGTTCACGTGCACCGCGTTCACCCCGAGCAGCCGCCGCAGCTCGGTCTTGAGCTGCTCGATGTCTTCGCCCTTCTTGCCGATGACCACGCCGGGCCTCGCGCTGTAGATGGTGATGCGTGCATCCTTTGCCGGGCGCTCGATCATGACCTTGCTGACCATGGCATGCCCGAGCCGCTTCTTCAGGTAATCGCGGACCTTGAGGTCCTCGTTGAGCATGGTCGCGAAGGTCGCGCCCTGCGCGAACCAACGCGAGGTCCAGCCCCGGTTGAAGGCCAGTCGAAATCCCGTCGGATTGATCTTGTGTCCCATCGTGTCCTCTTCAGAAGCTTTCGCGAACTCGGTCGGGGTGCCGCCGCGACCCACAGGCGGGGCGAACGAACAAGGGGGGGTTCCCCCTTGTATATCCCCGATCGAACAAGGGGCGCGCCCCTTGTATATCCCCCGCTTTGCCGAGTTCGTCCACTACGAGTCGCCCTCTATTTGGCCTTGGCTGACCGGGCACCGCTCGCCGCCGACTTCGTCGCGGGCTTGCCCGGCTTGATGGCCGCCGCCTTGCCCGGCTGGATGGCCGCCGCCTTACGCGGCTTGGTGGCCGCCGGCCTGCGCGGCTTGGCGGGCTGATCACTCACCGTCACGAAAATGTGGCAGGTGGGCTTGATGATCCGGTTGCCGCGCCCCTTCGCGCGCGCCTGAAAGCGCTTCAGCGTGAAACCGCGGTCGACGTCGATGCGGCTCACGCGGAGCTCATCCACATCGGCCCCGTCGTTGTGCTCGGCGTTGGCGATCGCGGATTCGAGCACCTTCTTGATGATCTGCGCACTCTTCTTCGGCGTGAAGGCGAGGATGTTGAGCGCCTGCTCCACGGACCTGCCGCGGATGAGGTCCGCCACCAGGCGGCCCTTCTGCGCCGACAGCCGCACGCCGTACAGCTTCGCTTGGGTTTCCATTTCCCCTATCTCCGCTTCGGCGGGCCGCCAACGGCCGGCGTGACCGCCGCCTTCTTGGCGCCGGTGTGGCCCTTGAAAGTCCGCGTGAGCGCGAACTCGCCGAGCTTGTGGCCGACCATGTTCTCGGTCACATAGACTGGAATGTGCTGCTTGCCGTTGTGGATCGCGATCGTGATGCCGACGAAATCGGGCAGGACCGTCGAGCGTCGCGACCAGGTCTTGATCGGACGCTTGTCGTTCGCGGCGCGCGCGGAGTCGACCTTCTTCACCAGGTGATGGTCCACGAACGGACCCTTCTTGATAGAACGTGCCATGCGTATCGCTCCTACGCCCTGTGTCCGACGCGCTCCGTCCCGACCGCGGACGGGGCGACGAGTTCAGCCGGGAGACAGGGCCAGTTCATGTCTACTTCTTCTTGTGCCGGGTTTGCACGATCATCGAGTTCGTGCGCTTGTTGTTGCGGGTGCGATAGCCCTTGGTCAGGACGCCCCACGGGCTGACCGGGTCGCGCTTCGTTCCGGTGCGGCCTTCGCCGCCGCCGTGCGGGTGGTCGATCGGATTCATCGCCACGCCGCGTACGGTCGGTCGCACGCCGCGCCAGCGCATCGCACCGGCCTTGCCGATCTGCTCGAGGTTGTGCTCCTCGTTGCCGACCTCGCCGATCGCCGCCCGGCATTCGATGTGGACCTTGCGAATTTCGCCCGATCGCATCCGGATCTGGGCGTAATCGCCCTCGCGCGCGAGCAGCTGCACCGATGCGCCGGCGGCACGCGCGATCTGCGCGCCCTTGCCGGGTTGCAGCTCGACGCAGTGAATGGTCGTCCCGACCGGAATGTTGCGCAGCGCCTTGACGTTCCCGAGCTTGATCGCCGCGTCGGGTCCGCTCATGATCTGCGCGCCGACAGCCAGTCCCTTTGCGGCGATGATGTAACGGCGCTCGCCGTCCGCGTAGCAGACGAGCGCGAGATTCGCGCTGCGGTTCGGATCGTATTCCAGCCGCTCCACTCTGCCGACGATGCCGTCCTTGTCGCGCCGCTTGAAGTCGACGATGCGATAGTGCTGCTTGTGGCCTCCGCCACGATGCCGCACGGTGATCCGGCCCTTGCTGTTGCGACCCGCGCGATTCGACTGGCGCTCGACAAGGCTGTCGAGCGGTCGGTCCTTCGACAACCCCGGGGTCGTCACGCGGACGACGCCGCGCCGTCCGGCGGAGGTGGGTTTCATCTTTACGGACGGCATGGCTTACCCCGCGGCTTGAAGATCGATGTCTTGACCCGGCGCCAGTCGCACGTAGGCCTTTTTCCACGCGCTCCGCCGGCCCAGAAAGCGGCCGACCCGCTTCTGCTTGCCCCGCACGCTGGCCATCTGCACCGACAGCACCTCGAGCTTCTTGTCCTTGGTGCTGAACACGAGCTCGACCGCGGCCTTGACCTCGGGCTTCGTGGCATTGGACGCGACGCGGAAGACATACTGGTTGTTTTTCTCGCCGATGAACGTGCTCTTCTCCGATACGACCGGAGCAAGCAGCACAGTCAGCAGCCGTTCCTGCTTGAACGTGCTCATCCCAGAATCTCCTCGAACTTGGCGACCGCCTGCTTCGTCAGCACCACGTTCTGGAAGTGGACCAGCGAAACCGGATCGACGTGGCGGACGTCGAGCACCAGCACGTCGGGCAGGTTGCGCGACGACAGCACGAGGTTCTCGTCCACCCCGTCCGTGATGAGCAGGACCTGCTCGAGGCCCAAGCTCTTCACCTTCTGGGCGAGCAGCTTGGTCTTGGGGGCGTCGATCTTGAAATCCTCGACGATCGATAGACGACCTTCACGCGCGAGCTGCGAGAGGATCGACGCCATGCCCGCGCGGTACATCTTGCGGTTGACCTTCTGGCTGAAGTTCTCCTCCGGCAGGTTCGGGAAGATCCGGGCGCCACCGCGCCACAGGGGGCTGCCGCTGAACCCGGCCCGCGCCCGGCCGGTCCCCTTCTGCCGCCACGGCTTGCGGTGCGAGTGGTTCACATCGCTCCGCGCTTTTTGCTTGCGGGTTCCGAGCCGCGCATTCGCCTGATAGGCGACCACGATCTGATGCACGAGCGACTCGTTGAAATCGCGTCCGAAGAGCGCGTCCGAGGCTGCCAGCGTGGCGGCGGGCTTGCCCTTCTCGTTGATCACTTTCAGTTCCATCGCCGCCCCCTCACTTCGCCGCCCGCTTGGCCGGCGTCTTGGCGGCCGGAAGGATGACGATGTGTCCGCCATTGGCGCCCGGTATCCCGCCCTTCACCAGCAGCAGCTGGCGCTCGGCGTCCACGCGCACGATCTCGAGGTTCTGCGTGGTTCGGTTGACGTCGCCGAGATGGCCCGGCATGCGCTTGCCCGGGAAAACGCGCGACGGATCCTGGTTCTGGCCGGTCGAGCCCGGGCGGTTGTGCGAGATGGAGTTACCGTGGCTCGCGCGATTCGACGAGAAGTGGTGGCGGCGAATGACGCCCGCGAATCCGCGGCCCTTCGTGGTTCCGGCCACATCCACCATCTGGCCGACCTGGAAGATATCGACGCCGATCTTCCCGCCCACCTGCAGATTGGCGAGCTCGCTCTCCGCGATGCGGAATTCCCGGAGCGTCGACCCGCCTTCCACACCGGCCTTGCCGAAGTGCCCCGCCATGGGCTTGCTCACGCGCGACGCGCGCCGCTTGCCATAGGCGACCTGAACCGCGCTATAGCCGTCGGTCTCGGCCTTCTTGATCTGGGTGACGCGATTGTCGGCGACGTCCAGCACGGTCACCGGCACGGCATCGCCGTCGTCGGTGAATACGCGGGTCATGCCGACCTTGCGGCCGACGAGTCCCAAGCTCATGACAGTTTCCTCTTCTAATCGACCCGGATCGCTCCGGGCGCCGGTTTCAATTGACCAGCCCACGTACGAAAAATTCTCCGGGACCGCGGCCTTTGGCCGCAGTCCCGAACGTTAAAGTTTAATTTCTACGTCTACACCCGCCGGCAGATCGAGCTTCATCAGCGCGTCCACCGTCTTGTCGGTCGGATCGAGAATGTCCATCAACCGCTGATGCGTGCGGATCTCGAGCTGGTCGCGCGACGCCTTGTTCACGTGCGGGCTCCGCAACACGTCGAAGCGCTCGATGCGCGTCGGCAGGGGCACGGGCCCCTTCACGACGGCGCCGGTGCGCTTCGCCGTATCGACGATCTCGAGCGCCGACTGATCGATCAGCTTGTAATCGAACGCCTTCAATCGAATTCTGATTTTTTGCCCTTGTCCCGCCATGTTCTTCCTATTCGATCACTTTCGTTACCACGCCTGCCCCGACGGTGCGTCCGCCCTCGCGGATGGCGAAGCGCAGCCCCTCCTCCATCGCGATCGGGGCGATCAGCGCCACCGTGATCTGCACGTTGTCCCCAGGCATCACCATCTCGG
>JBFJOO010000101.1:0-15895 GCA_041617635.1 Burkholderiales bacterium | reverse complement strand
CGACGTAGCGTCCGACCCCCTCCTCCACCGTGAGAAACGGCGCGTCGTAGCCGGCCTTGCGCAGCGCCGTCAGGTCCGCTTCGGTGAAGCTCTGATACTTGCCCTTCAGGGCTTCCGGGAACGGAAGGTATTCGATCGCACCTTGCCCCTTCATCTCCGCGAGATCGATCGCGGGCTTGCCTTCGGCGGCGCGGCAGGCGTTGACCGTCGCGACGGCGACGTCGTTGAACGTCTGGGCACGGCCGGTTCCGACATTGAAGATGCCCGACCTGTTCTTTTCCTCCAGGAAATGCAGATTGACCTTCACCGCGTCCTCGACCGACACGAAGTCGCGCCGCTGCTCCCCGTCCCCGAAACCGCCCGACCCCTCGAAGAGCCGGACCTTGCCCACGCTCCGGTACTGGTTGCAGAAGTGCCACGCAACCGACGCCATCCTGCCCTTGTGCCCCTCGTTCAACCCGTAAACGTTGAAGTATCGCAGCCCGACGACCGGCGCATGCAGATCATCCAACCGGCGGCGTACGATCTGGTCGAAGAGGTACTTCGAGTAGCCGTATACGTTGAGCGGCGCCTCATGCGCCGGCCCTTCGCGGAATACCCGTCCGTTGCCGTACACCGAAGCCGATGAGGCGTAGATGAAAGGGATCTCCTCCTCCTGGCAAAACTCGAAGAGGTACAGCGAATAGCGATAGTTGTTCTCTATCATGTAGCGCCCGTCGCCCTCCATCGTGTCCGAGCACGCTCCAAGATGGAGGATCGCGTCGAACATGCCATCGAACGCGCCCGCCTCCATCCGCTCGAGAAATTCCCCCTTGTCGATGAAGTCGGCGATCTCGCAGCCGACGAGGTTGCGAAACTTGTCGCCCTGCGACAGATTGTCGATCGCGGTGACGCTCGTCACGCCGTGCTTGTTGAGGGCTTTGACGAGATTCGAGCCGATGAATCCGGCGGCGCCGGTGACTGCGTAGTGAGGGGTCATGCTCCAGTTCTGCCCATGGATATTTGCAGATCGGCGACCAGCTCTTCGGGATGCACGACCGCCGTACCGAACTTTCCGACCGCGATCCCGGCGGCGTGGTTCGCCACGCGAACCGCTTCGGGCATCTTCGCGCCCGCCGCCAGCATCACCGCCAGGGCGCCGATGACCGTGTCACCCGCGCCCGTGACGTCGTAGACATCGCGGGCCTGCGCGGATTCGCGCAGCACGCTGCCCTCCTGGAACAGCGCCATCCCGTCTTCTCCAAGGGTGACGAGCAACGCGGCGAGCTCGAGCTCCGCGCGCAGGGCCTCGGCGCGCCGCACGAAATCCTGCTCATCCTTCCACTGCCCGACCACGTCGCGCAGCTCGACGCGATTGGGGGTAACCATCGTTGCCCCACGATATTTCGAGTAGTCGTCGCCTTTCGGATCCACCAGCACGATCCGGTTCTTCGCGCGCGCGTGCTCGATCATCCGGGCGATATGGGTGAGACCGCCCTTGCCGTAATCGGAGAGCACCACTGCGTCGCAATGGTCGAGCATCGCTTCGAACTCGGCCAGCTTGCCGGCCAGCACCTCGTGGCTGGGCGCCGTCTCGAAGTCGGCACGCAGCAGCTGCTGCTTGCGGCCGATCACGCGCAGCTTGACCGTGGTCGCGAGCTTCTCGTCGCGGTGCAGGTTGGTCGAGATGCCCTGGGCAGCGATGAGCCGCTCGAGCGAGATACCGGCTTCGTCCGTGCCCACCACCGAAAGCAGCGCCACCTGCGCACCGAGCGCCGCAGCGTTCAGCGCGACGTTCGCGGCGCCGCCCGGCCGCTCTTCGGTTCTTTGCACCTTCACCACCGGGACCGGCGCCTCCGGCGAGATCCGCTCGACGTCGCCGTACCAATACCGGTCGAGCATCACGTCCCCGACCACGAGCACGCGGGCCTGCGAGAGATCCGGCAGCACGGCAGGGTGTCGGCTCATGGGGCGACCTCGAACTCCTCGGTTCGGCGCGGCGGATAGGTCTCCCAGCCGCCGCACGCCGGGCACTGCCAGTAGAACTGCCGCGCGCGGAACCCGCAGCTCTCGCAGCGGTAGCGCGAGAGCTTCCGCGTGTGGCCGTGCACCAGCCCGCGCACCATCTCGAGGTCCTGGCGGCGCTCGGCCGGCGCCGTGAGCAGCTGCGCCTCAAGCAGCCGATCCAGGCCGAGCAGCGTCGGGTTGCGGCGCAACTCGTCGCGCACCAGCTCGTAGGCGGCCTGTGCGCCCTTGGCGTCGATGCTGAGCTGGAAGACCACGTCCAGCAGATCGAGCGACGGATGCGCCGCCAGGTAACCGCGCAGGAGCGTCAATCCCTGCTCGGTCTGTCCGATGGTCTGAAAGCTCTTGAGCATGCGCTGCGCCACCAGGGCCAGGTAGCTCGGATTCTGGTTCTCGACCCGCTTCCAGGCCTCGATCGCCGCTTCGTGGTTACCCTCCGCGGCCTCGATGTCGCCCAGGAGGATGCTGGCGCGCACGCACTTGCGGCTCGCGCGCAGCGCGTCCTCGAGAAATGCCCGCGCCCGATCGCTCCGCGAGTGGTTGATCTCGACCGCCGCGAGCTCACAGTAGAAGTTCGCGATCTCCTTCTGCCAGCTCTGCCCGGAATCGCGCTCGAACTCGCCCGCGGCGCCGATCGCCTTCTCCCAATCCTTTTCCTGCTGATAGATGTCCAGCAGGTTCTTCAGCGCCGTGCTCCGGTACGGGCCTTGCGCCAGCCGCTCGAACGCCTCCTCGGCGCGGTCGAGCAGGCCCGCCTTCAGATAATCCTGGCCAAGCTCGTAGAGGGCCATGACACGCTGCTCTTGCGCGAGGTCGGACCGCTCGAGGAGATTCTTGTGCATGCGAATCGCGCGCTCGGTCTCGCCGCGCCGGCGAAAGAGGCTGCCGAGCGCAAAGTGCAGCTCGATCGTTTCGGGGTCCACCTTGACCACCTCGGTGAACGCCTCGATCGCCTTGTCGGGCTGCTCGTTCAGGAGAAAATTGAGCCCCGTGAAATAGGAGCGTGGAACCCGGCGCGATTCGGTGACCAGATGCTTGATGTCGATGCGCGCGGCGAGCCAGCCGAGCCCGAAGAACACCGGAAACGCGATGAGCCACCAAAACTCGAATTCGGGCACGTCGGCCAGGCGCTCGTGCTGCTACATCCGGGGAGGCGCGTCTCCGGATGACCCTGGCCGTTCCGCGCCGGCATGGGCCGCCGGCCGAAGGCGGAGTTCTTTCTTGAGTCCGGCGATCTCGCGGTGCCGGCGCATGAATGCCGGGATGCAGGCGATCAGCCCGAACACGGCGCCCGCCGCGAAAGTTGCCAGGGCCACGAGCATGAGCGGCGCGCGCCATTCCTGGTCGAAGTAGAACCGGACGGTGACCGGATCCGCATTCTTCAGCGCAAAGAGTAGGAGCGCCACGAACACGACCGCCCACACGAGGGCCGAAAGCATGCGCAGGATCGCCATTCGATCAGCCCGGGTTGTAGCCCTCGGCCGACCAAGCTGGCCGCCGTGCGTCTGACATGGCTTCCATCGGCTCTACGACTGCGCGGGCTGCAGCTCCGAGGAGGATTGAGACTGCTCGCTCGGCGGCTCGCCATCGACGCGCTCGCGGAGCTCCTTTCCAGCCTTGAAATGCGGCACGTACTTCTCCGGCACGTGGACGCGCTCACCCGACTTCGGATTGCGCCCCACCCGGGCCGGACGGTAGTTCAATCCAAAGCTGCCAAAACCGCGGATCTCGATGCGCTCGCCGCTGACCAGGCTGTGCGTCATCGCGTCAAGAACCATCTTGACGGCGTACTCCGCGTCTTTGGCGACCAGCTGCGGATAGCGTGCCGCCAGCCGCGCGATCAGCTCCGACTTGGTCATCCCCTCCCCCTGTCAGTTCTGCGGATTCTTCGTGTCCAGCTTGGCTTTCAGCAGCGCCCCGAGATTGGTGCTTCCGGTGCTCGCCGCCGCTTCGCTTTGCAGCTTCTTCATTGCAGCATCCTGCTCCGCCGAATCGCGCGCCTTGATCGAAAGGTTGATGCCGCGGCTCTTGCGGTCGATGTTGATGATCATTGCCTGCACCGAATCGCCTTCCTTGAGAAGGGTGCGGGCATCCTCGACGCGATCGCGCGAGACTTCCGACGCGCGGAGATACCCCTCCACGTCGCCGCCCAGCGAGATCGTTGCGCCCTTTGCATCGACGCTCTTCACCGTTCCGGTCACCAATGCGCCCTTGTCGTGCGTCGCGACGAAATTGGAGTAGGGATCGCCCTCGAGCTGCTTCACGCCGAGCGAGATGCGCTCGCGCTCGACGTCGATCGACAGGACGACGGCCTCGACATCCTCGCCCTTCTTGAACTGCTTGACCGCTTCCTCGCCCGTCAGGCTCCACGACAGATCCGAGAGGTGCACGAGACCGTCGATTCCGCCGGGCAGCCCGATGAAGATGCCGAAATCGGTGATCGACTTGATCTGGCCCTTGACCTTCTCGCCCTTGCGGTGATTCTGCGCGAACTCGTCCCACGGGTTCGGGAGGCATTGCTTCATGCCGAGCGAGATCCGGCGGCGGTCCTCGTCGATCTCGAGGATCATCACCTCGACCTCGTCGCCCACCTGCACCACCTTGGACGGATGGACGTTCTTGTTCGTCCAGTCCATCTCCGACACATGGACCAGGCCCTCGATGCCCGACTCGATCTCGACGAACGCGCCGTAGTCGGTGAGATTGGTCACCTTGCCGAAGAGGCGCGTGCCCGTGGGATAGCGCCGGCCGAGCCCGACCCATGGATCGTCGCCCAGCTGCTTGAGGCCGAGGGAGACGCGGTTCTTCTCCTGGTCGAACCGCAGCACCTTGGCGTCCACTTCGTCGCCGACCGAGAGCACCTCGGTCGGATGCTTCACGCGCCGCCAGGCGAGGTCGGTGATGTGCAGCAGCCCGTCGATGCCGCCCAAGTCCACGAACGCGCCGTAGTCGGTGATGTTCTTGACGATGCCCTTGACGACCGTGCCCTCTTGCAGCGTCGCGAGCAGTGCATCGCGCTCCGCGCCGGCGGTCTGCTCGAGCACGGCGCGGCGCGACACCACCACGTTGTTGCGCTTGCGATCGAGCTTGATCACCTTGAAGTCCATCGTCTTGCCCTCGTAGGGCGTCGTGTCCTTCACGGGACGCAGATCGACGAGCGAGCCGGGCAGGAACGCGCGGATGCCGTTCATCATGACCGTCAGTCCACCTTTCACCTTGCCCGAGACCATCCCCTGTACCGGCTCGCCGGTCTCGAGCGCCTTCTCGAGGTCGAGCCACGCGGCGAGTCGCTTCGCCTTGTCGCGGGACAGCCGGGTTTCGCCGTGGCCATCCTCCAGCGCTTCGATCGCGACCGGCACGAAATCGCCGGGCTTGACGTCGACTTCGCCCGAATCGTTCCGAAACTCCTCGATGAGGATGAAGCTTTCCGACTTGAGACCGGCATTGACGACGACGAAATTCTGATCGATGCGAACCACTTCCGCAGTGATCACTTCGCCGATGCGCATCTCCTTGCGACTGAGGCTCTCCTCGAAGAGGGCGGCGAAGCTTTCCTGGGGGGCCACTGCGGGGGAAACGTTAGGCATAAAGGGCTGAGTTACCTGAGTTTGGCCCGTCCGGCACGGACGGGGCTGGTTGCACACACGACGCGGCCGGGCGGCCAGCCGTCACCATTTTCACGCTTCTTTCGCACGCTCACGATACCAGTCAAGCACTCGCGCAACTGCCTCGTCGACCGTCATTCGAGTCGTATCGAGCAGGCGCGCGTCGGGCTGCTGCTCGAGCGGTGCGACGGGCCGCTCTGCGTCCCGGGCGTCGCGCTCTTGCAAATCGCGCAAAAGAGCTTGGATGTTAGCAGGGATTCCTTTGTCGATCAACTGCTTATGGCGGCGCGACGCGCGGGCCCCAAGGTCCGCGGTCAGGAAGACCTTGAGCACGGCGTCAGGGAAGACCACCGACCCCATGTCGCGTCCCTCGGCGACCAGGCCCGGCGCAGCGCGGAACCGCCGCTGCCGGTCGAGCAACGCATTCCGGACCGCCGGAACGGCGGCGCAGCGTGACGCCCCGATTGAGCACTCCTCGGTGCGTATCGCGTCGGTGACCCGTCCGCCCGCGAGCCAGATTTCGTCGTCTTCGAATCGGACGTCGAGTCGTTTCGCGATCTCCGCGAGGCGTCCGGTGTCTTCCCAGTCCGCCGACGACTCGATCGCCGCCAGCGCCACCAGTCGGTACAGCGCGCCGCTGTCCAGATAATGCCAGCCCAGCGCCCGGGCGACGGTCTGGGCAACGGTTCCCTTGCCGGAGGCGGACGGCCCGTCGATGGCGATGACCGGAATCACGCGTGCTCCTCGATGGCCAACCCGGCACGGTGCGCCATGCCGACGAAGCCCGGAAACGAGGTAGCCACGTTGGCGCAATCTCGAATGGCGATCGGCGCGCGTGCTCTGAGCGCCGCCATGGCGAAGGCCATCGCAATCCGATGATCGCCGCGCGACTCGACGATGCCGCCCGCGTACGCGCCACCGTCGATGATCATCCCGTCGGGGGTCGGCTCGGCTTGCGCGCCGATCGCGGCCAGCCCGTCGGCCATGACCTGGATGCGGTCCGACTCCTTGACGCGCAGCTCCTCTGCCCCGCGCAGCACGGTGCGTCCCCGAGCGTTGGCGGCGGCCACGAACAGCGCCGGAAACTCGTCGATCGCCAGCGGCACCAGCTCGCGCGGGATCTCGATGCCCTGCAGATCGGCGGAGCGCACCCGGATATCCGCCACGGGCTCTCCGCCGAGCTCGCGCGGATTCAGCACCGTGAGATCCGCGCCCATCCGGCGCAGGATCTCGATCGCTCCGGTACGCGTCGGGTTGACGCCCACGTCGCGCAGCGTGACATCCGATTCGGGCGCGATCGTTGCGCCGACCATGAAGAATGCGGCGGAGGAAACGTCGGCGGGAACGGCGATTTCGGCGGCATGCAGTGCTCCGCCACCGCGCAGTGCGACCGAGGCAGTGTCACGTTGCACGGCATAGCCGAAGGCCGCGAGCATGCGCTCCGTGTGATCGCGCGTCGGCGCGGGCTCGGTCACGCGGGTGGTGCCCGACGCGTAGAGCCCGGCAAGCAGCAGCGCGGACTTGACCTGCGCGCTGGCGACGGGCATTGCGTAGTCGATGCCGCGCAGGCCCGGATGGCCCCGAATCCGTAGCGGCGGGCGCCCGCCCTCGGCGGTATCGATCCGCGCACCCATCTGCGCGAGGGGATCGGCAACGCGGCGCATCGGCCGCCGGCAAAGGCTCGCATCACCCGTCAGTTGGCAGTCGAACGGCTGGGGCGCGAGCAGTCCGGCGAGGAGCCGCATCGACGTGCCCGAGTTGCCGCAGTCGAGCACCCCGGTCGGCGCCCGGAGGCCGCGCAACCCGACGCCGTGCACGGTGACATGCCCCGCGTCCGGCCCCTCGATCCGCACGCCGAGCGCGCGAAAGATGTTCATGGTCGCCAGCGCATCTTCGCCCTCCAGGAACCCCGCGATGGGCGTGGTCCCGGAAGCGATCGATCCGAGAATGATCGCCCGGTGCGATACCGATTTGTCCCCGGGTACGCGCACGGTTCCCTGGAGCCGGCCGCCGGGCTGGACGGTGTAGGAAACGGTCATCGCCGCGCGAGCCACGTGTTCCTGGCGCGCCGCGCGCCGTCGAACAGGCGCTCGAGCCCCGCGGCATCCTGCGCCTCGAGCAGGCGGCGGGCCTCGGCGAGCACCGCTTCGAACCGGGTAAGCTCGCTGAGCAGCGCCGGACGGTTCGCCATGCAGATGTCGCGCCACATCTCCGGATGGCTCGAGGCGATGCGCGTGAAATCGCGAAAGCCGCTGGCCGCGTAGGCGAAGAGGAGATCGGCCGCATCGTGCGTGGCGACGTCGTGCACGAGCGCGTACGCGAGCAGGTGCGGAAGGTGGCTCACCGCGGCGAACACCTCGTCGTGGGCCTGCGGCGACATTTCGTGGACTTCGGCGCCGCAGGCGCGCCACACCTCGCGAACGGTTTCGCACGCCTGTGCATCCGTTCCGGCCACCGGCGTGAGCACGGTGCGCTTGCCGACGAAGAGGTCCGCGCGCGCCGCCTCCACGCCGGACTGCTCCGCCCCCGCGATGGGGTGGCCGGGGACGAACTTCGCGAATCCGCCCCCGAGCGCCGCGCGAGCGGCATCGACGACGTCGCGCTTGGTGCTGCCCGCGTCGGTGATGACCGTGTCCGGGCCCAGATGCGCGGCGATGGTGTACAACACGTCGGGCGTGGCGCCAACCGGCATCGCGAGGAACACGAGGTCGACGCCGCGCACCGCATCTGCGAGGCTCGCGTCCCGGTCGATGACGCCGCGCGCCTTCGCCCGTTCCAGGTTCGCGCGGGAGCGGCCGACGCCGATGATTTCCTTCACCCGGCCCGCGCCGCGCAGGGCGAGCGCAAAGGAGCCGCCGATCAATCCGACCCCTACGACTGCGATCTTGCCCAGAGGAGCCACGCGATTGCGCCGCGTTACGAGGCGTCTTCCCCGAGCGCGTTCTCCAGCGCGGCGAGGAACCGTTCGTTCTCCTCGGGCAGGCCGATCGTGATCCGGAGGTGATCCGGCATCTGGTAGCCGGCCACCGGCCGCACGATCACGCCCTGTCTGAGCAGCCGCTGATACACATCGCCCGCCGCGCTCCGTCGATTCACGCGCGGAATCTCGACGCTGACGAAATTCGCGAACGAGGGGATCCAGGCGAGGCCGAGCCGGCCGAACCCGGTCGTCAGCTGCTTCATTCCAGCCACGTTCAGCCGGTAGCTGCGCTCCACGAACTCCTCGTCGGCGAGCGCCGCGATGGCGGCGACCAGCGCGAGATTGTTGACGTTGAAGGGCTGGCGCACACGATTCAGCAGGCCGGCGACCTCGGGATGGCACAGACCATAGCCGACCCGCAATCCGGCGAGCCCGTACGCCTTGGAGAACGTCCGGATCACGACGAGATTCGGATACTTGGCCAGCCAGGCCACGCTCGGGCAGCGCAGCGGCGGCTCGAGATACTCGTTGTAGGCCTCGTCGAGCACGACGACGACGCTGCGTGGCGCGCGCCGCAGGAATGCCTCGACGTCGTCCGCCGCAAGCATGGTGCCGGTTGGATTGTTGGGATTGGCGATGAAGACGACCCGCGTTTCGGGGGTGATCGCGGCGAGCATTCCCGCGAGGTCGTGGCCGAAGTCCTGCGCGGGCACCACGATGCTTTGCGCCCCGCGCGCCTGCGTCGCGAGCGGGTAGACCGCGAACGCGTGCTGCGCGAACACGGCCGCGCGCCCCGGAGCGAGGAACGCGCCCGCCACCATTTCGAGGACGTCGTTGGAGCCGTTGCCCAGCACGATGCATTCCATGCCGACTCCCAGCCTGACGGACAGCGCCTGCGTCAGGTCGAACCCGTCCGGATACCGCGCGAGATCGGCGAGCGCCGCCTCGATCGCGGCCCGTGCGCGGGGCGCGAGTCCGAGCGGATTCTCGTTCGATGCCAGCTTGACGATCTTCCGTTCGTCGAGACCGAACTCGCGTGCGAGCTCGGTGATCGGCTTGCCGGGCTGGTACGGGGCGATTGCCCGGATATAGCCGGGCGCGAGCTCGCAGGCATCGCGCGGCTGGGCGGCCTGCTGCTCGACCCGCTTTTCACCCTCCTGTCCGGTCCGCTTGGCGCTCATAGCACCGCGCTGGGATACGAACCGAGCACCTTGAGGAACGGCGCGATGCTCCGCAGCTCGCCGATCGCCGGCGCGACCTTCGCATCCTGCGCGTGGCCTTCCAGATCGACGTAGAACATGTACTCCCAGGCCGCCTGGCGCGACGGTCGCGATTCGATGCGCGTCATCGACACGCCGTGCTTCGCGATCGGCGTGAGCAGCGCATGCAACGCGCCGGGGCGATTCGGCACGGTCATCACCAGCGACGTGCGGTCGCGCCCGCTCGGTCCGGGCTCGAGACTGCCGAGCACGAGGAATCGCGTCATGTTCTTCGGATCGTCCTCGATGTTGGCGGCGACGATCTGCAAGCCATAGCGCTCGGCGGCGATGGCCGGTCCGATCGCGCAGGCCGACGCCTCGTCGGCCACGCGCCGTGCCGCCTCGGCATTGCTCACGAGCGGCACGCATTCGGCGTGCGGCAGATTGCGCGCGATCCAGCCGCGGCACTGTCCGAGCGACTGGGCGTGCGAGTAGACGCGCTCGACGCCCTCCAGTCCGGCGCCCTTGCGCAGCGCATTCTGGTGCACGCGCAGCACGATCTCCGCGCAGATCTTGAGCGGCGTGGCAAGCAGGAGGTCCAGCGTGCGGCCGATCGCGCCCTCGGTGGAGTTCTCGACCGGCACGACCGCGAAGCCCGCCCCGCCCGTTTCGACCGAGCGGAACACCTCGTCGATCGATTCGTGCGCGAGGGCAGCGACCGCGCCGCCGAACTGCTTGGCGACTGCCATCTCGCTGAACGTTCCGGCCGGACCGAGGTAGGCGACCTTGAGTTGTGCCTCCAGCCCCCGGCAGGCGGAGATCACCTCGACGAAGATCCGCCCCAGCGCGTCGGCCGGCAGGGGTCCGGGATTGTCGGCGATCACGCGTCGCAGCACCTGCGCCTCGCGCTCCGGGCGGTACACCGGACCGTCGCCCTTGAGCCGGCCGATCTCCCGGGCATGGCCGGCCCGCTCGTTCACGAGCCGGACGATCTCGCGATCGAGCGCGTCGATCGCGGCACGACGTTTGGCGATGTCGTCGGTCACGCGGCTCACCGCCCGGCAGGCAGGAAACGCGCGACCAGCACGCCCTCGATGCCCCGGAGCAGGGAGAGCACCGTGGGCGTCGGCGCGCTGTCCACGTCGAGCAGCGTATAGGCCAGCTCGTCGCGCGACTTGTTGATCATGTTGTGGATGTTCAGGCGATGCTCGCCCATCGTGGCCGATATCTGCCCCACCATGTTCGGCACGTTGGCGTGCGCGATGCTCAGCCGGAACGGCGCCTCGCGCTGCATCGAGACCATCGGGAAGTTCACCGAATTGACGATGTTGCCGTGCTCCAGGAAATCGCGCAGCTGATCGACCACCATGACGGCGCAATTCTCCTCGGCCTCGCGGGTCGAAGCTCCCAAATGGGGCAGCGCGATCACCCCCGGATGTCCATCGAGCACGCTGCTCGGAAAATCGGTCACATAGTACCGGAGGCGCTGCGCGGCGAGCGCCTCCAGCACCGCCGCGTCGTCGACGATCCCCTCGCGCGAGAAGTTCAGCAGCACCGCGCCCGGGCGCACCGTCTGGAGGTTACGCTGGTTGACGAGGTGGCGCGTCGCCTCGACCAGGGGAACGTGCAGCGTCACGAAGTGGCAGCTCTTGAGCACCTCGTCGATGGAGTGCGCCTTGCGCACCTGGGACGGCAGGCTCCACGCCGCCTCGACCGTGATCTCCGGGTCGAAGCCGAGCACGTTCATGCCGAGGCGAATCGCCACGTCGGCGACCAGGCTGCCGATCTTGCCCAGCCCGATGACGCCCAGGGTGTGCTGCGGCAGCTCGATTCCGGCGAACTGGCCCTTACCGTCCTCGATCTGCCGGTGCAAGCTCCGGTCGTCGCCCTGCAGCGACTTCACGAAGTCGATGGCCGGAATCAGGTTGCGCGCCGCGATCAGCATGCCGGACAGCACGAGCTCCTTGACGGCGTTCGCGTTCGCGCCGGGCGCGTTGAATACCGGAATGCCGCGCGCGCTCATGTCCTTCACCGGGATGTTGTTCGTCCCGGCACCGGCCCGCCCGATCGCCTGCACGGTCTCGGGGATGGTCATGGCGTGCATGTCCGCGGAGCGCACGAGCACCGCGTCGGGGCGCGCGACGTCCTTGGCGCATTCGTAGGCTTCGGCCGGCAGGCGCTTCAGCCCGACATCCGAGACCTGATTCAGGACGAGGATCCGGTACCGCTCAGCCATGCTTTGCCTCGAATTCGCGCATGTAGTCCACGAGCCGCCGCACGCCTTCCAGCGGCATCGCATTGTAGATTGAGGCGCGCATGCCGCCGACCGAGCGGTGGCCTTTCAGCTGCACCATGCCGCGCTCGGCTGCGCCGGCGAGAAACGCCGCGTCGAGCTTCGGATCCGCCAGCGTGAACGGCACGTTCATCCGCGAGCGGTCCGCTTTTCGGACCGGGTTCCGGTAGAACGCCGAGCCATCGAGAAAATCATAGATCAGCTTCGCCTTCTCGATGTTGCGCGCCTCGATGCCCGCGAGGCCGCCCTGGCGTTCAAGCCACTTGAATACCAGCCCCGCGATGTAGACCGCATAGGTGGGCGGCGTGTTCGACATCGATTGTGCGTCGGCGTGCACCTTGTAGTCGAGCATGCTGGGCGCGCTCGGCGGCGCTCTCCCGAGCAGATCGTCCCGCACGATCACGATGGCGAGGCCGGCGGGGCCGATGTTCTTCTGCGCACCCGCATAGATCAAGCCATACCGCGCGACGTCCACCGGACGCGAGAGCATGTGCGACGACATGTCGACCACGAGCGGGACGCTGCCCGTCTCGGGAACCCAGTTGAGCTCCACGCCGCCGATCGTCTCGTTCGTGCAGACGTGCACGTAGGCCGCGGCCGGGTCGAGCTGCCACTCGTCCTGCGCCGGCATGTAGGTGAAGTTCGCATCCTCGGCGCTCGCGGCAACGTTGACGCGGCAGAACCGCTGCGCCTCCTTGATCGCCTTCTTCGACCACTCGCCCGTGCTGACGTAGTCCGCGCTGGCCTTGCCGCCCAGCAAGTTGATCGGGACCATGGAGAATTGCAGCGTCGCCCCGCCCTGCAGGAACAGGACCTGGTATCCCTGCGGCACGCCCAGCAGCGCGCGCAGGTCGGCTTCGGCTTCCGCGGCGATCGACATGAACTCCGGTCCGCGGTGGCTCATCTCCATCACGCACATGCCGCTCGCGTGCCAGTCGAGCATCTCCTCGGCTGCCTGCCTCAGCACCTCCTCCGGCAGCACGGCCGGGCCCGCGGAGAAATTCAATACCCTGCTCACCTCTGGATTCCTCGTAGGTTGCTCACTCGAGCGCCGCGCGCAACGCGCCGGCCCATCCACCGCCTGCGCGCATCGCGACCTCGATCGTCAGCCCGCGGCGGGAGCGCCCCACTCCTCGCCGTCGGCGTCCTCGCCATTGCCGCCATGCGCACCGTGATCGCCGCTGCCGTTGCCGCTACCGGTGACATTGGCGACGTCCTCGGCCTCGATGATCCGCTGGACCCCCGCCAGCCGCGTCCCCGCATCGAGGCTGATCAGGCTGACGCCCTGGGTCGAGCGCCCCATTTCGCGGATCTGGGCAACCTTGGTGCGGATCAGGACGCCGCTCGTAGAGATCAGCATGATCTCGTCCTTGTCGTCGACCAGCGCCGCGCCGACGAGCTTGCCGTTTCGCTCGCTCGTCTGGATCGCGATCATCCCCTGCGTGCCGCGACCGTGGCGCGTGTACTCGGCGATCGACGTCCGCTTGCCGAATCCGTGCTCGGTTGCCGTCAGCACGCTCTGATTCTCGGCGGCGGCGACGAGCATCGAGATGACGTGCTGACTCTTGCCGAGCCGCATCCCGATCACGCCCCGCGCCTGGCGACCCATCGGGCGCACATCCTCCTCGGCAAAGCGGACCGCCTTCCCGGCGTCGGAGAAGAGCATGACGTCGTGCTTGCCGTCCGTGATCGCCACGCCGACCAGGTAGTCGGCGTCCCCGAGGGCGAGGGCGATGATGCCTTTCTTCATCGGTCGCGAGAATTCGGTGAGCGGCGTCTTCTTGACGTAACCGGTGGTGGTCGCCATGAAGACGAAGTGCTCCTCGTCGAAGCTCTTCACCGGCAGGACGGCGTTGATCCGCTCGTCGTCCTCGAGCGGCAGCAGGTTCACGATCGGCTTGCCGCGGCTCTGACGATTTCCCTGCGGCACCTCGTAGCCCTTGAGCCAGTACACCCGGCCGCGGCTCGAGAAGCACAGCATGTAGTCGTGCGTATGCACCACGAACAGCCGGTCGACGAAATCGTCCTCCTTGGTGGCGGCAGCCTGCTTCCCGCGCCCGCCGCGCCGCTGCGCGCGATAGTCGCCAAGCGGTTGCGCCTTGATGTACCCGGAGTGCGAGAACGTGATGACCACGTCCTCGGGCGTGATGAGATCCTCGAGCACGATGTCCTCGGCGTTGAGGACGATCTCGCTGCGACGCTCGTCGCCGTACTGGTCGCGGATCTGCTTGAGCTCGTCGCCGATGATCACGGTGATGCGCTCGGGCTTCGCGAGGATATCGAGGTAATCCGCGATCCGGTCGAGCAGCTCGCGGTAGTCGGCGACGATCTTGTCCTGCTCGAGGCCGGTCAGCCGCTGCAGCCGCAACTCGAGAATGGCCTGCGCCTGCGCGTCCGACAGCCGGTAGCCGTCGGGCGTCATTCCGAACCCCGGCGCAAGGTCGGCGGGCTTTGACGCGTCGGCCGCCGCGCGAGCGAGCATCTGCTCGACGACCGCCGAGCGCCAGGTACGGTCGAGGAGCTTCTGCTTGGCTTCGGGCGGCGTCTGCGCCGCCTTGATGAGCGCGATGATCTCGTCGACGTTGGACAGCGCGACTGCCAGGCCTTCCTGGACGTGGGCCTTGCGGCGCGCCTCGCGCAGTTCGTACACGGTGCGCCGGGTCACCACCTCGCGCCGGTGCGCGAGGAATGCGTCGAGCATCTGCTTCAGGTTGAGCAGCCGCGGCTGGCGGTCGACGAGGGCGACCATGTTGATGCCGAAGCTGTCCTGCAGCTGGGTGTGCTTGTAGAGATTGTTGAGAACCACCTCGGGAAGCTCGCCGCGCTTGAGTTCGATCACGACCCGCATGCCCGACTTGTCGGATTCGTCCTGGACGTGCGCGATCCCCTCGAGCCGCTTCTCGTTCACGAGCTCCGCGATGCGCTCGAGGAGCGCCTTCTTGTTGACCTGGTAGGGCAGCTCGTCGATCACGATCACTGCGCGATTGCCCCGATCAACCTCCTCGAAGTGCGTGCGGGCGCGGATCACCGCGCGGCCGCGTCCGGTCCGGTACGCCTCGTGCACGCCGGCGATCCCGTAGATCAGCCCGCGCGTCGGGAAGTCCGGGGCCTGGATGATCTTGATGAGGGCGTCGATCGAGACCGCGGGATCCGCGAGGAGCGCGAGACAGGCATCCACGGTCTCGCGCAGATTGTGCGGCGGAATGTTGGTCGCCATCCCGACTGCGATGCCCGAGGAGCCGTTGATCAGCAGGTTGGGGATGCGGGCCGGCACGAGCGCCGGCTCCTTCTCCTTGCCGTCGTAGTTGGGGACGAAATCGACGGTCTCCTTGTCGATGTCCGCCATCAGCTCCGTTGCGATGCGCTCGAGGCGGCACTCGGTGTAGCGCATCGCCGCCGCGTTGTCGCCGTCGATCGATCCGAAGTTTCCCTGGCCGTCGACCAGCGGATAGCGCAGGCTGAAGTCCTGCGCCATGCGGACCAGCGTGTCGTAGATCGCCGAGTCGCCGTGCGGGTGGAACTTCCCCATTACCTCGCCCACGACGCGCGCGCACTTGACGTACGGGCGGTTCCACACGTTGTTCGCCTCGTGCATGCCGAAGAGCACGCGCCGGTGCACGGGCTTCAGGCCGTCGCGCACGTCGGGCAGCGCCCGCCCGACGATCACGCTCATCGCGTAGTCGAGATACGAGCGGCGCATCTCCTCTTCGAGGCTGACCGGCAGGGTTTCCTTGGCGAACTGGTCCATCTTTACGGGCTTGGTTGACGGGCTTCGGAGGAGCCGGCAGCGCGCGCTCCGCGCCGTGCGTCCGGGTCGATCAAAAAGGGTGAAATGTTACCATTTGCGACGCGCTCGATCCACGCTGGGAGCGGG
>JBFJOO010000100.1:0-15896 GCA_041617635.1 Burkholderiales bacterium | reverse complement strand
TGCTCTACCAGCTGAGCTAAGCCGGCACGCCCGCCGGATTATACCGACCGCCCCTGCGCGCGAAGCCGGGTGCCGGGCGCGTCAAGCTCGCACAAACGCAAACGCCCGGCGGGCCAGGCCCGGCGGGCGTCTACGCGGAAACGTGTGGGGCTACTTGAGGTGCTTGTTGATGTGCTTGGTCATCTCGAACATCGAGACCTGGCGCTTGCCGCCGAAGAGCTCACGCAGCTTCTCGTCGGCATTGATCATGGTGCGCTTGATCGAGTCCTGCAGCTTGTTCTTCTTGATGTATTCCCAGATCCGCTTGGTGACCTCGGTGCGCGGCATCGGGCGGTTACCGATGATCGAACCGAGAATGTCGCTCGGGTTCATCGGCTTCATGAACGCCGGGTTTGGCTTGCGCTTGGCTCCGGATTTCTTCGCGACTTTACGCCGGGCCGTGCTCTTCCTCGAGACTTTCCTGGCGGACTTCTTGGCCGCCTTCTTCGCTGACTTCTTTTTCGTTGCCATGCACTTCTCCCGTAAATGTTTATCGGTGCGTTGTCGGGCCCTCCTCCGGGCGTCCGGCGCGGGCTCGCCGTATTCTACCCACGTGTCATGGGAAATTGCACCCCCTTTAGAGCGAAATCTTGATGAGCGCGCAGCCCGCTCCCGAGCGCGATCACGTCGCGCGGGACGGTGGTGACCGAGCAGCCGCAGGGCGCGTGCCCACTCGCGTGCGATGCGATGGCCGACAACGAGCACCCTTCGAAGCCGCGCTTGCCGGTCTTCACACGCGCCACGCGAGACGCGCGCCCGTCGACTCGCGTGCGCAGTGCGCGACCGCTAAGGTTGTGATGCAAAACGACTCTGCGGGTGCTGCGCCCCGGGAAACGCACCCGGGGGAAGAGATGGCTCGACCTGCCGACGCAGCGATCGGAGAGCTACTTGATACGCTTCAACACGGGACGTCCAGGGGTGGGCCGGTCGGGCGGATCGGGCGATCCTGTCGGCCCACCGGCAGTGTCGTCGGGATGCGACAGGAGCTCCTCACCGGTCGCCGCCGGCCGCTCGGCGTCGAGCTCGAACGAGAGGCCATGGCCGTTCTCACGTGCGTAAATTGCGGCGACACGCGAAACCGGGATCCGGACCTCCCGCGCCACGCCACCGAACCGCGCGGAGAATTCGATCAGCTCGTTGCCCATCTTGAGGCGATTGCTGGCGAGCGGACCGATATTGAGAACGATCTCTCCGTTGCGGACATGCTCGTCCGGGACGCTCGTCGAGGCGTCGACCATCACGGACAGATACGGCGTGTAGCCGTTATCCACGCACCACTCGTAGAGCGCACGCAGCAGGTAGGGTTTGGTCGGAGTCGGATCGGACATCGGTGGCAGACGGCGCGGCGGGCAGCTGCGGAAAGAGCGTGCCGTCCACCCTCCCCGCGCGGGGCGAGCCCGCCCGGCGCCGTCACTTGCGCATGACTTTCTCGGCGGGCGTCAGCGCGTCGATGAAGGCGGGCCTGCTGAAGATCCGCTCCGCGTACTTCATGAGCGGCGCGCCCGATTTCGGCAGGGCGACGTTGTAGAAGTCGAGCCGCCACAGCAGGGGCGCGAGCGCAACGTCCAGCATGGAGAATTCGTCGCCGAGCATGTACTTCTGCTTGGTGAACACCGGCGCAAGCTCGGTCAACCGGTCGGCGACCTGGCTGCGCGATTTCTCCTGTTGCTTGGCATTGCCGTTCTCGATCAGATCGACCTGGCTGAACAGCTCGACCTCGAAGCTGAAGAGGAACAGGCGCGCCCGCGCGCGCATGACCGGGTCCGCCGGCATCAGCTGGGGGTGCGGAAAGCGCTCGTCGATGTACTCGTTGATGATGTTCGCCTCGTAGAGGATGAGGTCGCGCTCGACGAGCACCGGAAGCCGGTTGTACGGATTCATCACCGCGATGTCCTCCGGCTTGTTGAACATGTCCACGTCGATGATCTGGAAGTCCATGCCCTTCTCGTAGAGCACGATGCGGCAGCGCTGCGAGAACGGGCACGTCGTGCCGGAGTACAGGTTCATCATAGGTCAGTCCTTGCGAAGCGAGAGCGACTGGTCGCTCCGTATGTCAGATCGTGTCAGGTAGTCGTGGCGGAGGCGCGATTCGGATTCCCGCGCCCGAGGCCCGCCTCCACCGGTTTGGGCGCGCGGGCGGGAGGCGACGGCGCGCGTGCCGCCTCCCGAGGTAGCAGCTAATGCACGTCCTTCCAGTAGTTCTTGTAGAGCAGGTACGAGAGCAGGATGAGCACGCTCAGGATGAAGAACACGAACACGCCGAGCAGCTTGCGCTTCGCCTGAACGGGCTCGCCGATCCAGACCAGGAAATTCACCAGATCCCGAACGGTGCGGTCATACTCGGCGGCGCTCTGCGTGCCCGGGCGAACGGTCTCGAACGTCACGGTCTTCAACACGCCGCCCTGCCCGTCGCTGACTTGCTTGCCGTCCCGCATCACCGGCGTCACTTTTCTGACGCGCTCGCCCTGCAGCCGCCACAGGGCGTGCGGCATGGCGACGTTCGGATACACCGTGTTGTTCCAGCCCGTGAGCGTCGCGGGATCACGATAGTACCCGCGCAGGTAAGTGTAGAGCCAGTCGGCGCCGCGCGAGCGCGCAATCACCGAGAGATCGGGCGGCGCGACGCCAAACCACTGTTTCGAGTCCGCAGCGGGCATCGCCGTTCGCATGTACTCGCCGATCTTCTCGCCCGTGAACATGAGGTTGTCCTTCACCTGGGCTTCGGTGAGGCCGAGCTCGAGCAGCGTGTTGTAGCGCACCAGCGCGGCGCCGTGGCAGCTCAGGCAGTAGTTCACGTACGTGCGCGCCCCGGATTGCAGGCTGGCGATGTTCGAGATATCGACGTTCGCCGCGTCGAGCACGACCTCGGTCTCCGCCGCCTGCAGCGGCGCCGCATGCGCCGCCGCAATGGCGAGGGCGGCGAGCGGCGCGGCGAGGCGCCGAACGGGCTGGGTGAACATGCGGGTCAACATCCGGCCGCTCATTTGGTCACCCTTTCCGGCTCGGGCCGGTGGCTGTCCCAGCGCGTGTACCAGGGCATCAGCAGGAAGAACGCAAAGTAGATGATCATGCAGATCTGCGCCACCAGCGTGCGCCCGGGCGTGGGTGCCAGCACGCCCAGGTACCCCAGGATGAAGAACGCCACGACGAAGAGGGCGAGCGCGATGCGATAGATCGGCCCGCGGTAGCGGATCGACTTGACCGGGGCCTGATCGAGCCAGGGCAGCCCAAGGAAGATCAATACCGACGCGCCCATGAACACCACGCCCCATACCTTGGCGTCCAGAGTGAAGAACCCGCCGATCAGCACGAGTGCCCCGACTGCGACCGCGATCTGCATGCCGCTCGAACGCACGCGCAGCATGGTCATGATCGCCAAAACCGCGACACCGATCGCTATCACCCACATGATGCTGTCCGTCGTCGCGCGCAGCACCGAGTAGTACGGCGTGAAGTACCAGACCGGCGCGATGTGCGCCGGAGTCTTGAGCGGATCGGCCGGGATGAAATTGTTGTACTCGATGAAATAGCCCCCCATCTCGGGCGCGAAGAACATGATGATCGAGAACACGAGCAGGAAGACCATCACGCCGAAGACATCCTTGACCGTGTAGTAGGGATGGAAGGGAATGCCGTCGAGCGGGATGCCGCGCGCGTCCTTGAGCTTCTTGATCTCCACGCCGTCCGGATTGTTCGAACCCGTCTCGTGCAGCGCCATGAGATGCGCGACGACGAGCCCCAGCAGGACGAGCGGGATGGCGATGACGTGCATCGCGAAGAACCGGTTCAGCGTCGAGTCCGAGATGACGTAGTCGCCGCGGATCCAGATCGCGAGGTCCTCGCCGATCAGCGGGATCGCGCCAAAGAGGTTGACGATCACCTGCGCACCCCAGTAGGACATCTGGCCCCAGGGCAGCAGATAACCGAAGAACGCCTCGGCCATGAGGCTGAGGAAGATCAGACAGCCGAAGATCCAGGTGAGCTCGCGCGGCTTGCGATACGAGCCGTACAGCATTGCCCGGAACATGTGCAGATACACCACGATGAAGAACGCCGAGGCGCCCGTCGAGTGCATGTAGCGGATCAGCCAGCCCCAGGGCACCTCGCGCATGATGTACTCGACCGAGGCGAACGCCAGCACCGCGTCGGGCTTGTAGTGCATCGTGAGGAAGATTCCGGTCACGATCTGGATGACCAGCACCAGCAGGGCGAGCGAGCCGAAGAAGTACCAGAAGTTGAAATTCTTCGGCGCGTAGTACTCGGCGACCTGCGAGTTCCACAGAACGGTCAGCGGGAATCGCGCGTCGATCCAGTTAAGCGTCTTGCCGAACCAGCTCGATTCGTCGTAGGTCGGGGCCTTTGCTTCAGCCATCGGTCAGGCTCCTTGGGTGTCTTCGCCGATGAGGATGCTGGTGTCGGACACGTACTTGTACGGCGGCACCACCAGGTTGTCGGGCGCCGGCATGTTCCGATACACGCGGCCCGCGAGGTCGAAAAGCGAGCCGTGGCATGGGCACAGAAAGCCGCCCTCCCAGTCCGGGCCGAGCTCGCCCACGGCGAACTTGTCGGTCGGCGAGCATCCGAGATGCGTGCAGATGCCGATGACGACGAGCACGTCGGGTTTGATCGAGCGCGTCTCGTTCTTCGCGTAGGTGGGTTGGTTGGGTCGGTTGGATTCCGGATCCGCGAGCTTCGATCTCACCTTGGCGAGGTCGTCCAGCATCTGCTTGGAACGCCGGATGATCCAGACCGGCTTGCCGCGCCACTCGACAACCATCTGCTTGCCCGACTCGAGCCCGCTGATGTCCGCCTCGACCGGCGCGCCCGCCGCCTTCGCGCGCTCCGAGGGCGACCAGCTCTCGAGGAACGGCCACGCCGTCGCGACGGCGGCGACGCCGCTCGCCATGCACGTGCTCACGATCAGGTTGCGCCGACTCGGGTCCATCGGGCGCGCAGCGCTCCACGATGCGCCGCCCGAGTTCTTGACAGTCCCTTCCGTTGAATCGCTCATGGGGGAAAGACGCTCCAGAGTGGTGTATGAATCGGTTGAAGCGTCGAATTATACCGGAGCAAGTCGGCGAAGACCAAATTTTACGAGATAACTATCTGAAATCAATGATAAATTAGAACCGGCGCCAAATCCGCCTCGCTCGACCGCTCGGCCGGCTCACGCGCATTGGCCGGGCGGCCGCGCCGCGTGTAGCCCCGCGAACGCGCGGCGTTTGCGCACTACAATGGTGAACATGTCGCTGCGCAAACTCTGGCTGATCTTCGCCCAGACCGCGACCGTCGCGCTCGGCGTGCTCTTCGTGGTCGCCACCCTGCGACCCGAGTGGCTGCCGGCGCGCAGCGGCGCACCGGCGCGCATCGCGATCAGCGAAGGGCCGCGCGCACCGGATGACGGTATCGCCCCGGCATCTGTGGCGTCATACAGCACGGCGGTGCGCCGCGCATTGCCCTCGGTGGTCCACATCTTCACGTCGCGCGAGCTGAAGTCCCCGCGCAGCCCGTTCTTCGACGATCCGGTGTTCCGGCAGTTCTTCGGCGACGCGCTGCAGGGCGCGCCGCGTCGCGCGACCGGGCTCGGCTCGGGAGTCATCGTCAGCCCGTCGGGATACATCATCACCAACAACCATGTCGTGGAAGGCATGGACGAGATCGACGTCGCGGTGAACGACGGCAAGAAGTTCAGGGCGCGGGTCGTGGGCACCGACCCCGAAACCGATCTGGCGGTGCTCAAGCTGGACGCCGAAAGGCTGCCGGCGATCACCCTGGGAAATCTCGATCGCGTCCAGGTCGGCGATGTCGTACTGGCGATCGGGAACCCCTTCGGCGTCGGTCAGACGGTGACCATGGGCATCGTGAGCGCGCTGGGCCGCTCCGGTCTCGGCATCACCACCTACGAGAACCTCGTCCAGACCGATGCGGCGATCAATCGCGGCAACTCGGGTGGTGCGCTCGTCAATGCGTCAGGGGAGCTCATCGGCATCAACACCGCGATCCTCTCGCCCAGCGGCGGTTCGCTCGGCATCGGTTTCGCGGTGCCGGTCTCCACGGCGCGCGAGGTGATGGAGCAGATCATCGCGACGGGTAGCGTGACGCGTGGCTTCATCGGCGTCGAGGCGCGCGAGCTCACGCCCGATCTGGTCGAATCGCTGAAGCTCGCGAGTCCGGCCGGCGTCCAGATCGCGGGGCTGGTGCCGGGCGGCCCTGCGGATCGCGCGGGCGCGAAGGTGGGCGACATCCTGCTCGCCATCGGGGACCGGCCGATGACGAACCCGCACATCATGCTCGAAACGGTTGCGAAGCTCCATCCGGGAGACGCAGTAATGATGCGGCTCCGCCGCGGACCGCGCGAGATCAACGTGCGCCTAACGGTCAGCACGCGCCCGAAACCGCCAGCTCAGCGCTGACGGGTCGGCGGCGTCCGCGACTCTACTTCGACTCGCGGCTGTCTCCCTCGGCCTGATCGAGCTCGCGCTCCATTTCCGCGTCGCTCGGCGCTTTCCAGTCGGTCTCGCCGGGCGGTTTCGCGAACATCCGCGCCATGATGATGCCCAGCTCGTAGAGCAGGCACATGGGAATCCCCAGCGCGAGCTGCGATACCACGTCGGGCGGGGTCACGATCGCCGCCACGACGAAGGCGCCGACGATGAAGTACGGGCGAAATTCCTTCAGCTTCTCGATCTGCACGACGCCCATCCGCACGAGCACGATAAGCGCCACCGGAACCTCGAATGCCAGGCCGAACGCGAGGAACATGGTGAGGACGAACGAGAGATACTGCTCGATGTCCGGCGCGGGCGTGATGCTCTTCGGCGCGAAAGCGGCGATGAACTTGAACACCTGGCCGAAGACGAAGAAGTAGCAGAACGCGACGCCGGCGAGAAACAACACGGTGCTCGTGACAATGAGCGGCACCACCAGGCGCTTCTCGTGCATGTAGAGCCCCGGCGCGACGAACGCCCAGGCCTGGTAGAGCACGTACGGCAACACCACCAAGAACGCGGCCATCCCGGTCACCTTGATCGGGGTGCCGAAGGGGCTCACCACCCCGGTCGCGATCATCGTCGTGCCGGCGGGCAGCTGCCTGATCATCGGGAGCGCGAGCAGGTCGTAGATATCGCCCGGGCCGGGGTAGATGAAGAGGGCCACGAACACGACGCCGATGGCGATGAGTGCGCGCAGCAGGCGGTCGCGCAGCTCAACCAGATGGGAAATGAACGTATCCTGCTGAAACTCCGGCTTGGATGCCACGGCGATCCGCCCCGGTCAGGCCTTGGCCTGCGCGTCCGGCGCGGCCTTGTTCGGCGCCGGGGTCTCGGTCGCCTCGGCGGGACCGGAGGCCTCGGGCGCCACGGGCCCGGATACGGCGCTCGTTGTGCCGTCCGAGGCAGTCGTGCTCACCGCGCTATCGCTAGCGACTGGCGCGATCGATCGGTTGAGCTCGTCCTCGGTGCTGCGGAGCTCGTCGCTCACCGACTTCTCCACGGAGCGTGCGGCGTCCTCGAACTCGGACTTCATCTTGCGCAGCTCCTCGAGCTCCACCTCGCGGCTGATGTCGGCCTTCACGTCGTTGACGTAGCGCTGCAAGCGCCCGAACAGGGCGCCCAGCGTGCGCGCCACCTTGGGAAGGCGCTCCGGTCCTATGACCAGCAACCCCACGAGCATGATGATGAAGAGCTCGGAGAATCCGATGTCGAACATGGCCGGTGGGCGGGGCGGCTAGCGCCGATGGGTGGGGAAAAAAAGACGCCGGGTCGCCCCGGCATCTGCAGGAATCGACACCGACCGGTGCGCGTGTCACGCCTTGGTCTGCGATTCCTTCTTGACCTCGGCGTCGATCGTGTGCCCGCCGCCCACTTGCTGCGACGGCGGCGCCGGGGTGTCCTCGGTGCCGCTTGCCTTGACGCCGTCCTTGAAACCGCGCACGGCTCCGCCCAAATCCGCGCCGATGTTCCGCAGCTTCTTGGTGCCGAACACCAGAACCACGATCAGCAGGACGATCAGCCAATGCCAGATGCTGAATGAACCCATAACGGCTCTCCTACGCTCTGCCTTCGCACCGGCTGCTCCGCCGAGGGAAAGATACGAACCAAACCGTGCGAGGCGATGGTTTTCGGCGCTGGTTGCGCCTGACAATCAGTTTTCCGTCAGGTTTTCCGACAGTTTCGCGCTACTCACGCCTGACTATCATCGGCGGCAACGTCTGCGGCCCGCCGAGGATATGGATATGCACATGATACACCTCCTGCCGCCCGATTCGCCCCGTATTGATGATGGTGCGAAAGCCCTCGGCGCAGCCCTGCTCGCGAGCGAGCTTTCCGGCCATCGCCAGGCACTTCCCGAGCACCGGCTGATGGCTCATATCCGCCTCCGCGAGGGACGGAATGTGCACTTTCGGGATGATCAGGAAGTGGACCGGCGCGACGGGTTTGATGTCGTGAAAGGCGATCAGATCCTCGTCCTCGTACACCTTCTTGGACGGGATTTCTCCCCGGATGATCTTGCAGAAAAGACAGTTTTCCAAGCTTGCTCCTAGCGGGCTCTTGCAGAATGCCCGCCGACGTGGTTTCGAGGGACCAATTCAGCGTGCAGCGCAAACCCCGATTGTACGAACAACGGGGAGCCCCCTTGTATATCCCCCGGAACGAACAAGGGGCAAGCCCCTTGTATATCCCCGTGCGCGTGCGCAGAGTTCTTTAACGTCTCAGTCGCCCCGCTCCGCCTCGATGCGGATTCCGTCCTGCCGCGCGGCCTTCTCGTCGACCCCGGATATGCCCTCGCGACGGCGCAGCTCCATCAGCACGTCCTGCGGCCCGAGCCCGTAGTGCGCGAGGACGATCAAGCAGTGAAACCAGAGGTCCGCCATCTCCCCGACGATGCGCAGCCGGTCTCCGTCCTTGGCGGCCATCACCGCCTCCGTCGCCTCTTCGCCGATCTTCTTGAGGACCGCGTCCTCGCCGCGGGCCAACAGGCGCGCCACGTACGACTGGGCGGGATCGCCCGCCTTGCGGCTCTCGATCACCGCGGCGAGTCGTTCGAGTATCTCGGCGGCCTGCGCCTTGTCCACTATCGCGTTCCTCGATCCTGCGGCGCGCGCCCGCGGTAGATCTCTTCCGGCTGCTTGAGCACCGGCTCGACCGGCTCCCAGCGCCCGTCCACGAGCCTCCGGAAAAAGCAGCGTTCGCGTCCGGTGTGACAGGCTATGCCGCCGACCTGCTCGACGGCGAGCAGAACCACGTCGTTGTCGCAGTCGAGCCGGACCTCGCGCACGCGCTGCGTGTGACCCGATTCCTCGCCTTTTCGCCACAGGCGAGCGCGCGAGCGCGACCAATATACCGCCTCGCCGCCCTGGACGGTTTGCTGCAGGGCCTCGCGATTCATCCAGGCGACCATGAGCACCTTGCCCGACGCCGCGTCCTGAGCGATTGCCGGCACAAGGCCCTGTGCGTCGAATTTAACCTCGTCGAGCCAGTTCATAGCCCGATTATCGTTCATAGGCCCGTGCCCTTGCGAGGTTCGTTCTGCGGGAAGGGGGGGAACCGGCCGGTTCCCCCATGTTCGTGACCTATCGCTTTTTCCCGAAGGGGAACCAGCCGGTTTCCTCCTGTTCGAGACCTTCCCGCTCTTAAAGCCTCACCTCGATGCCGCGGGCGGCCATGCACTGCTTGGCCTGGCGAACGGTGAACTCGCCGAAGTGAAAAATGCTCGCGGCCAGCACCGCGTCCGCGCCACCGTCGATCACGCCGTCCGCGAGGTGCTCGAGGGTGCCCACACCGCCGCTTGCGATGACCGGGATGCCGACCGCTTCGACAATCCCGCGCGTCAGGCCGAGATCGAATCCCGCGCGGGTGCCGTCGCGATCCATGCTCGTGAGCAGAATCTCTCCCGCGCCGAGCGCCTGCATGCGCCGCGCCCACTCGATGGCGTCGAGTCCGGTCGGGCGCCGCCCGCCGTGCGTGAAGACTTCCCAGCCGCTCGCCACGCGCTTCGCGTCGATCGCAACGACGATGCATTGCGAGCCGAAGCGCCCGGTCGCCTCGGCGACGAACTCCGGGCGGCTCACCGCTGCGGTGTTGATGGACACCTTGTCGGCGCCCGCATTCAGCAGATTTCGCACGTCGTCGATCCTGCGCACGCCGCCGCCAACCGTGAGCGGGATGAAGACCTCCGCAGCCACAGCCTCCACCACGTGCAGGATCGTGTCGCGGTCGTCGGAGCTCGCCGTGATGTCCAGGAAGCACAGCTCGTCCGCTCCCTGCTCGTCGTAGCGTCGGGCGATCTCGACGGGATCGCCGGCGTCGCGCAGGCCGACGAAATTCACTCCCTTGACGACGCGCCCGCGATCGACGTCGAGGCAGGGAATGATGCGTTTGGCGAGCGACATGGCGCCCCTCACTCCTGCTTGGTAAGCTTGTCCGCCTCGGCCTGGGCCTTCTTGAAATCCAGCTCGCCCTGGTAGATCGCGCGGCCGGTGATCACGCCCATGATCCCCTCCTCCGCAACCTTGCAGAGCGCCTTGACGTCGGCAAGATTGGTCAGGCCGCCGCTCGCGATGACCGGAATGCGCAGTTCCCGCGCGAGCCGGACCGTTGCGTCGACGTTCACGCCGGTCAGCATGCCGTCGCGGCCGATGTCGGTGTAGATGATCGATTCCGCGCCGTACTCCTCGAACTTCCGCGCGAGGTCAACAACGTCGTGGCGGGTCATTTTGGACCATCCCTCGATCGCGACCTTGCCGTCCTTGGCATCCAGCCCAGCGATGACGTGTCCGGCGAACGCGGCGCAGGCATCCTGCAGGAATCCGGGATGTTTCACGGCAGCGGTGCCGATCACGACGTAGGTCACCCCGGCGTCGATGTAGCCCTCGACGGTATCGAGATCGCGGATGCCGCCGCCGAGCTGGATCGGGATCTCGTCGCCCACCGCCCGGACGATCTCGCGGATCACGGTTTCGTTCTTCGGCTTTCCGGCCACCGCGCCGTTGAGGTCCACCACGTGGAGACGCCGCGCGCCCTGCGCGAGCCAGTGCCGCGCCACGCCTACCGGGTCCTCGGAGAAGACCGTCTCATCTTTCATGTCGCCCTGCTTCAGGCGGACACAGCGGCCGTCCTTGATGTCAATGGCCGGGATGATGACCATGCAATTGCGTCGGGGAAGCGTCGGGGAGTGCGAGGGTGGGATGCGGAGAAAGCGGATCAGGCGCGCGGCGCGCCTTCACCCGGCAGGCGAAGAATCAGGGTTTCCAAGCGATGAAGTTCGCAAGAAGCTTCAGCCCGGCGGTGTGGCTCTTCTCCGGATGGAACTGGACCGCGAAGATGTTATCGCGGGCGACCGCGCAGGTAAAGGGGAACCCGTACACGCTGAACCCGGCGACCAGCTCCGGAGTGCCGGCCTCCGGGAAATAGCTGTGCACAAAGTAGAATCGCTCGCCGTTGCCGACGCCGTCCCAGACGGCATGCGCCTCCACCTGTTCCACGTTGTTCCAGCCCATGTGCGGCACTTTGAGGCGCGTTCCGCGCTCATCCTGCATCTTCTCGGGCGGGAACCGACGCACCGTGCCGGGCAGAATGCCCAGCCCCGCGGTGTCGCCCTCCTCGGAGCGCTCGAACAGCATCTGCAGACCGATGCAGATGCCCAGGAACGGCTTCGCCCGCGCCGCGGCGACCACCGCCGGTCGCAGGCCGCGCGCATCGAGCTCGCGCATGCAATCCGGCATCGCGCCCTGCCCCGGAAACACCACGCGGTCTGCGACGCCGAGGTCCGCCGGGTTCGAAGTGACGCGCACCTCGGTGCCGGGCGCGACATGCTCGAGCGCTTTCGAGACCGAGCGCAGGTTGCCCATGCCGTAATCGACGACCGCGATCTTCATGCCATTACCGCGCGGAGGAGACGGCCCTAGAGCGAGCCCTTCGTGGATGGCACCACGCCTGCCGCCCGCGGATCGGGCTCGATCGCCATACGCAGCGCCCGCGCGAACGCCTTGAAGACCGTCTCGCACTGGTGGTGCGCGTTTGCGCCGCGCAGATTGTCGATATGCAGGGTGAACAGCGCATGATTGACCATGCCCTGAAAGAATTCGTTCACGAGGTCGACGTCGAACTCGCCGATCCGCGCGCGGGTGAAGGGCACGTTGAATTCCATGCCGGGCCGCCCGGAAAGGTCGATCACCACGCGCGAAAGCGCCTCGTCGAGCGGCACGTAGGCGTGGCCGAACCGGCGCACCCCCTTCTTGTCGCCGAGCGCTTTCGCGAGCGCCTGACCGATCGCGATGCCGATGTCCTCGACGGTGTGATGCGCATCGATGTGCAGGTCGCCGCTCGCGTCGACCTCGAGATCCATCAGTCCGTGGCGGGCGAGCTGGTCCAGCATGTGATCGAGGAACGGCACTCCGGTCGCGAGCTTCGCGACGCCGGAGCCGTCCAGGTTGAGGCGCACCGTGATCTGTGTCTCGGCCGTCTTGCGCGTGATCGACGCGTTTCTCATAGGCTCCCCGACAGGGCGTCCAGCATCAATTCGTTCTCGCCCGGCGTCCCGACCGTGAGACGCAGGCAGTTCGCGAGCAGCGGATGGCTGCCGTGAAAATTGCGGATGAGCACGCGGCGCTCCTGCAGATGCTTGGTCACGGCGGCTGCGTCCGGCACCCGCACGAGGATGAAATTCGCATCGCTCGGAAACGGCTCCACGCCCTTCAGGTCGCGCAGCCTCCCGAAGAGGCTCTCGCGCTCGGTCTTTATCGCCTCTGCCTGCCTCTCGAGCACCGCGATGTGCCCGAGCAGCCGCTCGGCGACGAACTGGGTGATCACGTTCACGTTGTAGGGCGGGCGGACCTTGTCGAACTCCGCGATCCATTCCGGGCGCGCCGCGGCGTAACCCAGGCGAATGCCTGCGAGGCCCAGCTTCGACACCGTGCGCATGACCATCAAATTCGGAAACTCGTGCAACCGATGCATGAACGTGCGGCCGGCAAACACGTGGTATGCCTCATCCACCACGACGAGCCCCGGCGCCGCTTCGATGATGCGCGCCACGGCGTCCTCGGGGAAGAGGTTGCCGGTCGGATTGTTCGGATAGGCCACGAAAACGAGCGCGGGATTCGCCTCCCGCAGCGCCGCAAGGACACGCTCGAGATCGAGCGTGAAATCGGGCGCGAGCGGCACGCCGAAATAACGCATGTCCGTGTAGAGCGCGTTGATGCGGTACATCGCGAAAGAGGGTTCGGGCGCGAGCACCGCGGCGCCGGGCCGCGCGAGCGTCTGCATGACGATCTGGATGATCTCGTCGGAGCCGTTGCCGATCAGGATGTCGCACGCATCCGGAATCTCAAACACCTCGCGCAGGCGCGCTTTCAGCTCCGGGGCGGTCGGATCCGGGTAGCGGTTGATCGGCAGAGTGGAGACCATCCTGGCGACTTCCTCGCGCAATGCCTCGGGCAGACGGTAGGGATTCTCCATCGCGTCGAGCTTGATCATTCCGGTCGCGGGCGCCACTTGATAGGCCTTGAGCGCGAGAACCTCCTCGCGCACCAGGTTGCGGGGCAGCTTGCTCGCGGGGCTCACGGCGGGCTCACCCGATTCGGTACTGCGCGGAGCGCGCGTGCGCCGGCAGCCCTTCGCCTTCGGCGAGGCACGCGGCGAGGCGGCCGAGCGTGCGCGCGCCCTCGCGCGAGACATTGATCAGGCTCGAGCGCTTCTGAAAATCGTAGACCCCGAGCGGCGACGAGAAGCGCGCGGTGCGGGAGGTGGGCAGCACGTGGTTCGGACCGGCGCAGTAGTCCCCGAGCGCTTCCGAGCTGTAACGACCCATGAAGATCGCGCCGGCGTGCCGGATCTTGCCGCGCCAGCGCTCCGGCTCACGCACGGAGAGCTCCAGGTGCTCGGGCGCGATGCGGTTGGCGATCTCGCACGCCTCGTCGAGATCGCGCACCTCGATCAGCGCGCCGCGGCTCGCAAGCGATGCGGCGATCACCGCGCGGCGCGGCATCTGCGCGAGCTGCCGGTCGATGCTCGCGGCGACCTGGTCGATGAAGGTCGCGTCCGGGGCAAGCAGGATCGCCTGCGCTGCCTCGTCGTGCTCCGCTTGCGAGAAGAGGTCCATGGCGATCCAATCCGGATCGGTCGAGCCGTCGCAGATCACCAGTATCTCGGACGGACCGGCAACCATGTCGATCCCCACGGTGCCGAACACGCGGCGCTTGGCCGCGGCGACGTAAGCGTTGCCCGGACCGACGATCTTGTCGACCGCCGGGACGGTCTCCGTGCCGTACGCGAGCGCCGCAACCGCCTGCGCGCCGCCGATCGCAAAGACGCGGTCGACACCCGCGAGCGCGGCAGCCGCCATGACCAGCGGATTCCGCTCTCCGCTAGGCGTCGGGACCGCCATCACCAGCTCCCCGACGCCGGCCACCTTCGCGGGGACGGCGTTCATCAGGACCGACGACGGGTAGGCGGCCTTGCCGCCCGGAACATAGAGCCCCACGCGGTCGAGCGGCGTCACCTGCTGGCCGAGCACGGTGCCGTCGGACTCGGTGTACTGCCACGAGTCGAGCGATTGCCTTGCGTGATACCGGCGGATTCGTTCCGCAGCCTCGGAGAGCGCATCGCGCGTGTCCGCGGGCAGCGACGCGAGCGCGGCTTCGAGCGCCGCGCGCGGAATCTCGAGGTCGGTCACGCGCTCTGCAGCGACGCCATCTAGGCGGCGTGTCAGCTCGAGAAGCGCGGCATCGCCCCGTGCGCGCACGTCGGCGATGATCGCCTCCACCGCGCGCTCCACCGACGCGTCCTGCGCGGCCTCGATCGCGGTGAGACGTGCGAGCTCGGCGGAGAATCCGGGTTCGCGCGTGCTGAGACGCCTGATCTCAGGCATGGGCAGCCGCCGCCGACTCGAAAGACTCCAGCAGCGGCTGAATCAGCGCGCGCTTCACCTTCAGCGCCGCCTGGTTGACGATCAGTCGCGCGCTCACCGGCATGATCTCCTCAATGGCGCGCAGGCGATTCGCGCGCAGCGTGTTGCCGGTGGAGACCAGGTCCACGATCGCGTCGGCGAGACCCGCCAACGGCGCGAGCTCCATCGATCCGTAGAGCTTGATGAGGTCCACGTGCACGCCCTTGGCGGCGAAGTGCTCGCGCGCCGCCCGGATGTACTTGGTTGCCACCCGCAGACGCGCCCCCTGCCGCATCGCACCCGCGTAGTCGAAGCCCTCCGGCACGGCAACCATCATCTTGCAGGCGGCAATCCTTAAGTCGAGCGGCTGATAGAGGCCGACGCCGCCATGCTCGTACAGGACGTCCTTGCCGGCGATGCCGATGTCCGCCGCGCCGTACTGCACGTACGTCGGGACATCGCTCGCCCGCACGATGACCAGCCGCACATCGGGCCGGTTGGTCGGGATGATCAGCTTGCGCGAGGTCTCGGCGTCTTCCGCAGGCGCGATGCCGGCAGCCGCGAGGAGCGGCGCCGTCTCGTCGAAGATGCGGCCCTTCGACAGCGCCAGCGTGACGGTCGCGACGGAGTTCATAAGCGGCGAAAAATCAGCATTTTAGCGCAAAGAACGCGGCTGGCGTCCGAGTCGCTCCCCTTTTGTGGCGAGCGCGGGACAAGGCGACCCAGGGCGGGCTCATGGTGCCGCAAAGCGCGTCCTCGAGCGGGTACCCGGCTCGCGGCGGCCAGTCAACACACGACAGGCCGCGCACGAGCCACCCGCTTAACGAGGACTGCGGCGCAAATCGCCCGCCCTGGGCCGCCTCGCCCCGTGGAGACGCCGCGCGATTACTGGCGCCGGAAATGCGTCGGTTTTCATAGGGCCCACGCCCGGTACCAGCGGGTCACGGGGCAGCGGCCGATGCCTGGCCGGC
>JBFJOO010000099.1:0-16162 GCA_041617635.1 Burkholderiales bacterium | reverse complement strand
GGTGAGCGACTGGTGCAAATGCCATCCGCTGGACATCACATTCGGCAGGCGCGGCCGGCACATGAACGTGGCGTGATAGCCGTGCCGGCGGCAGATCTGCTTCACGGCGCTGCGAAAGAGCACCATCGCGTCGGCGGAGCCGAGTCCCGGCAGCGCGGCGAGCGTGATCTCGAGCTGACTCGGGCCGTACTCGATCTCGTAGGAGCGCAGCGGCAGATCGAGCTGCGCGAGATCGCGGCGCAGGATCTCCATCACCGGATCGATCTGATCGTAACGTGCCTCGGAGAGCAGCTGATAGCCGGTCGACAGCAAGCTGACCTCCGGCGGCGCCCCGGGCTGCCCCGAATCGGCGGGTCGCAGGCGCGGTTCGGTGACCTTGAAGACGTGAAACTCGATCTCGAGCCCGGCGACGAAGTCGTAGCCCGCGACGGCGAGGCGCTCGAGCGCCGTGCGGCAGACGCGGCGCGTGTCGAACGGCACCGGCTTGCCGCCCGCGAAGTACACGTCGCAGAGGAACCATGCGGTTTCGGGCGCCCACGGCAGCACCCGGAAAGTGGTCGGGTCGGCGATGATGATCGCGTCCGCGCCGCCCTCCATCTCCGCCATCCCGAATCCGCCTCCCGCGGTGAAGACCGGAAACACCGTCTTGTTCGAAGTGTCCTTGGCGAACAGGGTCGAAACGACGGTGACGCCGTTCGCGAGCGCGTCCGGTAGCGCCGCAGCGGCGATCGACTTGCCGCGCAGGAGTCCGTGCTGGTCGGCAAACGAGAAGCGGACGAGCTCGATGCCGCGCGCCTGGATCTCCTGCAGCGCGTGACGGGCGGCAGCGTGCTGCGCGTCGCTCCAGAGTCCGTGGCGCTCGACGAAAGACGGGGCAGTCATGGCGACGATGTTACCGCAGGGCAGCACAAGACCCGGCTGTCGCGGAGCGGCCGGCGCGCGGCCGCCCCCGTCAGCCAATCGTCAGTTCGCGGCAAGGACCCCGCAAGCGGCTGGGGCCTAGCCTTTGCTCCAGGGGCTAGCGCCGATTCTTGACGGGCTAGTGGAGGGAGCCGACCGGGCGTCCCAACAGTCGACCGGCCATTTTCATACCGTTGATTGGAGACCGACCATGAAAAAGCTGTTGCGCACAGTACTAGTCCTTCTCATGATCACCGCCGCCGGCGGTGCACTCGCCGCGGGCATGGGGATCCACGCCCCGACCGACACCGAGGAATTCTGGAACGCGGCGACCGGCGGCGTCCCCTCGGAATAAGTTTCCTACGCTCCCCCGAGCAGCCCGGCCGCGGCCGGGCTTTTCTTTTCTCTTCCGCCGGCGAGCAGATCCGGCGCGCCTACGCAGGACGACCCACCTCCCTCAAGAAGATCGGCAGATCGGTGAGGGGCGGCGTCACCGGAACCTGGAAGAAGAGATCCGCGACGAACCCGCGGTGGTAGCTCGTGTGGTTCACGACGTGAAACACGATGTCGCTGCGGCTCATCTCGCCCTTGTTGCCGCTGACGAGCGTGAAGCGCACCACCTCCGCGAGCTGGGCATCGGTCACGCGATCCGACCACTCGATGTACCAGCGATCGATCGCCTGCTGCGCCGCCCAGAGGTCCGCGAGCTGCTCGTGAAGCACGGTGTTGAGCGCCTTCAGGCCATGCGCCTTCCCTTCGAGATACGCCTGCCAGATGAGGTCGGTCACCTGCAGATGATTGAGCGTGTTGACCATCGTCTTGAACAGCGTCTGCCGCGGCTTCGTCGCCTCGCCCGCCGGCAACGCTGCCACTGCGTCGAACAGCGTCTTGTTCGCCCAGGCGTTGTAGCGCGTGAGCATGCGGGCATCCTGGGTGGTCATCATGGCGCGTCCTCCGGGCTCGGTTTCCGGCACAGATTGTAGAACGTACTCCGCGCACTAGTACACGCAAGGTACACGCAAGTACATGCAAGCGGCGCGGGGAAGCATGCCAGAATCGCCGCATGCGACACGGCCTCGTTCTCGCCGCCCTGCTCCTCGCCGGCTGCGACATGTACAGCTCGCTCGAGAGCGTCTGCGAGAAGCGCCTGGCGCCGACCGCCGTGGAGGTCGTGACCAAGCCCGTGAGCTACACCTACGACTTCAGCCGGTCGACGAGCGACCTGACGTCGCGCGGCGCGCATCGCGCGGGAACCGTCGTGCTCGGCCTCGTCGAGACCGAGATTCGCAGCGAGGCGGCGCTCGGGCTGAACGGCATCAAGCGGTTCTTCAGCGGCCGCTACTGCATGCGCCCGAACCTGACCGTGAAGCTCGCGTTCGAGCCCATGACACTCTACATTGCGAACGAGCAGCCTGAGGGTTCATGCGCGTTCCGTATCACGATGGAGCACGAGCTGAAGCATATCGCCGTCTACCAGGATTACCTCGAGGATTTCGGAGCGCGGGTGCGCGCGGACCTCGGCCGCGCGCTGGGCAACGACATCGTGTACGTGGGCAGCCGGTCCGAGGCGGACGCGCACGTTCGCGCGGTCATCGAGCGAACGCTCACGCCCTACATGCAGGCCATGCAGGACGAGGTGCGCGCCCGCCAGGCGCGCATCGATTCACCGGCCGAGTATGCCCGGCTGGCGAGACATCACGCGTGGTGCGCGGGTAGATAACGCACCGCCGGCTCAGGTGCGGAGCGCGACGATCACGAGTCCGGCAGCAAGGAACGTGACGCCGACGATCTCGAGCCATGTCATGCGCTCGCGAAAAAAGCGGCGCGACACGATCGCACTGAAAAGCAGCTCGACGAGACCCAGCGTGCGCACGTGCGCGACCGGTTCGATCGCCATGGCCGTGAACCAGCCGGCCGATGCCGCGGCGCCCATGAACCCCGCGAAGAGCGATGCCCGCCAGGCGCGTAGCACGCGCCAGACCACCGCAGCGTCGCGCCACGCCAGCCAGCCGCCGAGCACCAACGACTGGAAGAGCTGCGCCGCGACGAGCGTGTACGCGGCCGCCATGAGAAACGGCGCGCCCTCGAGCGCGAGCGCTGCGCCGCGATAGCCGACTGCCGACAGAGCGAACGACGCGCCCGACGCGAGTCCGAGGAGCGCAGGCCGCGCGGTCCACCCGGTGAGCAGGGTTCGAAACGGCCGCTGCCGGTCTGCCGGCGAGAGCAGCAGCACGCCGAGGGTCCCGCAGAGGATGGCGAGCCCGGCCGCCGCAGTGACGGGGTCGCCGAGAAAGACGAAGCCGAACACCGCGACCTGGATGATCTCGGTCTTCGAGTACGCGACGCCGAGCGCGAAGTTCCGCTCGGCCATCACGCGCAGCAGCAGCGCGGTCGCGACGATCTGGCTCACCCCGCTCACCACCACCCAGAAGGCGAACGCGCCGCTCGGCGCCGGAATGGCGGCCCGGTCGGCGACATGCACGACGGCGAGCCAGACCGCTGCAAACGGCAGGCCGTAGAGGAACCGGACGAGGGTCGCCCCGATCGTCCCGAGTTCGGCCGTCAGGTGCCGCTGCGCGGCGTTGCGCAGCGTCTGGGCGAACGCGGCCCAGACGGTGATCGGGATCCAGAGCCAGTCGGGCGGCGACACGCGCGGCGCGGCCTCAGCCGCGACCCGCCGTAAACGTGAATCCGGCCTTCTCGAAGTAGGCGCGCGCGTCCGGGCTGATCGCCTCGAGCTCCGCGCCGATGTGACGCGCGAAATCGATGTCCTGCATGTCGTGCACGCCGCCGGTGATCAGCACCTGCAAAATGCCCTCCTGATCGCCGATGTTGCGGAACGCGCGACACACGCCGGGCGGGACAGAGATCGTGTCGAGCTCCTCCAGCTCGAGCCGCTCGGAGCCAGTGTCGTTCCAGCGCACCTCGAAGCGCCCGCGCAGGACGGTGAACGTCTCGTAGGTCTGCACGTGCGCATGCAGCTCGGGTCCCTGTCCCGGCGGGCACACGGCAAGGGTCATCGCCATCCCGGCCGCCCCGACGATCGGCGCGTTCGACGACACCGGCGTCGCGCCGGACTCGACGCCGATCACCGACAGCAGCTTGCGCGCATAGACGATGTCCTTGGCGGCCAGGGGCACGGTCGCGTCAGTCTGGGTCGGCAGCGGCTTGAGCTCACGATACCGGGCAACGCGCCGCAACATGGCTGCGCGGGTCAGCTCGATGGTCTGCATGCTGGGTGCCTCCTTGCCGAAGAGCGTACTACAGCGCGCGGGAATGGGTCACAATCTGCCCGCCGGACGCGTGCGTGTTCGGGCCGGTAGGAATGCTGCCATGACCACGACGACGATCGAGATCGAGCCGCTCTCCGCCGCGCTCGGGGCGCGAATGCACGGCGTCGACCTGGCGCGCCCGCTCGACGGCGCGGCGGAGCGCGCGATTCGTGCGGCGCTCGACCGCCACCTGCTGGTGTGCTTCCCCGATCAACGCATCGACGAGACCGGACAGATCGAGTTCTCGCGCCGCTTCGGCGAGCTCCAGGTACACGTCCTCGACCAGTACCGGCATCCGCAGCATCCGGAGATCTACGTGCTGTCGAACGTCGATCCGGTGACGGACCGTCCGACCGGCACCCACCCGGATCGCGGCACGCTGGTGTGGCATTCCGACCTCTCGTTCCAGGCGCGGCCGGCTTTCCTGACGATCCTTTACGGACGCGAAGTGCCGCGCGGCGGACACGCGACGCTCTACGCCGACATGCGTGCGGCCTATGACGCCCTGGAGCCTCCGCTGCAGGCAAGGCTTGCCGGCCTGCGCGCGATCCACGATCTCGATCAGTCGCGCCGCCGCGCCGGCGAACCGCCTATGTCCGAAGCGCAGCGCAGCGCCGCGCCACCCCTCGAGCACCCGGTCGTTCGGCGCGATCCGAGTACCGGCAGAAAATCACTGTACGTGAGCTACCACGTCGGTGGCTTCGCGGGCTTGCCCGAAGCCGAGGGACGCGCGTTGCTCGAGTCGCTGATCGCGCACGCGACCAGCGCGCGCTTCACGCTCGCCTTCCGCTGGCAACCCCGCGACGTGGTGATGTGGGACAACCGCTGGACCATGCACTGTGCAACCGGGTATGACACCGGCGCGGAGCGCCGTGTGATCCACCGCACCGTCGTGCTCGGCGAAGCGCCGCAGTGAACCGGGCCTTGCTCGGTCCGCACCGGGGAAACGCTGCAAGAGGGGACGCGTCCCCTTTTGCGAATCCCCTATCGCGAGCGCCATAGTCCGACAAGTCGGACCATTGCGAAGGTTTCCTAGACCTCCAGCAGGTCGGCGATGACCGCCTCGCCGGGAGCGGCGCCGACATGGCGCACCGTCCGATTCCGACCCAGCGCCTTCGCGCGGTAGAGCGCCCGGTCGGCGCGCTCGATCCATTGCCGCGAGTCCGAGAGATCGGCGGTCGCCTCCGCGACACCGATGCTGACCGTGCAACGGACCTCGGGCTTGCGCGCCGCGACTGTCTCCTCGATGCTCCGGCGGACGCGCTCGGCGATCACGCACGCACCCTCTGAGGTGGTGTCGGGAAGCACCACGCCGAACTCCTCGCCCCCGTAGCGCCCGGGCGTGTCGGGGTCGCGCAGCGATTCGCGGAGCAGTTGCGCGATATTGCGGAGCGCCTCGTCGCCCACCGGGTGACCGAACCGGTCGTTCACCTCCTTGAAATGGTCGACGTCGAGCATCAGGAGGGACACCGGCGCGTCGGTCCGCCAGTGGCGCTTGAGCTCGCTCGAGACGACTTCCAGCCAATGCGTGCGGTTGAGAAGCCCGGTCAATCCGTCCGTACGGCTCAGCGTGGCGAGCGTGCGGTTCTGCTCGCGGACCCGCCGTGCGAGCCGGTAGGTGGTCACCCCGACGATGATCGGATAGGAGACGAGGAGCGGGATGCAGGCGAGCATCACGAAGGTCGAGGTCTGCGGGAAGAAATGCAGACCGAAGAGCGCCACCGTCATCGCGCAGCCCACGATCATCAGCCCGACTCCGCGCGCGAGGAGCCGCGCGCCACCGACGCTGATCTTGTCCATGCTCATCATGGCGATCAGCATGACGCTCGGCAGGGTATTGAACGCCATCAGCGCGATCCACATCCCGCCCAACGTCGAATCGGCGAGCAGGTTGAGGACCTCGGCACCGTGCGGGTCCCGGCTGCGCACCGCCAGGCGATACGCGACGTGCGGCCAGACGAAGCAGTTGATGACCAGCGCCACCCACATCGCCAAGGGGGCGTGGTTCTCGTAGAGCACGGCCGCCACGCAGAGCGCGCCCAGGCCGAGGGCGAGGACGCGCGGCACATAGAGGCGCCGTGCGAGCCGCAACCCCTGCTCGCGCGTGCGCCCCGCGTACTCGGCGGTGATCTCGTGGGCCGCCTTTTCGGCCGTGGCGGGGGAGGGCTCGGGCGCCTGGTCTCGAACGTCGGTCAATGCGTCATTGCTTCCCGTCATGGTCCCTGCTTTCGAGCGCGGCGCCAGCCTGCCCGGCTTCCGGTCGCGCGGGCCGCCGCGTCGCCGCTGCGATGCATCGCTCGATCGTAACTGGGACGAGCCCGATCCGTCACGCACTAGCCGCTGAACGGCGCCTGCGAGGTGCCAAGCGTCGCGATTCCGCCAGATCCCGTAGACTGCCACGCTCGGGAACACACTCGCAGGAGGAGCACATGCAGCGACGCCGCCTTGGCAAGACCGGTCTGGAAGTCTCGGCCCTCGGCCTGGGTTGCATGGCCATGACGGCCCTTTACGGGCCGGTGGACCAGGACGAGGCCATCGCCACCATTCGCGAGGCGCTCGATGCGGGGGCGGACTTTCTCGACACCGCGGACGCCTACGCGGAGGGAAAGAACGAGGAGCTGGTGGGCCGCGCGCTCGCCGGCGGCTATCGCAAGAAGGCCCTGATCGCCACGAAGTTCGGCAACGTGCGGTCGCCCGACGGCAAGCCCGCCGCGAACGGCCGGCCCGAGTACGTCGCCGAGGCGTGCGACGCGAGCCTCGCCCGCCTTGGCGTCGAGACGATCGACCTCTACTACCAGCACCGCGTGGACGCGAGCGTGCCGATCGAGGACACCGTCGGCGCGATGAAGCGGCTCGTCGAGCAGGGCAAGGTCCGTTACCTCGGCCTCTCGGAGGCCGGGGCCAAGACGATCCGCCGCGCGGCAGCGGTGCATCCGATCGCGGCCCTGCAGACCGAATACTCCCTATGGTGCCGGGAAGTCGAGGGCGACATCCTCGCGACGTGCCGCGAGCTCGGCATCGGATTCGTGCCCTACTCGCCGCTCGGACGCGGCATGCTGACCGGCGCGATCAAGAGCCTCGCGGATCTCGGCGAGAAGGACCGCCGGCGCGACCACCCGCGCTTCCATGCCGGGAACGTCGAGAGCAACGCCGCGCTCGTGCGCCCGCTCTTCGAGATGGCGGCCGCCAAGGGCTGCACGCCGGCGCAGCTCGCGCTGGCGTGGCTGCTCGCGCAGGGCGGCGACATGGTGCCGATCCCCGGCACCAAGCGCCGCACGCATTTGCGCGAGAACCTCGCCGCGCTCGACGTGAAGCTCTCCGCCGACGAGGTCGCCACGCTGTCCGGCACGATCGATGCCTCCAAGGTGCAGGGCACGCGCTACCCCGCGGGGCAGCTACCTCTCCTCGGAGTCTAGGGGCAGACCGTCAGCCGGGTGCACGTGCTGCTTCCGGTATCTCTTTAGCGGGCCCCAAGGTGACGACCGTCGCGGCCCTCGCCGCGGATCTCGCGGCCCGGCGCACCACGAGCCGTGCGCTCGTGGAAGAGGCCCTTGCGCGCATCGCCGATCCGGCCGGTGAAGGCGCGCGCGCCTTCCTGAAGATCTACGCGGACATGGCGCGCACGGAGGCCGATCACGCCGACCGGCTGCGTCGCGCGGGCGTCGTCCGCTCGCCGGTGGACGGGCTCCCGGTCTCGGTGAAGGATCTCTTCGACGTCGGCGGCGACGTCACTCGCGCCGGTTCGAAGATCCTCGCGCATGCGCCGCCCGCGGCTTGCGACGCTCCGGTCGTCGCGCGCTTGCGCGCGGCGGGTGCGATCATCGTCGGCCGGACCAACATGGTCGAGTTCGCATTCGGCGCGGTCGGACTCAATCAGCACTTCGACACGCCGCGCAATCCGTGGGATCGCGCGACCGGTCGCGTGCCGGGCGGCTCCTCGTCCGGCGCGGGCGTCGCAGTCGCCGACGGGATGTGCGTGATGGGACTCGGCAGCGACACGCGCGGGTCGGTGCGCATCCCCGCCGCGCTGAACGGCATCGCGGGGTTCAAGCCGACGGCGCAACGCGTGCCGCGCGAGGGGGCGTTTCCGCTTTCCTTCCTGCTCGATTCGGTCGGACCCTTGGCGCGGTCGATCGCGTGCTGCGCGGCCTACGACGCCGTGCTCGCCGGCGAACCGGCCGCGCCGCTTGCCCCACTCTCGGCGCAGGGCCTACGGCTGATGCTGCCGCGCTCGAGCGCGCTCGACGATCTGGAGCCGCACGTCGGCAAGACTTTCGAGCAGGCCCTGACGCGGCTCGGAAGCGCCGGCGCGATCGTCACCGAGGTCGCGATGCCCGCATTCGACCGCCAGGACCAGTATTTCAAGGGCGGCGGGTTCGCGGGTGCCGAGGCCGCCGCGATCCATCGGGCGTGGTCGCAGCGCATCGACGAATACGATCCGCGTGTCGGCAAGCGCATCGCGCTCGGCGATCGCATCACCGGACCGGACCTCGTGGCGATCGGTCTCTTGCGCGAGACGTTCATGCGTGAGGTGGCGGCTGCGGCGGCACCCTTCGACGCGATCGTGATGCCCACCGTTCCGTGCGTCGCGCCGACCATCGCGGAGGCGAGCGCGAGCGACGAGGCGTACTTCCGCTGGAACTCGCGATTGCTGCGCAACTGCGGCCTGATCAACTTCCTCGACGGCTGCGCGGCAACCGTGCCGTGCCACGCCCCGGGCGCCGCTCCGGTCGGGTTGATGGTATGCGGCACCGCGCTCCGCGACCGCCACGTGCTCGCGGTCGCGCACGCGATCGAACTCGCGCTCGCCCGGCACCGCTGAACGCCGGGAAGCGGCCTGCGCGAAATCGTGCCGGAGGCGCCGATGCCGCTCAGTGCAGCTGGGGCTTCTTCAGGAAATCGTTGCGATCGGCCGAGCGCAAGCGAACGCGCATGAGCTCGCCGTCGCGCGCCAGCGTGAGCGGGACCTCGACTCCTGCGGATCCGAGCCGCCACACGCGGCGGAACAGGTCCGCCAGTCCGGTCACGCGCTCGGCCGCAACTTCGAGCACCATGTCCTTCATGCGCACGCCCGCGCGATGCGCCGGGCCGCCTTCGGCAAGCCCGCCTACGATCAGCTGGCCGCGCATCTCGGTCGTATACATGCCGAGCCACGGGCGCGGCGGTCGCGCAGGACGGCCCAGCTTGAGCATGTCGTCGAGAATCGGCCCCAGAAGATCGATCGGCACGATCATGTTGCCCTGGATCGACTGGCCGGCCACGGTCTCCTCGACCAGGAGCGATCCGATGCCAAGCAGCTCGCCTGCGGTGCCGATCAGCGCCGCGCCGCCCCATTGCGGGTGCGCGGGCGCCGTGAACACCGCTTGGTCCAGCACGTACTCCCAGTAGCCTGCGAATTCCCGTACCGCGATCACCTTCGCCTTGAGCGCGTGTTCCCGCCCGCCCTGCCCGACGATGATCACGTCGTCCCCGAACGCGCACCGCGCCGCCGATCCGCGCGGCAGAGGCGGCACATCGAGCCGACCGAGCGGTTGCACCAGGCCGAAACCTGTCGTTTGGTCATACGCGAGCGGGTGCCCCGCGACCACCGTGCCGCGGTTCGTGGTGAGCCAGATCGTCTCGGCCTCGGTGATCAGATAGCCGATCGTCAGCACCAACCCGTCATCGCGGATCACCACGCCGTTGCCGGCCCGGTCGGTGCCGAGGATCGACGCGGTAAACGCGTCCTCTGGAATCTCGGCACGCACCTGCACGACCGCATCGAGCGCGGCGTCGAGGTCGAATCGCACGTCCGCCGACTGCGGCTGCACGCTCTCCGGAAATGCCCAGTCGCCGAGTTCGTCCATAAAGTGGATGGCGCGTGAGTTGTCGAAAAGTAGATGCTGAACTCGCGGACGCTGTCCGCCTAGCTGCAAGCGAAATGTTACGCCAATCCGGCGCACGCGCTCAATCGTCGCACGCCGCGCCGCATCATGATTGAACGGGCCGAAAATCCCCGCGCTCGAGCAGCCAGGAGGCGGCGAACCCGATTACGAGTCCCCAGAACGGTGCTCCGATATTGAAGATCGGCACATCCGCGACCGTGACGAGAAACGTGACCAGCGCACCCAGCGTGAACCGGTCGTTGAAGGATACGGTGAACGCCGTCTGGAGGATGCGCAACATCGCCAGCCCCGCCAGCGTGGCGATGAATGCACCGGGAGTCGCCAGCATCACGCGGGTAAACACCGGGGCCGCGAGGCCGAACGCCAGCGCGAGGACGCCGACGAAGATGCCCGCGGTGTAGTGCCGGTGCTTCTCGCCCGAGCCGGAGATGATCGCGTTGACCGGGCCGGTCAGGCAGGTCGATACGGTGCCCACCATTCCGGCGACCAGCGAGCCCACGCCGCACACGGCGGTGATCGCGTTCACCGGCGGCGCGTGGCCTACCGCGCGCAGCACGGCGATGCCCTGCGCGTTCTGCGCAACGAGCACCGTGATCGCGAGCGGGACGACGAGCTCGACCATCGCCTGCCACGAGAACACCGGCAGGTACAGATTCGGGTGCGCAAACGCGAGCACGCTCGCGCCTCCCGACTCGAACCGGCCCAGCACGGCGATCAGCACCGCGCCCACTATCAGCGCGCCGATGAGCGGGGGGATCGCGCGACCGATCCGCGGGGCCACGCTGAGGGCCAGAAAGGCGGCGGCCATCGGTGCCGCGATCCAGAAATCGTCGCGGAAAGCAAAAACGAGATCCAGCCCGAAGCGCAGGAAGACGCCGGCAACCATGCCCATCACGATCGGCATGGGCACCGCTTCCATCGCCCGCCGCACCCAGCCCGAGAGGCCCAGCACGAGCATCAGCAAGCCCGTAGCGAGAAAAGCGCCGATCACCTCCGGAAACGTGAGATGGCCGAGCGCCGGGCCGACAAGCACCGTTCCGGGGATGGACCAGAAGAAGACGAGCGGCTGCCGGTACCACCAGCAGAATCCGATGCTGATCAGCCCGTTCAGGAAGAAGGCGCCGAAGAGCCACGACGCGAGATCGTCGGCGGTGAGTCCGCCCCGAGTGCCCACGGCGAGCACGATCGCGACCGGCGCCGACGCGGCGAAGATGAACGCGACGACGGCATTGACTGCGTAGAGCCCGCCAAAATCGGCGAGCGCCTGGCGGACGGGAGGAGGAGGCGCTTCGGATCTCTCGAGAGGCATCGATTCGGCGCGAAGGCGTCGCGACAGCGCCCGATTCTCCCCAGAAAGCCACGGGCGCACAACACGCAATCGGCAGTGAGTTCCGGCGCGCGATCCGCGATCCCGGAAAGTGAGGTAACTTCACGCTGCCCGAGGCGCTTCTGCCGCGCGGCGTGCCAAGGAAAGCAAGACCGATGGGGACAGGGCGCAGCGCCGCCGCGCCGCCGAGCCTGGCGGAGTCGCCTTACGCGTGGGCGCGGCTCTTCACGGCGCTCATGCTCTCGACGCTCGGCGGCGTGGGCATGTGGTCGGTGGTGGTGGTGCTCCCGGCGGTGCAGGCGGAGTTCGACGTCGCGCGGGGCGCGGCATCGCTGCCTTACACGCTCACCATGGTGGGTTTCGGCATGGGCGGCGTGCTGATGGGGCGGCTCTCCGACCGGTTCGGCGTCATCGTCCCGGTGATCGCGGGCACGATCGCACTGGGCACCGGCATGGTCGCGGCGGGCGCCGCGAGCAGCATGTGGCTGTACGCGATCGCACAGGGGCTGCTGGTCGGCGTCGGAAGCTCCGCCACCTTCGCGCCGCTCGTTGCCGACGTCTCGTTCTGGTTCAACCGCCGGCGCGGCATCGCGGTGGCGATCTGCGCGAGCGGGAACTACCTTGCCGGAGCCGTCTGGCCGCCGGTCGTGCAGCACTTCATCGAAACCGACGGATGGCGCGCGACGTACATCGGAATCGGAATCTTCATCGTGATCGCGATGCTGCCGCTCGCGCTGGTGCTGAGACGTCCGGTGCCGATCCTCGATGTCGCGGGCGGCACCGGCTCGGCCGCCGGCCGATCGCCGCTCACCCTGGGCCTCACCCCGCGGGCGCTGCAAACGCTCCTCATCATCGCCGGTACGGCGTGCTGCGTGGCGATGTCGATGCCGCAGGTGCACATCGTCGCGCTGTGCAGCGACCTCGGCTACGGCGCCGCGCGCGGCGCCGAGATGCTTTCATTGATGCTCGGGTTCGGCATCGTGAGCCGGCTCGTATCGGGCTGGATCGCGGATCGCGTCGGCGGCTTGCGCACCCTGCTGCTCGGCTCGACGCTGCAGGGCGTCGCGCTCTTCCTCTATCTCGGCTCGGAGGGCCTGGTGTCGCTCTACGTGGTCTCCGCGCTCTTCGGCCTCTTCCAGGGCGGGATCGTGCCATCGTACGCGCTGATCATCCGCGAGTTCTTCTCGCCCCGCGAAGCCGGCACGCGGATCGGGACCGTGATCATGGCGACGCTCTTCGGCATGGCGCTGGGCGGCTGGATGTCGGGCGCGATCTACGACCTCACCGGCTCCTACGACGCCGCGTTCATGAACGGCATCGCCTGGAACCTGCTAAACGTGTCGATCGCTCTTTGGCTGCTGCTGCGCTCGACACGCCGGTTCGCGCCGGCCTGAGCCTACGGCGTGCGCGGCCCGATCGCCCTGGAAAATACGTACATTCCGTAGTTCCGATCTCGTGATTCCGATCTTGTGATTCCGATCCGGTAATTCGATACTCGAGGGGGGGCAAGGGACCATGGCCAAGTACATCCTGACATTCATCGTCGGCGGACTGCTCGGCGTCGCCGCCGGGTTCGCACTCGGCGTCTTCGCGTATCCCTACATCTTCCTCGCCGACATCGTCGCCGCGGACAAGGTCGAGGACCGGTCCGTGCGCAAGGTGGTCGCGAAGGGCACGTTCATCCACGCCAATCCTTCCGACCCGATCCACCACGGCAAGGGCGGCGTCACGGTGTACGCCGACCTCCTCCACCTCGAGAACGATTTCGAAGTGGGGCCCGGTCCGAAGTACCACGTCTATCTCGTGCCGGACAAGAACGTGACCCCTTCGACGGAGGTTGCGCGCACCATGTTCGTCGACCTCGGCCGGCTCCGGGCGTTCAAGGGCAGCCAGAATTACTCCGTGCCGGAAGGCGTGAACCTCGCCAATTTCGGCAGCGTGGTGATCTGGTGCGAGCAGTTCGGCGTGCTGATTTCCCCGGCGGCGCTCCGGCACGAGTAGCGACGCAAGACCACGTCCGGAGCACTCCGTGACCGACGGCACGCGGGTCCGGACGCCGCACGGTATCGGCGTCTACCTCGGCGCCGTGCAGTTCCTGTTCGCGGCGACCTGGGTCGTCTACGTGATCTACCTGCCGCAGCTCGCGCGCCAGGTGGGCCTGGACGCGAAGGCGGTGCTGCTCATCCTGCTGGCGGACCAGGCGATCTTCGCGGTGATGGACGTCGTGATGGGCGTGGCCGCGGACCGCGTCGCACGGATCGTGGGGCGGCTCGGCAAATGGGTCGTCGCACTCACCGTCGTCTCCTGCGCGGCCGCGGCTGCGATGCCGTTCGTCGTGCGCGAGGGCGAGTCGGCGCGAGCCCTGTTTCTCGCGCTCATCGTGGTGTGGACCGCGACATCCTCGGCGCTGCGCGCGCCGCCGCTCGTGCTGCTCGGGCGCTACGCGCCGGCGCCGTCGGTGCCGTGGCTCGCGAGCCTGTCGATGCTCGGGCTCGGGATCGCGTTCGCGGCGGCCCCTTACCTTGCCGTCACGCTGCGCGGAATGGACGCGCGGCTGCCGTTCGCGATCTCGACCATCGCCCTCGCCGCCGCGACGCTCGGCATCGTGCGGGCCGAGCGCCGCCTGGCGGGCGCCGCGCCGGCCGTCGCCTCCGCCGCCGCGCGTGCGTTTCGCCCGAGCGGCGCGGTGATCGTCGCGTTTCTCGCGGGCATTGCGCTGATCGGCTGCGGTTTCCAGGTGAACTTCGCGCTGAACTCGGCGCCGAGCTACCTGCGCTTCGCAAAGGCCGGCGACCTGCCCTACCTGATGCCGATCTTCTGGATCGGCTTCAACCTCTGCGTGCTGCCCGCCAGTGCGCTCACCCGACGCTATGGCGGGGTCACGATGGTGGCGATGGCAACCGTCATCGGCGCGCTGGCGCTGTATGCCGCGGCCACGGCGGGCAGTCTCGCATCCCTCGTCGCAGCGCAGTTCGTGGCGGGCGCAGCGTGGGGCGCTGTGCTTGCGGCGGCGCTTGCGGCCGCGATCGCGCTCGGCCACACGGGACGGGAAGGTTTGCTGACCGGCGCCCTCTTCTCGCTCTTGGCGGTCGCGACGTTCCTGCGCATCGGCGTGGTGGCAACCGAGCTCAACCAGGATCCGCTCTTCGCGCAGATTCAGGCCTGGCTGCCCATGCTCGCCTGGTCGCTCGCCGCGGCGCTCCTCGTCGCGCTCGTCATCGCGCGCCGTCCCGCACGCTGAGGCGCCAGACAGTGAGCGCCTAGCAGTGTGTTTGAAGAACTCCGCCCACGCAGCCGGGGGATATTCAAACGGCCCGCTAGGGCGACATCATCCGCGGCAGGATCAGCGTCAGGTCGGGAAACGCGATCAGCAGCGCCACCACGGCGAGCGCGATGCCGATGAAGGGCAGGACCGACAGGATGATCTCGCGCATCGAGGTGTCCTGCGACGCTCCCTTGGCGACGAACAGCAGCAACCCGAACGGCGGCGTGGCGAGGCTGATCTCGAGGATCATCAGCATGAGCACGCCGAACCACACCGGGTTGAGACCGAGATGCTCGGCCACCGGCATGAAGAGCGGCGCAGTGATCATCATCATGCTCACCTGGTCCATGAAGCAGCCGAGAAACATGAGGACGCCCAACATGCCCACGAGCACGACGAGGGGGGGAAGTCCGGACCCGGTGACGAGCTCGGACAGACCGTTCGACGCCTGCGTGAAGGCGAGGATCTGGGAGAAGGTGATCGAGCCGCAGATGATGAAGAGCGTCATCACCGTGAACCGCAGTGTCTGGTTGACCGATATCTTGAAGCTCTTCCAGTCCAGACACCGGTAGGCCGCCGCGGCGGCGAGCGATCCGACGGCACCAAGTGCCGCGGATTCGGTCGGCGTCGCGATACCCCCGATGATGCTGCCGACCACCACCACGAAGAGGCTCATCAGCGGCAGGACGTACTTCACGAACGGCATGAGCCGCTCGCGCCAGCTGAGCGTCGCCACGTCGTAGGGCGGCGCAATCTGCGGATTGCGCCAGCAGCGGATGATCACGTAGGCGAAGAACAGCACGGCGAGGATGAACGCCGGAATGATCGAGGCCACCAGCAGCTCGCCGATGGAAATGCGCGCGACCGATCCGAGCAGCACCGCGAGTGCCGAAGGCGGAATCAGCATCGCGAGCCCGCCGACGGCCACGATCGGCCCGACGGAGATCGAAGAGTGATATCCGCGCCGGTACATCTCCGGCAGGAGCGTCGCGCTGAGCATCGCGGTGTTGGCGATGGTCGAGCCCGAGAGCGAGGAGAAGATCGTGCCTCCGGTGATCGCCACCAGCGCCAGGCGGCCGGGCACGCGCGCGATCAGCTTGTCCACGGCATCGATCGCCCGTGCGGCGACACCGGTGTGGAACATCACTTCGCCCATGAAGATGAAAAGCGGGATGGGCAGAAGCGCGAAGCTCTGCACCGAGTCGACCGCATTGCGCATGAGCTGCATCACGCCCTTGTCGCCGCCCATGAAGATGAACGCGCCGACGAGATTCGCCGCGAAGAACGCGAACACCACCGGCAGGCCGAGCGCCATGAAGCCGATCAGCATGCCGATCAGCAGCGCGAGAATTTCGTACCAAGCCAACTGAACTAGACCCCGTCGCGCGGAGTCACGGCGGCCTGTGCCGCCTGCGGGCGCACGACCAGGCGGAGGTAGATCCCGAACAGGATCAGCATCACCGGCGGCACGATGACGAACACCAGCCATTCGGGAAAGACGAAGCTCTTCTGC
>JBFJOO010000098.1:0-16211 GCA_041617635.1 Burkholderiales bacterium | reverse complement strand
TCGACGAGCTCTCGCTCGGTCTCGCGCCCGCCGCCGTCGACACGCTGTGCGACGCGCTGCAGGCGCTGAACCGGGACGGCCTGACCATCCTGGTGGTGGAGCAGGACGTCGCGACCGCGTTCGATCTGGCAAAAGAGGCTTTCGTGATGGACTCGGGCCGGATCACGCGCGCCGGCGCGAGCGCCGCGCTGCGCGACGATCCCGCGATCCGCGAGGCGTACCTTGGCGTGATTTGAAAAAGGAGCAATGACCATGGCCGAAGTAATCACGTTCGCACCTGGTGGATACCGTTACATCAAGGGCCCCTTCCAGTACTCGGCCGGCGTGGCCGCGGAGCCGGGGTTCGAGATCGAGCGCGTTCACTTCATTAAGCCCCTGCCGCTCGCCGAGGGCTTCGGCGCGGTCGAGGCGCACCTCGCGGCCGTGGGCCGGCCGCCCACCTCCTTTTGCGCCTGCGAGCTGCGCTCGCCCGCGCCCTTCACCGAGGAGGGCTTCATCGCGTTCAACCGGGAGTACGTGAAGACGCTCGAGCGCTGGGGCATCTATCGCGACGGCGTGAACCCGGTCGCGCGCACCAACGTCTGCCCGGTGGTGAACCCGCCGGCCGCGCCCGCCCTGTACGCGTTCTCCTACACCGTGCCGGCTGGCACCTCCGCGCCGGGCACGTTCGTCGTCGCGGGCGGCGGCGAGGCGCCGGAGCTCAAACCGAACTACCGCGACCACATCGTCCGCCGCGGCGACCGCTCGCTCGCCGCGATGCGCGAAAAGGTGCGTTACGTCATGGGGGTCATGGAGGGCCGGCTCCAGGCGCTCGGCTTCTCGTGGCGGGACGCCGCGGCCACGCAGGCCTACACTGTGTACGACATGGGCCCGCTGGTCGTGGAGGAGATCGCGCAGCGCGGCGCGGCAGCGTCCGGGCTCACCTGGCATGCCTGCAGGCCGCCCGTGGTCGAGCTCGACTACGAGATGGACGTGCGCCGACCCGCGCGCGAGATCGTGCGCTAGCACCGCGCTCGTGCCCGCCGCCGCCTCGCTCGTGCTCGTATTCGGCGCGACGAGTTACATCGGCAGCAACCTCGTTCCGCGGCTTCGCGACCTCGGCTATCGGGTGCGTGCCGCCGCGCGCTCGCCGGAGGTGCTCGAGGCGCGCGGGTGGAAAGGGGTTGAGCTGGTCTGCGCCGATGCGCTGAAGCCCGACACGCTGGAGGCAGCGCTCGCCGGTGCGCGATTCGCCTATTACCTGGTTCATTCGATGGCCGCCGGCAAACGCTTCGGCCGCATCGACCTGGACGCTGCCGAGAACTTTGCGCGCGCGGCCGAAGCGGCCGGTGTCGAGCGCATCGTCTATCTTGGCGGGCTCGTCCCGCCGGGGGCAAATTCGGAGCACCTGCTGTCGAGGCGGGACACTGGCGAAGTGCTGCGCCGGTTCCGTGTGCCGGTGACCGAGATTCGTGCAGGCATCATCGTCGGGCCCGGATCGGCCGCCTTCGAAGTCATGCGGGATCTCGTCCTGCACCTGCCGGTGATGCTCACCCCCCGCTGGGTGCGCGCGAAGTCACCGCCGATCGCCCTGGACAACATCCTGCGGTACATGACGCGCGTGCTCGAGATCCCCGAGACGGAAGGTGGAATTTACGACGCTGCCGGGCCGGAGACGCTCACCTACGAACAAATGATGCGCGAGATCGCGCGGCGAGCGGGCAAACGGCCGCTGATCATTCCGGTGCCTGTGCTGTCGCCCGAGCTCTCTGCTTACTGGCTCAAGTTCGTGACCGCCGTCCCCACGAACGTCGCCCGCGCGCTGATCGGCGGGCTCAAGCATGACTTCAGCGCGGACGACGCCGAGCTGCGGCGCCTGGTGCCGCAGCGGCTGCTCACTTTTCGCGAATCCGTCGATGCGGCCCTCGAGGCGGAGCGGGAGCACTCCGTCGCCGCACGCTGGACCGAGGGCGCATTCGTCTTCCGCAACTACCGCATGGATTACGCGTACTACGCGAAGCGCGCCTCCGGAAGCGCCTTCGCGAGCGCCTCGCCGGATGCGGTCTGGCGCGTCGTCAGCCGGATCGGAGGCGAGAACCGCTACTTCTACGCCAACTTTCTCTGGACGATCCGCGAGATCGTGGACTGGATGGTCGGCGGAGCGGGCCTCATGCATGGCCGTCGGCATCCGACCGAATTGCGGCTCGGGGACACCGTCGATTCCTGGCGAGTGATCGGCGTGAAACCCGAGCGGCGGCTCACTTTGTTGTTCGGAATGCGGGCGCCGGGCGCGGGCGTGCTGGAGTTCGACATTGCACGGCATGACGAACAGCGCACGCGCATCACGGCGACGGCCTACTGGCACCCCGCGGGCGTCTGGGGCCTGCTGTACTGGTACGCGATGTATCCCTTGCATGTCTTCGTCTTCGACGGCATGACACGCGCGATCGCGCGCGAGGCGGAAGCCGAGCTGATGCGAGAGGCGCAGCGGTCCGGTGGCGTAAATCCGTAGCGGCGCCGGGTCGTCACGACCTTCCGGGCGGGACAAAGCGCGCGCGCCGAGTTAAGCTTCAGACACCGCGTTTAGAAGCGAAGCGGGCTGGACACGGATCGAAGGAGGCACACATGGCATACAAGGAAACCCTGCCGAAGAAGGGCCTGTCGCGCAAGCAGATGATGAAGCGCGTCGCGCGCTTCAAGAAGCTGAAAGGCTCCGACGGCGGCCTGCCGGACAGCAAGATGCCGGGCTGCGAGCGCAAGCTCTACAACGTCATCGGCTTCCAGCCGCCCAAGGTGGAGAAAGGCGGCAAGCAGTCGCCCGTGGGCATCGAGCTCGCGCGCATGTCCGCGATCAAGATCACGGAGGGCTTCAACCTCGCCTACTGCACGGCCAAGCCGGGCAAGGGCCCGATGCTCCACAACCACGACACCAACGAGACCTTCGTCTGCATGACCGGCGTCTGGCGCGCGAGCTGGCTGGACAACAAGCGCAAGCTCCAGCACGTGGACCTGAAGCCGCTCGATCTCATCTCCTTCCCGCCCGGCGTCGTGCGCCGTTTCCAGAACGTGACCAAGGGCCCCAAGAACAAGGATTCGGTATTGATGGTCGTGATCGCTGGCAACATGCCGAGCTCGGAATTCACTATCGATTCGATGAAGAAGATCGAGCGCGCCGGAGTGCTGCCGAAAGAGCATCGGGCCTGATCGACTGCCGACCAAGGTCGGCGCCGCCATGTGCCGCATCCGCACAGCGACCCCGCTGGCCGCGCTGCTTCTGGCGGTTGGCCAGTTTTTCAGCCCATTGCTCGGCCAGGCGGCGCACGCGGCCGAGGCGCTGCCCCTCAGCGAGCTCACCAAGCCCGGGCGCGTGCTGATCCTGCGCCACGCGCTCGCGCCGGGGGGCGGCGATCCGGCGCACTTCGCTCTCGACGACTGCCTGACGCAGCGTAATCTCGACGCCACGGGCCGGGCGCAGGCGGCTGAGTTGGGCAAGCGGCTTGCGAGCGCCGGCGTCGCGCGCGCCCGGATCTATTCCAGCCAGTGGTGCCGCTGCCGCGACACCGCGCGCCTGCTCGATCTCGGGCCCGTCGCGGACTTGCCCGCGCTCAACTCGTTCTTCCGCCGCCCGCAGGAGCGCGAGGGCCGGCTCGCCGCGCTGCGCGCCTTTCTCGCAAGGCTTCCCACCGACGGACCACCCGTGATTCTGGTGACGCACCAGGTCACGATCAGCGCCCTCACCGGCCACGGCGCGGTGTCGGGCGGCGGCGTGATCCTCGCGCTCAACGGCACCGGCGAGCCGCGGGTGCTCGGCGCGATCGAGGCGAACTGATCTATCCGGGCGGGTGGCGCCGCGACTCGCGCGGATTCCGGACATCGGCGAGGACCCCGACTACGACATCCGACGCCCGCCTTCGGGCACGGTTGCCTCGGTAGGCAAGTCACGCGTACGCCTGGTGCGGCGCGGAAAATGTGAATACGACACAAATCCGTTAGGTCACGCGACGGCGAAACCGGACGAGCGAAACCCTAGAGTCTTTTCCATCGGGCAAGCGCTGCATACAAGCCCGGGGAAGGACAAAGGAGATTCGCATGAAGTCCCGTCTGAGCATGGTCAAGGATTCCGGTGCCCACCCCGCCTTCGCGTTCGCCGGCGCGACATTCGCCTTCTACGGCGCCGCGATGCTCGGGGTGGTCCTTTTCGCGCAGCCGCTCGAGACCACCCACCCAACCAGGACGGCCAAGGCACCTGCGGTCGAGGCTTCGGCAAGCGCGCATCAGACAGCACTTGCGATCGAACGGGACGCGCCGCTCGTCCGTGGTGAGCGCACCGTGTACCTGCCCGAGACGCCGCCGCCACCGAGTGGCGACTTGGCGATGCCCATCAAGCAATTCTGACCCGACGGAGGCACTCGTGGACTCGACGACCATTCTGAACGCGCTCTTCTGGATCATGGGTGTTGTGGGCGGCGGTTTTCTCGCCTACGGCGGCTGGCTCTGCCTGCTCCACCACTTCAGCCGCGACCGCAAGCAACCGCAACCCGACAACGCCACGGCGGCCTCGGACTGGCCGCACGCTGCGCACACCTCCTAACGCGATTCGTCGCACCGAGCCCGCCGCGCGCGGGCTCTTCGCGCTGAGCGCGTCGTCGTGAGGCGACAGCAGCGCAACTGTCTCTCCCGCCCGACAATTATCTCGATCCGTGAACGCTGTTGCGCCGATCACCTTCGTCAGCGTAGCGTCAGACGTGTTAAGGTAGTCTTGGCGATGCTAGCTAGCGCGAAACGATCCGCTCCGCGGGTCGAAGCTGGCCGCCTTCAGTCAACCTTACTCATTCCCAAAACGAGGATATCTAAGAATGCATCGTACGCTCATGATTTTCGCTGCCGCTACCACCTTCGCGCTGACCGGGTGCGGCAAAGACGAACCCGCGGCCCCCGCCGCCCCTGCGGCCCCCGCTGCGGCGACACCGGCTGCGACACCCGCGCCGACGACGGCTGCTACTGAACCCGCAGCCGCTTCCACTCAATCCGATGTCAAGGCCGACGAGCCTAAAGCCGACCAGGCCGCAGCGCCGACCACCGGCGACGCGATGAAGGCCGCGGCCGAAGACAAATCGAAGGAAACCATGGACAAGGTGAAGGGCGTCGCCGCCGCCACCGCCCAGGGCGGCGTCGAAGGCGCCAAAGAAGGTGGCGCCGCTGGCGCCATGACGGGCGCGAAGGCCGGCGCAATGGACGCGATGAAGAAGTAACGTTCGCGTCATGCACGAAGAAAAGGCCGGTCGTCGAACCGGCCTTTTTCTTTTCCGTGGCGCCCGGGAATCGTCGCGACGTAAGGTGTTGACGATTGCGCTTCGTCGATCCCCAACGGATCTGCTGTTGTTGCGCGGCGAACTGATGTGCGGCCGGCAGCTTGAGACGCTTACGGCTTAGACCACACCCTAGTGCACGCAGCGCGACCCTTGCAGCGATCGTTTTCGCGGATCCATTGGCACCGACATCAGCTCAAAAAACCGTCGGAATATCTTACGTTCGCGTACTGATTGGCGCACATGCGCTCTTATAACCTCATGTTTCCTTGACTCTATTTTTCGCGGCGCAGAAGTTGCTTGGTCGCCTTTGTCGGGGCCACCTCAACTTCGCCGCCGCGGGGAGAGTATCGATGCGCACGATCCAAGTCGTATCGGCCGCCAGCCTGCTTCTGGCTTTCACGCAAGGCGCACACGCATTAGTGATCACGTCACCGGGCGGATTGCCCTTGCCACCCGGCCACGTCGTTACATTCACCGGCTTCCCGACGGGTGCCCAGGCTACGAACACCTTTCTCGCGCCCAATCTGACGATCACCGGATCGCGAAACCTCGACGGCATCGACACCAATGGTTTCGTTGCGTCGACAACCTTTCCGGATTTTGTGGACGGTGTCGCGCTCGGCATCCGCCCGCCTGGAGGCGTGAGTGGCACCATAACGCTTACTTTCGGGGTGCCGGTATCGCAAGTGGGCCTCGGGATATTCGATCCGAATTTCGCCGGCACGATGGTCGAGTTTTTCGACGCTACCGATACCTTGTTGGCCAGCGTGTTGCTTGCACTGTTCCCACCCGGTGGTAGCGGGGCGGACTACGCCGGACTGGTTCCTCCGCTCGCCTCCGATATCAAGAAGGTGGTCGTGACCGCGGCGCCAGGCGACCACCTTTGGATCGACAACGTCGCGTACGGCGTGCCCGAGCCGGACACGCTCATTCTCATCGCCGCGGCACTCCTGGGCCTATTCCTGTTCTCGCATCGCGGATCTCGTCGGGTCACCTGACCACTCATTCCTCCAAGGCCCGATCGCTCGGCGCCCGCGCCTAGCGGTCGCGAGATCTCTTGCGCTCGGTGTACCAGGCCTTCGAGCCCGCGTCGCTACCAATGCATCGTTTGCGCGCGGCTCGTAGCGACGTTCGCGAAATCCGCGCGATCCGGGCCCTACTGCAACTGGCCACGCACATCAAAGCGGCCCTTTGTCACGTGGCCATCGACAGCAAGCGATCTGGCTGAGATATCATTAGGTCGGGCTTGATATTCGCGGGCGGGGAGTTGCCAGGATGCGAGGTTCTCGCTCGGCCAAAGCGGCCCAAGCTGCGCATAAAGATATCCTTATCCGCTCTATGTCCCGCACGTTTTCGATCGTCGTGGCGCTGTCGCTTTGCGCCTGCGCGTCTCCTGCGCCCGAGGCGCCTCCGCCGAGCCCCCCGCCGGCCGCCGAACCTCGGACTCAGATCATCCGCGATCCGGAACTCGAGCGCCACGTGACGCAGCTCGAAATCCAGCTCATGGAGCGTGACGCGCAGATCGAGCGCCTGAACACCCGGCTCGAACAAGCCTTGCAGGAAGTGGTCGGCGCCATGGGCAAACTGCGCTCGCTCGCGACCCGCGCGGAAGCCGCTTCCGCCATGGCGGAGGCGGATGTGGCGCTGCAATCGATCGAGGATTCCGGCCGCGATTCGCCCGAGGTGAAGCAAGCGTCCCGACTGATGCAGCAGAGCTCCGCCGAATTCAAGCGGAGCAATTTCGGCGGCGCGCTCTACCTCGCCAACCAGGCCAAGGCGGCGGCGCGCCTGCGCGGGTTGAGTCCAGGGGTAGGCAAAATGCGGCCGGGGGAAGTCGCGTTCGCGGCGCCGGTCAAGCTGCGCGCCACCACGCGCGCCAACGTCCGGGCCGGGCCGGGCATGAACTTCGCAGTTTCATTCTCTACCGACCCGGGCAGCGCGCTTTCCGGCCTCTCGTATCTCGGGGAATGGATACGGATCACCAACGAGGCCGGAAACGAAGGGTGGATTTTCGGCTCGCTCGTCGACCGCCGGAAGAATTAGAGTCCCTGCACCTTCGCTTTCTTCTTGCCCACCTTGACCCCGGCGCACATCACCCGGTCCCGGCCGGCGCGCTTGGCTTCGTACAACGCGGCATCTGCCTGACCGATGACCGCCTTCGCGGTATCGCCGTGGGAGGGATACTCGGCTACCCCGATCGAGATCGTCACCGGCCCGCCCGTGAACCGCTCCGCCCGGACCTTCTCCCTCATCCGTTCCGCGGATTCCTGCGCGCCATCGAGCGAAGTCGCCGAGAGCATTATCAGAAACTCCTCTCCGCCATAGCGCGCGGCATAATCGTAAGGCCGGATGGAATCGCTCAGCACCATGCCAACCCGCGCGAGCACATCGTCGCCGGCCTGATGACCGTGGTTGTCGTTGTATTTCTTGAAGTGATCGATGTCCAGCATCAGGATCGAGAACGGCTGAGCCGCACGTTTGGCCCGCTCAACCTCTTGCGTCAGCAGATTCATCAGCTGCCGCCGGTTGCCCAGCCCCGTCAGAGCATCGGTCGTCGACAGGCGTTCGAGCTCCTCGCGGTTCTTGCGCAGGCTCTCGACCATGGTGTTGAATACCTGGGTGAGGTACCCCACCTCACCGCGGCCCCCCGCCGGCAGTCCAACCGACAGGTCGCCCGCAGATACCTTCGCCGCGGCGCTCGTCAGGCGGCCCAGAGGCCGTGCAATGAGCGCCGCAAGCCAGTAGGCAACGATGGTCGTCACGACGAGGAGGACGCCGATGACCGCGAAGGCCAGGTTCCGCAGCCGGATCGCCTGACGATAGGCATCCTCAACGGGCATGTCCGCTGCGGCAAACCACGCCGCCTGTGACAGACGCCGCGAGCTGCCCAGCACCTCGACTCCGTCCACGCCGCGATGCTCGACGATCTCGCCCTCGGCCGCAAGCAATCGCTCGGCAATTTCCGGCGCCAAGCTCATCGTCTCACGGCCGGCAGGCCCGCTGCGCGAATCGGCGATCAGCGTACCCCGCTCAGTCGTCAGATACACATGTCCCTTCCAGCGCGTGCGCAAGGCGCCAAGGACCTGCGTCAGACTCGTGAAGTTCACGCGTGCAACAAGAGCGCCCGCAATCCGGCCGTTGCCTCCCAGGACGGGCACGCCAAGAACGACGACGACCTTTTTCGCCTTCTCGTCCCAGTACGGCTCGCCGACCAGGCTCCGCGACGACTCTACGGATTTTCCCCAACCCTCGGGTAAGCGCACGGGACTTGGAGAAGGCGCGCTGCTGGCGACCAGTGCGCCTCTTGCGTCGACGATCTGAAGCTCCTCGTAGTCCGCGAAGCGCGCCCGGACCGAGTTGAGGTATTCCACCAGACGCGCCGGCCGGGTACCGCGGGTCACGGTTTCGGACACGATCGACGAGTTGGCGAACACACGCAGATCGTACAGGCGCTCCTTGAGCCACACGTCGGCTTCCCGCGCGGCCTGCGACCCCGTGGTCACCAACTCGTGCGTGATCTTCTCCGTCAGCGCGCGGCGGCTTTGCGCGTAGGAGATGAGCGAGATGACGAGCGCCGGGATAAGCGCGGCAAGAATCGCAAAGGCAAGGATCTGGCTGCGAACGCTCTCCAGCCGGAACCGCGAGTGCCCTTTTTGGATCGGCTGTTGCACTGTCGAAGAGGGTCCCGGGACGGAATCGAGGGGAATTCTAGCAGGTGAGGTCCACAGAATACCGCTCTGCCAGGCCGGCGGGTGCGCAGATTTCCACACCCCGCCGACCGTCTTTAAGCTCGTGTCACCACCGGCGCGTCGTCCACCGAAGGCTCGGGCTGGGTCTCGGCGCGCAGCTCGTCGACCAACGGCTCCTCGGGCAGCTCGACCACTGTCTCGGCGGGCGCCAGATCGTGCGCCAAGAATCCGCCCGACTGATGCCGCCAAAGCTTCGCGTAGTGCCCGCCCCGGCGCAGCAGCTCGTCGTGCGTGCCCTCCTCCACGATGCGGCCGGCGTCGAGCACGATGAGGCGGTCCATGCGCGCAATGGTGGACAGGCGGTGCGCGATGGCGATCACCGTCTTGCCTTCCATCAATCCGAGCAGCTGCTCCTGGATCGCGAGCTCCACCTCGCTGTCGAGCGCCGAAGTCGCCTCGTCGAGCACGAGGATCGGCGCATCCTTGAGCACGACGCGCGCGATCGCCACGCGCTGGCGCTGCCCGCCCGAGAGCTTGACCCCGCGCTCGCCCACGTGCGCCTCGTAGCCCTTGCGTCCCTTCCAGTCCTCCAGCCCGATGACGAATTCGTGCGCGTGCGCCTTGCGCGCGGCGGCCTCCACCTCCGCGTCGCTCGCGCGCGGCCGGCTATAGCGGATATTCGCGGCAATCGATCGGTGCAGCAGCGATGTGTCCTGCGTCACCATGCCGATCGCCGCGCGCAGGCTCTCCTGCGTCACGCTGCCGACGTCCTGCCCGTCGATGCGAATGCTGCCCTGCTCCAGCTCGTAGAAGCGCAGCAGCAGGTTGACGAGCGTGGACTTGCCGGCGCCCGAACGCCCCACCAGCCCCACGCGCTCGCCGGGGCGGATCGTGAAGCTCAGGTGGTCGAGCACCGCCACGCCCTCGCGCTTGCCGTAGTTGAAGGTCACGTCCTCGAAGCGGATCTCGCCGCGCGACACCTCGAGCGGGCGCGCGCCGGGCCGGTCGCCGCCGGTGTGCGGCACCGCGATCGTCTGCATGCCCTCCTGCACCACGCCGATGTTCTCGAAGATGCCGGTCACTTCCCAGCTCACCCAGCCGGCCACGTTCGAGATCTGCCATGCAAGCGGCAGCGCCGTGGCCACCACGCCGGCGCTCACCGTGCCGTTCGCCCAGAGCCAGATGCCCACGGCCGCGGTGCCGGTGAGCAGCATCGCGTTCAACACGGAGAGCGCGAACATGAACTGCGAGATCAGCTTCATGTGGGCGGCCATCGCGCCCTGGTGCTCGTCGATCACCTCGCGCACGTAGGCGTCCTCGTCGGCGAGGCGCGCGAAGAGCTTCACGGTGAGGATGTTGGTGTAGCTGTCGACCACCCGCGCCATCACGTGCGAGCGCACCTCCGAGCTCGCCCGCGCGAGGTCGCGCATCCGCGGCACGAAGTAGCGCAGGAACAGCACGTAGCCGACGAACCACAAGAGCGTCGGCACGCCCAGCCGCCAGTCCGACAGCGCCATCAGCACCAGCGCGGCCATGCCGTAGACCGCGATGTACCAGACCGCGCGGATGCTCGCCATCACGCTCTCGCGGAGCGCGTTCGCCGTCTGCATCACCCGGTTGGCGATGCGCCCGGCGAAATCGTTCTGGAAATACGGCCAGCTGTGGCGCACCACGTGCCAGTGGCTCTGCCAGCGAATCATGCTGGTGGCGCCCGGGATCAACACGTTGTGGCGGATCGACACGTCGAGGAGCATCGCCAGCGGCCGTCCGACGAGCACCAGCACCACCATGCCGGCGAGCAGCGGCCATTCGGCGGCCAGGGCGGCGTGCCGGTCCGGCGCCTCCATCAGCGACACGAGCCTCCCGATGAACACCGGAATCACGGTGTCGATGAGCGCTACTACCAGGCTGGTGACGAACATGAGCGCGAACCAGCCCTTGATCTGGCGCACGAAATGCCAGTAGAAGGCGAGCAACCCGGACGGCGGCGCACCCGGCCCCGTGTGGGCGGTGGCGCGGATGCGTGACTGGAGATAACCGATGAGCATGCGGGATCGAATCCTGGGCGCGAAGCTTCACGCCTAGGCGTCGAGTGTACCGCGGCATTTGCCGCGCTTCCGGAGCGCTCACCGAGGCATTGTTGAGCGATGTCAAGATGCGTCCCCATCAAGCGCGTACAGCTATCAGTGAAGCCTCTCATCTCAGCGGATGAGAGTTAACTGTGGAGGAAATATGAAGAACTACACACGCCTCGCTCTCTGTGTCCCGCTCTTCCTTTTCGTGACAGGCTGCGCCGATTTGGTGGTGACCAACGTCAAGTCCGAGCCCTTTACCGGCGCATTGGCCATGATGAAAGCCACGGTCAAGAATGAGGGCGTGACGGGCGCTCCGGCTTCGACAGCCAAGGTTGAAGTGAAGACTCCCGCGGCGCCCTCGTTCTCGCAAGTGACAACAGTCGACACGCCGCCCCTGAGCCAGGGTCAGCAGATCGAGTTGTCCGTCTTGCCGTTCCATCCCATCCAGTTCGCTCCGCGAGGGGAATGCTTCGAGGCACGTGTGTGCGCTGATAGCGCGGACGTCGTGCTCGAAGGCGCGCCGGGGGAAGGCAACAACTGCCGGGTCAGAACCTTTTGCAACAAGTGACGCGGAAGGGTCAATCCGCCCTCGCGTTGTCGCTCGCATTGTCGATCGCCGGCTGTGCCGAGATCGCGTACCGGCAAACCGACATCGGCGATTTCCAGGGCAAGCTCGACGTGCGCTGGGTCGAGCCGGACCGGTTCGTCTACGTCCCGAACGAGAGGGACCCCCTGCGGTTCAAGACCGCCAGCGGGCAGCTGATCACGCCGCGCGTGATGTACACCGACGGTGGCTCGATACCGCGCCTTTTCTGGGGCATTCCGGGCTACTCGCCCTGGGGCTACGCGCCCGCGTACATCGTTCACGACTGGCTCTTCGAGGCGCATCACTGCCAGTACCCCGACGTCGCCTGGGTGTCGTTCGACGACTCGGCGCGGCTCCTTGCAGAGGGGGTCAAGACCCTGATGGAGACCGAGGTCGCGCCAAGGGATGAGACGGTGTTCTACTCGATCTACGCGGCGGTCAGGACGCCGATCGCCGAGCGGCTCTGGAACGCGCCGGACCGCTGCAATCCTCCCGGGCCCGAGCCCACGTTCAGGCTCCGGGGTGGGGGGCGCATCCTCTTCACGATCGACATGAACAACATCCCCAGGGTGCGCTGACCGCGCACGCGCGCGGAGCGTCGCCGCCACCGCTGCGAATTTTCGGCGCCGGAATGTCGCGAACTCGGCGCTCGGATCGGGAGCCGCCCGGGAATCAGTCGTTCACATACGGTCCTTCACACGCGAGGCGCTCGTCCGATTGACCGCTTTCGAATTCGGGATTACCTTGCCGTCTTGAAAATTGACAGTGCTTGAACTTTCCGCTCGCCCGCCCGCGTCCGGAAAGGCTCGCCACCCCTTGCCCGTGATCGTCGACCGCGCACTCGTCAATGAGCACGCCTGAGCGCCTGGGCAAGTACGAGATCACCGAGGTGCTCGGGCGGGGCGCCATGGGCGTGGTCTACATGGGCTTCGACCCCGGGATCCGGCGCACCGTCGCGATCAAGACCATCCGGCGCGACCTGATCGAAGGCGACCGGCCCGCAGCCTCGATGCTTGCGCGCTTCCGCAACGAGGCGCGCGCCGCGGGACAGCTCGCGCATCCCGGGATCGTCGCGGTGTATGACTACGGCGAGGACGCCGCGGTGGCGTACATCGCGATGGAGTACGTCGAGGGCAATTCGCTCCGCGAGTACTTCGACCGCGGGACGCGCTTCTCCGAGCGCGACGTCGTGAGCATCATGTCGCAGCTCCTCGACGCGCTGGCGCACGCGCACAGTCGCCGCGTGTGGCACCGGGACATCAAGCCGGCGAATCTCATCGTCATGATGGACGGGCGGGTGAAGGTGGCCGACTTCGGCATTGCCCGCATCGAGGCGTCGGACCTGACGCACACCGGTGCGGTCATGGGCTCGCCCGGCTACATGGCGCCCGAGCAGTACGCCGCCTCCGCGATCGACCACCGTGCCGACATCTTCTCGGCCGGCGTCGTCTTCTACCAGCTCCTCACCGGGAAGAAACCGTTCGTCGGCAGCGCCGACCAAGTCGCCTACGCGATCTGTCACACCGCGGTGCCCCGGCCCTCGCTCCTCGATCCGAACAAGGACTGGGAACGGTACGACCCGATCATCGACAAGGCGCTCGCGAAGCGGCCGGAGGATCGCTTCAAGAGCGCCGACGCGTTTCGCGAGGCGATCGTCGCGGCGCACGCCGCGCCCGCCTCCCCGACGATTGCGGCCGACACGATCATCGCCGAGGTGCTGCGACCCGCGGCAGCGGTGGATCTGAGCAGTCCATCGCGTCCGTCGAGGACCGGCGCATCGGGGGCCGCGGCGACCGCTGCGGAAGCGAGCCCCGCCCGAAGCGCGACACGCTGGGGCGCGGTCGCCGGAATCGGTCTCGCGCTCGCGGTCGTCGTGGCGGGCGCGACGTGGTACGCGCTGGAGCGCAAACCCGCTCCGCCTGCGCCGTCACCAGAGCAGCTGGCCGCTGCGCCGGCTGCAACGCCGGCGGCGGCTCGACCGCAAGCCGAGCAGGAAGTCGTGTTCTGGGAATCGGTGCGCAACAGCACCAACCCCGCGGAGCTCCGCGCGTACCTCCAGCGGTATCCCGAGGGCGCGTTCGCGGGGCTCGCTCGCGCGCGAATCAACGCGCTCGTCGCGATGGAGGCCAAGCGGGCAACCGAGGCTCCCGCGAAGGCGGAAAGCGCCGCATCGCCACCGGAGCGCAAGCCGGCGGAGAAGCAGGCCGCCACGGAACCGCACCCGCCCGCCAAGCCGGACCAGGAGGCGCTTTTCTGGGAATCGGTGCGCGCGACGAACAATCCCGCCGAGTTGAAGGCCTACCTCGAGCGCTATCCGCAAGGCACGTTTGCACCGCTCGCACGCGCCCGCATCGACGCGCTCGCCGCGGCGGAGGCAAAGCGCATCGCGGAGGCCAAGGCGAACGCGGCACCTGCGCCGGCAGCCGTGCCCGCGCCGGTTGCGAGCGCGGCGCGCACCGAAGTCGCTGCGCCGCCCGCTCCCGCCTCGGCGGTGAGCGGACCCGAGCGTTTCGACGGGCGTTGGACCGCGGAGCTCGCGTGCGAAGCGTTCATGGAACTCGCGGCCACCCGGCGCGCTTTCCCCACGGAGATCCGCGGCGGAGAGGTGGATCTCAGCCGCGGCACGCCGGGCAACCCGGGTTACTGGCGCGTCCAGGGAAAGGTCGGCGACTCGGATCGGCTGGCGCTCGTGGGCACGGTCATCGCCGCGGCGGCCGCGACCCGCGGCAAGCAAGCCCCGGCCCGGTTCGACGGGCAGTTCGGCGCCAAAGGCTACGAAAGCACGGGCGGCTTCGGGAAGCGCCGCTGCACCCTCGCGATGACGCGCGCCAGCGGTTGAGCGGTCCGCGTCACGCCGCGACCGCTTCTCCGCCGATTTCCACCAGCACCTTTCCGACGGCCCCCCGCTCGACCGCGATGTGCGCGTCCGCAATTTCGTCCAGCGGGAACGAGTGCGGCGGCGGATGCAACGCGCTCCCGCTCGTGAGCCACGCGTTCGTCTCCTGGGCAGCAGCGTCCATCGCCGCCGTCGGCATCTCGTAGACGTAAACCCACAGCAGCGTCGCGTTGCGCATCATCAGGGGGTAAAACGGGATCTGCGGCTCGCGGTTGGTCATCGACGCGTAGGCGGCGATCGATCCGTTGCCCTTGAGCACCGCGAGTATCGTCGGCAGATTCGCGCCGAAGTCGACCTCCGCGATGTGATCGACCCCAGCGCCCTCCGTGAGGGCCATGATCCGCTCGGCCGCCGCCTCGCGCTTGTAGTCGATCACATGGTCGGCGCCCGCGCGCTTCGCGAGCTCCGCCTTGCCCGCGCTGCTCACCGTGCTCAGCACGGTGGCGCCCGCGCGCTTCGCGAGCTGGATGGCGTAAAACCCCACGGCGCCTGCGCCGCCCGTAACCAATACAGTCTTGCCGCGCACCGGACCGACCCCGAGAACCGCCCGGTGGGCGGTCATCGCCGGAACGCCGAGACCCGCGCCGACCGCGAACGACACGCCATCCGGCAGCGGATACGCACGTGAGGACAGTGTCACGGCGTACTCCGCTGCGGTCCCGAACGCGCGCTTGTAGCCGGTGCTGTGCAGCCACACCCGCTCGCCCACGCGCGCCGGATTCACATCCTCGCCCACCTGGTCAATGACGCCCGCGCCGTCATTGTTGGGGATCACGCGCGGGAACGCGATCGCCTGCCCACCGAACGCCTCGCGCCGCTTGACGTCGGACGGGTTCACGCCCGAATAGGCGATCCGAACGCGCACCTCCCCGCGACCCGGCACGGGATCGTCCATTTCGCCGACCGTGAACACCTCTTTCGCCGGACCGTTCCGCTCGTACCATGCCGCTTTCATAGACAGCCTTCCGTGCCTAGTTCAGTCGCTGCAGCTTCTGCAGCGACCGCATGCGCCAGGGGATCGCGTTGTCCGGAAAGAGGCGCGGATATTCCGTGTAGCTGACCTCGCCCACGTAGATGTCGCCACGCGAGTCGACCGCGAGCCCGTGCGGCGCGACGAACTTGCCGGTCTCGAGGCCCGGTCCGGCTTCGCCGCCCAGCCGCGCGACGAGCCTGCCCTCGCCGTCGACGATGGACAGGCGCGGCCCGATGCCGGGATGATCGCGGTTCACCGTCATCCCCGGCCCGAGCTCGCCGATGATGAACCGCGCCTTCGGCCCGCGGCAGCAATACAGGCCGCACGGCCGGTGCATGTTGACCCACTGCGTCTCGTAGCGGCCCTTGCCGTCGAACACCTGGACGCGGTGGTTCTCGCGGTCGGCAACATAGACCCAGCCTTGCGGGTCGGTGGCGATGTTGTGCGCGATGTTGAACTGGCCGGGGTCGGTGCCCGGCTCGCCCCAGGAGAGGAGAAGCTTCCCGTCCGGCGAGAACTTGTGCACGCGCGCGTTGCCGTACCCGTCGCTCACATAGATGTCGCCATCAGGCGAGAGGGCCGTGTGCGTGCAGCGGTGGAAGGGCGTTCCGCTCATGTACGGCGCAGCCTGGCCGGGAACGCCGATCTCGAGCAGCACCTTGCCCTCCGTCGTGCACTTGCGCACGAAGTGGCCCGCGTCG
>JBFJOO010000097.1:0-16230 GCA_041617635.1 Burkholderiales bacterium | reverse complement strand
GTCATTGTTGCAGCCCCAACGTTCCGGTTGAGCGGCCCGCGCGGGCTGGCGAAGCCCGCTCGCGCGGGTCCGCTCGAACCGGGGGTTGGGCGTCGCACTCATGTGGCCGACAGCAACCAGAAAACCACTACGAGGACTATTGCTGGAGGACCGAGCCATTTCACCAGATCAAACGCGAGGCGTCGGGAAGTAGTCGATTCCGCAGCACGAACAGCGTCGGCGACTCTAGAGACCTCCGACGCGTCAAATTGGTAAGTCTCACCGGTTTGTATTCGAGCCGCGATGCCTTCGAGCTCTGGCATGGGGCGGCCCACCCACCTCCTCGCCGAGGTCAAAGGCCTTGGAGAGGATGAGTGACCGCGCGTTCTCATCATGGGACGCCGGACTAAAACCGCAATGATTGCACGGGCGCAGAGCGTTAGGCTGGAAGTGACCACAGCGAATGCAAACCGCCTTTCGTTCTGGCACAGCATCACCTCGACGCCCAACAATAAGTAGGGGACCTAAGAAGGCGCTTTATAAAGCGTCTCGAGGTCGGATTTGGGGGTGAGCGCCCGGGTGATCGCCACTCTAATCAATGGATTAGTCGGATTCAGTACGACCTAAATCCGGCGGGCAAACCCGTCTTTGATTGTGCCGCCATCCACAGCGTCTCCGCGGAGAGGGATGCAGTGCGCGGTTCGGTGCGCAGGGAATATAGCACCGGGGCTCAGGGGTGGAGAAGGATCAGCGCCTGCCGCCGAGGAGATAAAAGAGCAGCTTCGCGCTCTCGAGCACCACGTTGGGTGCGGCGTCCCGCTCGGTCCACCAGCGGTCGGGGAATGGCTCGTAGCTGCTGGCCACCATGAGCACGCGGGCGTGCGGGAGCGCGTCGCGGAAGATCATGCGCGCGCGGCGCACGTGATAGGGCGATGTGACGACCAGGAGCGTGGGCGTGCCGTCGGGGAAGAGGGCGCGGATCGCCTGCGCCTCCTCCACGGTGGTGCGGAGGCGCTTGCCGAACGTGGCGATCGCGGCTTCCGGCACGTCCTTGCGCAGGAGGAGGGTGCGGCCGGTTTCCTCGAACCAGAGCCATGCCAGGCCTTCGCGCTCGAGCCGCAGCGCGCGGGGTGATCGCGCGGGTGCGGAGAGGAGGATGCGCGGCGCGTGGCCCGCGCGATAGAGGTCTGCGCCCTGGAGGACGCGCGTGAGGTCGTCGCCGAGGACGATGATCGCGTCGGCGCGCTGCGGCGGATCGGCGTCGCGCAGCCACGCGGCGATGTTGTACGCGGCAAACGCCGCGGCCACGACGGTCAGCACGCCGATGATGAGAAACCCGAGGACGCACCGCTTGAAGCACTGCATAATCCGGCCTCGTCGAATGTATTGCCCCATTCTAGCGACAGGGTAGCGAGAGCGGTGATGAAGGGCTTGAAGCGCTGGCTGGCGGGCAGGCACTCGAGCGTGGAGGTGAGCGAGAAGCGCGGCGTTCGCTCGCTGCACCTCGGCGGCCCGGCGATCCAGAGCGCGATCCGCCTGTCGCGGCCCGAGGAGCTGGAGCTCCACTACACGCGGGCGATGATGGCGTTCCTGCTCTTCGCGCCCGCGCCGCGCGACATCGCGATGATCGGTCTGGGCGGCGGCTCGATCGCGCGATTCGTGAATGCGCGCATGCCGGAAACCCGCATGACGGCGATCGAGATCAATCCGCGCGTGCTCGCCGCGGCGCGCAGCATGTTCGGCCTGCCCACGGAGTGCGAGCGCCTCGCCGTCGAGCTGGAGGACGGCGCGAAGTGGGTGCCCGCGCATGCGGACTGCGCCGACGTGCTGCTGCTCGATGCGTTCGAGGACGGCCAGTCCGTGAAGGCGCTCGCCACGCAGGCGTTCTACGACGCGTGCCGCAAGACGCTGCGCAGCCGCGGGGTCATGGTGGTCAACTTCATCGCCGAGGAGCGGGGCTACGGCAAGTACCTGGGGCGCATCGAGCAGGCGTTCGACGGCCGCGTGCTCTGCCTCCCGGCGCAGGACCGCGTGAACATGATCGTGCTCGCGTTCAAGGGCGGGCCGGCGCGCGTCGCGATCGAGTCGCTGAAGGCCACCGCCCGCGTGCTGAAGCGCCGCTACAGCCTGCCGTTCGACCGCTTCGCCAACGATCTCCTCGAGCTCAACACCCGCACCGCCGCTTACCTGCGCATCGGCCGGCCCTGAAGGCGCCGACGCGGGAGGAAGTCACGCGCGGCGCCGCGCGGGCGCCCCATATGCGCCCGCGCGCGCGCCGAGTGGGGCTAAACTAGCGCCGGACCGGCTGCCCAGAGGAGACCGACCATGGCCGTGTGGGATTTCGTCAAGAAGCAGTTCATCGACATCATCCACTGGACGGAGGATGGCGAGGGAACGCTCGCCTACCGCTATCCGATGCAGGACATGGAGATCCAGTACGGGGGGAGCCTCACCGTGCGCGATTCCCAGCTCGCGGTGTTCGTCGACGAAGGGCGCGTGGCCGACGTGTTTCCGCCCGGGCGCTTCAAGCTCACCACCCAGACGATCCCGGTCCTCACCTACCTCAAGAACTGGGACAAGCTCTTCGAATCGCCCTTCAAGAGCGACGTCTACTTCTTCAGCACGCGGCTCCAGGTCGACCAGAAGTGGGGCACGCCGAATCCGATCACCTTCCGCGACAAGGAGTTCGGTGCGGTGCGGCTGCGCGCGTTCGGCATCTACACCTATCGCATCGTCGATCCGAAGGCGTTCTACCTGAACGTGAGCGGCACGCGCGAGCGCTACATGGTGGACGATCTCTCCGGGCAGCTGCGCAACACCATCGTCGGCTCGATGACGGATCTTTTCGCGGAATCGGGCATCCCGTTTCTCGACCTCGCCGCCAACCAGGACGAGCTGGCCGCCAAGCTGCGCGAGAAGCTCGCCGACAACTTCAAGGCGCTCGGGCTCGAGCTCTCCGGGTTCGTGGTCGAGAACGTCTCGCTGCCGGAAGACCTGCAGAAGATCCTCGACCAGCGCATCGGCATGAACATGGTGGGCGACATGCAGCGCTACACCCAGTTCCAGGTGGCGAGCAGCATCCCGACCGCTGCGGCCAACGAGGGCGGCGTGGCCGGCGTCGGCGCGGGGCTCGGCGCCGGGCTCGCGATGGGGCAGACCATGGCCCAGTCGCTCGGCCAGACCATGCAGGGCGCGGGTGGCGCCCAGGGTCAGGGCGGCGCACCCGCCGCGGAGAAAAAGGAATCCGCGCAGGACGTGATGCAGCTCCTCGAGAAGCTGCACGACCTCAAGACCAAGGGCGTCCTGAGCGAGGAAGAGTTCAACACCAAGAAGGCCGATCTGCTGAAGAAGCTCGGCTGATCCGTCTGCGGGTCGCCGCGGGTCGGCAAGAAGAGTGCGACAAGCCGCCTGCCCATCCTGCGGGGCGTCGGTCGCGTTCCGCGGCGCGACGTCGATCGTCGCGGTCTGCGGGTTCTGCCGCAGCACGCTGCTCCGCTCGGGGACGAAGCTCGAGGACATCGGCAAGCAGGCCGAGCTCCTCGCCGACCCGTCGCCGCTTCAGCTCGGCACCGAGGGCCAGTACCGCGGCGTGCGGTTCGCGATCGTCGGCCGCATCCAGTACCGCTACGCCGCCGGCGTCTGGAACGAGTGGCACTGCCTGCTCGACGACGGGCGCACCGCGTGGCTCTCCGACGCTTCGGGAAACTATCTCTTCACGTTCCTGCGCGCCCCCAAGCTGCTCCCCGCGCTCGCGGACCTGGAGGTCGGCCGCGAGGTGCGCCTCGACGACGGGACGTACGAGGTCGCGAACATCGAGCGGGCGCACGTGGTGGCCGGCGCGGGCGAGTTGCCGTTCAAGGTGGGCTCGGGCTACGAGGCGGTGTTCATCGACCTGCGCGGGGAGGGCGGCCGGTTCGCGACCGTCGATTTCAGCGAGACGCCGCCGCTCCTCTACACCGGCGAGCAGCTGCCGTTCGAGACGTTCCGGTTTCTAAACCTGCGCGACGAGCGCGGCGCGGCTGCGCCCACCGCGCGCGCGGAGGCGTTCAACTGCCCGAGCTGCGGGGCCCCGCTCGAGCGGCGCTTCGCCACCACGGCGGCCATCGGCTGCGCGAGCTGCAGCGCGGTCGTCGACGCGTCCGACCCGAAGCACGCCATCCTGTCCCGCGCGCTCGATCATGCCGCGCGGCGCACGCCGACGATCCCACTCGGCACGCGCGGCAAGTTCGAGGGCGTCGTGTTCGAGGTGGTGGGCTTCATGCATCGTGAGATGACGGTCGACGGCGAGACCTATGGCTGGGACGAGTACCTGCTGCATAACGTCGAGCACGGCTATCGCTGGATCGTCCAGTCGCAGGGACATTTCAGCATGGTGAAGGGGGCGGCCAACCGGCCGCGGGTCGCGCGCAGCAATCCGCCCCGCGCCCAGTACCTGGGGCGAACGTTCCGGCACTTTCAAAGCTATGCGGCCACCGTGGCCTACGTGGTCGGCGAGTTCTACTGGCGCGTCGCGGTGGGCGACGTCGCGCGGGTCGAGGATTACGTCGCCCCGCCGCTCATCCTATCGGGGGAGCGCTCGGAGAACGAGATCACCTGGTCGCTCGGCGAGTACGTCGAGCCCGAGGCGCTGTGGCGCCAGCTCGGTCTCAAGAGCGCGCCGCCGAAGCGCATCGGCATCGCGCCGAACCAGCCCTCACCGCACGCGGGCACGGTGCTGCGCTACTGGAAGGCGTTCGCGGTGTTCGCCCTGATCGCGCTCGCCGTGCAAGGCGCGCTGGTGCTCTTATCCGACAGCCGGGTGCTGCATTCCGAGCCCTTCCAGTACACGCCCGGGCGCGGCGCGCGCGCGCTCACCACGCCGCCGTTCGAGCTGCGCGGCACGCGGCCGGTGCCGGTCGCCATCCGGACCGTGACGAACACCGCCAACAGCTGGGTGTTCCTGGACATGACCCTCATCGAGAAGAATACGGGCCGCACCTACCAGCTCGGCCGGGAGGTCTCCTATTACTACGGCTCTTCCGGGGGCGAATCGTGGAGCGAGGGCGACCGCAAGGATCGCGCGCGCATCGCCGACCTGCCGCCCGGCACCTACTACCTCGAGATCGAGGCGAGCGGCGACACGCGCGGCCGGTCGGTTTCCGGTCGCGTCGAGGTGTTCCGCGATCCGCCCGACTGGACCAACCTCATCATCGTGATCGTGCTGCTCGCGCTCTTTCCGCTCGGGGCTTGGTGGCGCTCCTCGGCGTTCGAGAAGCGCCGCTGGGCGGAGAGCGATTACGCGCCCGGGGCCGACGATGACGACGACGATTGAGGCCTGAGCGATGTACCGAACCTATCTCGTCATCGGCGCGCTGGTGCTCAGCCTCTTCGGCTACGGACAGCGCGAGCACTGGTCGGTGTACGGCACCGATGCCAAGGAGACCCCGCGCGGCGTCCGTTCGGGCGGCGTCACGCGGCACAAGTGACGAAAATGAGTCATCCCCGCGGACGCGGGGATCCAGCGTACCCTCGCAGCACGCGAGGACTGGATTCCCGCTTGCGCGGGAATGACGGAGCTTCGGTCGCGGGAATGACGAATTTCTGTAGCTAGCAAGAATCAGCGGACAAAACCAAGGAGGCACTCATGTTCGAATACCTCAAGCCCGCAGCGCTCGCAGGCTCGCTCGTCTACTCGGTCCTCGGCGTGATCTTCGTCGTGCTGGCGTTCAAGGTCATCGACAAGCTGACGCCCTACGATCTCTGGAAGGAGCTGGTCGAGAACCGCAACCAGGCGCTCGCCACCGTGGTGGCCGCGATGTGCATCGCGATCGCGATCATCGTCGCCGCCGCCATTCACGGCTGACGGACCGCCCCTAGCACTTAACTAGCCGCTCGGCTGCACGAGCCATCATGGCCCACGCACTGCTCGCCTCGGTGTTCGTCATCGCCGCGTGCGGGCTCGTCTACGAGCTGATCGCCGGGGCGGCGGCGAGCTACCTGCTCGGCGATTCGGTCACCCAGTTCTCGCTGGTGATCGGGCTCTACCTCTTCGGCATGGGCGTCGGCTCGTATCTCTCGCGCTTCGTGGTGACCGGTGTCGCCGCGCGCTTTGTGGAGATCGAGCTCGTCATCGCGCTTCTCGGCGGGTTCTCGGCCGCCGGCGTGTTTCTCGCGTTCGCCCATATCGGGTCGGACGTGCGGCCGCTCCTCTTCGGGCTGGTGCTGGTGATCGGCGTTCTCGTCGGCCTCGAGATCCCGCTCGTCATGCGGCTGCTGCGCGACCGATTCGGGTTCCGCGATCTCGTCGCGCAGGTGCTCTCCTTCGACTACCTCGGCGCGCTGGCCGTGTCGGTCGCCTTCCCGTTGCTGCTCGTGCCCACGCTCGGGCTTATCCGCTCGGCGTTTCTCTTCGGCCTCCTGAACGCGCTTATCGCCGCCTGGGCGCTGTGGCTCTTCCGCGCGCAGCTCGGCGCGCTCAACTGGCGGATCGTGCAATGCGCGGTGGCGGTCGGGCTCCTCGCCGGCGGGCTCTTCCAGGCCGAGCGGCTCACGACGTTCGCCGAAGAGGACATGTACACCGATCGCATCGTGCTCGCGCGCTCGAGCCCCTACCAGCGCATCGTCGTGACCCGCTGGCGCAACGACGTGCGCCTCTTCCTGAACGGCAACCTGCAGTTCAGCGCGCACGACGAGTATCGCTACCACGAGTCGCTTGTGCATCCGGGCCTCGCGGCGGCGCCGTGGGCGAAGCGCGTCCTGGTCCTTGGCGGCGGCGACGGGCTGGCGGTGCGCGAGATCCTGAAGTACCCCCAGGTCGAGTCCGTGACGGTGGTGGACCTCGATCCCGAGGTGACGCGCATCTTTTCGACGGTGCCGCTCCTACGCGCGCTGAACGCGGACGCGCTCGCCTCGCCGAAGGTGCGCATCGTGAACGCGGACGCTTTCAAGTGGCTGGAGGAGACGAGCGAGCACTGGGATTTCGTGGTGGCCGACTTTCCTGATCCGAGCAACTATTCGCTCGGCAAGCTCTACACGACCGCGTTCTACCGCCTGCTCGAGCGGCGGCTCACGGCGCGCGGCCTCGCCGTGATCCAGGCGACTTCGCCGCTCTACGCCCGCAAGTCGTTCTGGTGCGTGGTCACCACGATCGAGAGCGTCGGGCTCGTGGCCACGCCCTATCACGCCCACGTGCCGTCGTTCGGCGAGTGGGGCTACGTCATCGTGAGCCGCGACGGCTATCGGGCGCCCGAGCGGTTCGACCCCGGCCTGAGGTTCGTCTCCGCCGAGGCGCTGCCGGCGATGTTCACGTTCCCGCGCGACATGGCGCGCGTGCCGGCCGAGGTGAACCGGCTCACGAACCAGATCCTGGTGCAGTACTACGACGCCGAATGGAAGCGTGCGCCGAGTGAGTAGGGCGGTCGCGGCATGAGGCGGCGCGAGTTTCTGGCGTTGGGCGGGGCGGGGCTCCTCGCGGCAGCATGCGGCGGCAAGAGCGCGCCGTTGCCGCCCGGAAGGTTGTCCGGCACCGGCGCCGCGGTCGGCCATCGGCTGCGCGACGGATGGTCCGCGCAGCCCGCGGAGGTCCGCAAGCGCACGGTCGTCATCGTCGGGGGCGGCATTGCGGGGCTTTCGGCAGCCTGGCGGCTGCGGCGCGCGGGCTTCGACGACTTCGAGCTGCTCGAGCTCGAGCCCGAGGCGGGCGGCAACGCCCGGTGGGGCGAGAACGAGGTGAGCCGCTACCCGCTCGGCGCGCACTACCTGCCGCTCCCGACCGCCGAAGCGCGCGCGGTGCGCCTGCTGCTCGCCGAGCTCGGCGTGCTCGAGGGCGATCCCGAGGCGAGCGCTCCGCGCTACGACGAGCGGGCGCTCGCATTCGCCCCGCAGGAGCGGCTCTTCCGCGATGGCGTGTGGCGCGAGGGGCTCGATCCGCTCGCCGGCGCATCGGCGGCGGTGCGCGCCGAGTGGCTCCGCTTCCATGCGCAGATGGAGGCGCTCAAGCGCGCGCGCGGGGCCGACGGCCGCCGCGCTTTCGCGATACCGATGGCGCGCTCCTCGCGCGATCCGCGCTGGCTCGCGCTCGACCGCACCTCGATGCGCGACTGGCTGGTGGCCGAAGGCTATACGGCCGAGCCGGTGCACTGGCTCGCGAACTATGCCTGCCGCGACGACTTCGGGTGCGACTACCGCGACGTGTCGGCCTGGGCGGGCGTGCACTACTTCGCGAGCCGCGACGCCCGCGCACGGGATGCGGATCCGGAGACCGTTCTCACGTGGCCGGAGGGTAACGGGTGGATCGTGCGCCAGCTGCTCCAGCGTGTCGCGCCGCCGCTCACCACCAATGCGCTCGTGTACCGCGTGACCGACGCGCCGCGCGGCGTCACGCTGCACGTCTATCGGGCCGATGCGGAGCGCGCCGTCGAGATCCAGGCCGAGCACGTGATCTGGGCCGCGCAGCTCCGCTTCGCCGCGCGGGCGCTGGAGGGCGGCGACGACTCGCTCGTGGCGGCGCTGAAGGAGTTCGACTACGCGCCCTGGCTGGTGGCGAACCTCACGCTCGACGCAGCGCCGATCGATCGCTACGCCGCGCCGCTCGCGTGGGACAACGTGCTCCACGACAGTCCGGGCCTCGGCTACGTCGTCGCCACGCATCAGAATCTCGCGTCACGCCGCGGCCCGACGGTGCTCACTTACTACGAGCCGCTGCACGGCGAGGCGCCGGCCGCGGCGCGCGAGCGGCTGCTGCGCACGACGCGCGGCGAGTGGGCCGAGCGCGTCCTCGCCGATCTGGGGCGGCCGCATCCGGAGCTGCGGGCCTTGACGCGCCGCATCGACGTTTTCGCGAACGGGCACGCGATGGCGCGGCCGCGCCCCGGATTCGTGTGGGGGAGTGCCCGCGAACGTGTCCTGCGCCACACCGGCCGCGTGCATTTTGCCCACTCTGACCTATCCGGGTTTTCCCTCTTCGAGGAAGCGCAGTATCGTGGGGTGAACGCCGCGGAGCGCGTGCTCGCATCGCTCTCGATCCGCTCACCCTCGATCCTCTAGGAGGAATTCGTCATTCCCGCCCGAAAGGTCGTCATTCCCGCGCAGGCGGGAATCCAGGCCCGGCGCGCAGGAACGCATCGTGGATCCCCGCGTGCGCGGGGATGACTGGGACCATGCACTGCCCGAACTGCAAGCACCGCATGGAATCGCTCTCTTTCGATCGGCACCACGTCGGCGAGGTGGCGGTCGATCTCTGCTTTCCCTGCCACCTGATCTGGTTCGACAGCACCGAAAGCCTGCAGCTCGCGCCGGGCGGAGTGCTCGAGCTCTTCAAGCTGATCCATCGGCACGAGAAGGAAACGCGCCGCACGCTCGGCACGCGGTTCGGCTGCCCGCGGTGCGGCGGGCTGCTGCGGCGGACCGAGGACATGTCCAAGAGCGGCCGCTTCCGCTATTTCCGCTGCGCGAAGGATCACGGCCGCCTCACGCCGTTCTTCGAGTTCCTGCGCGAAAAGCAGTTCGTGCGGACGCTCACGCCCGGGGAGATCGCCCGCGTCCGTGCGGAGATTCGCCAGGTGCAATGCTCCGGCTGCGGGGCGCCGATCGACCTGGGCCGGGACACCCGCTGCACGCACTGCACGGCGCCGATCGCGATCCTCGACGCCGACGCGGTCGAGAAGGCGGTGCGCACGTGGTCCACCGCGGCGCGGCCGCGCGCGGCGCCTGACCCGCAGGCCGTGGCCGCGGCCATGGCGCAACTCCGCGCAAGCGAGCGCACGCTCAGCGGCACCGGACCCGTGGCGCTGGGGGGAGTTGCCGCCGGCGGCGACCTCGTCGACGGCTGCATTCACATGCTCGGCCGGCTTCTCGATTGAATTGATGCGGGCGCGAATTATTGCGCTTGGCCCGGCCGGTTTGACATTCCTGTAACGATTCCGGCGAGCAATTCCGGCGCGGGCGGCTACAATGCCGGCGTCATGAAGGACGCACTGGCCCAGGCGCGCATCGATCTAGCAGCGGCACTGCGTTGGGCCCACCGTTACGGTCTCTCCGAAGGCGTCTGCAATCACTTCAGCCTGGTGGCCCCGGGCCTCAAGGACCGATTCCTCATCAATCCACAGGGCGTGCACTGGGGCGAGCTCGTGCCGAGCGACATCGTGCTGGTGGACGGCGCGGGCGAAGTGATCGAGGGCCGCCACAAGGTGGAGCCCACCGCGTTCTTCATCCACAGCCGGCTGCACCGCTCCAAGCGCGCGCCCGCCTGCGTGATGCACACGCACATGCCGTTCACGACGGCGCTCACGCTGCTCGAAGGCGGGCGGCTGGAGCCGGCGAGCCAGAATGCCCTGCGGTTCTACGGGCGCGTCGCCTACGACGAGGAGTACAACGGGCTCGCGCTCGACGATGCGGAGGGCGACCGCATCGCCGCGCGCCTGAACGGCAGCGACATCCTGTTCCTGCAGCACCACGGCGCGATCGTCTGCGGCGACAACGTGGCCTACGCCTTCGACGATCTCTATTACCTGGAGCGCGCGTGCATGGTGCAGGTGCTCGCCCAGGGCAGCAACAAGGTGTTCAAGCGCGTGCCGCACCACATCGCGGCGACAACCGCCAAGCAGTGGGCCGGCGAGCGCCAGCAGTCGACGCTCCACCTCGCGGCGCTCAGGCGGATGCTCGATCGCGAGGAGCCCGGCTGGAGCGTGCTCTAGCGCCTGCGGCAGCGGGCGCATGCGCGTCATGCCCGCGCAAGCGGGACCTCGTTCGTCATCCCCGAAAGCGGAGCCTGCTTCGTTATTCTTGCGAAGGCGAAGCCTGGTTCGTCATTCCCGCGAAAGCGGGAATCCAAGCCTCAAGGCAGAGTGGATCCCCGCCTGCGCGGCGATGACGATCAGGCGAAACCGAGCGCCTTCCGGATCACGCCGACAATCTCCGCTGGCGAAAGGGCCACGTCCACCACGATCGCGTCGCTCGGCTCCTCCAGCGTATCGAGCTGCGATTCGAGCAGGGCCGGGTTCATGTAATGTCCGCGCCGCGCGGCGAGCCGCTCGCGAAGCAGCGCACGGGAGCCGTGCAGGTGCACGAACGTCGCTCCGGTGAGCCCCTCGACAAGGTTGGCGCGGTACGCGGCCTTGAGTGCGGAGCAGGCGAGCACCACGCCCCGGTTTGCGCGGTCGCGCTCGCGCAGGAGCGCGTTCAGCCGAGCGAGCCATGGTGCGCGGTCCGCGCCGTCAAGCGGCGTTCCGGCGGCCATCTTCGCCACGTTCGCGGGCGGGTGGTGATCGTCGGCGTCGACGAAATCGACGCCGAGCTCGGCGGCGAGCAAGCGGCCGACCGTGGTTTTCCCGGTGCCGGTGACACCCATCAAGATGACGATCATGGACCCCCCGTCCCCTGAGTGATTCTACAAGCCATCTCGGAATCGTTACCCTGGAAAAGGAGGGGATCTACAAGGGGCTCGCCCCTTGTTCGTTCGGGGATATACAAGGGGGATTCTCCCCTTGTTCGTGCGACCGCTCTTTGAGCGGAAGAAGCGTCGACAGCATTCTCGGGATGGCGCCAAACTCTGGTGCGCCGGCAGGGTAAGATTGCGCCCCAGTGACGCCGCCGACCCGATCTCGCCGCCCGATTCGCCTGGCTCTGCTCGCGGGCCTCGCGGCCGGCACGCTCGGCTCCGCCGCGCTGCCTGCGGCCGCGGCCACGCAGAGCTATTCCTACCGGGTCGAGCTTGCGACGACCGCGAAGAAGGCGCGGGTGCGCGCCGGCAACGTGGATTGGGAGTGCCGGGGCAGGTACTGCATCGCGTCGGCCCGGGGCGGCAACGTGAGCGTGCGCGGCTGCCAGGAGCTCGCGAGCCAGGTCGGTCGCGTCACCTCCTATCGCAGCGAGATCAAGCATCTCTCGGGTGAGCAGCTCGACGCGTGCAATGATGCGATCGCCGCGGAGAGCGCGTCTCCCGAGCGCGCGCACACAGCGAGTTCCGGCTCGCCTGCCGCAGCGAAATCACCGGAGCCTCCGTCGCACGTGACCACCGACGAGCTCACGTTCACCGGGGTGCACAAGTGGAGCCCGGCACGGTGAGGGGCTCGGCGCGATTCCTCGCGGGCGCGATCTTCTGCGCCGCGCTCGGACTGCCGGTCGCGGCGCACGCTGAAGTCTTTACGGTCGAGACCCCGATTTCCGTCAAGGGGCTGCCGCCGGAAGTCATCGACGGGGCGGTCACCTGCGCGGTCTTCACCGAGGTGGACGGCCACACGAGCAACCTGGGCTACGGCGGATTCGGCTCCGTGCAGTTCACGGTGAAGGGCGGCGCGTTCCTCGGGCGCCTGCGCGTCCCGGTCCAGCTCGACGTGGCCTCCGCGAGCTTGCTGCGCTCGTACCGCTGCACGCTCTACTTCATTCGCAACGTGGGCGGGGAGCGCAAGAGCGCCACGGCGGCGCGCCTCTCCGATCCCGCGAGCCCCGACTATCGCGAGGAGTTCCGCCGCGCGCGCGGCAGCCGCTTCGCCGGGGAAGCGAAAGGGACCTTGTAGCGGCGTTCCGGCGTGCGAGTTGCGCGCTCCTTATTCGCGTTCTAGCACCGGACGAACGCGAAGAAGCAGTACCCCCGCGTCGAGCCGGCGTAGCAGGGGACAACGCCGTTGCTCACGGTGTAGCCGAGGCTCTGGGCTTCGCGCCATCTCTGCCAGGCGGTGCTCTGCGTCGCATAGGGACCGACCCGCTGCGAGCATTCCCGGTGCTGTACGAGCTGAAACGGATTCTGTGCCGTGGTCAGTTGCTGACCGCTCGAATCGCCCGCGCTCTGCGACAGCGTCACGTACGCGGCGGCTGCGACAAAGCACAGAGCGAAGACGGCTTTGTGAGATGCGAACTTGCCGAGCTTCATTGCACACCTCCTTGGCATCGCGTGGAAGCGTTTCGATGTGCTTGAAAGCGTAGCAGGCACGCGCCACCGCAGGATGGTGAAATTACCAGCCTGCTCGTGACCGATTCACACGCCGGGCTCAGGCGCGCTCGCATGACGCGCCGGTCGATGCCGGCCGGGCTGCGCCCGGCTTATTGCTTGGGTGCGGTGATCAGCAGCGCCGGCATCGAGAACGTGACGCTCCCGCTGGCATCGACGAACGGCCGGAAGGCGCTCTGCGCCTCGGCTAGCAGCAGCTCGAACTGCGCATCATCGAGCAAGCCGCCGAGCGTCCACACGCAGGCGCGCTCGGTCGACACCAGCGCGTCGATCGATGCAAAGCGCACCGGACGGTCGCGCTGCGTGACGCTCGCGCCGGAAAGGCCCGCCGCCGCGCACAGCGCACGCAGCCTGGCCGCATCGCCGAGCGCGAACGGAGCGCGGAAGGCGTCGGCGACGCGCGGGCCGAACAGCCGCTCGAGCAGCGCCGCAAGCGCCGCATAGCCCGGCGAATGCTCGACCGCGTCGCACACCGCGACGGCAAGCCTGCCGCCCGGGCGCAGCACGCGCCGCATCTCGCGCAGCGCCGCCACCGGGTCGTCGAAGAACATCATTGCAAACTGGCTGAGCACCGCGTCGAAGCTCGCATCGGCAAAGGGCAGCGCTTCGGCGACACCGTCGCGCCACTCGATCACCACCCGCTTGCGTCGCGCAACCGCCAGCATCTCCGGGTTGGGATCGAGGCCGACCACCACGCCGCCAGGCCCGGCGCGCTCGGCCGCCACGAGCGTCAATGCGCCGGTGCCGCACCCCACGTCGAGGACGCGCCGGCCTGAGACCACGCCCGCCGCTTCGCACAGCACCGGCCCCCAATGCCGGAACAGCGCTGGAACGAACCGTTCGTCGTAAACATCGGCCGGCGAACGCGCCACCGGGTCGGTCCGAGCTTCGAGGATCTGGGTCATGGTGCATCTCCTGAGCAGGTAGGGGTAGCATCGGCGGACCCATGAACGCGGGCAATGACCGATCGTCCGCAGCGCCTGCCCCGGCGTCCGGCGTCGACGTGCTTTCCGACGTGCTCGGATCGGTGCGGCTGACCGGCTCGATGCTGTTTCTCGTCGACGCCACGACGCCCTGGATCTCCTGGGCGCCGCAGGCGGAAGTGATTCGCCCGGCGGTGCTGCCGGCGTCGCAGCATCTGATCTCGTACCACATCGTCACGCAGGGCGGCTGCTGGGCGGGGCTGCGCGGCGCGTCGGCCGAACGCTTCGAGGTCGGCGACGTGCTGGTGATCCCGCACGGCGACGCATACTTCCTCGCCGACCCGCCCGATGCGCAAGCCACCTACGGGACCGATGAGGCTCTGAGCTTTTTTCGCCGCATGGCGGCCGGCGAGCTGCCGGCGGCGATCAATGAGGGCGGAGGCGGTGCCGGGCGGACCCAGTTCATCTGCGGCTTCCTCGGCTGCCATCTGCGCCCGTTCAATCCCGTGCTCGCCGCGCTGCCGCGAATGATCCATCTGCGGGCGCCCAAGCCGCCGACCGACCGCCTGCGCCATCTGATCGAGTTCGCACTGGGCGAGCTGCGCGAGCGCTCGCCGGGTGGGCAAAGTGTCCTGATGCGCCTCGCCGAGCTGATGTTCGTCGAGGTCGTGCGGCGGCATCTCGATACGATGTCGGGCGCGCAGACCGGCTGGCTGGCCGGCCTGCGCGATCCCCTGGTCGCGCGCACGCTAGCGTCGCTGCACGGCGCGCCGGAGCGCCGCTGGACGCTGGACGCGCTCGCCGCGCACGCGGGCACGTCGCGCTCGGTGCTGGCCGAGCGTTTCACGCACTTCGCCGGCCAACCCCCGATGCACTACCTCACGCAATGGCGCATGCAGCTTGCGACCCGATTGCTTGCCGAACCGGGTGCGAGAAAGGTCGCCGTGGTCGCCGAAACGGTCGGCTACGAATCGGAAGCGGCCTTCAGCCGCGCGTTCAAGAAATACGTCGGTGTCGCGCCCGGCCTCTGGCGACAGCGCGTGGCTTGATGCACCCGGCTAACCCCCGGTAGTGGACTTCCGCTGCAGTGCCGCGATGACGATCTTCAGCACGATCCCCTCGTTCAATTGCCGTGCGTACAGCGCGCGATGGTGGATCGCGAAGCAGCCGAGCTTGGGAGTGAACACGGGCGAGCCGGAGTTGCCGCCCTCGGTGGGACTGCGATAGCGAACGTACTGCTGCTCGTATTCCGCGAGGCTGTTGTCGTAGAGCGAGACGGCGAGCTCGCTCCCGCCGGGATGGCCCATCACGTAGATTCTCTGCGGTGCGTCCGGATCGTCGCTGACCTTCGGGAGGTCGGGATTCGGTTCGAGCGGCTTCGCGCTCGCGGGCGCAGCGATGCGCAGGATGGAAACGTCCATCTCGGTGCGGGGAGAGCTGAAGAGGAGCTCACCCAGCGCGACTTTCGGGCGCCCGGCGAGGCGCGTGAACTCGGCCAGCGCTTCCGGTGGTCGCAGCGGCGCCTCGTCGGCCGGGTCGATGCTGATCACGTGGGAGTTGGTGAGGAACACCGGCGCAGCGCCCCAAGCGGGGTTAAGGCTCGATCCGGGCACGATAAAGCCGGTGCCCTTGGGCGCGCCGGTGGCGGAATCGCTGACGCGGGCGATAGCGCTGCAGCAGCCGTAGAGGGTGTCGATCCATTGCAGGTACACGATGCCCTCGGGGCCCCAGACCGCCTCGAAGCCTGTGTGACTGGGCGCCGCTTCGAGCCGCGCGGGCTCCACCGATCCGTCCTTTCGTTGCAGCAGCGCGTATTCGAGCACCGGCAGAAGCTCGTTTCCAATCGGGGTTCCTTCCAGACGCCACACTTCCTTCAATTGCCGCACCGTGCTCGCGATCTCGAAGGCATCGGTGTCGGGATGCCGGACGTACTTCTTCGCCCAATCGAGTGCCGCCGAGCGGTCGCTTAACGCGACGGACGCCTCGATGCCCGTTGCGTAGTCCCAGGTCCCCCTGGTCCCCTGGTCGTCGATGTCCTCGAGAATGCTTTGCGCGATCTGCGCGGGGTCGAGCGTCTGGCCCGGGTCGACGCCGTCGTGCTTTGCGCGGGACGCGAGCGCCACGATGTTGATGCCCTGCCAGCGGTAGTCGCCGCGACGGTTTTCCCAATCCGGCTTGTAGGCGGCGATTGCCGCTTGCAAGTTCTCGGCACCGCCCTCGTTCACGTAGCGCTGCTTGTAGGCCCGGCCGATCAAGCCGCGGATCTCGGGCCCCTCAGCGGGATCCCCGGAAAACTCGGCTGCCATCGACTCGAGGGTGGGCAGCGCTTGCGCGATCCGGTTCTGGTCGAGAAGCGATTGGGCCCACTGGCGCCGGATGACGGGCGCGCCATGCCCCGCCATG
>JBFJOO010000096.1:0-16285 GCA_041617635.1 Burkholderiales bacterium | reverse complement strand
GGGATCGGCCCCGAGTCGACGGTGGACTACTACCGCCTGATGATCCAGCTATACCGCGAGAGAACGCAGGAACGCGGGTACCCGTCGCTCGTGATCAACAGCATCGATCTGGATAAAGTGGTGCGCCTCATCAGCGATCATCGGCTCGCCGACGTGACGGCATACCTCGCCGCGGAGATTCGCCGGCTCGCCTCGGCCGGAGCGGATTTCGGCCTGCTCGCAGCCAACACGCCGCACATCGTGTTCGATGCTCTTGACGCCGAATCGCCCATCCTGTTGATCAGCATCGTGAAGGCTGCGTGCGAGGCAGCGCAAGCGCGGGGGTACAAGCGGGTGCCCAGGAGTGCGAGGATAACGACTGCCGCGTGCCCAAGGGGAGCCCTTTGAAGACCCGATTCGTGCTGGTTGATTTCGAGAACGTTCAGCCTAAGAAGGTGCCCGCGCTGGATCCCGGCCAATACCAGGTCAAGGTGTTCGTGGGCGCGAACCAGACGAAGATTCCGTTCGAGATGGCCCATGCCCTTCAGGCGTTCGGTGCGAGCGCCGAATACATCCAGATTTCCGGCAACGGGCGCAACGCCCTCGATTTCCACATCGCCTATTACATCGGCCGCCTGGCGGCCGACCACCCGGGCGCGAGCTTCCATGTCGTCTCGAAGGATACGGGCTTCGATCCCCTGATCAGGCACGTCAACGCGCAAGGCATTGCGTGCCGTCGCACGAAGGCGCTCGCCGACGTGCTTCCAGTCAGAGCATCCCGATCCGAGCGCAACCCGGAGCGAATTGACACGGTCGTCGCGAACCTCGCGAAGCGCAAGGGCAGGCCCCGGACGCTCAAGTCCCTGCAAAGCACCATCAACGCGCTCTTTCGCAATCAGCTCAGTGCGGAGGAGATCGATGCGATCGTCGCGCAACTGACAGGTCGCAAGGCGATCAAGGTTGCGGGCGGCAAGGTGACCTACGACTTGCCGGTATGATCCCGCGACGCCCATGAGATTTCGGTCGTGCGCCCCGAGCGACCGGCCGCCATCAAGCAGCGCGCCTGCGCGAGCGCGCAAGGCACCATCTCGAGACTCGGGCAGACGTCCGGATCGAAGGCCTGACCCGCCATTGCGGCGGACCGTGCCCGGAGAGTGAGGATGAATGCACCTTAGCCTGGGAGACACACGATGATTCGCGGCAGCTGCCTGTGTGGAAGCGTCCGGTACGAGGTCCGCGGAACGCTGGGTCGCGTGAGCCATTGCCACTGCTCCATGTGCCGCAAGGCGCATGGCGCCGCGTTCGGCACGTACGCGCGCGTCAAGCGCAGCGAATTCGCGTGGCTCTCCGGCGCGGACCGGATCGTGTCCTATCGTTCGTCGTCGAGCGCTCAGCGCACCTTCTGCGGCACGTGCGGCGCGACGCTGCAGTACGTCTCCGAGGGGCGGCCCGAGAGCTTCGCGCTGGCGCTCGGCACCCTCGACGACGATCCGGGCGTGCGGCCCTCGCATCACATCTTCGTCGGCGCAAAGGCCCCGTGGTTCGAGATCACCGACGGGTTGCCGGAGCATGCCGAGTATCCGTAAGCGATCCGGCGAAACCCGAGCGTGGGAGCTCTGATGGCCGAATTCGCGACGTTGCGATTCCCGGTTGCGAGGACCGCCGTGGCGCCGGACGGATCGGACGTGCGTACCTTACTCGGGCTGAAGGACGGCGCAATGGCGCACTTCGAGCTCGCGCCGGGGCAGACCTCGACCGCGGTGACGCATCGAACCGTCGAAGAGATCTGGGTCTTCGTCTCGGGGCGCGGCGAAATGTGGCGGCGCCAGGGACAGCGCGAGGAGATCGTGCCCGTGGAGCCGGGCGTCTGCGTCACGATTCCCCTCGGCACGCACTTCCAGTTCCGCGCGATCGGGCGCGAGGCGCTCGGGGCCGTCGCCGTCACGATGCCCCCGTGGCCCGGCGCGGGCGAAGCGACGGTGGTTGAGGGCAAGTGGCCGCCTACCACGCCCTAAACACACTGCGGGTCACGCGGTGAAGATCGATGGCGCGTATGCTGGCGCTCTGCGGCATGAGGTTGCCATAACTATCGAGGAGTCGGAATGAGCGAGACGAGCACGGTGATTCTCGGCGGGGGGTTCGGCGGCATCTCGGCGGCGAACGCGCTGCGTGCGCAGCTCCCGCCCGAGCACGAGATCGTCGTCGTCGACGAGTCCGCAAGCTTCTACGTGGGCGCCGGCAAGACCTGGATCATGCTCGGCGAGCGCACGTTCGAACAGATCTCGCGGTCGCGGGAGGCGCTGCTCGCCCCGGGAGTCCGTTTCGTCAAGGCGAAAGTGCGGGGCATCGGGCTCGCGAACCGCACCGTGTCTCTGGATAACGGCTCGCTCAACTGGAATTATCTGGTGATCGCGCTCGGCGCGGATCTCAATCCGGCGAAGGTGCCGGGGCTGGCGGAGTCGGCGCACACCTTCTACACGGTCGCGGGCGCGGAGCGCCTGAAGGGCGAGCTGGAGCGGTTCTCCGGCGGCGACATCGCGATCCTGATTCCAAAAGTGCCGTTCAAGTGTCCGCCCGCCCCGTACGAGGCAGCCCTGCTCCTTCATCAGGCGCTGGAGCGCCGTGGGCTCGCGGGCAAGGCGCGCCTGGCGATCTACACCGCGGAAGGGGCGCCGATGGCCACGGCCGGCCCCGAGATGGGTCAGTACATCAAGGGCGAGCTGGCGCAGCGCTCGATCGCGTTCAATCCGCAGAAGGCCACCTCGCGTGTGGAAGGCGCGGCAAAGCGCGTGGTCTTCGAGGACGGCAGCGAGGCGCGCTACGATCTGCTCATCGCGGTGCCACCGCACGAGGCGCCCGGCGTGGTGCGCGATGCGCAGCTCACCAACCAGTCCGGCTGGATTCCCTGCGACCCGAAGACCTTGCAGGTGAAGCAACCGCCCGACGCAGCCGACGTGTACGCGGTCGGCGACGTCACCGTGGTCCCGCTCCCCGGCCGGTACAAGCCGGACATCGGATTGTCGTTGCCGAAGGCGGGCGTGTTCGCCGAGTCGCACGGCCGCACCGTAGCGCATCACATCGGCGCAAAGATCCTCGGCCGAACGCCGGACGAGGCCTTCGACGGAAAGGGATATTGCTATCTGGAAGTCGGCGCAGGGCGCGCGGTGAAGGCGGACGGCGCGTTTTTCGAGCTGCCGCACCCGGTCATGCAGAAGCGAGTTCCGGACGAAGCGCAATTTCGCGATAAACTCGACTGGGTCGAACGTTTGCTGCGGCCGGTCCGCGGCTAGCGGTCACAACATTTTCTCGACATTCCTCGCCATGGCGACTGAAATCCAGGACATCAACGGCGCAGCGGTGCGCGTGGGCACCCGTGTCCGCGTGCTCAAGATCAGCGCGGAGGTGCTCGCGCAGCTCTCCGATTCCGAGGCGGAGGCAGCCCGGATCATGGAAGGCGAGGTGCTCGAGGTCTACGAGATCGACGAGTGGGGCGGCGCGTGGGTGGAAAAGACCTGGCGCGAGGAAGACGGCACACCGGTCTCGCACTCGCTCGGTCTGGGGCCCGCGCAGATGGAAGTCGTGCCCGATCCGGCCCCGAGCTGAACGCCCTATCCCGGACGCAGGCCGCTTGGCTCACGCGCGCGCGGGTGCAACCTGCACCCGCGTTCCGCTCGGCGGGAGCGCGCGGCTCAACGCGGCCGCCGCGCCGAACAGCACCACCGCGATCGCGATGGGCAGCGTGTAGCTCTGCTGCAGATCGTATGCCACGCCGGCGGCAAGCGGACCCACGAGATAGCCGACGCCGGCGGCGGTGTACAGCGCGCCGATGACGCCCGAGATCGCCTTCGGCCCGAAGTAGTCGGTGGCGAGCGGCGGGCAGGTGCCGACGAAGCCGCCGTAGCTCACGCCGTAGAGGAGCGCGAACGCCGCGAGCATGAACGCGCTCTCGGACGTCATCCACACGACGAAGAGCACGCCCATCGCCGCATACACGCCGGAGAGCATCTCGCGCCGGCCGATGCGATCGCTGATGCCGCCGAGCCCGAACCGGCCGATCACGCTGCCCACGCCCACCAGCCCGATCAGGATGGCGCCGAAGGCCTCCGAGTGTCCGTGGTCGCGCGCATAGGGGACGAGATGCGCGAACGGCATCGCCTGGCCGATCGTGCACAGAACCATCGATGCGAAGAACACCCGGAACGCGCGCGTGCGCAGCGTCTCGCGCAGCGTGAGCCCCGCCTTCGGCGCCGGCTTGCCCGGTTCGCCCGCCGCGCCGTCGGGATGCAGTCCGCGCCGGGCGGGATCGTTGTCCAGGAGCGCCGCGGCCGCGAGACCCACGACGAGGACGAAACCGCCCAGCGCGGCGAACGCGCCGCGCCAACCCAGCGCGTTGATGAGCGCGACCGACGCATAGGGCGTGATCAGCGTTCCCATGCCGACTCCCGCAGAGGCGAGTCCCGCCGCGAGTCCGAGGCGCTTGCGAAACCAAGGCTGGACCGCGCCGATCGCCGGCACGTAGACGAAGCCCACGCCCAGCCCGACGCCCAGGCTGTAGGTCGCGTAGACCTGCACGAGAGAGGTCGCCTGCGAGGCGGCGAAGAGGCCGCAGGCGAGGAGCAACATGCCTGCGACGGCGACCGGTCGCGGGCCGAGCCGGTCGGCGACCATGCCGGTGAACGCGCCGAGCGCGAACCAGAGGAACCCCGAGATCGCGAAGACGAGCGAGACGTCCGCGCGCAGCGCGTCGAACTCCTGCTCGAAGGACGCGAAGAACGACGCGAACGAGTAGGCGACGCCGAAGATCACGGTGAGCGACGTGAACGCGGCGCCGACGATCACCCAGCCGCGAAACATGCGAAGCCTGGCGCCTACGCGAGGAAGGGCGCTAGCGCCACCACGGATCGCTGCCGAAGAGCGGTCGCTGCGGGCGCGCGCTCTCCGGCAGCGGCTGCTCGCTTGCGCAGTTGCGTCCCGCAGCCGCTATCCGAGATTCCACGAGCGCGCTCTGGCCGTCGAGCCACAGCGTGGTCGATCCATCGCTGTACTTCGCCTGTGTCGCCCCGGGCACCCTGCCCAGTCGGTAAGGCTTGCCCGAAAGATAGATCGTCGCGACTTCGCCGGACGAGGTGAAGTGCACGTCGAACGTTCGCCCGCCTTCGCAGCGGTAGGTGACGCGCTCGGGCAAGGCCACGTCCCGCGGCATGTCGGTCGCGCACGCGCCGAGCAGCGCCGCCGCGAGCGCGGCCGCCCACCATGGCACCGAGCGTCCGCACACGCATTTTCTTCCCTGCCCGCTTCGCCTCCGCGCGGCGCGCGCGCTCATGCGGCGAGCGCGCGGTCGACGAAGTCGAGCCGATCCTGGCCCCAGAAGATCACGCCGTCGACGACGTAGCTCGGCGCGCCGAACACACCGCGGTCGATCGCTTCCTGGGTGTATGCGTCGTACTTCTTCTTGGCCGCGGCAGCCGCGTCCGCGCTCATGAGCTTGTCCGGGTCGCGGCCCTGCGCGCGCACCACGGCGCGCAATGTCTCCGCATCTGCGACGTTACGGTCCTCGACCCAGCATGCGCGAAACAGGGCGAGCGCCATCTCCATCGCGGCGGGCGCGCCGTGCGCGAGGTCGGTGGCGATGATCGCGAGCGACGCCGCCTCGGGCGGCGCCGGAAAGAACTTCGGCTCGAGCGTGAGCGGCACGCCGAGCTCGTCGCGCCAGCGCGCGAGGTCCACCAGGCGGTAGGCCTGGCGCTGCGGCGCGCGCTGCTTCAAGGGCAGCCCGCCGGAGACCGGAAAGATCTTGCCGAAGTCCACCGGCTTTACGGTGGTGGTTGCGCCGTGCTTCGCGAGGTGCCCCGCGAAGCGCGCGTGGCCGAGATAGCTCCAGGGCGACACGGTGGTGAAATAGTATTCGACACTCTTGGCCAAGCGCACCTCCGTCAAAAGCAGCGCTGAAATCGGCGCACGCAACGTCACGACCCAAAGGCGGCGCCATGTGGCGTGCGATATTCCGCGGCGACGATGATACCCTACGCGCTCCGCCGCAGCACCCCGTCGACTCACGCGAGGTCGCAAGTGAATGCCAGCGAATTCACGCCGCACGATCGAACCGCTTCGATCGACACGCTGCGCGCGCTGATCGCGGACCAGCTCGCCGATCCGCGCATCGCCTGGAGCCTCGGCACCTTCGGGGCAGTCGCGGAGTTCCACCGCGACCCGGCCGAACCGGCGGTGCGCGAGGGATTGCGCGCGGTCACGGCGCGCGGGGGAATCGCGATCGAGCTCGCGCCCGACGTGGTTCCGGCGGCCTACGAGCGACCGACCGGGCACGGGTCGGCGCATGGCGTGGCGTTCTGCCTGCCGCGCGAGCGCGCACGCGGAGCGGGACGACAGGTGCTCACCGAGATCGGGCCGGACGGCGACGCGCTGCGCGACGCGGACCGCGACGCGATCCTCTTCGATCTGGGATTCGGCACGACGCAATGCGACTGTTTGGTGCGCGTGCGCGAACCAGGCACGGTGCGGCGACTGCGTGCGGCCTGCGGCGCGGCCCTGCTCGAGGGCAGCGCCACCATGCTTGGCGAGCTGGCCGCGATGAGCCCCCAGCGCGTCTTCGTCTCGCCGCTCGGCCGCATCGAGGTGTTCCAACCCATCCCGGCCCCGGACGGCGTATCCCCGGAAGGTCCGCACACGCACGTGCTGCCGCGCCTCCTGAGGACGCGGCGCACGCATCCCGCGAACCTGCGCATCCCGGACGGGCTGGTGCCCTGCCTCGAGCTGCATGCGCCCGACGCGCTGCGCGCTGCGGTCGATGCGTGGCGCGCCGCGTTCCCGCTGCAGCCGCCCGCTCGGTGACTGCGCCGCGCCCGCTCTCGCTCGCGGTCGGCGGCCTCTTCGCGCTCGCCGCGGCGATGGGCATCGGGCGGTTCGTGTATACGCCGATCCTGCCCGTCATGACGGAGGCGCTCGGGATGACGCAGGCGGCGGCCGGCTTCATCGCATCGGCCAACTTCCTCGGCTACCTCGCGGGCGCGTTCGCCGCGGCCACCAGTCTCCTGCGCGGCTCGAGGTACGCGTGGTTCATGGGCGGATTGGCCGCGAGCGCCGTCACGACCGGCGCAATGGCCTTCGTCGATTCCGAGTGGGCGTTTCTCGCGCTGCGGTTCGCGGGCGGCGTGGCGAGCGCGTTCGTGCTCGTGTTCTCGTCGGCGCTGATCATCGACCGACTGCACGCGGCCGGCCGGTCCGGCCTCACGGCGCTCTACTTTGCCGGCGTGGGCATCGGCATCGCAGGTTCGGCGCTCCTCGTCTCGAGTCTCGCCGCGCTGGGCTTCGGCTGGCGGACGCACTGGTTCGCGAGCGGCGTCGTCTCCGCGATCGCGCTTGCGATCGTGGCAGCCCTGGTGCCGAACCGCGCGGAACCGCCGGCGACGCCGGCGCCGCAAGCGGCGCACGCCAAGCGCGGGCTCGCCGCGCTCGTGGTTGCGTACGGCCTCTTCGGCTTCGGCTACGTCATCACGGCGACGTTCCTCGTGGCCATCGTGCGCGGCTCGGAGGCCATCCGGCCGCTCGAGCCGCTGATCTGGCTGGTGGTGGGCATTGCCGCGGCGCCCTCGGTCGCGTTCTGGACCTGGGTGGCGCGGCGAATCGACATCGCCCGGGCCTTCGCGCTTGCATGCATCCTGGAAGCCGTGGGCGTCGCCGCGAGTGTGCTCTGGATCGCGACGCCCGGGGTGCTGATCGCGGCGGCGCTGCTCGGCGGCACGTTCGTGGGCATCACCGCGCTCGGGCTCGTCGGCGCGCGCCAGCTCTCGCGGGGCGATCCGCGCCACACGCTCGCGATCATGACCGCGGCATTCGGATTGGGGCAGACGGTCGGCCCGGCGTTCGCCGGCATGCTCTCGGATGCGACGGGAAGCTTTCTCGGTGCGTCGCTCGCGGCTTCGGGCGCATTGCTCGTGAGCGCGCTGCTCGTCGGCGCCGGCCGTACGCGGGCCTCGTTAACATGGCACCATTCCGCCACGCGGTGACGCAGGCGTCCACCCGGCACGAGCGATGCGGCAGTTCATTCGGCACCCGACCGAGATTCCGATCCAGATCCGCCGCGACCGGCGGCGGGCCGCCGCCGCGCCCGCGCTGCTCAACATCAGCTTCGGCGGTCTCGCATTTCAATCCCAGACGGATCTGGAGCTCGGCAGCATCGTCCTGCTGCGCATCCCCTTCGTGCGTCCGCAGTTCTCGACGCGGGCGCGTGTCGTCTGGTGCAGCGCCGCCGACGGCGCGTTCGAGGTCGGCGTGGAATTCCTGGACGTGGAGGACGCGTATCGCGGCCGCATGGTGGAGCAGATCTGCCACATCGAGCAGTATCGGCGCGAGGTGCGCAAGAGCGAGGGCCGGCGGCTGACGTCCGAGGAGGCGGCGGCGGAGTGGATCGCCAAGTACGCTTCGGCGTTCCCCGACACGGCGGCGGAAGAGGGAAAGTAGCAGCGCGCGGTCCACGAGGAGCGTACGAGAGTGTCACATCCGGTAATCACGGCCGGACGGGCCGCGGTGGTCGCGGGCGCGGCGAGCGGTAGCGGCCGGGCATCATACGAGCGCTTCGCGGCGCTCGACTTCGCGGCCGCGTTCGAGAAATTCAGCTCCTGATCGCGTGCGCCGCTCGATTCCCTGCGTGCTGTTCGTCCTGCTCCTGATCGGCCTGGCGGGCTACATCGTCGGAACCATCGGCGCGTTTCCCGATCGCGTTGCCACGCACTTCGGGCCGGGCGGACGCGCCGATGCCTGGATGACGCGCGAAGGCTATCTCGCATGGATACTCGCGTTCGGCATCGCGTTTCCCGCGCTGGTCACCGCGATAGTCGGTCTGCTTCCGCGCGCCTGGCCCGGCGCCGCGTTCGTCAATCTCCCCAACCGGGACCATTGGTTCGCGCCGGAGCGACGCGCCGAGTCGTTCGCGTACCTCGGGCGGCACGCGTGCTGGTTGGGCTGCCTGATGGTCCTGTTGGCGGCGGGCATCCACGCTTTGATCCTGCGCTCGCACGATGTCACGCCGCCAACGCTGCCGGCGCTTCCGTTCATCGCGCTGCTCGTCGGATTTCTGCTCGCGCTCGGCGTGTGGATCTTCGTCCTGTACCGGAGATTTCACCGGCCGGCGTGACGCACCCGGGCCGCGTCAGGCCGCGGTCACTTCGACCAGGCAGTCGTAGAAGGTCGCGGCGCCGCCGAGATCGGCGATCGCCTGCGAGGTGACCTCGTTCGCGTTGCGTCCGTCCGGCGAGAGCTTCTTCCACCAGACCGACGGCGCGATGACCACACCCCGGCGCGCGCGGCCGTTGAAGCGCGCGACTGCGGTGAACTCGCCGCGGTCGTTCACGATGCGCACCAGCGTGCGGTCCGCGATGCCGCGCGAGGCGGCGTCGTCGGGATGCATCTCGAGCGTCGGCTCGCCCGCCTCCTTGCGCGCGAAGTCCAGGTTCGCGAACGAGCTGTTCAAAAAGTGGCGGTTCGGGGGCGAGATGAACGCGAGCGGATAGCGTTTCGCGAGCTCGGGATTGCTGGTCGGCCCCTCGTACGGCGGCACATAGGTCGGCAGCGGATCGTGGCCCTGCTTCGCCGCCCACTCGCTGTAGAACTCGCACTTACCCGACGGCGTGGGAAAGCCGCCGCTCGCGAACGGGGCGTCCGGCACGTTCAGGCGCTTCCAGCCGGCGGCTTTCAACCCGTCCCAATCGATGCCCGCGAGCGACGCGCTGGGCGAATCGAGCGCCTGGCGGCAGACGTCCTCGTCGGAGTCGTCGAAGCAGGGGTCCGTGAATCCCATGCGCTTCGCGAGGAGGCGAAAGACCTCGGCGTTCGGCTTCGACTCGCCCACCGGCGCGATCGCCGGCTGCGTCGCCTGCACGTAGATGTGTCCGTATGAATTGTGGATGTCGGTATGCTCGAGCTGCGAGGTGGCCGGCAGGACGATGTCCGCGTAGTCGGCGGTATCGGTGAGGAAGAGATCGTGCACGACGCAGAAGAGGTCCTCGCGCGCGAAGCCTGCGACCACCTTGCGCGAATCCGGGCATACCGCGACCGGGTTGTTGTTATAGACGTAGACCGCCTTCACCGGAGGCTCGGCCGCGGTGAGCGCAGCGCCGAGCGCCGAGTGGTTGATCGTGCGCGGATTGCCGCGGATGAGGTCCGGACGCTCGAGCGCGTGGTGATTGAGCCCGTAGAATCCCGCCGTGCTCAGCACGACGCCGCCGGCTGCGGAGCGCCAGGCGCCCACGAGCGCGGGAAGGCACGCCACCGCACGCGCGGCCATGCCCCCACCGTGGCAACGCTGCATGCCGTAGTTCAGCCGGATCAGCGCCGGCTTCGCGGCCGCGTACTCGCGCGCGAGCGCGACGATCTCGGCCGCAGTGATCCCGCAGACCGCGGCCGCGCGCTCCGGGGTCCACGCCTTCACGCGTTCGGCCAGCCGATCGAAGCCCACGGTGTGCCGCTCGACGTAGTCGCGGTCGTGCAGGCTCTCGCCGATGATGACGTGCATCAGCGCGAGCGCGAGCGCCCCGTCGGTGCCGGGCAGGAGCGCGATGTGCTGGTGGCACTTCTCAGCCGTCTCGTTTCGCCGCGGGTCGATGATCACGAGCTTCGCGCCGCGGCGCTTCGCCTCCTGGCAGCGCGACCAGAAGTGCAGGTTGGACACGATCGGGTTCGCGCCCCAGATGACGATGAGCTGCGCGTCGATCGCGTGCTCGACGTTCGTCCCGACCGAACCGCCGAGCGTGATCCTGATCCCCGCTTTGCCCGCGGACGAGCACAGCGTGCGGTCGAGCAGGCTCGCACCGAGGTGATTGAAGAAGCGCCGGTCCATCGCGGCGTAATTGACGAGCCCCATGTTGCCGGCGTAGCTCGCCGGCAGGATCTGCTGCGGATCCTCGGCGGCGATCGCCTTGAAGCGGGCGGCGATCGTGTCGAGCGCCTCGTCCCATGAGATCCGCTCGAAGCGGCCCTCGCCCTTGCGCCCGACGCGCTTCATGGGGTGGAGCACGCGCTCGGGCGAGTACGTCCGATCGAGGTACTTGGCGACCTTGGTGCACAGCGTGCCGGCGGTGAACGGCATGTCGCCGCCGCGGATCTCGACGGCAACACCGTTCTCGACCGTCACGTCGAGCGCGCACGTGTCGGGGCAGTCGTGCGGGCAGGCGAGTTGGACAGTTCTGCGCTCGCTGGGACCGGGGGCATTCATATCGCTATCGGGCAATGTTTCTCCGTCGTGAATTCTACGCCATCGGTAGGTTACGAACAGGAGGAAACCGGCTGGTTTCCTCCCGTTACCCTCCTTCCCGCTAGGAGTAGAACACTCTCGTAAGCGGGGTCGTCCTTCGCGGAAGACGCTTGGCGAGCGGCTTTGCTTGCCCGCTTCCTCACTCCCCGCTCTTCGCTCTATCGCCGCGCACCGCGCGGCGATAGAGCGGGCCCAGGAGCGCGGGGAGCATGTACATCGGGATCTGGCCGAGGGCGAAGAACATCACGATGTCGAAGTCGGCCTTGTCGGCGAGTGCCACCAGGATGATGCCCATGTTGAGATTGCCGGTCATGAGCCCGATCGTGAGCGCACGCCGGGCGCCGAGGCGCCAGAATGCAGCCGTCCCAAGAAATTGCAGCACAAGATTGGCGACGAAAGCCGCCACGAGCGTGCTCAGGACCACGGCGGGGCGCTCGATGGCGGCCTGCGTGATGCCGCCCATGATCGCGATCGAGAAGATCACCAGGCTGATGACCGCAATCGCGTCCAGTGGTCGCGCGTTGCGGGCGAGTCGCTCGAGTCCGACCAGCCGGCGGGCCACGAGCGCGACGACGAACGGAATGCCGACCAGCCACGACAGGCGCGCCATGAACGCGCCGAGCCCGATATCGAGCTCCAGCCCGAGCGTCGACAGCGACAGCGCGGGCAGCGTCAACGGCACGAGCGCGAAGGTGACGACGACCACCACCACCGCCAGCGCGGCATCCAGTCCGAGGATCAGGCTGACGGTTGCGCACATCGTCACGGGCGACGAAGCGGTGGCGAGCACCAGCGCCTGCGCGAGCGCCGGCGGCAGCGGAACGCCGCGCAGGGCGAGCCACATGACCAGCGGACTCACGCCGAGCAGCCAAACGGTGACCACCCCCACCAGCACCGGGCGGCGCGCGTAGTCGTACAAGTAACGCCAGTCGAGACGCAGCAGCGCAATGGTGAGCGGAATGAGCAGCGCAGGCACGAGCAGCGGCCGGGCCGCCGCCGCGAGCGGCGGTATCGCGAGGCCGATCAGCACGCCGCCGGCGAGAAACAGCGCCGCGTGCCGGCCGATGAATTCGAGCGTGCGGTTCAGATGATCTAGGTGCGGAGGCTCAGCGCGCGGGCTGGCTCCGCACGTGCGCGAAAGCCTGCTTGAGCCCCGTGGCGGCGCGGTAGATCGCGTGATGCGCGGCCGCGATCATGCCGCCCATCGTCACGAAACCGTGGATCATCCCCTCGAAGCACTCGTATGTGACCGGCACGCCGGCCTCGTGCAGACGGTCGGCGTAGGCCTTCCCCTCGTCGATCAGCGGATCGAATCCGGCGGTGATGACATAGGCCGGCGCGACGCCGGCCAGATCGCGCGCACGCAGCGGTGAGGCGCGCCAGTCGGCGACATCGTCTGACCCGCGCAGGTAGTTGCCGGCGAACCACAGGATCGCTTCGCGGGTGAGCATGTAGCCTTCGGCGAACTTCATATGCGATTCCCGGTCCGCCGCCAGGTCGGTGGCGGGATAGATGAGCACCTGCATGGCGAGCGGCGGCCCGCCCGCATCCCGCAGCGTGATCGCGACCACGGCGGCCAGGTTTCCGCCGGAGCTGTCGCCACCCACCGCGACCCGGGCCGGATCGAGTCCGAGCGTGTCGGCCATGCGGCCGATCCAGTGCGTCGCGGCGATCGCGTCCTCCACTGCCGCCGGAAACTTGTGCTCGGGCGCAAGCCGGTAGTCCACCGAGGCGACGGCGCAATGCGCGAGATTGGCGAATTCCCGGCACACGACGTCGTGCGTGTCGAGGTCGCCAATCGTCCAGCCGCCGCCATGAAAGAAGACCAGCACCGGGAGCCGCTCGTCGTCCGCAGCGCCGAGCGCGCGGTACAGCCGTACCGGTAACGGGCCCGCCGGCCCGTTGGCCTGCAAGTGCTCGACCTTCGCCACCTCCGGCGGCGGGGGCGCCAGCGCAATGCGCGATTCGCGGTAGAGCTCGCGCGCCGCAGGCACGCCAATCTGCGCATACGGCGGCAGGTTGGCGCGCGCCGCCCGCTCGAGCACCGCCGCGGCCTGGGGATCGATCGTCATGCGGGTCGAGCGACGGCCACCGCGCGCCGGCGCAGCATGAGCCACGCCACCGCCAGGCCGACGCCGGCAACGAACGGGATCGCGAGATAGTTCAGAGTGCTCCAGCCGCTCGCCTCGAGCACCAGCCCGGAGGCGAACGACGAGGTGGCCATGATGATGAACATGGCGAGGTCGTTCGCGCCCTGCGCCTTGGCGCGCTCCTCCGGTCGGTAGGTCTCGGTGATGAGCGTGGTGCCACCGATGAAGAGGAAATTCCAGCCGACCCCGAGCAGCACCAGCGCGAACCAGAAATTCGCCACGTCCACGCCGGCGAGGGCGATCGCCACGCAGACGAAGTTGAGCGCGACGCCGACCATCATCACGTTGAGCACGCCGAAGCGCTTGATCAGGCTGCCGGTGAAGAAGGAGGGCGCGAACATCCCGATCACGTGCCACGAGATCACCGTCGCGGCCGCGCTGTACGGATGGCCGCACACGCCCATCGCGAGCGGCGTGGCGGTCATGAGGAGGTTCATGATGCCGTATCCGAATCCCGCCGCCACCACCGCCACGATATAGGCCGGCTGCATCATGATCTGCGCGAGCGGGCGCCCGCCCTCGTGCGCCTCCTTCTCGGTGGGCGGCGGAATCCTGAGCTGGCCCAGCACGATGAGCACCAGGACGAGGATCGCGATGAGTACCAGGTAGGCGCCGAGATAGGTCGTCGGCAGCAGATCCACCGTGAAGCGGCTCGTGGTCGGTCCGATGATTCCGCCCACCAGCCCGCCCGCGATCACGAACGAGATCGCCTTGCTCCGGAACTCGACCGGCCCGGTGTCCGCTGCGGCAAAGCGGTAGTACTGGCCGAAAGCGTTGTAGACGCCGAACACGATCGTGCCGAAGCAGAAGAGCCAGAAATTTCCGATGTAGATCGCCGCCGAACAGATGAGCGCGCCGACGATGCCCACGGTCGTGCCGAACATGAATCCCGCCCGGCGGCCGATGCGCTTCATCAGCAGCGAGGCGAAGAACGTGGTGAGCGCGGCGCCGATCACCCAGCCGGTGACGGGCAGCGTTGCGAGCCGCTTGTCGTCGGCCAGTGCGTACCCAACCAGGCCGTTGAGGGCGATCAGCGTGGAGTTGTTGGTGAACAGCAGCGCCTGGCAGACGGCGAGGACAATGACGTTGCGTTTGGCGAGATCCATGAAGCGCGGGAGAACAAAGGTCGGCGCGACCCGCGCCGGCCCGGCGGATTATAAGAGATTCATGCGGTGGAGCCGCGCGCTGCGCGGCGGGGGGTCACTTGCCGATCATCTTGCCGTAAATGAACAGCAGGACGAACGCGCCGACGATCGCGCCGATGAAGCCCGCAGGCTCCCCGGCCCGATACAGCCCGAGCGCCTGGCCCGCATAGCTGGCCGCCACCGCGCCGCCGATCCCGAAGAGCGTGGTCATGATGAATCCCATCACCTGCTTGCCGGGCATGAGAAAGCGCGCGATCAAACCGACGACGAACCCGACGATGATGGTCCAGACGAGCGCCGCCATGGATGCCTCCCTGCGTTGACCTGCGTTGGTGTAACGGACCCGTCAGTCTACGGCAGACCGGGCGGCAGGGTGGCGAATCCGCTTGCAACGCGACGCGGGCGCGCGCGAATCAGATCGTGCGGCTTCCGCCGCGGGGTCGCGCCTCGAGGGCCTCGATGAGCGTGCGCACGCCGGCGAGGTTGGGGTTCACCGCGAGCGCCCGGCGGAAGTACTCGAGCGCCTTGTCGTACTGGTTCAGATGCAGATAGATCTGCCCGTACCCGGCCAGCACGCCGAAATGATACGGATTGCGCCGGATCACCTGGTCGCAGTCGGCGAGCGAGCGCTCGAACTCGCCCATGAGGAAGTAGACGGTGGCCCGCTTGTTCCAGCCCTCGGCGAACTCGGGCTTGAGCTCGATGATCCGCGTGAACGTCGCGATAGCCGGCGCAAATTCGCGCGCCTCCATCTCCGCGAGTCCGCTGGCGAAGAGCCGATCGACTTCGGGATCGTCCGAGCGGCTCCAGACGGCCCAGATGGCCTGTTCGGCAAGCCCGCGCACGGCGGGCTGTTCGTCGCGCAGGCGCTCGAGCAGCGCGGGCACGTCCGCCATGCGGCCGGTGCGCCCCAAGGCCATCACCGCCTGCGCGCGCTCCTCCGGCACCGGGCTCGCCAGCGCGCCAAGCGCGTCGAGTCGCCCGGATGGCTGCGCCAGCGCAGCGCCGACCAGTCCAAAGACCCCGAAAAGGATGAGGAAATGGCGCATTCGCGTGGATCCAAAGCGAAGGGAATGACGTAACCGCAGGAACTGTTTACCCTCTCGCATCCGCCTTCCCGGAAACGGTCCCGCGCAGCCAGTGTACTGCTTGGGGCCCCTGCAGCAAAAGGAGACCAGCATGTCCGCTTTCCGCTCCCGAATCCTCCGTGCCGCGCTCGCAATCGGCCTCGGATTGGCCGTGGGCGGCATCGCTCTGCCGACCTCCGCGGCCGGCGAGGACACCGCGCCCACCCAGAAGCCTGCGGACCCCGATTACCTCGCCGGAAAGAAGGCGATCGAAGCCGGCAACTGGAGCGCCGCGATCGATGCCTTCACGCGCGCCGCCACGCGTGACAAGAACAACCCCGACATCCAGAACTATCTCGGCTATTCGTACCGCAAGGCGGGCAAGCTCGACACCGCCTTCAACTACTACAACGTTGCGTTGAAGCTCTCGCCGGATCACCGCGGCGCGCACGAGTACATCGGCGAGGCCTATCTGATGAAGGGCGACCTCAAGATGGCCAAGCAGCACCTCGCCGCGCTCGACCGCATCTGCCTCTTCGGCTGCAGCGAGTACCGCGATCTCAAGAAAGCCGTCGCCGAGTACGAACAAAAGAAAAAGCAGTAGGTTACGAACGGGAGGAAACCGGCCGGTTTCCTCAGAAGCAAAACCGGAAGGTCACTAACGGGAGGAAACCGGCC
>JBFJOO010000095.1:0-16347 GCA_041617635.1 Burkholderiales bacterium | reverse complement strand
GGGGCGCCCGGCTCGCTGTTCCAGGCGAGCGCGGAGGAGTTCGCCAAGCGCGCCAATGCCAAGCTCGGCGGCAAGGCGAAAGTCACGGTGTTCGGCGCAAGCCAGCTCGGCGACGACCGCGAGCTGCTGCAGAAGGTGAAGCTCGGCACCGTCGACTTCGCGCTGCCCTCGACCGTCATGTCGTCCGAGGCGGACATCTTCGGCGTGTTCGAGATGCCCTACCTCGTCAAGGACCGCGATCACATGAAGCGCATCGAGAAGGAGATCTTCTGGTCCAAGCTCGAGCCCGCCGCGGAGAAAAAGGGCCTCAAGGTCATCGCGGTGTGGGAGAACGGCTACCGGCACATCACGAACAATGTGCGGCCGATCGTGAAACCGGACGACCTGAAGGGGATCAAGCTGCGCACGCCCAAGGGCAAATGGCGGGTGAAGATGTTCCAGGCCTACGGCGCGAACCCGAGCCCGATGGCGTTCTCCGAGGTGTTCACCGCGCTCAAGACCGGCGTGATGGACGGGCAGGAGAATCCGTTCACCCAGATCTACAGCGCGAAGTTCCAGGAGGTCCAGAAGTACCTCTCCCTGACCGGCCACGTGTATACGCCGGCGTACGTCACTGTCGGCGCGAAGAAGTGGGCGTCGCTGCCCGCGGACGTGCGCAAAACGCTTGAAGACACCGCCAAGGAAACGCAAGCGTTCGTCTACGAGACTGCGGCCGCAGAAGACACGGATCTGCTCAGCAAGCTGAAGGCCGGCGGCATCCAGGTCAACGAGGCCGACAAGGCCGCGTTTGTCGCTGCGTCGGGCGCGATCTACGAGGAATTCGCGAAGGAAGTGCCCGGGTCCAAGGAAGTAATCGACCGCGCGATCGCGCTCGGCAAGTGAGGCGCAACGCGGCAAACGGCAGTTAGCGGGCGGGAGGCAACGTTCGCGGCAACGGCCTTTTTTGGGCTGTTGCCGCGCTCCCGCGACGCCTGACATTCACCCGTAGCTCTTCACCGGACGACGTGGGAAATCGCGCCGCAGCCCTGCGCGCCGCATTCGAGCGGCTGATGGAGTGGGTCGTCATCATCCTGATGGTGGTCCTCTTCATCGAGGTGACGTTGGGCGTCGTGTTTCGCATGCTCGGGCGCCCGCTGGTGTGGTACGACGAGGTGGCGTCGGTGCTGCTCGCATGGGTGACGTACTACGGTGCCGCGCTCGCCGCCCTGAAGCGCGCCCACATCGGCTTTCCCGGGCTCGTCAGAAAGCTCGCGCCCGCATGGCGCATCTGGGTGGTGATCTTCGCGAAAGCCCTCACGATCGGCTTCTTCGCATTGCTGGCGTGGGTGGGCTGGACGGTGCTCGAAGTGCTGGCCACCGACTATCTCGTCAGCCTGCCGGACGTGTCGAATCTCTACGTCCAGTCCGTCATTCCGATCGGCGCGGCGCTCTTCGTCATCGCCGAGCTGCTGATCCTGCCCGACTCCCTACGGGAAGCGCGCGCCGGCCGGGCGGACGGGACCGGCGCGGCGGAACGGCTGCACTAGGAGCGGCCACAAGAATGCATGGACTCGGCAAAGTAGGGGATATACAAGGGGCTCGCTCCTTGTTCCTTCGGGGATATACAAGGGGGAGCCCCCCCTTGTTCGTTCGACCCGTTCTTGGACCGCAGCGGCACTGCGGTCGAATTCGATACTTCCTCTGACCCGGCATGGCGATCCTGCTGCTGTTCGTCGGGGTGCTCGCGCTGGTGCTGATCGACGTGCCGATCGCGGTGGCGCTCGGCATCGTCGCGATCGTGGCCATGGTGGCGACGCAAGGCGTCGATACGCTGCCCAATTTCGCGGTCGTCATGTTCACCGGCGCGACGAGCTTTCCCTTGCTCGCCATTCCGTTGTTCATCCTCGCCGGCGCGATCATGAACACCTCGGGGATCTCGCGTCGGCTGATCGCGTTCGCTTCGGCGCTGCTCGGATTCGTCCGCGGAGGCCTCGCGATGGTGAACGTGGGCACCTCGCTTTTCTTTGCCGAGATCTCCGGCTCCGCGGTCGCGGACGTCGCCGCCCTCGGCTCGGTGCTGATGCCGGCGATGAAGAAGCGGGGCTACCCGGGGGTCTTCGCTGCGGCGATCACCTCCTCGTCGGCCTCGCTTGCGATCATCATCCCCCCGTCCATCCCGATGATCCTGTACGCGGTCATGGCGGGCACGTCGGTGGTGCAGCTCTTCGTCGCCGGCATCATCCCCGGGCTGCTGGGCGGGTTCATGATGATGGGGCTCTGCTACTACTACGCCGTGCGCTACGGCTGGCCGGTGGAGGAGGCTTTCCAGCTTAGCCGCCTGTGGCGAACCTTCAAGGACGCCGCGCTCGCCCTCTTGCTCCCGGTGATCATCCTCGGCGGGATCTTTGGCGGGATCGTGACGGCAACCGAGGGTGCCGCCGTGGCAGTGGCCGCCGCGATCGCGATCGGATTGTGGTACCGCGAAATCGACTTCAAGCAACTCAAGACCGCCATCGTCGATGGCGCGGTGCAGACCTCGGTGGTGATGCTGCTGGTGGCAACGAGCGCGCTGCTCGGCATCTACCTCACGGAGGGGCAGGTGCCGCAGAAGCTCGCTCAGGGCATCATCGGCATCACGCGGGAGCCCTGGGCGGTGCTGGCGCTCCTAAACGTGTTCTTCTTCGTCGTAGGGCTCTTCCTGCATTCGGCGGCGGCCATCATCCTGGTGGTACCCATTGTCATGCCGGTGATCGAGCAGGTCGGCATCGACCCGGTGCACTTCGGGCTCGTCGTGACGCTGAACATGGCGATCGGACAGCAGACACCACCGGTGGCGAGCGTGCTCATGACGGCGTGCTCGATCGCGCGCGAGAACGTGTGGGACGTGACGCGGGCGAATCTGCCGTTCATCGGAGTGCTGGTCGGTGTGCTGCTCATTGTCACCTACGTTCCGGCAATCCCGCTTTACCTCGTGCGGCTTTTCTACGGATAGGACTTCATGCCCGGCGATATCCTCCTCGCGCGCAACGGCGCCATCGCGATCGTCACGCTCGCCAATCCCGAACGGATGAATGCGCTCGGCCTCTCGATGTGGGAAAAGCTCGGCAAAGTCATGCTGGAGCTGGACGCCGACGAGGCGCTGCGCTGCGTCGTGTTGCGCGGCGCAGGCGAGAAGGCCTTTGGTGCCGGCGCGGATATTTCGGAGTTCGCGACGACGCGGGCGAACGCGGTACTCGCCAAGGAGTACGGAATGCGCGTCGAGCACGCGATGCTCGCCATCTCCGGATGCCGGCACCCGACTGTGGCGATGGTTCACGGCGCATGCGTCGGCGGCGGGCTGCTGGTCGCCACACGGTGCGACATCAGGATCGCCGGCGAATCCGCCCGCTTCGGGGTCCCGGTCAAGAAGCTCGGACTGGTCGAATCGCACACCGAGATGCAGGGCATGCTCGACCTGATGGGCACGGCAAACGGGCTGGAGATGATCCTCGAGGGGCGCATCTGGGCGGCGCGCGAGGCGCACGAGAAGGGTCTCGTCAATCGCGTGGTGCCCGACGCCGAAGTCGAGCGGGAAGCGCTGGCGACCGCGCAACGCATCGCCGAGGGCGCGCCGCTCGTGGCGCGCTGGCACAAGAAGTTCGCGCGGCGGCTGGCGGATCCGCGCCCGCTCACCGAGGCCGAGCGCGACGAAGCATTTGCATGCTTCGATACCGAGGACTTCCGCGAGGGCGTGGCGGCATTCCTCGCAAAGCGCGCTCCACAGTTCAAGGGACGATGAGCGCCAGCCGCAGACCGCGTATCGCGTTCTTCGCCGGTGATCCCAACGGCATCGGCCCGGAGCTTGTCGCCAAGCTGCTCGCGAAGCCTGAAACCGCCACGCGCGCCGCGGTGCGGCTGATCGGCGATCGCACTGTGCTGGCCGGTGCCGAGCGCCTCACGGGCGCCATGATCCGCCCGGACGTCGCGTTCGAGGCGCTGGCCGGCTGCGGCGACGCGGCACGCACGCCCGGCAAGGCCAATCCGGCCGCGGGTGCTTGGATGCTCGCCGGGCTGGCGCGCTGCGCGGCCCTGGCCCGCGCGGGCGAAGCGGACGCGATCGTGTTTGCGCCGCTCAACAAGCAGGCGCTCAAGCTCGGTGGATTGAAGCACCCGGACGAGCAGCATCTCTTCGCCGAGCTGCTCGAGGCGCGCGGCTACACCGTGGAGTTCAACGTCATCGACCGGCTCTGGACCTCGCGCGTCACCTCGCACATCCCCCTCAAGGACGTGGCCAGCCAGATCACATCCGAGCGTGTTGCCGATGCGGTGCGGGTGATCGACCAGGGCCTCAAGCAGGGCGGCGTCGCACGGCCGCGAATCGCAGTGGCCGGACTCAATCCGCACGCGGGCGAAGGCGGCACGCTGGGCCGCGAGGAGATCGACGCGATCGGACCGGGCATCGAGCGCGCCAAGGCCGAGGGCATCGATGCGCGCGGCCCGCTTCCCGCGGACACGATATTCATCGCCGCGCAGCGCGGGGATTTCGATGCCGTGGTCACGATGTATCACGACCAGGGCCAGATTGCGATGAAGTTGCTGGGATTCGATCGCGGCGTGACGGTGCTGGGCGGCCTGCCGGTGCCCGTTGCGACCTGCGCGCACGGCACTGCATACGACATCGTCGGCCGGAACGTGGCGAACCCGGTGCCGCTCGCCAACGCGTTCGGCTTAGCAGTCGAGATGGCCGCTCGACCCGGCAAAGGGTGAGTCAGGCATGACCACGTCGAAGGGCCCATTGGACGGTGTAAAGGTGCTCGAGCTCTGCCAAGTGATGGCCGGGCCGACCTGCGGGATGCTGCTCGCCGATCTGGGCGCGGATGTCGTGAAGGTCGAGAAGCTGCCGGGGGGCGACGACACCCGGGCCTATGCCGAGCCGCAGGTGAACGGCGAATCGGCGGCGTTCCTCGCCATGAACCGCAACAAGCGCTCGATCGCGCTCGACCTCAAGCAGCCGGCGGGACAGGTTGCCCTCAAACGCCTGGTGCGTGATGCCGATGTGCTGATCGAGAACTTCCGCAAGGGCACGATGGAGAAGTTCGGGCTCGGCTACGACGCGCTGCGGGCCATCAACCCGGGGCTCATCTACTGCGCGATCACCGGGTACGGACGTACTGGGCCGTATGCCGACAAGGGCGGCTTCGACCTCGTCGCGCAGGGCGCATCCGGCCTCATGAGCATCACCGGCGAGCCCGGTCGCGAGCCGGTGAAGTGCGGCCCGCCGGTGTGCGACATCAACGGCGGCATGCTCGGCGCACTCGGGATCGTGGCCGCGTACGTGCATCGGCTCAGGACCGGCGCGGGCCAGATGGTGGACACTTCGCTGCTCGAGGCGGGCATCCACACCACGTTTTGGCACTCGGCGATCTTCTTCGCGACGGGCGTTTCGCCGGCGCCGACCGGCTCCGCGCACGTCCTGTCCGCACCCTACCAGGCGTTCCCCTCGCGCGATGGATGGGTGACGATCGGCGGAGCGAACCCAGCGAACTGGGAGCGTCTCGCCCGCATGATGGCGCTTCCCGAGCTGCTCGACGATTCACGTTTCAAGACCAACACCGATCGAATGTGCAACCGAGCGGCGCTTTTCGACCTCCTCGCGCAGAAGACGCGGGAGCGCACAACGCAGGAGCTCGTCCGTGCGCTCGATGCGGCGGGAATTCCCGCCGGCCCGGTGAACACGATCGGGGAGATGCTGGCCGATCCCCATGTGCTCGCCCGAGAGATGGTCGTCGAGACGGTCCACCCGGTCGCCGGACCGACCAAAGCCCTCGGGCTGCCAATCAAGTTCACCGCGACGCCTGGCCGCGTGCGTCGCCCCGCGCCAATGCTCGGCGAGCACACCCGCGAGGTCCTGCACGAAGCGGGCTTCGCGGACGCGGAGATCGACGCGCTAACGGAGTCCGGTGCCGCACTCGCCCCACGAGGGGTTTCGCCGTAGAATCACGGGCCTGGCTGGCTTACGAGCACGAGGGCCCCGCTGTCCCCAGACCCCGCGGACCCGGGAAGGCGGTGGAATCCGCCGATTCGCACACAGAGGAGGAGTCAAATGAAGCCTGTCCGTCACCTCGCCGCAACGCTCGCGCTCGCGGCATTCTCGCTCGGCGCCGTCCAGGCGCAGGAAATCAAGACATCGCACCAGTGGAAGGCCAACGTCGACGGGCGCGACAAGGCCACGCGCGTCTTCGTGGACGAGGTCGCCAAGGCCGACAAGAGCCTCAAGTTCCGCATCTACCCGGCCCAGTCGCTCGGAATCAAGCCGGTCGCGCAGCTTGATGCGCTGCAGAACGGCACGCTCGAGATGGCCGTGTTCCCGATGTCCTATGCGGTCGGCAAGGCGCAGGAGTTCTCGATCATCATCATGCCGGGCACGGTGCCCACCCTCGCGCACGCGATGAAGCTGCGCGGCACGCCGTTCCAGGCGAAGCTGAATGAGCTCGCCGCAAAACACGGCATCCGCATCATCAGCTGGTGGTGGACGCCGGGCGGATTCGCGACCAAGGACCGCGAGATCACCGGTCCAAAGAGCGTGGACGGTCTGAAGATGCGCGCGGCCGACCCGACTTTCGAGGGGATGCTCAAGGCCGCCGGCGCTTCGGTGGTGAACATGCCCTCTAGCGAGATCTATCCGGCGCTGCAGTCCGGTGTGCTGAGCGGCACGCTCACATCGGCCGAGACCTTCGTCAGCATGCGGCTCTACGAGCAGACCAAGAATGCCACGGTACCCAGCAATTACGCCCTTTGGATGCTCTTGCAGCCGCTGGTCATGTCCAAGCAGCACTGGGACAAGCTGACACCCGCGCAGCAGAAGATCTTCGAGGCCGCGGCGGCCAAGTCCGACGAGTTCTTCCTCGGCATACAGAAAGAGGCCGTCGACAAGATGGTGGCCGCGTACCAGAAAGCCGGCGCGAAAGTGCACGAGATGACCCAGGCGGAATACGACGAGTGGGTCGCGCTCGCCAAGACGACGGCCTATCCGGAGTACGCCTCCAAGTCCCCCGAGGCGAAAGAGCTCCTCGAATTGCTGCTCGCGGTAAAGTAAACGCGCGATCGTGAGAGCCGGGCCGGGTGACCGGTCCGGTTCGTTTTTTCGGCCGCCGCGCTACGGTGAACCGTTTCGTCTTAATCATGGACCGCGTGTCGATCGCCTGCGCGGCGATCGCCGCGGTCATGCTCGCGGCCGCCGCGTTGGTGATCACCTGGAACGTGATCTACCGCGCCCTGGGCGCCTCGACTTACTGGGAGATCGAGTTCGCCGTCTTTATGATGGTCGGGTCGATGTTTCTCGCCTCACCCTACTGCCTCAAGACGAACGGGCACGTGGCGGTGGATCTTCTCTCCCACTACCTGCCGCAGCGCGCCGCGCGCTGGCTGGGCATCGCAACGACGGTGCTCGGCCTCGCGATCTGCGCCTACCTCGCGTTTGCGGGTGCCGAGCTCACGATCGACTCCTTCGGCAAGGACGAGCGCACCGAAAGCACCTGGGCACCTTATAAATGGCCATTGTTCCTGTCCATGCCGGTCGGTCTCGGGCTGACCGCGGTGCAGTACCTCGCCGAGCTCGTACGCAACGTTCCCAGGCGCGCCTGACCGATGAGCGAACTCCAGATCGGTCTGCTCATTCTCGTCGTCACGCTGGTGGTGCTCTTCTCAGGGCTTCCGATCGCATGGGGCCTGACGCTCGTCTCCATAGTATTCCTGGTGGTCTTCGAGGGCGCGGCAACGCTCGCGAACGTCCCGATTCTGATGATGGACGAGCTCGCCTCATTCGCGCTGCTCACCATTCCGCTGTTCGTCCTGCTTGGCGCGGCCATCGGAGCGTCAGCCGCCGGCAAGGACATCTACGAGTCGCTGCACCGCTGGCTCGATCGCGTGCCCGGCGGCCTCGTCATCGCCAACATCCTCGCCTGCGGTGTTTTCTCGTCGATCTGCGGTTCGAGCCCGGCGACCGCGGCGGCGATTGGAAAGTCCGGCGTGCCGGAGATGATCAAGCGTGGCGTGCCCGCCTCGCTTGCCACCGGGGCGATCTGTGCCGGCGGCACCCTCGGCATCCTGATCCCGCCCTCGATCACGATGATTCTGTATGGGATCGCCACCGAGACGTCGATCGGGCGCCTCTTCCTCGCGGGAGTCCTTCCGGGCGCGATGCTCGTCGTGATGTTCTCCCTCTACGCATGGATCGTGACGCTGCGGGCGCAGCGCGGCATGGCTCCCGGCGACTTGCCGCGCTATACGCTCACGCAGAAGATGGAAGGCCTCGGCCGGGTGTCGCCGTTCATCGGGATCGTCGTCGCAATCGCGTACGCGATGTACGGGGGGCTTGCGACGCCCTCCGAGGTAGCGGCGATATCGGCCGTCCTCGCGATCGTGCTCGTGATCGGCATCTATCGGGCGTGGCGACTCGACGACCAGTGGCGGATCTTTCGCGAGACGGTGCGCGAATCCACGATGATCCTAATGATCATCGCCGCCGCGGCGGTCTTCTCCTACATGATGTCGCTGCTCTACGTCACCCAGACAGCCGCGCAGTGGATGGTGGACCTGGAGCTGAACCGCTGGGTGTTGCTCTTTGTCATCAACATATTCTTGCTCGTGGCCGGCTGCTTCCTGCCCCCCGTGGCAATTATCCTCATGCTGATGCCGATCCTGAGCCCGGTGCTCGAAGCGAACGAATTCGACCTGATCTGGTTCGCGGTCATCCTCACGATCAACATGGAGGTCGGCCTCATCACGCCGCCGGTGGGTTTAAACCTTTATGTCCTGAAGGGTGTGGCCCCCGACATACCGCTTGTCACCGTCCTGAAGGGATCGCTCCCCTTCGTGCTGATCATGTTCCTTGCTATGGTGATCCTCGCTTTCTTCCCGGACATTGCGCTCTGGCTTCCAAACCAGATGCTCGGCGCAGCATAATCCTTCCATCCGGACCAATGAACGCCTACGCTTTCTTCCAGTCCGCATTCGAATCCCGCCGGGATGCGATCTTCCTCGAGGACGAGAGCGGCGTCGCATACACCTATGCCGACCTCGATCGGAGCACGGCGCAGGTGGCGGCATTTCTGACCGGGCTGGGATTGCGACCCGGCGATCGGGTCGCGGCGCAGATCGAGAAATCACCGCAAGGTCTGTTCCTCTACCTGGGGACGCTCCGTGCCGGACTCTGCTATCTGCCGCTCAATACGGCGTATCAGAAAGGCGAGATCACTTATTTCCTCGGCGACGCCGAGCCTGCCGTGTTCGTCTGCGATCCCGCACGCGCCGAAGGTTACGAAGCAATCGCGCGTTCGGCCAAGGTCGCACACCTGCTCACGCTCGATGTGCGCGGCGAGGGCACACTCTCCGCGGGTGTCGAGGAGGCCGCGCCTCGCTTCGACACTCGGTCGGCCGGTGCAAGCGATCTGGCGGTGATCATCTACACGTCGGGCACGACCGGGCGCTCGAAAGGCGCCATGGTCACGCACGGAAATCTCACGTCCAACGCCGCCGTGCTGAAGGAGTACTGGCGCTTCACCGAGCGTGACGTGCTGATTCATGCCCTGCCGGTGTTTCACGTGCACGGCCTGTTCGTGGCGCTTCACCCGATCCTGCTGGCTGGCGCCCGCATCCTGTTCCAGCGCAAGTTCGACGCCAAGGCGGTGCTCGCGGCCATTCCACGGGCGACGGCACTCATGGGCGTACCGACTTTCTACGTACGCTTGCTGGGAGAGCCGGGGTTGACACAGGATTCCGTTACGGCGATGCGCCTGTTCGTCTCGGGATCCGCGCCGTTGCTGCTCGACACATTCTCCGAATGGCAGGCGAGAACCGGGCACACGATCCTCGAGCGTTACGGCATGTCTGAAGCGGGGATGATCACGTCGAATCCCTATGACGGCGAGCGCCGAGGTGGAACCGTGGGCTTTCCTTTGCCGGGCATCGCGTTGCGTGTCGCGGACGCCGGGGATGCGCCGCTTCCGGCCGGCGAGCCCGGAGCCGTGCAGATCAGCGGACCCAACGTCTTCGCGGGCTATTGGCGCATGCCCGAGAAGACGCGCGAGGAGTTCACAGCCGACGGCTGGTTCCGGACCGGCGACGTGGGGCAGTGGAGCGACGACGGCTACCTCTCCATAGTGGGTCGCGCCAAGGATCTCATCATCTCCGGCGGATACAACGTGTACCCAAAGGAGATCGAGCTCGTGATCGACGCGATTCCCGGAGTCGTGGAGTCGGCCGTCGTCGGTGTTCCGCATCCGGACTTCGGCGAGTCGGTCACGGCGGCAGTCGTCCTTCAGCCGGGCGCTGCGCTTACGGAGGAGGCGATCATCGCGCACGTCCGTGACCAGATCGCGGGCTTTAAGGTTCCGAAGCGCGTCTACATCGTCGACGATCTGCCGCGCAACGCAATGGGCAAGATCCAGAAGGCGCTGCTGCGCGAGAAGTTTTCAGGCTGACGGCGCGCGCTTCGCGGAAGCGCCCCCTACTCCGCCGCGATCAGGCTCGCGAGGAACTCCGGGTCCGCGCGCAGTCGCTCCGATTTCCCGTCATACACGACCCGACCTTTGTCCATGACGATCACGCGCTCCGAGAAGGCGAGCGCGATGCTGCTGTTCTGCTCTACCAGCACAATCGAGAGCCCACTTTGCGTACGCAGACTCAGCAGCACGGCCGTCAGCGCCTCGACGATCACCGGCGCGAGGCCCTCGGTCGGCTCGTCCATCAGCAGCAACGACGGATTGGTCATCAGCGCGCGGGCGATCGCAAGCATCTGCTGCTCACCTCCGGAGAGGTGGTTACCGGCGTGCTCGCGTCGTACCCGGAGATTAGGAAAAAGCTCGAACACCCGCTCTGCGTTCCAGTGGCCGGCCCGGACGCCCAGCTCGAGATTCTCGCGAACGGACAGTGACGGAAAGATCTCGCGCTCCTGCGGTACGTATCCCAGGCCGCGCCGTGCCCGCTCATGAATCGGAATCCGCGCCAGGCTCTCGCCGTTCAGCACGATCTCGCCGTGATGCAGCGTCGTGTGACCCATGACGGTTGCGAGCAGAGTCGACTTGCCCACGCCGTTGCGCCCGATGATGCTGACGCTCTCGCCGACGGCGAGCGCGAGATCGACGCCCTCCAACACAACCGTGTCGCCATAGCCCGCGGAAACCTGCTTCAACTGCAGTGCGTCAGCCATTGCCCGCCGCGCTCCCGAGATAGACCGTGCGCACTTCGCGGTTCGCGGCGATCTCGGCCGGCGTGCCTTCGGCAAAGATCTCGCCACCGACCAGCACCGTGATGCGTTGGGCGAAGCGAAATACCAGGTCCATGTCGTGCTCGATGATCAACACGCCGATCTCCTTGGGCAGCCCGGCAATCGCGTCGAGAATGATGTGGCTTTCCGCGCTCGGCACGCCGGCGGCCGGCTCGTCGAGAAGCAGCACCCGGGGCTCGAGTCCGAGTGCAATCGAGATCTCGACCAGGCGCTGGCGACCGTAGGGCAGCTCGGCGACCCGACGCCCTGCATCGTCCGCCAGCTTCAGCGTCTCGAGCAGGCGCATCGCCTCGTCGATGACGTCCCGGCGCTGGCCGGCCGGGCGGAACATCGACGCGGCGACGCCCATTCGCTCGGCGACTGCGATGTAAACGTTCTCGAGCACGGTGAGCCCGCGAAAGAGCTGGTTGATCTGGAACGTGCGGGCGATTCCGCGCTTCACGCGACCGGCCTGGGTCAGCGCCGTCACGTCCTCGCCCCGCAGCAGCACGTGTCCGCGCGAAGGGCGCAGGAGGCCGGTGAGCAGATTTACGAGGGTCGTCTTGCCGGCGCCGTTCGGTCCGATGAGCGCGTGACGCGCTCCGACGTCGATGCGAATCCCGATCTCCCGGGCCACCTCGAGCGCACCGAAGTTCTTGCAAAGCGCACGGGTCTCGAGCAGCGCTGCCGTCACGACGCGCGCCTCGCTTGCAGGCGCCTGCGCAACGCCGCCGCGATCCCGAGGATGCCGTTGCGAGCGTAGAGCGCAACGATGATGAGCACGACCCCGATCCCCAGCTGCCAGGCGGTCGGATAGGCCTTTGCGAGCGTGTGTTCGAGCACCATGTAAGCAATCGCCCCGACGAAGGCGCCGTAGAGCCGCCCGTATCCTCCCAGTATCAGGATGATCAGGACACCTGCCGCCCGATCCAGCCCAAGAGTCGAGAGATTGACGAACGCGGTTGTCTGAGTGAACACCGCTCCGGCCACGCCCGCGAGCGCGGCCGAGATCGTGTATGCGGTCACCAGTCGCCATTGGACCGGCGCGCCGACCGCGTGCATGCGCAGCAGGTTCTCGCGCACGCCGGTGAGACTTTGCCCGAAGGGCGAATAGATGAGCGTGCGCACCACGACGAAGCAGACCAGCAGCGCGACCAGTGCGTACAGGTACTGCACGCGAAAGAAAAGCGGATCGAACTCGAACAGGCCGAATACAGGTGCGAACGCGAGGCCTGGCATGCCGTCGAAGCCGCCCGTGTACGCTGCCCCCAGGTTGGCACCCTCCTCCAGCAAGGCCATGGTGCACAGGGTCAGCATCAGCAAAGTCAGGCCTTGCGTGCGAAGCAACACGATCCCGCTCACGAATCCGATCGCCCCTGCCACGACGGCGGCGGCGACGAGCCCGCTGAGCGGCTCGTTCCAGCCGAAATGCAGGGCCAGGATGCCGACGGTATAGGCGCCAGCGCCGAAAAAGGCCGCGTGGCCAAGCGTGATGATCCCGGCATAACCCATGACCAGATCGAGCGAGAGCGCGAACAGGATCGTGATCAGCACCTGTGTGCCAAACGAGAGGTACGTGGGATACACGAAGAAAACCGCGACCGCCGCGACCCATGGTAGCAACTCCCACCACTTGAACCGGTGTCGGCCGGTCAGCGCGTGCGCCGCGGCGAGTCCCGGTGTGAGCGGGGTGCTCATCCCTTTCGCCCGCCGAACAGGCCCTGCGGTCGCAAGAGCAGGGCGACGAGGGTGAACGCATAGATGAATATCGTGCCGCCCTTCGGAAAATAGAGTTTGAGCACGAAATCGAGGACGCCGATCAGCACTGCCGCGTAGAACACTCCGCTGACCCGGCCCAGCCCGCCCACGGACACCACGATCAGGAAGTACACGAGGTAGCGCAGCGGGTACTGCGGGTCGAGGCCGAGGATCTCGGCACCCAAACCGCCGCCCACCGCGGCGAGCCCGCTGCCGATGGCGAACGTGATCGTGAAAAGCCTGCCCACGTCCACGCCCAGTGACTGGGCCATGCGCCGGTTATCGACCGCTGCGCGGATCTGGGCGCCGAACCGCGTGCGCTCGAAGCCGAGCCACAGGGCGACTGCGAGCAGCGTGCCGGCGACGATGACCATCAGGCTGTAAGTCCGGTACTCGATGAAACCGAGATCGGTCTGGCCGCGCAACCACTCCGGCAGCACCAGGGTTTGCGTTTCGGGCCCGACGCCGATCGTGATCGCCGCAATCATCACGAACACGAGCCCGATAGTAAAGAGCACCTGATCGAGCTCCGATGCGCGGTAGAGCGGCGCATAAAGGAGACGCTCGAGCAGGGCAGAAAGCGCGGCGATCGCGACGAACCCGATGCCGAGCGCGGCGAAGAACGGGAATCCCCACTCGCCCATGGCATACACGATGACGTAGCCGCCGAGCATCGCGAAGCCGCCATGGGCGAGATTGACGAAGCCCATCAGCCCCATCGTGACGGAAAGCCCGACCGACACGATGAACAGCACCATGCCCGATGCGACGCCACCCAGGGCGATACTGATCAGATCCATTATCGAAGGAAACCAGCGGCGAAAAAAAGCCGCCGCCCGTCAACGTTCACGGGCGGCGGCTAGGGTTCAGCGGTACAGATTGCCCGACCCGCTTACTTGCACTTCCCGACGCCGAGCTGCTTGCACATATCCTTGACGGCCTCGGTAGTCGCGACATTCTTCTGGTAGAGCCTCCCGTCCTTCTCCACGAGCTCGCTCATATACTCGTTCATCACGATGTCGCGGGTCTCCGGGTCGATCATGATCGGGCCGCGCGGGCTGTTGTACTTCCAGCCTTTCAGTGTCGCCATCGCCTTGTCGGGGTCGATCTTGCAGTTGAGCGTCTTGGCCACGTGCGCGATCGCGGCCATGCCATCGTAACCCTGGACGGCCATGAAGTCGGGCGTGGAGTCCGCGCCATATTCCTTCTTCCATGCGCCGACCAAACGCTTGTTCTCTGCGTTGTCGAGATCGGCGTTGTAGTGATGCATCGTGACCAGGCCGATCGCGTCCTTGCCCATCGACTGAAGCTTGTTGTCCTGGGTGATATCGCCCGGGCCGATCAGCTTGATTCCGGCGTCGCGCATACCGAGCGCCGCGTAGGTCTTGACGATGCCCACGGCGTGATCGCCCGCGGGCACGAAGACGTAGAGAACGTCGGGCTTCTTGTCCTTGGCGCGCTGGAAGAACGGCGTGAAATCTGGCACTTTGCCCGGACCGCCCATGGGAATCTCGTCGATCACCTTGCCGCCCGCAGCCTCGAAGCCGGCCTTGAACGCATCGAGGCTATCCTTGCCTGGCGGGTAATCGGTGTAACCCACGACCGCCGTTTTCGCTCCGAGCTTCTTTGCAGCGGCTTCGCCCATCGCAAAGCCGGAATGCCACATGGAGAACGACACGCGCGCGATCATCGGCGAAAGATTCGTGATCCACGCGGTGCCGGCGTTCATGATCACCATCGGCTTCTTGCCGGCGGTGGCGAGCGACGCGGTGGTGATCGCATTCGGCGAGTAGACGAAACCGGTGAGGAGGTCGACCTTGTCCTGCGTGATCAGCTCCTGCACCGCAGTCTTGGCATCCGCGCCACCCGGGTTCTTGGAGTCGCGCTTGACGAGCTCGACCTTGCACGACCCGAATGCGTCCGGATTGAGCTTCATGAACATGTCGATGCCACGGCCGATCTGCTGGCCGAACTCGGCGCCGACACCGGTGTAGGTCATCACCACACCGACCTTGACTGCCTGCGCATGGGCCAGCGCCGCGAAAGCGCTCAGCGCTGCCCCGACAAGCAGCTGTTTCATTCCGAATCTCATGTCTTCTCTCCTCCTCGTGCGACGCGGGACGCCGCTGAAGTCCTAATATGGCCAAAAGGCCCTGTGCTTGCAAGCGCGCGCGGCGATGCGTTGCTCGCGCAATGGGAGCCGACCCACCGACGGGTGAGTCGGCATGAGCACGTCGAGAGGTCGATGTGAGACGCGCCTCGACCGTCGATGTTGCGTCGCAGCAACTCAGCCCCTGCCGCGAAACCTTGCCACGACGCAGCGTCGGGAGTAGCTTGCGCCGGTCTCGGGCAACCCGGCGGCGGTCGTGCGCTGCGTGTGCCGCCCGCTCAAACCAGGAGGACATGATGCTTCAGGAGCGCATTCCTGATCTCGCCAAGTACGTCGAACCCGATCGGGTGCGGCGCGAGGTGTATACCGATCCCGCGATCTTCGAGCTGGAGATGCAGCGCATCCACGAACGGGTGTGGATCTACTGCGGGCACGAGAGCCAGATCCGAAAACCTGGCGACTACTACACCGTGCAGATCGGTCGGCAGCCGATGCTCATGGTGCGCGGCAAGGACGGTGGCGTCCACGTCCTATACAACCGTTGCCCGCATCGCGGAAACTTGATGTGCGGCGACCGGCACGGCTCGAGCGGCGAGTTCTTTCGCTGCACCTACCATTCCTGGACCTTTCAGCACGACGGAACGCTGCGCACCATCCCGATGATGGAATCGGGATACGACGGCACCCGTTGGTCTCGCGACAATCCCGACTGCAACATGAAGCGCGCCGCGCGCGTCGAATCGTACCGCGGCTTCGTATTCGCGAGCCTCGCCGAGAGCGGTCCGAGCCTCACCGAGTTTCTCGGCGCGTCACGCATCGCCTTCGACGACATGTGCGACCGCGCGCCAGAGGGCGAGGTCGAGGTGGTGCCGAACTGCTTCCGCGTGATCCAGCACTCCAACTGGAAGATCTTTCTCGAGAACCAGCTCGATGCGCTCCACCCGTCGGTCGTGCACCAGTCCACCGGGCGAGCCGCGCGTGACATGGAGATCGCCATCGAGAAACGCACCGGGCACGCGCCGCTCTCGTACCACATGCTTTCCGCGTTCGCCACGGTGACCATCGACAAGTGGGATGTCTTTCAGACCCTGAATTATCCGTATGGCCACTGCATACTCGCCGGCTACATGGGGCTGCGGCCGAAGGACCCCGACACGCTCGCCTACGAGAAGGTGATGGAGAAGGCCTATGGCAAAGCCCGCATGGAGGAGATCCTCGGCGTCAATATCCACCACGTACTGATCTATCCGGGGCT
>JBFJOO010000094.1:0-16358 GCA_041617635.1 Burkholderiales bacterium | reverse complement strand
TTCACTCAAATGGCGATTGGAGCGTGCGCGGGAATCGTGGTCGGACGCCTCCATGACGGCACGACCTGGCCGATGGCTGCCGCGATCTGCGTGGCATGCTGGCTCCTCCTGGCGACCTTTCGCCTGGTCGTCCTGCCGAGCCGAGAAGCTCGAGAGGAAGCGATCTGAGGAAGCAGGCTTCCTGGCCCGGTACGGACTCATAGGCACTTGAGAACCTATGGCGCGAGGGTGACCGGGTCTGCGCATGGACCCGAACAATCTCCCGTTCTCTCGGCCCACGCATGGCACCTGCACTTCACGGGGCAGCGGCCGATGCCTGGCCGGCGCCTTTGGCCGCGCCCTCCGTCGCGGGTGGTTTGTGCGCGGGTAGTCGTGGGTTGACTGCCCGCCGCAAACCGGGTCCCCGCAGGAGGGCGTTTGCGGCCGTAGGCGCCGGACGGGCGTGGCCGCTGCCCAGATCGCTGCGGGACGATCTGTCAGTGAACCCGACGGATCCGCGCGCCGAGCTTGGAGAGCTTCTCCTCGATCGCCTCGTAGCCGCGATCGAGATGGTAGATGCGGTCGACCAGCGTCTCGCCTTCGGCGGCGAGACCGGCGATCACGAGGCTCGCGGAGGCCCTGAGATCGGTCGCCATGACCGATGCGCCCTGCAGCCTGCGCACGCCGCGCACCACCGCAGTGTTGCCGTTGGTCTCGATGTCTGCGCCGAGGCGCACGAGCTCGAGCGCGTGCATGAAGCGATTCTCGAAGATGCTCTCGGTGATCACGCCGGTGCCTTCGGCGATCGCGTCGAGCGCCATGAGCTGCGCCTGCATGTCGGTCGGAAAGGCGGGAAACGGCGCCGTTCGCACGTTCACGCTCACGGGCCGCCCGCGCATCTCGAGCGAGATGGCGTCCTCCCTCACCGTGATCGTGGCGCCCGCCTCGCGGAGCTTGCCGATGACGGCGTCCAGCGTGTCGGCGTCCGCGCCACGCAGCGTCACGCTGCCGCCCGTCGCCGCCGCCGCGACCAGGTAGGTGCCCGTCTCGATGCGGTCGGCCATGATCCGGTGCGTGGCGCCCGAGAGCTCGCTCACGCCTTCGATCGTCAGGACGTCGGACCCGGCCCCCTTGATTCGCGCCCCCATCGCGTTCAGGCAGGCCGCGAGATCGACGACTTCGGGCTCGCGCGCCGCGTTCTCGATCACCGAAGTGCCTTCGGCCAGGCAGGCTGCCATCATGAGATTCTCGGTGCCGGTGACGGTCACGAGTTCGGCCACGAGATGGGCGCCCTTGAGCCGGCGCGCCTCGGCGATGATGTAGCCCTGCTCGACCTCGATCTTGGCGCCCAGCGCCTGCAGCCCTTTGAGATGCTGGTCCACCGGGCGCTGTCCGATCGCGCAGCCTCCGGGCAGCGATACGCGCGCGCGTCCGTAGCGCGCGAGCAGCGGACCGAGGACGAGTATCGACGCGCGCATGGTTCTGACGAGCTCGTATGGGGCCTCGGGATTCGCAAGCTCCCCGGCGTGCAGCTCGACGCCCAGCTTGTCGTCGACGCTCACCTCGACGCCCATGCGCGTGAGCAGGCTGAGCATCGTCGTCACGTCCCGCAGGTGGGGCACGTTGGAGAGCCGCAGCGGCTGGTCGGTGAGCAGCGCCGCGCACATGAGCGGCAGCGCGGCGTTCTTGGCGCCCGACACCCGCACGTCGCCCGCGAGCGGAACGCCCCCCCGGATCAGCAGCCTATCCACGCGCAGCCCACTCCTCGGGAGTCAAGGTCTGCATCGACAGCGCGTGGATCTCCTCGCGCATGCGGTCGCCCAGCGCCTTGTACACGATCTGGTGGCGCATCACGCGGCTCTTGCCGGCGAATTCCCCGCTCACGACCACCGCCTCGAAGTGCGTGCCGTCGCCCACGACGCGGACGAGCTCGCACGGCATGCCCTGCTCGATGTAGCGTTGGACTTCCTCTGGATCGACCATGGCTCAGCCTCTGAGTTTGTAGCCGGACCTGAGCAGCGCGAGAGCGCCGGCGCTCAAGACCACGAAGAATACCGCGACGATCGAGACGCTGACGTACGGATCGACGTCCGACGCCCCGAAGAAACCATACCGGAACCCGTCGATCATGTAGAAAAAGGGGTTCAGGTGTGACACATTCTGCCAAAGCTCGGGCAGTGATCGGGTCGAGTAGAAAACGCCGGCGAGAAACGTGAACGGCATGATCACGAAGTTCTGGAAGCCCGCCAGCTGGTCGAACTTGTCGGCCCAGATTCCGGCCACCAGCCCGAGCGTCCCGAGCACGCCGGTGCCGAGCACGGCGAACACGAGGCTCCATTGCGGGTGCGCCAGCGGGAGTCCCACCAGCGGGCCCGTGACCACCAGGACGCCGACCCCGACCGCGACGCCGCGCACCATCGCGGCGGCCACATAGGCGCCGAAGAACTCCCAGTAGCTGATCGGGGGCAGCAGGACGAACACGAGGTTTCCGGTCACCTTGGACTGGATGAAGCTCGAGGAGCTGTTGGCGAACGCATTCTGGAGCATGGTCATCATCGCGAGCCCCGGCACGAGGAAGGTCGTGTAGGAAACCGTGTCGAAGACCCGCACCCGCCCTTCGAGCGCGTACGCGAAGACCATGAGATAGAGGAGCGCAGTGAGCATCGGCGCGGCGATCGTCTGAAAGCTGATCTTCCAGATGCGCAGCAGCTCCTTGTACAGGAGGGTCTGGAAGCCGGTGAACGCGCTCTCGCTGCCGAGGGCCTCGCGCTTCACTTCGCATTCTCCATCTGCGGCGCGGCGCCCTGCATGATCTGAACGAACACCTCCTCCAGATCCGGCTGGAGAAGTTCCATCTCGAGAATGCGGCAGCCGGCCGTGCGCAGCACGGCGAGCAGCTGCTCGACCTCGGCGTAGTCCTCGATGCGCAGCACGTGCAGATCGCCGTCGCGCGAGGCGAGCTGCGGCGCGAGCTCGGCGGGCAGCGCGCGATCCAGCCGCAGCCGGGCGTAGAGCGCGTGGAAGCGGTGAATCAGGCGCGTGGTGGTGTCGAGCGCGACGACCCGCCCCAGCTTGAGCATCGCGATGCGGCTGCAAAGCGCCTCGGCCTCCTCCAGATAGTGCGTGGTCAGGACGATCGTGTGCCCGGCAACGTTCAGCTGCCGGATGAACTGCCAGAGCCCGTGACGCAGCTCGACGTCGACGCCGGCGGTGGGCTCGTCCAGCACGATCACCGGGGGGCGGTGCACCAGCGCCTGCGCGATCAGCACGCGCCGCTTCATGCCCCCCGACAGCGCGCGCATGTTCGCGTCCGCCTTTCCGGTGAGGTCGAGGTGATGCATGATCTCGTCGATCCAGGCGTCGTTGCGCCGAATGCCGAAATAGCCCGACTGGAATCGCAGGGTCTCGCGCACGGTGAAGAACGGGTCGAACACGAGCTCTTGGGGGACCACGCCGAGCAGCCGCCGCGCCGACCGGTACTGCGCGACCACGTCATGACCGAGCACGCGCGCGATGCCCGAATCCGCGCGCGCGAGTCCCGCGAGGATGCTGATCAGGGTCGTCTTGCCCGCACCGTTCGGGCCGAGCAGACCGAAAAACTCGCCCTGCTCGATCCGCAGCGAGACTGCGTCGAGCGCCGCGATGTTCCCGAACCGCTTGGTGAGGTCCTGGATTTCTATTGCGGCAGTCGCGGAAGGCATCGGGCCGGACGGCGCCGGAATGGGTGTTGGAGCCTCCGGCCGCGCGTTCAGGGCCGATCCTCGGCAATCAGCTCGGAGACCGCGTAGAGGCGCGCGAGCTTCTCCATCGCCTCGGGGAGATTCGCGAAAACGAGCTTCCGACCAGCCGCCTCGGCTTCGCGCACGAGCTCCAAGGCGAGCGCGACCGCTGCGGAATCGACGTCGGAGACGCCGCCAAGATCGACGATGCGGACCCCGTCCCTGCACGCAGCGCTGGCGGCCGGCAGCAGGGTCGGCACGGTCTCGATGCCGAGCGGTCCGTCGACCAGCAGGCGATCGCCTTCCCGGCGCAGCCCAGACACGGCTACCCGCCCTTGGTCTCGAGCTGGTGATTCTTTTCGGCGAGCCGCTTGATGAGTCCGTCCACGCCCCCGCCGCGCACCTCCTGCGCGAAAGCGTCCCGGTAGGTCGTCACGAGGCTGATTCCGGCGACGGTGACGTCATAGACCTTCCAGCCCGCGGACGCCTTCTCCATGCTGTAGTCGATCGTGATCGCCTCGGATCCGGACTGCTTGATCAGGGACCGCACGGTCACGTCGGTGTCGCCGGGCTGCGCCCGCGTCGCCTTGTACTCGATCGCCTGATCCCGGTACTTAGTGAGCGCAGTCGAATACGTGCGCACCAGCAGCGTGCGAAATTGGTCGGTCAGCTGCATCTTCTGCGCATCAGTCGCCTTGCGCCAGTTGAGACCCATCGCGAGCGCGGTCATGCGCATGAAGTCGAAGTGCGGCAGGACCTTCTCCTCGACCAGCGCCATGATCTTCTTCGAGTCGCCGCCCTGGATGTCCTTGTCGCTCTTGACGATCCCGAGCACTTCCGTAGCGACGCTTTGGACCAACGCTTCGGGGGCCATCCCTTGGCCCGCGGCAGGGCCGGCGAGGCCCGCTGCGAAAATGGCGATGAAAAGGTACTTTCTCATTCGTCTTCCTCTCCAAGCCGCAACGCAACGCGATCGTCGGCGGCGAGCACCGCGTCATAGTTCGCCGGCACGGTAGGCTCCACCACTTGTGCGGCGCGGGTGGTGGAGGTCGATTCCCGGTCGGGACCGCCTTCGCGCAGAACGTGGCGCGCCTTCCGGCCCGCGATGATCCAGCGCGAGGGCTCGGTCTCGAGGCTCGTTCGGGGCGCCGTCTCCGCCCCCTCGTCACGACGCGGTTCGGGCGGCGGGTTGCCGTCGTAGATCAGGTTGCGGCGCCGCTGCAGATAGGCATCGCGGAGAAACGAATAGCGGTCGAGCGCGGCGGCCTCGAATATTCCCTCGGTGTCGAGCAGGCGCGCGCGCAGGCTGACGATATCCAATGCGGTGAGCGAGTTTCGCCACGCGACCCGGTGCGGCGGGTCGATCAGCCTCGGTAGCCAGAATGCGCCAAAGCCGTAGGCGTCCGGGATCAGTCCTAAGCCGTCGCGCACGGTGCTCGGACCGATAAGCGGCAGCACGAGATAGTCGCCGCTCGGGACACCCCAGACACCGAGCGTCTGGCCGAAGTCCTCATTGTGCTTGGTCATCCGCATGCTCGATGCGACATCGATCACACCGGCGAACCCCATCGTGGAGTTCGTGGCGAAGCGGAACCAGTCGGTGAGGCCAGCCTCGACCTTACCCTGCAGGAGGTTGTTCACGCCGATCCATGGATCCTGCAGATTGCCGAAGAAATTGCGAACGCCGGTCCGAACCGGCTGCGGGAGGACGGCGCGGTACGCCTGCGCAACCGGCTTGATGACCGCCTTGTCCAGGCCGTCGTTGAACTCGAACACGACGCGATTGGAGGCCTCGAGCGGGTCGCGCGGGTTGACCGGTCCGGAGGTCGCGCAGCCGCCGAGCAGCACCGCGAGCGCGAGTGGCGCCAGCGTGAGGGCGCCACGCAGCCTGAGTAGGCGGCACGCTGACAACGTGGCGGACAACGTGATATCCCCTGGTGAGGCCATGCTATTTCTTGTTCTCGTCGCCCTCTGCCGCCTTACTGTACAGAAACTGACTGATGAGATTCTCCAGCACGATGGCGGATTGGGTAATTTTTAACGTGTCCCCGTCCTTCAGGTTCACGGTGTCGCCGCCGGCCGACAACCCGATGTATTGCTCGCCAAGCAGGCCCGAGGTAAGGATTTTCGCCGAAGTGTCGCGCGGGAACGGGATTCCGGCGCCGACGCTCATCGTCACGACCGCCTCGTATGTCCGGTTGTCAAACGCGATGTCGGCCACGCGTCCCACAACCACCCCGGCGCTCTTCACCGGCGCGCGAATCTTGAGCCCGCCGATGTTATCAAACCTTGCGAGTACCCGATACGTGCTCGCGCCCGCGAGCGAGAACGCGCTCTGGTTCGCAACCTTCAGCGCGAGAAACATGATCGCCCCGAACCCGATCAGCACGAACGCGCCCACCCACATGTCGAGCGTGCGTTTATTCATCATCTTGTCAGACTCCCCGGAACATGAAAGCAGTGAGCACGAAATCGAGGGCGAGAATGGCTAGGGCCGAAGTCACTACCGTCCGCGTGGTCGCGCGCGACACGCCCTCGGCCGTGGGCACCGCGTCGTAGCCCTCGAACACCGCGATCCAGGTAACCGCGACGCCGAAGACGAACGCCTTGATGATGCCGTTCATCACGTCCTCGCGCAGGTCCACCGACCCCTGCATCTGGGACCAGAAGGATCCCTCGTCGAGCCCGATCAGGACGACCCCGATCAGGTAGCCGCCGAAGATCCCCACCGCAGTGAAGAGCGCTGCAAGCAGCGGCATCGAGATGACGCCGCCCCAGAAGCGGGGGCCCACGATCCGCGCGATCGGATCGACGGCCATCATCTCCATGGCCGAAAGCTGCTCGGTGGTCTTCATGAGCCCGATCTCCGCGGTGATCGCGGACCCCGCGCGGCTGGCGAACAGCAGCGCGGCGACGACCGGCCCGAGCTCGCGTGTGAGCGAGAGCGCGACCAGGGTGCCCAGCGCATCGGCGGAGCCGTAGCGCACCAGCGTGTCGTAGCCCTGCAGCCCCAGCACCATGCCGACGAACAGGCCCGAGACGACGATGATGATGAGCGAGAGCACGCCCGCGAAATAGATCTCGCGCACGGTCAGCGGAATGCGCCGAAAGCTGGTGCCCGAGGTCTTGAGGATCATCCAGAAGAACCGGCTCGCGAAACCGAGCCGCGCGATCATCGCGTTGACCCGCGTACCCAGCACCTCGACGAACCCGGCCAGACCGTTTGCCATCATCGACCCGTGTGCATGTCCTGCAGATCCTGCCGGTAATCCCGCGCGGGGAAGTGGAACGGCACCGGGCCGTCGGCCTCCGCATGCACGAACTGGTGGACAAACGGGTGCGTCGAGCTGCGGACTTCTTCCGGCGTCCCTTCGGCAACGACCCGGCCGTCCGCAATGAAGTAGATGTAGTCGACGATCTGCAGCGACTCCTGCACGTCGTGGGTCACCACGATCGAGCTCGTGCCCAGTGCGTCGTTCAGCTGGCGGATCAACTTGCCGGTGACCGAGAGCGAGATCGGGTCGAGGCCCGTGAACGGCTCGTCGTACATCATGAGCCGCGGATCGAGCGCGACGCCGCGCGCGAGCGCGACGCGGCGCGCCATGCCCCCGGAGAGCTGCTGCGGCATCAGGTCCGCGGCGCCGCGCAAGCCCACCGCCTGAAGCTTCATCAACACGAGCTGGCGGATGATGGGCTCCGGAAGATCGGTGCGCTCGCGCATCGGGAAAGCGACGTTGTCGAACACCGACAGATCGGTGAACAGGGCGCCGAACTGGAACAGCATCCCCATGCCCCGGCGCAGTCGGTACAGCTGGTCGGTGCCGATTCTGCTCAGGCTCGTGCCAAAGACGCGCACTTCGCCACCGCTCGCGCGCAACGCCCCCCCGATCAGGCGCAGGATCGTCGTCTTGCCCGAACCGCTTCCGCCCATGATCGCCACCACTTTGCCGCGCGGGATGCGCAAAGTGATGCCGGAGAGCACCGGGCGCTTGTCCGCGTAGGAGAAAGAGACGTCGATGAGCTCGACCAGGGGATCGGAGAGCACGTGTTCCGTGGCTTGCAAAAAGTGTGGAATTCTAGTCCATCGTGCCAGGAGGGGTCGCTAGGGCGGTCGTCGCGGTCCGCGTGGCGTCCCATATTGTGCGGAATCGCATGTCCGGCAGACGGAAGCTCGCGAACCGGCGGCGATTGCGGCATCCCTGCGGCGTCGCGCGCTATCATTGCTTGCGATCACCCAACTCCGACCAAACGCTACCGATGTTTCCGGATCCATGAGCGAGCCGGCCGTACGCTTCAACCAGGTCAGCAAGCGCTTCGCGCGCAAAGAAGTATTGCGCGAGGTGGGATTCACGATCCAGCCGGGGCAGGCCTTCGGGCTGGTGGGCGTGAACGGCGCGGGCAAGACCACGCTGATCAAGTGCATGCTGGATTTCTGCGCGGTCGACTCGGGCAACATCCAGCTGTTCGGCATCGCGCACACCGTGCCCCGGTCCCGCGCCCGGCTCGCTTTCCTGCCGGAGCGATTCCTCCCCCCCTATTACCTTACCGGACGCGATTTCCTCGGTTTCATGCTCGCGCTGCAGGGCCGTGCCTACCTGGCCGACGAGGTCGCGTCGATGCTGATCGCCCTCGACCTGGAGCCAGATGCGCTGGCGCGGCCCGTGCGCGCCTACTCCAAGGGCATGACGCAGAAGCTCGGCCTCGCGGCGTGCTTCCTCTCGGGACGCGACCTTTTGGTCCTCGACGAGCCGATGAGCGGGCTCGACCCCAAAGCACGCGCCTGTGTCAAGGGCCTGCTGGCCGGAGTATTGCAGCGCGGGGCCACGCTCTTTTTCACCTCCCACGCCCTCTCGGATGTCGAGGAGGTCTGCGAACAAATGGTCATCCTGCACCAAGGTGTGCCGTATTTCGCAGGCGCCCCCCGGGCCCTGTGCGACCATTACGGGGAACAATCGATGGAGCGTGCCTTCCTGCGCTGCATCGAGACCCCCCTGAATGGTTGAGACTGCTGACAAGCCGACCCTGCTGATCGTCGACGACGATCCGTTGATCACGGATACGCTCGCGTACGCGCTCGGCAAGGATTTCGAGGTCCTGCCGAGCGACTCGCGCAACCACGCCGTGAGCCTCCTCCGGCAGTTGGACGAGGCCCCCGCGCTCGCGCTGGTCGACCTCGGGCTGCCGCCCCTTCCGCACCGGCCCGACGAGGGCTTCCAGCTGATCGCCGACCTGCTCGCGCATTCGCCGAGCATCAAGATCCTGGTGCTTTCCGGGCAGAACGACGCCGCGAACGCGCGCCATGCGCGGGCACTCGGCGCGGCGGAGTTCGTGGCCAAGCCCTGCGACCCCGAGAATCTGAAGAGGATCCTGCTGCACGCCCTGCAGGTCCGCGAGGCGGAGATCTCCGGCCGGGCAGTGACCGACTCGGGAGCGCTGGTCGGGCGCAGCCCCGCCATGCAGAAGCTGCGCAGCCAGGTCAATCAATACGCGGATGCGCCGTTTCCGTGCCTGATCGAGGGCGAGTCGGGAAGCGGCAAGGAGATGGTGGCCAACGCGCTGCACAAGATGTCGAATCGCAGCGACAAGCCGTCCCTGGCACTGAATTGCGCGGCGATCGCCCCGACCCTCGTGGAGCCGACCCTGTTCGGCTACGTGAAGGGTGCCTTCACCGGCGCGCTCACCAACAAATCCGGGTACTTCGAGGATGCCGCGGACGGCACGCTCTTCCTGGACGAGATCGGGGAGCTGCCGCTCGAGCTGCAGGCGAAGCTCCTGCGCGTGCTGGAGAACGGCGAGTACCAGCGCGTGGGCGAGACCCAGCGCCGCTTCAGCCGCGCCCGGGTCATCACCGCGACCAATCGCGATCTGCGCCAGGAGATCAAGAAGGGGAACTTCCGCGCCGACCTCTATCACCGCCTGAGCGTGTTCACGATCAACGTGCCGCCGCTGCGCGACATGGAGGACGACAAGCTGCTCCTGCTCGAGCATTTCAGCCGGTTCTATGCGGACCAGGCCAAGCTCGCGCCGTTCAGCGTCGACGAAAGCGCCATGAAACTGTGGCGCGACTACCACTTCCCCGGCAACGTCCGGGAGCTGCGCAACATCGTGATCCGCCTCACCACGAAGTACGCCGGGCAGCGGCTTTCGGGCCTGGAGCTCGAGCCGGAACTGGACGTCACCGCGGGTGCGGCGGCCGCGACGACACAGGAGTTCGGCCTGCCCAACGATCCCGAGACGATGGTGGATCAGGCGCAGCAGCACCTGCAGCGCGAACGCAGCTTCAATCTGGACACCATGCTCAAGGCCTGGGAGCACGGCTACATCGAGGCCGCGATGAAGCTCACCCGCGGCAACGTCAGCCAGGCGGCCAAGCTGCTCGGCATCAATCGCACGACGCTCTACAGCCGGATGGAGTCGTTGCAGAAGCACTGACCCGACGGCCCGGCCGGCCGTCCCACGGCCGCAAGACCCCCTTCCCCCTGCCATCGGGGCATGACGATGGCTTAGAATGAGCGCCACGCGGGGGGTTCGCCCGGCGCCTCCGCGCGACGCAGGGTGACAGACTGGGGTGCCCTGCCGGTGATCTTGCCGAGCCTTTGACGGGACTTGACGAGCGTCGCCTCCCGCGGAACCCTGCCGCGCGACCGACGCATTCGACCGGAGACTCCCCGACGCATGTATCTCAGCCATTTCGGGCTCAACGAGCCGCCGTTTCGCATTACGCCGCACACCGATTTCTTCTTCGAGGGCGCCAACCGCGGCGCAACCCTCGGCGCGCTGCTGTACGCCATCAGCCACGAGGAGGGGATCATCAAGATCACCGGGGAGGTCGGCAGCGGCAAGACCATGCTCTGTCGCGTGCTGATCGAGCGCCTGCCCGTCCACATCGAGACGATCTACCTCGCGAACCCCTCGCTCTCGCGCGACGAGATCCTCCATACGATCGCCGACGACCTGCGTGTGAGCGTGGAGGGACGGCGGACGACGGTGCTGCTGCGCGCGCTGCAAGAGGATCTGATCAAGCGCTACGCCGCGGGCAAGCGCGTCGTGGTGCTGATCGACGAGGCCCACGCGATGCCGCTCGAGACGCTCGAGGAGATCCGCCTGCTCTCGAACCTCGAGTCCAACCGGCATAAGCTCCTGCACATCGTGCTGTTCGGGCAGCCCGAACTCGACGAGCACCTGGCGCTGCCCAACATGCGCCAGATCAAGGAACGCATCATCCACAGCTTCAGGCTCGAGCCGCTCGTGCGCGACGACGTCACGCAGTACATCGAGTTCCGGATGCGCGCGGCCGGGTACAAGGGGCCGAGCATTTTCTCGCGCGGCGCCCTCAAGACCATCTCGCAGGTGTCCGAAGGCCTGACACGGCGGGTCAACATCCTCGCCGACAAGGCGCTGCTCGCGGCATTCGCCGACGGCACCCACCAGATCACCGTCAAGCATGCGCGTGCCGCCGTCCGCGACTCGGAGTTCAAGCGCAAGTCCAGGGTGCGGAGGATGTGGGGCGTTGCGGCAATCGGGGCCGCCGCCGGTCTGCTGATCGGCCTGTTCTTACACTACTACACCGCGCCGCGGTCCGCGCCGTTCACCGGCGAGGTCGTCGCGGCCGCGCCCGTGCGTCCTGTCGCACCTCCGCGCGACGACCCGAAGCCGCCCGGCGATTCGGCCGGCAAACCTGATCTGCCCATTAAAGGGGGTGAGCGAGCACTAACTACGGCGGATGACAACCCTAAGAGTGCGCCTGTTGGGGCAAATGCCGGAGCGGGTGACCCTGCGCCGACCGCCGAGGCTGCCGCTCAAACGGACCCCCCGACTACCCCGCCCGCCCCGTCAATCGCGAAAAGCGCACCCGAGGCGACGGCACCCACCCTGGCCATGGCCCCTGCCGCGTCCGCCGACACCGCACCAGCCGGAAAGCGCGATGCGGGGGGGACCTTGGGCGCAGCGAGCCCGACGCGACCGGCGGCGCCCGCCCCGGAGCCGCCGGCCGCACTGGCGCCGCCGCCGGTGCGCATCCCCCCGCCGGAAGGCCCCCTGGCCCAGGGACGATTCGCAGCCACCCAGGAATGGCTCAAGACCGCGCCCGCGAAGCAATACGCGATCGAGCTGCTCACCGTGCGAAGCGGCAAATCGGACGTGCTGGAGGACTTCGTCCGGCAGCTTTCGCAGCTGCTCGACGCCAGTTCGGTGCACGTCTACAGCGTCAAGATCGAGGATGCGCAGTACTACGCAGTCGCGTATGGAAGCTATGCGTCGGTGGCCGATACCGTGACCGCGATGGGACAGCTGCCCGAGACGCTCAAGGCCCGCGCGCCCTATCCGCGCAGCTTCGGACGCATGCGGGTCCAAAACCAGCAATAGTTCTCACTGCAGACCGGCACTAGGGCACAGAGCGTTTGCATCGTTAAAACAGTTTCTTACGCTCCCTTGTTATAGTAAGCTTTCGATCCCGAGGGGAGGGGTTCCCACGGGGCGTTCCGTTCCTCAATGACCAGAACCTAGAGTCGCGCCGTGACGTTTCGACCCGTTCGACACATTCTCGCCGCGAGTGCCGCGCTGGCCCTGATTGCCTGCGCCGCGCCGCCCATGCAGCCCTCCCAGGGGCATATCGAAAAGCCCGCGCCCAAACCGGTCGGGGCCATTCCAGCCCCCGTTCAGGTCCCCATCGCGCCGCCGCGCCCGCAGCCCGCGGTGAAGGCGGAGACCTACAGCGTCGTCGTCAACAGCGTGCGGGTCCACGAGCTGTTGTTCGCGCTGGCGCGCGACGCGCAGCTGAACATCGACATTCATCCCGGGATCACCGGCGCCGTCACGCTCAACGCGATCGACCAGACGCTGCCGCAGCTCTTGAATCGCATCTCGAAGCAGGTCGACATGCGCTACGAGCTTGACGGTCCCAACCTGCTCGTCATGCCCGATACGCCGTTCCTGCGCGTCTACAAAATCAACTACGTGAACATGAACCGGGATACCACCGGGCAGGTGTCCGTGTCGGCCCAGATCGGCCTCGGCGCATCCGGCGGCGCTGGCGGGGGAGGCGGAGCGGCGGCGGGCGCCTCGGGCGGCACCAACAACTCATCCGTCGAGATTCGCAACCAATCGAAGAACCGCTTCTGGGAAACGCTGGTCGCCAATGTGAGGGACATCCTGCACGAGACGGACAAGATCCTTCCGACCGGCGCACCCGCGGCACCCGCGGTCGCGGCACCCCCGCCCGGGGGCGCCGGAGGTCCGGCGGGCCAGGGTGGCGCTCAGACCGCCGCGCTCGTTGCCCCCCCGTCGGTGACGTTCCGCGAGGCCGCCTCCGTCATTTCGAACCCGGAGACCGGGGTGCTCTTCATCCGTGCGAGCTCGCGCCAGCACGAGAAGATTCGCGAGTTTCTCGATCAGGTGCTGGTCAACGCGAAGCGCCAGGTCCTGATCGAGGCCACGCTGGTCGAAGTCGAGCTGAGCAACGAGTACCAGCAGGGGATCGACTGGAAATACGTGAGCAGCAACCTGAACCTGACGCAGCCCTTGGTTGCCGCGCCCGCCACGCTCGCGAGCGGCCTCTTCCAGCTGGCCTACACCTCGAGCTCCTTCAATCTCACGCTGCAGCTTCTCGAGAAGTTCGGCACGGCGCGCGTTCTCTCGAGCCCGCGCATCGACGTGCTCAATAACCAGACCGCGATCCTCAAGGTGGTCGACGAGACGGTCTACTTCACGATCTCGGCGCAGACGAGCCAGTCCCAGACGAGCGCGCTCACGACATTCACCACGACGCCGCACACCCAGCCGGTCGGTTTCGTCATGAACGTGACGCCGCAGATCAGCGAGAACGACGTCGTGATATTGAACGTGAAGCCGACCATCTCGCGCATCGTTGGCTTCAAGCAGGATCCGAATCCGGCGCTCAATCCGTGCCTCAACGCCATTCCGCCACCCAACTGCTCGAGTCTGGCGATCAAGAGCGAGATCCCGGAAATTCGCACGCGCGAGCTCGAGTCCGTGATGAAGATCTCGAGCGGCGATATCGCCGTCATGGGCGGCCTGATCCAGGATTCGATCTCCAATACGGACAGCACCCTCCCGGGCGTCAACCGAATCCCATTCCTAGGCGACGCGCTCGCGAACCGCACGCTTCGCAACGTGAAGAACGAACTGGTTATCTTCATCCGCCCAGTCGTCGTGAAGGACGCGAGTCTCGAGGGCGACTTCAAGGCCTACAGCGTCTTCCTGCCCGACGAGAATTTCTTGAACGCCCCGAATCCCGGCCGGCCGACGCTCCCTAACACGCAGGTGCAGTAATGAGCCTCCTGCTGGAAGCCCTGAAGAAGGCTGAGCAGGCCAAGCAGGGAGAGACGACCATGCAGCCCGGGGCCGGAGCCGGGGCTGGCCCTGCGATGCCCGCGGGCGAGGGACTGTCGCTCGCGCCGGATGACTCGCCCGCCGCCGAAGCACCCGGCGCGGGGGCGGGCAGGTCGAAGCCGATCACGCGCGATCGCCTGCCGGACATCTCTCAGAACCTGGAAATCCTGTCCGATCAACTGCCCTCGGGCAGCAGCCGGGCGCCGAACCGCGGCACCGGGAGCGCAGCGCGCGCGGCCGTGGGCCGCACGCCCGAGAGCACCACCGTGCAGCAGAACGTCGACCGCGAGGCCGCACGACAGCTCTTCGAGGCGCACACCGTCGATTACGACCCGCGCCGGCCCTTCAAGCTGGTGCTAGCCGGCCTCGGCGTCGCGGCGATCGGCATCGTCGCGTACTTCTGGTGGCAGACCCAGCCGCGCAGCCTATCGGTCGCGCAGGCTCCGACGCCTCCGCCGCTTCCCAGCCAGCAGATCGCGGCTGCGCCGAAGCCACCTCCCGCGCCCGTCCTGCAGGCCGAGCCGTCGCCGCCCGCGCCGCAGCCGGAGCCGACTCCGGTCCCGGCGGCAGTGGATCCGGCTGCCCCCGCACCCGCGACGGCCCCCGCACCCGCGACGGCCCCCGCACCCGCGCCCACGACTGCCGCAGCAGTGCCAACGCCACCGCAACCCATGCCCGCGGTCCGCCCGACGTCACGCCCGGCTTCGCCGGCGCCACGCACGCAGGCCGATCCGCAGCCCTCGGCGGAACCGCTTCCCGGTGCACGTGGAACCATGTCGATCCGCCGCACGCAGGCCGGCGTGGACACGGCGCTCAAGAGCGGTTTCGCGGCGCTCGAGGCCGGCGATCTCGCGGCCGCGCGCGTCGAGTACGATCGCGCGCTCCGCGGCGATCCGCTCAACCGGGATGCCCTGCTCGGTCTCGCCGCACTCGACGTTCGCGTCGGCGACTATGATCGCGCCGCGGCGAACTATGGTCGGGTGCTCGAACTCGATCCGCGCGATCCGAACGCGGCGGCCGGGCTCATCAGCCTGCGCGGCATGAACGATCCGGTGCTGGCGGAGAGCCGGTTGAAGACGCTGCTCGCAGCGCAGCCCGATACGGCGGTTCTGCACTTTGCGCTCGGGAACATTTTCGCGGCGCAGTCCCGCTGGGCCGAGGCGCAGCAGTCCTATTTCCGCGCGATGGCGACGGAACCGGAAAATCCCGACTACGTGTTCAATCTCGCAGTGAGCCTGGATCATCTGCACAAGGAAAAGCTCGCTCTCGAGCAGTACAAGCGAGCGCTCGCGCTCGCCGCAAGCCGCGCTGCCGGCTTCAACAAACCCCAGGCAGAAGCCCGGATTCGCGACCTCCAGCGCTGACGGGTTACACTCGCGCAGCGCATGAACTCCCCGGCCTCTCCGCAAGCCAAGCGGCACATCGGGCAGATCCTCATCTCGCAGGGGATCCTGACCGAGGACCAGCTGCGCATCGCGCTGCTCGAGCAGCTGAAGAGCCGCCAGCCGGTCGGCAAGCTGCTCGTGCAGCTCGGTTTCGTGTCCGAGGCCACGCTGCGCGACGCGCTGTCCGAGAAGCTCGGGCTGCAGAGCGTCGACCTCCTGCAGATCGTCGTCGATCCGGCCGCGATCCGCCTGATCCCGCGCGACTTCGGCAAGCGCCACAACCTCTTTCCGGTGGCGGTCGACCGGGAGCGGCGGCGGCTCATCCTCGCGATCTCGGACACCAACAACATCGTCGCGCTCGACCAGGTGCGCGCGCAGCTGCGGGGCGAGCTCGAGGTCGAGGTGCGGCTCGCGGGCGAGCAGGAAATCGCCCGCGCGATCGAGCAGTTCTACGGCCACGAGCTGTCGATCGACGGGATCCTGCACGAGATCGAGACCGGCGAGATCGACTACCAGAGCCTGCAGGCGAGCGGCGACGAGTACAGCCAGCCCGTCGTGCGCCTGATCGCCGCGCTGCTCGCCGACGCGGTCGAGCGCGCCGCATCCGACATCCACTTCGAGCCCGAGCAGAACTTCCTGCGCATCCGCTACCGGATCGACGGCGTGCTGCGCCAGATCCGCAGCCTCCACAAGACCTACTGGCCGGCGATGGCGGTGCGCATCAAGGTGATGTCCAAGATGAACATCGCCGAGACGCGCGCGCCGCAGGACGGCCGGATCTCGCTCTCGCTCACCGGGCGCCAGGTCGACTTCCGCGTCGCCTCGCAGGTGACCACGCACGGCGAGAACATCGTGCTGCGGATTCTCGACCGCCAGAAGGGCATCGTCCCGCTGGACGGTCTCGGCCTGCAGGCCGAGCAGCTCG
>JBFJOO010000093.1:0-16466 GCA_041617635.1 Burkholderiales bacterium | reverse complement strand
TAGGCGCGGATATTCAGGCCGTTCAGCCGCAGGCGGCGCTCGTAGGTGTGCGCCCACCGCACTCCCATTGCGGTCGTCGCCGCGGCACTGTCAGCGTTGTAGGTCCGACCGAACCGCAGGGGCATCGGTCCCGTCCCGACATAGTCCGTCTCGACCCGGAATTTGTTGCCCGTGCCCGGGTGGATCGGATGCGGAGTGGGACAGGTGTCGGCAGGGTTGGGTTTGCCGAGGTTCTCCTCGGGTGGCGGGTCTCCAGGGTCCACGCACGTCAGGCTGCCGGCGGCCGTGAGCGCCGGTTGCAAACCCGCGGCACAGGTGGCCGATGCCGAGACCTTCAGCCCGGAGTTGGGGATGCCACATTCGATGCTGCATTTGTGGATCTGCCCGGATTGATCGGGAACGAGACCGCTGCCGAGTAGCGAGTAAAGCCCTGGGCAGACGCTGGCGCTTGGGCTCCAGGCAGTGCACGCGCAACTCAGCGCGTCCGCGATGGAACCTTGGTTGGGGCAGGGATCGGGAACTGGCCCCGGTTGAACGGTGCCATCGTAGCGCCCGCTGTAGGATTCGGGTTCGGCTGCGATGACGCTCGCGGAAACCAGGGTGAGCATGCACGCGGCAGCCACCAGTGAAGCGACGCGTCGATCGCCGGGAAAAACACCACGCGCACGCCGACCGAGAACGCGACTCGCGAGACGATTGCTCATGCTGCCTCCCGTATCGACCCGCCGCGGCGCGCAGCACGTGTTGGGTCGAAATCTCCGCGCAACATTGCTTGCGCCAGCCGGTCGTGCGAGCGCGGCTTGGCGGCGAAGCGTCTGTCTTATGTGCCGTGCCGGGCGGGGCGTGTTCTGGTTATGCGGAGCGGCGATGCCAGCGTAGCGTAGGGCTACACGGCAGGCAACGGGAACGCGCTAGGCCGAATGGCCGAGGCGCGTGCGCCGCGCGCGATTGTTAAATGTCTGTAACAAAGAGCGCTCGCCGAGCGATGCCTCAGTGCCGCGCCTGCGCGGCGCGAAACACCGCGAGGTTCGCGATCAGCGCAACGCTTAGAACGATCACCGCGGCCAGCAGCCAGGTCGCGGCGCCGGTGCCCGCCGCGGCATAGACGGTCAGCGCGACCGGTGGGCCGAGCAGGTTGCCGACCGTCACCATCTGCATGTTCATGCCCGAGACTGCACCGAGCTGTGACGGGCTCGGCGACACCGCGGGGTCACGAGTCAATGGGGTTAGACTCCATTGAACCCGGATGCTATGCATCCCTCGCCCCGCATCGTGTTCTGATCCATAGCGAATCGACATCGGAGCGCTCGGCCTCCCACTCGGCCGGCAAGTCGGCGATGCCATCTAGCGTGGGATCAATATCTATCAAAGCGCCTACGCTTACGTGATACGGTTCACCTGGATCCGAGTGATCTGTTTCGCCGCAGAGGAACTGCCAGTCTCCGTCTTGACGACCAACGAGCAGCACTCGGCACTGTCGGCGAAAGACATGACCGCAGCAATAGACGCCCAAGAGCCGGTCTTGGAATTTTCCAGTTTCATTCATCGGCATCATCTATTGCGTGGTGGCACCCATTCAGTTCCCAGCTCCTTGGCACCCTTTGAAGGATTGCAGCGTGCGCAAGAGTTGGCAGAATTCTCGTCGGTTGTCCCGCCGCCAGGAGACCAGGCTTTCACGCGATCGGTTTGAGATGAATTTCGGTTCACTGGCTCATTTTTCGTCTTTAGATAGAGCGGCGCATCTTCTTTGCGCACGTGCTCGATGCAGCTGTAGAGGTCGTTTTTCGCCGCCTCGTAGTCACCTTCAGCCACGTTGCGCATGTAGTCGCGATAGCCAGGAACGTCCAAGAACCTCATCGACATCGCTTCATTCTCGATGAAGATCTGCTTCGGGGCAGTTCTCGCTTGGCGGGGCCAACGCTACAGTAATCGGCAATGGCTATCTGTTCTCGGAATTCAAGGGTCGGATCGTCCGCCACCTGCAGTTTCCAGTCGTGCAAGAAGCGCCTTGTCAAGCCCCATCTGCTCGGCCATTTTTGCCACTGATCGTGGAAAGGCGATGTCCTCGGCACGAAGGCGAGGGGCGTCGCGGAGCAGCATCTGAACGCATTCCTCCATAAACGCAGCGTCGCTCAAATGGTATGCGATCTCTGCTCGCGTTCTGAGGACCGCGCGAACAAAGCGATTCTGTTCCGTCGCTAATGCAAGTGCGCGATCAATGGACGCTCGTACTTGACTATCCGACTGCTCGGCGTGAGCTTCCGACAGCGCTTGGCTCGCCCACGACATGGGCTCCAGGGGAAACTCTTGTGATCTAAGCGCATGAATCTTGACAGAGGTCTCACGATCGTCGGCCAGTTCATACTCTGCTGCAATCAAACCGTAAATGTCCCATCGATCGGGTCCGTCAGTAAAGCGATCCAACTGCTCGCGGAGAAAGGAAACAGCAGCCTCACAACCGGCTCTGCTCCCTGTGCTCCGCCGACGAGCCGCTTCGTCTGTGAGAGATTGATACTGATCGCGATCCATAGGGAAATCCTAACGTCTCGGCGGCCGAGGCCTTAGTGGTAGACCATCTGCTTTACTATCGTCAAACGGGCCAGGATCTGGTTCTCCTCGATAGCAGGCCACCCACCGTTTTACCGCCCATTCAAGACAAGCCGATCTAACCCACCGTAGGCCTGGGGTATCGTAGTCTATATAGCAGCGGTCCTCGTCAGCCTTGCGCCATTTATCGCAGTCATCCTTGTCGCGGTCCGTCGGCTTGCATTCGTCCGTTGCGCCAGTGCGAGAGGATGACGAGCTGCTGAGGATATAACCCGCCGCGGCTCCAATCGCTGTCCCTACGATTCGGATGCCCGCGACGCAGAGTTGCGGAGATCGCAAGCAGACGAGCGCCGCACCGCCGAGAATGCCGGCTCCCGCCAATCCGGCCTCTCCTCTGGGATCAACGTACACCAACGGATTCTGATTGGCGTACCCGTAGGTGTTCAGCCCACCCGCGAGGCCGATGGGATCGCTCTGAACGTACCGTCCCGTTTGCGGATCGTAGTCCCGAAAGTAGTTGTAGTGTAGGTTCGTCTCCTTGTCGAAGTACTGCCCGGGGAAGCGGAGATTGAGGGCGACCTTGGTGCCGTCGCCATCCGGGTCCTCGTCGGCGGGGTAGGCGCCGAAGGGGTCGGAGTCCCAGCGCCAGACCACACGGTTCGCCTCGTCGGTGAGGACGCGCGGGGTGTCGAGGTGGTCGGGGTGAATGTAGTAGACCCTTGCCTGGGCGTCCGACCCCGGGCCGGGTGTGTCGCAGGTGACGTTGCCCGCGGTGACGTGAAAGTCGAGCCGGTTGCCAAGGGGCGGGTAGGCGCCCGTGAAGACGAAGGTGACCGTCCCCTCCACCGTGTAGCCGTCCTTCAGGCTCTCGCCCGAGAAGATTCGCACCTCGCGCGAGAGGGTGTTGTCGCCCGCGGTGGCGAGTGACTCCGAGACCGCTTGGCCGTCGATGCTCGTGATATCGACCCGGATGAGGTTTCCGGCGCCGATCCCCTCTTGTGAGCGAACGACGAAGCGGAGCGCATTGCCCACGTCCATGCCGCCCGTCCAGGTGAGGGTGAAGAGCTCAGTCCCGGCGTCGGTGACCCGGACGCTCGCGTTGCCCGCCCCGTCGTAGGTGAGCTGGAAGCCGTAGGGCTTGCCCGAGACCCAGTTCAGGTCCTCGCGCGCCGAAGCTTCGAAGTCGCGCGTGTTGGTGCCTAAGCCCCACTCCCAGCCGCGCTTGCCGGGGCGCCCGCTATGCACTTCCATCCGCTCGCGGCGCTCATAGGGGGTGAAGCCCCCGGGCGGGCGAAGCTGCGGGGTGGCGGGGCAGGTCCCCTCAGTCGGTGCGGCGGCGCTCTCGATCATCGCCACTGGAGTTGCGCCGAGCCAGACGTACTCCTTCTGCACCTTCCCGGCGGCATCGCTCTCGGCGATGAGCCGCCCGGCCGCGTCGTAGTGGTAGTGCGTCCCGCCTGAGCTCCCGAGCTTCGCCACCCGCTGGCCGAGCGCATTCAGCCGGTAGTCGGTTGCCGTGCTGCCCGAGGTGGCGCGCACCAGGCGGAGCCGCGCATCGTGGGTGAAGCTCCCGGTGGCCGAAGAGGTGAGGAGGTTGCCCGCGGCGTCGTGGCTGTAGCTCGCGGGCGTGGGTCCGGCCACGCCATTCAGGCGGTTGCTCGCCGGATCCACCGAGTAGGGGTAGCTCGTGCCCCCGACCGTGAGGGACGTGCGGTTGCCGATCGCGTCGTAGCCGAAGGCCTGGGTGGTGGTGCCTTGCGTCCAGCCCGTCAGCCGGTCGAGCGCGTCATAGCCGTAGCTGGCGTCGTTTGCCGCGTCAGCGGGGTCACGGATCGCGGTGATGCGCGAAGCCTCGTCATAGAGGAGCGTGCGGCTCGCGCTCGCGCGGCTGTGGGCCGCGATGCGCCCATCCGCGTCGATCGCGCGCGTGTAGCCCGCAAGGCTCCCGTAGCTGAAGCCCTTCACCCCGCCGAAGGGGAAGTAGGTGACCCCCTGCACCAGCACCTGGGCGAGGTTGTTCCCCGCGGTGTCGATTCTCTCCACCCGGCCGAGCGCATCACGAGCGTAGGTGAAGATGCGCCCGGACGGGGTGGTCATCGCGGCGAGCCGCCCCGCCGCGTCGTAGGCATAGGCGGTGACGTAGCTCTGAGCGCCGATCGTGCGGGTCTCGCGGGTGATGCGCCCGTGCGCGTCGTAGGCGTAGGCGGTCGCACCCGAGCTGTCGGTGATCCCGGTGAGGCGCCCGAGGCCGTTCGCGCCTTCATCGTAGGTGTAGGTCTCGCTCTGGTCGTCCGAGTAGGTGACCCGGGTCACGCGGTCGAGCGCATCGTAGGTGTAGGTGCCAGAGGTGCCATTCGCATTGGTGCGGGTGAGGACATTGCCCGCCGCATCCAGGGTCTGGGTGGTGGCCCCGGTGTCCGGGCTCTCCTGGCGCTTCAAGTCGCCGAGCGCGTTGTACTGGTACTGGGTGGTGAGCCCGCGCGGGTCGATCACGCTCGCGAGGCGATCCAAAGCATCGTAGCCGTAGCGCACTTCACCCCCCTGCGGATCGACCATCCGGGTGAGGCGATCCAGGGCGTCGTAGTGCTGGGTGGTGGTGCGCGAGAGGGGCGCGGCCACACGAACGAGGTTGCCCTGGCCGTCGTACTCCAAGGCGGTGGTCTGACCCGAGGCGCCGATTGCCTGCGCGAGGCGGTTCAAGCTCGAGTAGACGCGCTGTTGCGTCTGGGCGAGCGCGCCCGAGTCGGCGAACACCTCTTCCCGCACGCGATTGCCCATCGCGTCGAGCGTGTAGGCGATGCGGTTGCCGAGGCGGTCGGCAATCCCCGTGAGCCGCTGCGCGGCGTCGTAGGTGTAGTCGATGTGGCTCGCGTCGGGAAGCGTCACCCGGGTGAGCTGCCCCACGCCGTCGTACGTGTAGGTGGTCGTTTCGCTTCCCACCTGCCGGGAGACAAGCCGCTGGCGGGCGTCGTAGCCGAGGGTGATCGCGAGCCCGTTCGGGTCGACGATCTGGGTCGGCTGGCCGTGGGCGTTGTAGGCGAGGATCTGGGTCACGTGCCCGGCGGCGTTCGTGACGCTGGCGAGATTGCCGCGCTTGCCGGGGTCCAGGTCGTTGTTCGGGTAGTAGGTGTAGGAGGTGACATCCGAGACGTCCGTGCGCGGGCCGTCCACGCTCAGCACCTGGCCGTTTCCGTCATAGGTGTAGGTCCAGGTGTGCGAATCGCCCGTCGCGGTGTCGCGGACCGTGCGGGTGAGCAGGTTGCCCGCTGTGTCGTAGGCAAGGGTGGTCTCGCGGCTGGGCTCGGTGATCGTCACCGGCAGGCGGAAAGTCGGGTGCCACGCGGTCGTGACGGTGCGTGCTTCGGGGCTCCCCGAGGCCTCGGTGCGCGAGGTCTCGAGATTGCGCGCGAGATCGTACTGATAGGTCGTGACGTTGCCGTTCCAGTCGGTGCGGCTGGCGATGTTGCCGTTGGGGCCGAATGTTTGAGAAGCCGGGCCGCAGGCGGGGCAGGGATCGGACCCGCCCACGGCGCTGGTCCGCCACATACCGTCGGCCAGCGTGAAGGAGAACGTGCGCAAGGCGCTTTGCGTCGCATCGACATACGTTCTGATCTGGCCTTCGACGTCGCTTGTGTACCCCACTTCTTCCTTGTTGGCGCCAAGCGCGTGCTCCGTCGTGACGCCTCGTCCCTCGGCGTCGTAGGTGTAGGTGGAGTAGCGCGACTGGTTCTCGTCGGTGATCCCGGTGAGGTAGAACTCCCGATTCGCAGACTTGTCGAGCTCGTAGTGGTACGTGCGAACGGTGTTGTCGGGGTAGGTGACCGAGGTCAAGTGCCCTGCCGAGCGGCCCGTCAGGCCCTCGTCGTACCGATACGCGTAGACGATTCCGCCGGGCGCGGTCAGGGTCGAGACTCGTCCGGCCGCGTTATAGGTGAAGTTGAGCTCGCGACCGAACGTATCGGTGGCCCGGATCAGCAGGCCTGCTCGGGGCGCGACGCTGGGTGGCGTCGTCGCGTCGCTGTAAGAGAACGTCTGGACGAGACCGGCGCGATTGGTGATCGAGAGCAGACGCCCTTTCGTATCGTAGCGCTCGGTATCATCGTTCGACGTCGTCAGACGCCAGCCCGTCGTCGCACCACTGCCGTCAGTCAGCCGCTCGATCCGGTCCCGGCTCTGCTCGCAGCCGCCGATCTCGATGCCATCGGCGCCGAACTCCTTGACCCCGCCGTCGGGGCGGTGCGCGGCTGCGAGAACGCTGCCCGAGCCCGCGTCGATCCGGTGATCGAAGCTCGTGCGCCACAGGGTTCCCATCACGCTCAGCTCCGGCGACCATCCCGCGGGCGGGGACCCGGCGTGCGTGGTGTAGTAGCGAACGAATCGCAGCGGGAACGGCCCGGGTCCGAGATAGTCTTCCTGGACCTTCTTTTGGGTGCCCGCCGGCAGCTCGATCGAGAAATCCGTTTTGGCCGTGCACCGGTCGACTTTTTCGCGACACAAACCGTTCGCGTTCGGACTTTGACCGGCCGGACACTTCGCGGCGCAGATCACGTCCCCTTGCGGGCTGGGGAGCTTCGAGGACACCAGGACCTGGCCGCTCGCGCACTCGCTGAAAATAATCGGGCCTGCGTAATCCCACTGCAGATTCGATTCGCGGAGGCCGTCGGTCGCGCACAAGGAGCTGTTGCAGTCGCGCCAGCGCCATGCGAGGTAGCCATCCCGCCGATACCGAGATTCCCAGGTATCGAGCGACGAGTACAACTCCGATCCACCGTAGTACCAGCCGGAGGACGCACCGTATGCGGCGGTCGAAAGCCCCCCGAGAATGAGCGCGGTGATGCAAAGAAGCAGAGCAGGCCGCACTCGCAGCCGGTACGCGAGACAGATGTCCATCCTTCCTCCCGTGTCGATCGGACGCGGCGGGTCGCCCGCACCTGGCCGAAGTCGCCGCGCAACGTCGTCCACGCCGGCCGGTATGCGAAGCGCGGCCTGGCAACGAAGCGTCAATCTTGTGTACCGCGCCTCGCGGGCGTGTTTTCGTTATGCGGAGCGGCGCAGCCAGCGTAGCGCGGAGCCGCGCACCAGGCAACGGGATCGCGCTAGGCCGAATGGCCGAGGCGCGCGCGCCGGCGGGCGATTGTGAAATGCCTGTAACAATGTGGCGCGCGCAGGCGCCGGGGCGACACCGAGTAGCGGCTTACTTCCCTTCGAGTGCCGCCGGGTTCACGACGTTGATCGGCTTGCCGTCCGCGTAGGCGAGGATCTGGTCGAAGATCGTGCCGAACATGCCCTCGAGCTGGCCGCGCTCCACGTAGCCGAGGTGGGGCGTGCACACGACGTTGTCGAGTGCGAGGAGCGGATGGCGGGCGTTGAGCACCGGCTCATCCTCGTACACGTCCACTGCCGCCATGCCGGGGCGGCCGGCACGGAGCGCCGCCTCCAGTGCGCCGGGCGCCACCAGCCCGGCCCGGCTGGTGTTGACGAAGAGCGCGGTGCGCTTCATGCGCGCGAGATCGGCGGCGGTGACCATGCCGCGCGTGGCGTCGATGAGCCGCACGTGCACCGTCACCACGTCCGATTCGCTGAAGAGGTGGTCTTTGCTTTCCGCGGTCGCGAAGCCGTCGGCGCGCGCCTTCTCGATCGAGGCCTCGCGCCCGAAGGCGAGCACGTTCATGCCGAACGCTTTCGCATACTGGGCGACCACGCCGCCGATCCGGCCGTAGCCGTAGATCCCGAGCGTCTTGCCGCGCAGGCCGCTGCCGATCGACATCGCCTGCCACTGGCCGGCCTTCAGCGCGGCCACCTCCTGGGGAATGCGCCGCATGGCCGCGATGATGAGGCCCCAGGTGAGCTCGGCCGTCGCGTAGGAGGGTTGGGCGGGCGCCGTGTACGAGGAGAGGATCACGCCGCGCCGCGTGCACGCGTCGACGTCGACGTGCGGGTAGACGCTCGTCTGGCTGATGAGCTTCAGCTTTTCCAGCCGCTCGAGGAGCGACGCACGGATCGGCGTCCGCTCGCGGATCAGGACGAGCGCCTCGGTGTCCTTCAGACGCTCGGCCAGGACGTCGAGATCCTTGGTGTGATCGTTCCAGATCTTGACGTCGTGGGCGGACACCTTGCCGAAGCACTTCAGCGTCCGGATGGTGTCCTGGTAGTCGTCGAGTATGGTGATCTTCATCGCATCCGTATCGAATCAGGGAAGGTTTGCAAACGTCGGTCATTCCCGCGAATGCGGGAATCCAGTCCGAACATGCGCGGAAGTCCGCTGGATCCCCGCTTGCGCGGGGATGACTTGCTCATTTCCTTCTCAGACTTCCACGACTTTGCCGGGGTTGAGCAGATTGTCGGGGTCGAGCGCGCGCTTGAGGTCGCGCATCACCGAGACCGTGGCCTCGCCGTGCTCCGCGACGAGTTGCTTCATCTTGCCGAGGCCGATCCCGTGCTCGCCGGTGCACGTGCCGTCCATGGCGAGCGCGCGCTCGACCAGGCGCGCGTAGATCGCCTTGGCCTCGTCGAGCTCGGCCGGCTTTTCCGGGTCGAAGAGGATCCCGAGATGGAAGTTGCCGTCGCCGACGTGCCCGACGACGATGATCGGCATGCTCGCCGCGCGCACGTCCTTTTCCGTCTCGACGAGGCAGTCCGACAGGCGCGAGATCGGCACGCAGACGTCGGTCGACACGTAGCGCGCGCCGGGCTTGAGCTGCAGCCCCGCGAAATAGAGGTTGTGGCGCGCGTGCCAGAGCCGCTTGCGCGCCTCGGGCTGGGTCTCCCACTCGAAGTCGCCGCCGCCGTGCTCGCGGGCGATGCCTTGCACCTGCTCCGCCTGCTCGGCGACCGACGCCGTGCTGCCGTGAAACTCGAGGAAGAGCGTCATGCGCTCCGGATAGCTCGTCTTGAAGTGGCGGTTGATCGCGACCATCGACGTCGTGTCGAGGAACTCGCAGCGCGCGATGGGCACGCCGGACTGGATGATCTCGATCACCGCGTCGACCGCTTCCTTGGTCGTCGGGAACGAGCAGCGGGCGGCCGAGATCGCCTCCTGCACCGGGTGCAGGCGAACGGTCACCTCGGTGATGATCGCGAGCGTGCCTTCCGATCCGACGAAGAGCCGCGTCAGGTCGTAGCCGGCCGAGGACTTGCGCGCGCGCCGCGCCGTGCGCCCGACGCGGCCGTCCGCGGTCACCGCGGTGAGCGCGATCACGGTCTCGCGCATCGTGCCGTAGCGCACCGCGTTCGTGCCCGACGCGCGCGTCGCCGCCATGCCGCCGATGGTCGCATCCGCCCCCGGGTCGATCGCGAAGAAGAGGCCCGTATCGCGCAGGTGGTCGTTCAGCTGCATGCGCGTGACGCCGGCCTCCACGGTGGCGTCGAGATCCTCGGTGTGCACCTCGAGGATGCGGTTCATCTGCGAGAGGTCGATGCAGACGCCGCCCTTGACCGCCAGGATGTGACCTTCGAGCGACGTGCCGACGCCGAACGGGATCATAGGCACGCGGTGCTCGCGGCAGAGCGCGACCACCGCGCACACCTCGTCGGTGGAATGCGGAAAGACCACCGCGTCGGGAGGCGTCGGCGGGTAATAGGACTCGTCGCGACCGTGGTGCTCGCGCACGCCGCGCGAGAGCGTGAACCGGTCGCCGAAGCGCGCGGCGAGCGCGTCGGTCAGCGCCTTGGGAAGCTCGTGCGCCACGTGGACTCCGCGGTGACGGATCAGGCGGCCCGGGCGGTCGGTGCGCGCAGGCGCGCCAGCAGTTCCGCCTCCCGCGCCTTCGCCTTGGCGATCGCCTCGGCTTTCACCGGTCCGAAGCCGCGGATCTCGTCCGGGAGCGCCGCGATCTCGACGGCGATCGAGTGCGTGTCGGCGTTCAGCCCGCCCAGCAGCGCTTCGAGCGTCGCTTCGTAGTCCGCGATCAGCTGGCGCTCCGCGCGCCGCTCGGCGGTCCGGCCGAACGGGTCGAGCGCCGTGCCCCGCAGGAAGCGGAGCTTGGCGAGCCCGATGAGCGCGGTGCCCATCCAGCCGCGGAACGCGATCTTGCGCGGCCGTCCGGTCGCGGGGTCGCGGCGCGCGAGCAGTGGCGGCGCGAAGTGGAAGCGCAGCGCGTAGTCGCCCTCGAACGCCGCCGTGAGCCCCTGGCGGAACTCGGGTTGCGAATAGAGCCGCGCCACCTCGTACTCGTCCTTGTAGGCGAGGAGCTTCGCGTAGTTGCGTGCGACGGCCTCGGTGAGCCGGGTGCCGCCGAGCGGACGCTCCGCCTGGCGCACCCGCTCGACGAGCTTCCGGTAGCGCTCGGCGTAGGCCGCATCCTGGTAGTCGGCGAGCATCGCGCTGCGGCGCTCGACGAGCTCGTCGACGGTGCGCGGCCGCGCATGCTCGATCGGCACGACGTCGGCGGACGCGAGCGCCTGCTCGACGCGCGCCGGATCGTGCGCCGCGCGCCGGCCCCAGAGGAACGCCTGCTTGTTCGCGTCGATCGAGGCGCCGTTCAGCTCGATCGCCCGCTCGATCGCATGCGCCGAGACCGGCACGAGGCCCCGCTGATAGGCGTAGCCGAGCAGGAACGGGTTGGTGGCGATCGCATCGCCGAGGAGCGCGGTCGCGAGCCGCGTCGCCGGCACGAAAGTGGCGCGCGCTTCGCCGACGAGCGCCGTGAGATCGCGCTCAAGCGCCGCCCCCGGCATGACGAAATCGCGCCGCGCCGTGAACTCCGCCGTCGGCGTCACCGCGCTGTTCACCGCTACGCGGGTGTGACCGGGCCGCATCTTCGTGCGGGCTTCCACGCCGTCGGCGACCACCGCGTCGCAGGCGATCACCGCGTCCGCCTCGCCGTCGCCGATCCGCGTGCCGAGGATCGCGTCCGGGCTGGCCGCGATGCGCACGTGACACATCACCGCGCCACCCTTCTGCGCGAGCCCTGTGACATCCAGCACTGTCACGCCCTTGCCTTCGAGGTGCGCGGCCATGCCGAGCAGCGCGCCGATGGTGACCACGCCGGTGCCGCCGATGCCCGTCACGAGAATGCTGAACGGCGCGGCGAGACCGGGTTGCTGCGGCTCGGGCAGCGCCGGCCAGTCCGCCGGCGCCTGGGCGAGCCCCCGGCCGCGGCGCGGGCGGCCACCCTCGACCGTGACGAACGACGGGCAGAATCCCTTCAGGCAGGAATAGTCCTTGTTGCACGAGGACTGGTTGATGCGCCGCTTCGTGCCGAGATCGGTCTCCACCGGCTCGATCGAGAGGCAGTTCGATTGCGTCGAGCAGTCGCCGCACCCCTCGCACACCGCGGTGTTGATGTAGGCGCGCCGCGCCGGGTCGGGGAAGGCGCCGCGCTTGCGGCGCCGGCGCTTCTCGGCGGCGCAGGTCTGGTCGTAGACCAGCACCGATACCGCATCGTTGGCGATCGACCAGTCGCGCAGCTCGCGCTGCACACGGTCGAGATCGTCGCGATGGTGAACGGAGGTTCGCGGCGCGAACGCGGCATTTCCCGGGTACTTGCGGTGCTCGTCGGTGACCACCGCGATCCGCTCCACGCCCTCGGCCGCCATCTGGCGCGTGATCTGCGGCACCGTGAGCTGGCCGTCGTGCGCCTGGCCGCCGGTCATCGCGACCGCGTCGTTGTAGAGGACCTTGTAGGTGATCGGCACCTTGGCCGCGATCGCGGCCCGGATCGCGAGATAGCCGGAATGGAAATACGTGCCGTCGCCGAGGTTCGCGAAGATGTGTTGCGTGTCGCAGAACGCCGCCTGCCCGATCCATGGCGCCCCCTCGCCGCCCATGTGGGTCCAGGTCGACGTGCTGCGGTCCATGAGCACGGCCATCCAGTGGCAGCCGATGCCGGCGGTGGCGCGGCTGCCTTCGGGCACGCGGGTGGACGTGTTGTGCGGGCACCCGGAGCAGAACCAGGGCGTGCGCTGCACGCTCACCGAGGGCTGCACGTCGCGCGCGGTCGAGATCGCCGCGAGCTTCTCGGCCAGCGGCTCCGCGGGCATGAAGCGCTGGATGCGCGCCGCGATGGCGCGCGCCGCGATGGCGGAAGTGAGCTCGTTGGTCGGTGGGACGAGCCAGTCGGCGCCGGCCGTGTGCTCCCATTGGCCTACGCCGTCGAGCTTGCCGACGACGCGCGGGCGCGACCCCTCCGGCCAGTGGTAGAGCTGCTCCTTGATCTGCTCCTCGATGAGCGGGCGCTTCTCCTCGATGACCAGGATCTCCTCGAGCCCGGTCGCGAAGCGGCGCACGGCGTCGGGCTCGAGCGGCCAGGGCATGTCGACCTTGAGGATGCGCAGGCCCACGGCGCGCGCGGCAGCGTCGTCGATCCCGAGCGTTGCGAGCGCCTGCCGCAGATCGGTGTAGGCCTTACCCGCCGCCACGAGCCCGAGCCGTGCGCGCGGGCTGTCCAGCGTGATGCGATTCAACCCGTTCGCGCGCGCATACGCGAGCGCGGCGAAGAGCTTGTGATTCTTGAGCCGGGCCTCGGCGTCCAGCATGAAGTCCGGATAGCGGATGTTGAGCCCGCCCTCGGGGAGCTCGAAGTCGGTGGGCGTGCGGATCTCTACGTGCTCCGGATCGACGATCACCGAGGCCGAGCTCTCCGCCACGTCGCTCACGCACTTGAACGCCACCCAGCAGCCCGAGTAGCGCGACATCGCGAACCCGTGCAGCCCGAGGTCGAGGATGTCCTGCACCGAAGCGGGCGCCAGCATCGGGATCATCAGCGCCTTGAACATGAAATCGGTCTGGTCGGCCACCGTGGTGGAGCGCGCCGCCGGATCGTCGCCCGCGGCGAGCAGCACGCCGCCGTGACTCGCGCTGCCCGCTGCGTTGCCGTGGCGGAAAGCGTCGCCCGAGCGATCGACGCCCGGCGCCTTCCCGTACCACATGGCGAACACGCCGTCGTGCTTCGCGCCCGGAAAGAGCCCGAGCTGCTGGGTGCCCCAGATGGCGGTGGCCGCGAGATCCTCGTTCACGCCCGGATGGAAGCGGATCCGATGCCGCTCGAGATGCGGCTTCGCGCGGTCGAGCGCGAGATCGAGCCCGCCGAGCGGCGAGCCGCGGTAACCCGACACGTAGCCGGCGGTGTTCAGCCCGGCGCGGGCGTCGCGCTCCTGCTGCAGCAGCATCAGGCGCACCAGCGCCTGGATCGCCGTCATGTACGCCCGGCCCCGGGGCAGGGTGTACTTGTCCTCCAGCGTGATTTCGCGTGGCGTGGCCGGCGCGTTCATGAGCCCCCTCCGGTGAATCCCCGCGGCGCGTACGTGGATACGCCCGCCTCCCTCCCGAAGTATACGTAACAAGTGGTCTCGAGATTGCAGCCGGGAGTTCTCGCGGAAGCTCTGATCAAGTCATCCCCGCGCAAGCGGGGATCCAGCATTCCATTGAATCAGCTCAGTCTGGATTCCCGCGTTCGCGGGAATGACGCCGCATCCCTAGCGGGCAAAGGCGGGTGGACCGAAGCGGGCAACGCGGGCAGGTTTTCCAGATGGGATAATTCCCTGCATGACACTCCCTGCCAAAATGCGCGCCTGGCGCGCGCAGGAATTCGGCGGCCCGGACGTCCTCCGCCTGGACATCGTCCCCGTGCCGTCGCCGGGTCCGGGCGAGGTCCTCGTCAAGGTCGCCGCGGCGAGCATCAACCCGATCGACTGGAAGATGCGCCGCGGCATGCTGCGCGCCGTGATCCCGATCGCGCTGCCGCGCGCGCTCGGCCGCGACTGCGCGGGGACCATCATTGCCCTGGGGGAGGGGGTATCTCGGTTCGTGGCAGGGCAGGCCGTTGCGGGCCTCGCGGACCCGACCAAGCACGGCACACATGCCGAGTATGTGGTGCTCCCTGTCGCGCAGATCGCGCCGATTCCCGGAGGGGTTGCGCCGGAAACCGCAGCGTCGCTCGGCGTGTCGGGGCTCTCGGCGTACATCCCGCTCGTGGAGGACGCCAAGCTCGCCGCGGGCCAGCGGGTACTGATCCACGCGGGCGCGGGCGGCGTCGGCGGGATCGCGATCCAGATCGCGCGTCATCTCGGCGCCGAGGTGATCGCGACCTGCGGCGCGGCGAACCGCGAGTACTGCCGCGCGCTCGGTGCATCGCGCGTCATCGACTACACCGCCGAGGACTTCGTCGTGGCGGCGCCCGATTGCGACGTCGTGCTCGACACGATCGGCGGCGAGACCCACGTCCGGTCGCAGCAAGCGCTCAAGCCGAGCGGCGTGCTGGTTGCGTTGAGCGCCGCGCCGGTCCCGAGCGTGCCGCCGAGGGCAAACATACGCATCGTTGCTTCGCGCGTCACGGCGACCCCCGCACGACTAGCGAAACTCCTCGACTGGGCGGCGTCCAGCGTGCTGCGATCGACGGTCGAAAGCCGCATCCCGTTTCAACGGGCGCCCGACGCCTACGCCATTTCGGAATCCGGTCACGCGCGCGGCAAGATCGTCCTCGCGTTCATGTAGGCGGCATCACACGCGGCAGCGCGCTCGGTCATCGCCGCAGGATGCCGATGGCGCTCATTGGAAATCAATACTCCCGATGTCTTCGCTTCAAACGCTCCACATGAACGATGAGCGTATCGACGGTCTCCTTGAGCAGATCGAGCTCCTCGATCGTCAGGTCGTTCAGCTGCTCGAGGTTGTACTCGATGGTGTCGATGATCCGCTTGCCCGGGCGCTGCATGGGGCGCATGAAATAGCTCGTGATCGTGGCGACGATCGTCCCAAAGAAGATGGTCGAGCCCACGATGATCCAGACTCCGCCGACCAGCAGGCCGATGCCTGTCCGCGGCGTATCGGCGATGCCGGCCGTCGAGAACGCGGCCACTCCCCAGTAAAGGGCGGCGCCGAGGGAATCGATGCTCGACCCTTCGGTGTGGCGCTCCGCGACATACAGGCCGGCCGCAAATGCCACCCAGAGCACGATCATGAGGATCAGCAGTTTCAGGAACGGCGTATGGGCGTAAATGTCTCTGGCGAATCTCCGCAACCGCGAATTGCGCTTTGACGGGCTCACGGCATCGCTCCGGCGGCGCTCGGGTTCAGGCTTTCCCGACCGAGAGGAGGTGCAGCATCGCCTCGAGCCCGAGGACGTAGCTGTGCACGCCGAACCCGAAGATGACGCCCTTCGCTTCCGGCGCGATGACGCACTTGATGCCGCGTGCCTCCACGTTTGTCATGTGCACTTCCACGTACGGCAGACCGGCGCCCCGTATGCAGTCGCGGAGCGCATAGCCCGCGTGATTGAAGCCGGCGGGATTCATCACCAGCCCGTCGACGCCCGCGTCCAGCGCCTGGTAGATGCGGTTGATCGCCTCGCCTTCGACGTTGGAATAGAAGATCTCCAGGGCGTAACCCTTCGACTTCGCGTGCGCCATGAGCATGGCGTCGAGCTCCTTGGCGGTCGTCGTCCCGTAGAACTCGGGCTCGCGCTTGCCGAGGTGCATCATGTTCGCTCCCTGGATGAGGAGAATGCGCGTCATGGTTCGGTCTCCGTTTGCGTGCAATTCGGGCGCCGCCAAGCCTAGGCGCCGCCGCCATAATACTGGCGAAAGTAGTGGATGCTCAGAACCAGGCCGACCGCGACGACGATGCGGTGCAGCCGCTTGGCGGGAAGCAACCGCGCGAGCCGCGCCCCCATCAGAACGTGCCGCCGCCGGCAATCGCGCTCGTCACTCCGGCCGCTATCCCGGCAGCGAGTAGCAAGCGAGATCGCCAGCTCCGGCACAGGAACCTACTGACCGGCGCGGAGGTGCAGCGCGAGCCACACAGCGTCAGCGGAGGTGCTCGCCACCCGGTGCCTCGCGTGCGCGGGAATGAGCAGGCTGTCGCCGGGTTTCAGCTCCAACCGTCCGTCCTCAAACTCGAGCGTGGCGCGTCCCTGCACGAGCGCGACCCACTCCGCGCCCTCCTGGTCGTACCAGAAGCCCGGAGCACTGACGGCGCCGTT
>JBFJOO010000092.1:0-16703 GCA_041617635.1 Burkholderiales bacterium | reverse complement strand
GAACAGGAGGAAACCGGCTGGTTTCCTCGAAACCCAAAACCGGAAGGTTTCGAACAGGAGGAAACCGGCTGGTTTCCTCCCGTTACCCTCCGTCCCGCTAGAACCGCAAACGGTTTTCAAGGCCGTTACCCCTCGCGCTGAACGCCCTTCAGGGCCCGATAAACATTTTCGGGCGTATAGGGCAACGCGAGGATACGCACGCCGGTGGCGTTGTAGATCGCGTTGGCGGTCGCCGCGGCGATGCAGATCGCGGGCGCCTCGCCGACGCCTTTCGCCCCGCGCGGCCCCTCGCCGTCCATCGACTCGATGAACGTGACGTCCATCTCCGGGATCTCCGGGGCGGTAACGAGCTTGTAGTCGCGAAACGCCGGGTTCTTCACCACCCCGTTTTCCACGATGAGCTCCTCGGTGAGCGCGTAGCCCTGGCCCATCACCACGCCGCCCTCGATCTGCCCCTCGATGCCCAGGCGGTTGAGCACCCGGCCCACATCGTGCGCGCCCCAGACCTTCTCCATCTTCACGTTGCCGGTGTCGGTGTCGACGACGACCTCGATCACCTGCGACGCCCAGGCGTACGCCGCGGACACGTCGCCCTTGAATCCCTTGTCCTGGTGGGCGGACGGCGGCTCGTAGTAGTGCGTGGTCATGACGAGATCGGCCTTGTCGGAGAAGTGCAGGGACCGCAGCAGTCTCGCAAGGGGCATGATTGCCTCGCCGCTCGCCGCGAGCACGATCGTCCCCTGGCGCAAGTCGAGCGCCGACTCGTCGTGGCCCGTCACCTTCGCGGCGAGCGCCATGATCTTCTCGCGCGCCTTGCGCGCCGCGCCGAGCGCCGAGTTGCCGGCAATGAAGGTCGTGCGGCTCGCGTGCACGCCGACGTCCCACGGCTTGACGTCGGTGTCGTTGTTGACCACCGTCACCGCGTCCATCGGCACGCCGAGCTCCTCGCAAACGAGCTGCGCGATCACCGTCTCCGAGCCTTGCCCGATCTCGGATGCCCCCGTGATCACGGTAATGTGCGCGAAATCGTCGATTTTCACGATCGTGCCGCAGCCGTCCGACGGATAGATCTTCGCGCCGCCGCCGACATGCAGCATCGACGCCATGCCGACCCCGCGCTTGTAGCGCTCCGGCTTTTCCTGGTTGGCGATGTTCTCGCGCCGTTTACGGATGTAGTCGCTGCGCTCCGCGACGGTGCGCAGGCAGTCCTTGAATCCGCACGACTTGAAATGCATGCCCTGGCCGGTGATCTCGCCCGGGTCCTGCGCGTTCTTCAGCCGGAACTCGAGGGAGTCCATGCCGATCGCCTCGGCGAGCTTGTCCATGTGCTGCTCGACCGCGAACGTCGCCTGCAAGTTACCGTAGCCGCGGAACGACCCCGCGTACGGGTTGTTCGTGTAGACCGCGGTCGTGTGGTACTTGCAGTGCGGCACCCGGTAGAGCGAGGAAACGGTCTGCATGATGACGAACGGCGTGGTGGCGCCCCACGATGTGTAGGCGCCGTTGTCGTGCAGCGTCGTCGCCGTCCGGAAGGTAAGCGTGCCGTCTTTCTTCGCGCCGCTGCGCAGCGTGAGCAGTACCGGCTGACGGGTCGGCGAGATGCGGAACTCCTGCTCGCGCGAGAACACCAGTTTTACCGGCCGCTTGGCGGCCTTCGCCAGAAAGATCGCGATCGGCTCGAACGGATAGATGTCGAGCTTCGACCCGAATCCGCCGCCGATCGGCGGCTGCACGATGCGGATCCGGCCCGGATCGATGCCGAGGATCTCCGCGAACTCCCGTTTGTGCAGGAACGGCACCTGGGTCTGCGAGTACAGCATGAGGCCGCCCGCCGAGTCGAAGTCGGCGATCACGCCCGACACGCCCATGCAGCAATGAGTGACGTAGTGGAGCTTGAACGTGTCCTCGAGGATCACGTCCGACTCCGCCTCGCCCTGCACGACGTCGCCGTGCGAATAATCGAAGGTCATCGCGACGTTGTCGGGCTTCTGGTCGTGAAGCACCGGTGCACCGGGCTTCATCGCGTCCGCCAGGCTGTAGAGCGGCGGCAGGTCCTCGTACTCGACCTCGATCAGCTTCAGCGCGGCCTCGGCGATCTCCGGCGTGTCGGCGGCCACTGCGGCGATCTCGTCGCGCATGCTCCGCACCCGATCGCCTTTCAGCGGCATGTGATCCTTCGACACCCCGAGGGGGCGCTGATAGGGCACGTCCGCCGCGGTGATCACCGTGTGCACGCCTGGCAGCGCTTTCGCTTTCGACGTGTCAATGCGCTTGATGAGCGCGTGCACGCGCGTGGAGTGCAGGATCTTCCCGTGCAGCTGGCCGGGAAGGTTCATGTCGTGGATGTAGCGGGTCTTGCCGCTCGCCTTGTCGGGCGCGTCGAGCTTCGCAATGCGCTTCCCGATGAGGGAGCCCTTCTCGACCGTGCGGGTCGAACCCGCATCGCGCGCCTCGTGCGGCGCGATCGTCTCGACTTGTGCCTCCGGTGCAATGCCCATGTTCCCTACCTCGCTTCCTGCGCGGCCGCCGCAATGGCTTCCACGATCTTCTTGTATCCGGTGCAGCGGCAGAGGTTGCCCTCGATGCCGCGCTTGATGGTCTCGTGATCGAGCTTCGCGCCGTGCGTGTCGATCAGGCGTTTCGCCTGCACGACGAACCCGGGGGTGCAGAACCCGCACTGCACGGCGCCGGCCTGCACGAACGCATCGCGCACGCGCTCGCCGATCGGCTCGTTCACCACCCCTTCGACCGTGGTGATCGTCCGCCCGTCGCAGTCGACGGCGAAGAGCAGGCACGAGTTGATGGACGTGCCATCGACGAGAATGGTGCACGCCCCGCACTCACCCTCGCCGCAGCCGTACTTGGTGCCGGTGAGTCCGATCACCTCGCGCAGCATGTTGAGCGCGCTCATCTCGGGCGGCACCGCAATGGTGCGCGGCGAGCCGTTCACCGTGAACCGGATCTCAACTTTCGTGGACATCGGCAAGCATCCTCTTGATGATGTTGTGCATCAACTCCCTGCGGTACCAGTCGGACGCGCGCACGTCGGAGATCGGCCTGATCTCGTCGCGGGCCGCCTGCGCCGCCTGCTCGATCAGCGCGGCGTCGAGCTGCTTGCCCTCGAGCACCGCTTCGGTCCGCGATCCGCGCATCGGCACCGGCGCCACGGCGCCGTACGCGAGCCGTACATGATTCAACGCGCCCTTCACCCTGGTCGCAGCGAGCCCGATGGCGATCGCGGAGATGTCGAGCGCCGGCCGCGTTCCGGACTTGTAGAAGCGCTGCACGTGGTCCGCGGGCGGCACCGGAATTCGGATCGCGACGAGCAGTTCGCCCGGCGCGCGACGGGTTTTCCCCGGCCCCACGATGAACGATCCGAGCGGCGTCGCGCGCGTCTCCACCGAGCCGTTCGGCTTCGCGGCGAGCTCGACACTCGCATCGAGAGCAAGCATGGGCACCAGGGTGTCGCCGGCCGGCGAGGCGTTGCAGACGTTGCCGCCGAGCGTTCCCGCGTTGCGGATCTGCTCGCTCGCGAAGTGGTCGCCAGACTCCACGAGCATCGGGAAATGCTTGCGGATGAGCGGATGGGCCATCATCTCGCTGATGGTCGTCAGCGCGCCGATACGCACCTCGTCTTTCGCAAGCGTGATCCCCGTCAGCTCGGGAACGCGGCGGATGCTGACGAGTGTCTTGCGGAGCGGCGCCTTGCCCGACTCGCTCTGCGGCATCACGTCGGTGCCGCCCGCAAGGATCGTCGCGTCGCCCGCGCGCAGCGCCTCGAGCGCCTCGTCGAGGCCCCTGGGCGCGAAATACCGTTCAACCGTCATATGTATCCTTCGGTGTCAGCGGGAAGGAGGGTAACGGGAGGGAACCAGCCGGTTCCGTCCTATTCGTGACCTTCCAACCCGCACGCAGAATCGTTGCACATTACCTTCGTTTCCCACTTAAAACCGGATCGGCTCGCGATACTTGCCATAGACGCCGATCAGCTCGTTGGTGATCTCCCCTACGGTCGCGTAGGCTTTCACCGCCGCCACGATCGCCGGCATCACGTTCGCTCCAGCCTGCGCGTCGGCGCGTACCCGGGCAAGCGTTTCCTTCACCCGGCCTGCGTCGCGCTTTGCCCGCACACCCTCCAGCCGCGCGACCTGCGCCTGGGCATCCGCTTCGTTGTACGGATGGAACTCCACGTTCGGCTGCTCCGCCTCGGTGCGATAGCAGTTGATTCCCACCTTGCGGAACTCGCCCGCCTCGATCGAGCGCTGCATCGCGTAGGCCTGCGCGGACACCTGTGCCTGGATCCGCCCCTCCGCCACCAGCTTCACGATCCCGCCGCGCGCGTCCACGTCGGCCATGATCTCTTCCATCTTCGCGCGCATCTCGTTGGTGAGCGTCTCGACATACCAGGCGCCGCCGAGCGGATCGACCGTGTCTGCGAGCCCCATCTCCTCGATCAGGAGCTGCATGGTGCGCAGCGAAATCCGCTGCGCATACTCGCTCGGGATGGTGTACGCCTCGTCGTAGCAGCAGAGCGCCATCGTCTGCGCGCCGGAGAGCGCGGCGATCAGTGCGTAGTAGGCCCCGCGGACGATGTTCACCTCGGGCTGCTCGAACGTCAGTCCGCCCCCGCCGCCGCCTGCGATCATGCGCAGCCACATCGACTGCGGGTTGGTCGCGCCGTAGTGCTCCTTCACGATCTTGGCCCACAACCCGCGCCCGGCGCGAAACTTCGCAACCTGCTCGAAGAGATTGCCGAACACGTTGAAGTTGTAGGAGAGCCTTCCGGCGAACTCGTCGATGGGGAGTCCGCGCGCGATGGCGTCGTCCGCGTACGCTTTTGCGATGCAGAAGGCGAACGCCATCTCCTGCGCGGGCGTCGCGCCCGACTCGCGGATGTGGTAGCCGCACACCGACACCGGCGTGTACTTCGGCGCGTGCTCGGCACAGTACTCGATCGTGTCGCCGACGAGCTTCACCGAGGGCTCGACCGGGAACACCCAGGTGCCGCGACCGATGAACTCCTTCAGGATGTCGTTCTGCGCCGTGCCGCGCAGCTTCTTCACGTCGTAGCCGCGCTTCTCGGCCATCGCGAGATACATCGCGATCATGATCGCCGCCGCGCCGTTGATCGTGAGCGAGACGGTGATCGCGTCGAGATCGATGCCATCGAACGCGGTCTCCACGTCCGCGAGCGTGTCCACCGCCATGCCCACCCGGCCGACCTCGCCTACCGAGAGCGGATCGTCGGAGTCGAGTCCGATCTGCGTCGGCAGGTCGAAGGCGACGTTGAGCCCCGTCTGACCGTTCTCGATGAGGTACTTGAAGCGCTTGTTGGTGTCCGCCGCATTGCCGAAGCCGGTGTACTGGCGCATCGTGTAGGGCCGCTTGCGGTACATCTCCTGGTGGATGCCACGCGTGTACGGATACTGCCCTGGCGCCCCGATCATCTCGAGCCCGCCGGTCGCCTCGACATCCGCCGCGGTGTAGAGCGGCTTGATCTCGATGCCCGATTCGTTGCGGACATCTTTCGCGTCGGGTCGGGTCATATCGTTCATGCCGCTTGCTCCCGGATGTAGTTGACGATGTCGTCGAGCTTCGCGCCCGTCGAGAAGATGCCCTTGAAGCCGAGGGCGCGGAGCTCCTCGAAGTCCTGGCGCGGGATGTTGCCGCCGATCATCCAGACCTTGTCGGTGAGCCCGCCCGACTCCAGGAGCGGCTTGAGCTTCCTGCAGAACGGCAGGTGCGCGCCGGCCAGGCTCGAGAGCGCGACCACGTCCGCGTCCTCGTCGAGCGCCATGCGCGCGACCTGCTCGGGCGTCTGGCGCAATCCCGTGTAGATCACCTCGAAACCCGCATCCATCATCGCGCGGGCGACCACCTTCACGCCCTGATCGTGGCCGTCGAGGCCGGGCTTCGCGAGCACCACCTTGATGCGCTTGCCGCTTGCGTCGCGGGTCACGACGACAGCTCCTTCGCGATGATGAGCTTCAGGATCTCGCTCGTTCCGCCGCCGATCAGCGTGAAGCGCACGTCGCGGAGATAGCGTTGCACCGGATACTCCATCGCATACCCGTACGAGGCGAGCACACGCGCCGCCTGATCGCAGACCGAAGCCGCGGTCTCCGAAGCGAACAGCTTCGCCATCGCGGCTTCCTTGTGGTGCGGCCGGTCGGTGTCCTTCAGCCAGGCCGCGTAGTACACGAGCCGCGCCGCCGCCTCGAGCGGTGTGCCCATTTCCGCCAGCTTGAGCTGGATGGCCTGGAAGCGATCGATCGGCTTGCCGAACTGCTTGCGCTCCGCCGCATAACGGATCGCCTCGTCGAGCGCGGCGCGGCCCACGCCCAGCGCGATCGCACCGGTGATGATCCGGATCTCGGCGAGCAGCTTGCGCAGGTGACTTTCGCCGTCGCCCTCCTCTTTCGAGAGCCGGTGCGAATCCGGGACGAAGCACTCGTCCAGCGCGAGCTCGGAGGTCGGCAGCGCCCATACGCCCATCTTCTCGATCGCCCGGCCGATCGTGAGGCCCTCGAAATCGCGCTCCACGAGGAAGATCGTGAGCTTGCCCTCGTCGGCCGAGCGCGCGAACACGGTGAAGAAATCGGCCACCGGCGCGGAGGTCACCCAGATCTTCTGGCCGGTGAGACGGTAGCCGCCGTCCACCTTCTTCGCGCGCGTGGCGAGCGAGCCCAGATCCGAGCCAGCATTCGGCTCCGTCATGCACACCGCGCCGATCTTCTCGCCGCGCAGCGCGGGCTGGAACAGGCGTTCGACGATGTCCGCGTTGCCCAGCATGTGCAGGAACTTCGTGCCCATCAGCGACTGCATCGCCGCGCAGCCCGCAAGCGACACCGATCCGCGCGCCACTTCCTCCAGGGCCAGGCAGAACGTGACGAGGTCGAGGCCCGAGCCGCCGACGTCTTCCGGGTAGCGGATGCCGAAGAAGCCGAGGTCGGCGAGCTCGCGGAAGAGCGCGTGCGGAAACTCGTGCGCCTCGTCGAGCGCCGCCGCCGCCGGCGCGATGCGCTCGTCGGTGAAGCGCGCAAAGGCGTCGCGCACCTGGCGTTGCTCGTCGGAAAGCTCGAAATTCACGCGTTCGCCACTTCCGTTGCGAAACCTCTGATCAAGTCATCCCCGCGCAAGCGGGGATCCATCCGCCCTTGATTCCGAAACGCCTGGATTCCCGCTTCCGCGGGAATGACGAATCCCTTCAAAGCGTCGCGCTCGTAAACTCGCACTCCTCACTCCTTCAGCCCGTACTTCTCGCGGGCGGCCTTGTCGGAGATGACCCCGTTCCGGACCTCCTCGCGCACCAGCGCGCGATCGCGCTTCTTGGGGTCGCCGTAGCCGCCGCCGCCGCCCGCCTGCTGGTGGTAAACGGTGCCCATCGGCACACCGAGAATGAGGTCCTTGTTCTTCGGCGTGACCTCCCGGCCGTCCGGATACTTCATCCGGATGAAGTTGAGCGTTCCCTCGCCGCCGCCGAAGAGACCGAACGCCGGCTCGAAATCCCCGTCTCCGAAGGTGACGAGCTGCGTGTCGTCCGAGCCGATCTCGAAGATCGTCTCCACGCCGAGTCCGCCGCGCCACTGCCCCGGTCCCGCCGAGTCGGTGATGTACTCGTGCCGCAGCAGCCGGTGGGGCGTCTGCTGCTCGAACATCTCATAATCCTGGTCGAGCACACCGCCCGATGCGTCGATCATTCCGATGTGGTCGTAGCCGTCGGTGCCCCGCATCGCGCCCGAGCCGCCCTTCAGCCCCATGAAGCCGATGTCGACGTACTGCTCGTTCTTCTCGGGATCGACCCCGGTGGTGAGCGAGCAGAGCAGGTTGTTCCAGCCGGCCGTGACCCGGTCGGGCATCACCGGCGCGAGCGCGCGCTGGATCGCGTCGGCATTCGGCGGGCAGAGGTGGTTGCCGAACGTGGTCGCCTTCGGATAGCCGGCGTTGAGGATGGTGCCCTCGGGAATCACGATCTCGATCGGCTCGACCATGCCCTCGTTGTGCGGGATGTCGGGGTTCACCATCTGCAGCAGCGTGAGGATCGTCGCCGACGCGCTCGAGGTGAACGTGCCGTTCACGAACCCGTTCGTCCGGGCGTCGGTCGCGGAGTAATCGAACTTGATGCGGCGATCCTCCACCGTGATCTCCACGCGGATCTTGAACTTCGACCCCTCGTGCCTTCCGTCGTAATACACCGAGCCCTCGCCGGAGTAGACGCCGTTCGGGATCTTCTCGATCTCCGCCTCCATCATCTTCCGCGTGGCCTCGAAGAGCGCCTGCTTGTGGGCCTCGAAGCTTGCCATCCCGTACTTGCGAATGAGCTCGAGCATGCGCCGCTCGCCGACCCGGCACGCCCCGATCTCGGCCTTCATGTCATGCTGCACGATCTCCAGCCGGATGTTGGCGAAGATCAGGTCCCACACGTCCTTGCGCAGCTTGCCCTTGTCGTAGATCTTCACCGGCGGGATGCGCAACCCCTCCTGCCAGACCTCGACCGCGTTGGGGTTGTAGCCGCCGCGCACCGCGCCGCCGATGTCGGCCTGGTGGCCCTTCACCGCGGTCCAGGCGACGAGCTTGCCTTCGTGAAACACGGGGATGTACACGGCGACGTCGTTGTTCTGATTGCCCAGGCTGAACACGTCGTTGTGGAAGATCACGTCACCCGGATGAATGTCACCGTCGAAGTACTTGATGATGTACTTGCACACGGGCGCGAGCGAGAACGCGAGGATCGGCAGGTTCTCGGTCTGCTCGAGCATGTTCCCCGCGGCGTCGTAGAGTCCCGTCACGTAGTCCTTCGCCTCGCACAGGATCGGCGAGCGGGTCGTCTTCTCCATCGAGATGGACATCTCGTCGGTGATCGACTTGAACGTCCGGGCGTACACCGAGAGCAGGATGGGGTCGATGTTCATGCGGCTTCCTTGGTTGACTCGTCATTCCCGCGCAGGCGGGAATCCAGATCTCGCGCACCATTCTGGACTCCCGCTTGCGCGGGAGTGACGGAGGTTCTCGAATCATCCATTACTAGCCTGCCTCTCACGCCACGGCCTCCGCGGCGCGCATCCGCACGAGATCCTCGCGGCCCTTGCGGTACACGGCGAACGAGCCGAGCCGGTCCACGGCGCAGTCGTAGGCATCGGACACGAAGACCGCCGTCGTCACTTCCTCGATCATTGCCGGGCCGGCGATCCGGTTGCCGTGGCGCAGCGCGTGGCCGTCGTACACCGGCACCGACTCGAAGGCCTTCCTTTCGGGGACGTACATGCTCCGCCGGCCCTTCAGGGCGTGCGCCGCGTCCTCGCCGCCCCATGGCTCCGCGCGCGGGCGCGGGCGCTCGGTCGCGCCGACGCCCTGCACCCGGACGTTGATGATCTCCACCGGCGTGCGTTCCTCGGCGAGCGAGTAGCCGAAGAGCCGCTCGTGCTCGGCGTGGAACGCCTGCGCGATCGCGGTGCCGTCGCGTTTCCTGATCGCGCCCTCCGGCACCGTGAAGGACACCTCGTGATACTGCTTGATGTAGCGGCAGTCGAGCTTGACGAGCGCACTCCGGCGCGCTTCGGGGACCCCCTCCTCTGCGAGGAGCCGCGACCCTTCGGCGGTCATCTCGTCCACCAGCCTTCCGAGGCGCGCCCAGTCGAGGTTCTCCAGGCGCGCGACGAACGTCCGAACGAAATCGTGCTTGAGATCCGACAGCAGCATCCCGAACGCGCACAGCACCGAGCTCTCACGCGGCACGATCTGGAGCGGGATCTCGAGCTCCGCACAGATCAGGCACGAGTGGATCGGCCCCGCGCCGCCCGCGGCGATGATCGGAAACTCGCGCGGATCGAAGCCGCGCTTGATCGTCACCTCGCGCACGCCCTGCGCCATGTTGTTGCAGACCACCCGGTACATGCCGGCCGCCGCCTCTTCCACCGAAAGGCCCATCGGCTTCGCGATGTGCATCTCGATGGCGCGCCGCGCCGCCTCCGCGTCGAGCGTCATCTTGCCGCCGGCGAAATACTTCGGATCGAGGTAGCCGAGCACCACGTTGGCGTCGGTCGTGGTCGGCAGCTCGCCGCCCTTGCCGTAGCATGCCGGCCCCGGATCGGCGCCGGCGCTCGCCGGGCCCATGCGCAAGAGGCCGCCCTCGTCGATCCAGCCGATCGACCCGCCGCCCGCACCGATCGTGTGAATGTCGAGCATGGGCAGCGCGGTCTTGTGCCGATCGATTTCGCCCTCGGTCACCAGCATCGGCGTGCCGACCGCGGCCGATGCCTCGAAGCTGGTGCCGCCCATGTCGATCGTGATCGCCTTGTCCTGGCCGTGCGCGCCGGCATAGTAAAGACCCGCGCCGGGCCCGCCCGCCGGACCGGAGAGGAGCGTGAGCGCCGCCTGCTCGCGCGCGATCTGCGGGGTCACGACCCCGCCGTTCGACTGCATGATGAGCAGCACGCCGCGGAACCCGACGGACTTCAGCCGGCCCACCAGCTGGTCGAGATACCGGTTGAGCTTCGGGCCGACATAGGAATTGAGCGCCGTCGTGGAAACGCGCTCGTAGAAGCGGATCGAAGGCAAGAGATCGGTGGACACGGTCAGGTACGCGTTCGGCAGCTCCTTCCGCACGAGCTCGGCCGCCGCGCGCTCGTGCGCCGGGTTCGCGAACGCGTTCATGAAGCAGATCGAGACCGCTTCCACCTCTTCCTTGCGCAGCACGTCGATCGCCGTGCGCACGTCGGTGACCGAGAGCGGCTCGACCTCGCGGCCGGCCCGATCGAGCCGGCCCCCGACGCCGGCACGCAGCCGGCGCGGCACGAGCGGCACCACGTTCGTGTAGCGATTGTTGTACTGCTCCTCGCGGATGCCGCGGCGCATCTCGAGCGCATCGCGCACGCCGCGCGTGGTGATGAGGCCCGATCTCGCGCCGGTACGCGTGAGCACGGCATTCGTCGCCACCGTCGTGCCGTGCACGATGGTGTCGATCGTCGGCGCGAACTGCTCGAGCGTCTGCGCCGGCGCCTGGCTCGCAGCGATCTCGGCGAGCCCCTCGACCACCGCGATCGACGGGTCGGAGGGCGTCGACAGTGTCTTGGAGATCACCGGCTCTGCGCCGTCGCGCGCGACGATGAAGTCGGTGAACGTGCCCCCTACGTCAATACCTATCTTCAGCGTCAAGTCACTCTCCCTTTCCAACGAAGGAAAAAAAGCGGAAGGTCACGAACAGGAGGAAACCGGCTGGTTTCCTCCCGTTACCCTCCTTCCCGCTGAAACCGCGAATTCTTTTCAGTGTTTTCATTGTTCAGGCGACCTTCTCATCGGTGGCAGCGATAGCGAGCGCGCGCACGTCGGCCTTCTGGATCTTGCCGAGCGCGGTGCGCGGCAGCTGCGCGACGGTCACGACCGCGCGCGGATGCTTGTAGCGCGCGACCCGGCCATCGAGGACGGCGAGCAATTCGCGCTCCGAGATCGACTTACCGGGCTTCGGTACGACGACCGCAACGACTGCTTCTCCCCAGCGATCGTCCGGCCGGCCCACGACCGCCACCTCGGCGATCGCGTCGCACTCCGCGAGCACGTTCTCGATCTCGGCCGGGTAGATGTTCTCGCCACCCGAGATGATCATGTCCTTGATCCGGCCGTCGACGACCAGCCACCCGTCGGCGTCGAAGTGTCCCATGTCGCCGCTGTGGAACCAGCCGTCGCGCAGCGCTTCCGCGGTCGCCTCGGGCTTGCCCCAGTACCCGGCCATGACGTTCGGCCCGCGCACGAGGATCTCACCGGTCGCACCGGGTCCGACCTCGGCCCCCGACTCTTCGGCAATCCGGATCTCGCACTGCATGGCGGGCAGCCCGGCGGAGCCAGCTTTGCGCCGCGCCTCGGACGCGGGGACATAGGTCGCGATGGGCGCGGTTTCCGTCGAGCCGTAGACCTCGGCGAGCGGCACGCCGCGCGCATGTACCACGTCGAACAGCCGCGGCGGCACGATCTGCGAGCCGGTCGTGATCATCCGCAGGCTCGCGAGTTGCGCATCCTCCCAGCGCGGGAGCGCGCGCAGCGCGTCGATCTGCGCCGGCACCAGGACGGTGAGCGTGATCGCCTCGCGCTCGATGGTGTCGAGCGTCGCCTCCGGATCGAACTTGGCATGCAGCGTCACGGTGGCGCCGGCATGCAGCGCCGGCAGGGTGAGGATGTTGAGTCCGCCGACGTGGAAAAGTGGGAGGGTGGTGAGCACGCGATCGGCGCTGGTGAAATCGTGCATGCGCATGCTGTTGACGGCGTTGTGGAAGAGCGCGCTCTGGGTGAGCAGCACGCCCTTCGGGCGGCCGGTCGAGCCCGACGTGTAGCACAACAGTACCGGCAGGCCGTCGCCACCGCCGCCCGGCGCCGCGGATTGCTCGCCCGCTGCGAGAAACGCGGCGTAGTCTTCCCAGCCCGGGACGTTGCCGAGCGCGAGGGTGCGCATCGCCGGCAGCGAGTGCTTCACGCCGTCGATGCCCGCGGCGAACGCGGGCTCGGCGACGAGCAGCTTCGGCGCGCAGTCCACGAGCGTCGCGCGATGCTCGGGCGGCGCGAGGCGCCAATTGAGCGGGGCGAGCATCGCGCCGACACGCGCGCACGCGAAGAGCAGCGCGATCATCTCGGGATTGTTGAGCCCGAGGAAGGCGACGCGGTCGCCGGACGCCACACCCGCCGCCGCGAGGGCCCGCGCGACGGCGTCGATGCGCTTGGCGAGCGCGGCGTAGGAGACCTCCCGCTCCGCGAAACGGATCGCGCACTTTGCCGGCGCGAAGCCGGCCTGCCGATCGATCCAGTGGGAGAGATCCATAAATGCGCTCAGGCGTCGGCGACTTCCAGCACCACCGCCATGCCCGTGTCGCCCGCGGCACACCCGGAAAAGAGACCCCATCCACCGCCGCGCAGCGCGAGCTCCTCGATCAGCTCGATGATCGCGCGCATGCCCATCGGCCCCTGCGGATGCCCCCAGACAAGCGAGCAGCCGTAGTTGTTCATCTGCATGACATCGACACCCGTTTGCTTCGCAAAGAGCAGGTCGTTCACCGCGAACGGATTGTGGGTCTTGATGGCGTCCATCTGCTTGACGGTCCGCCCAGCTTGCTCGAGCGCGCGGCTCGCCGCCGGCACGACCGCTTCGGGCATGTAGGCGAGCTCGGCGCGCGCCTGCCCGAAGCCGTGCAAGCGCACGACGATCTTCGGATCGCGTGCGAGTTCGCGCGCACGCTCGGCAGTGGTGAGAATCATCGCGGCGCTCCCGTCCGCCGGGTGGGTCTGGCCGCCGTACGTCACCGTGCCGCCGGGGAGCACGGGCTTGAGCTTGGCGAGGCCTTCGGGCGTCGAGGTGGTCAGGCCCTCGTCGCCGGCCAGCGTCGCGACCGTTTTCTTGAAGTTGGGCGCCGGCACCTCGAAGGGTAGCGTCATGTAGCGCTTCTGGTAGGCATTGCCGTCGGCGGTGGCCATGCGGTACTGCTCCTCGCGCCGGAGCACCACCTCGTGCTGCGCGCCGGTGCCGATGCCGTGGCGCTTGGCGACGTTCTCGGCGGTCTGCGTCATCGAGTGTCCGCCGAGCGGATCGCAGCCGAAGTTGTCCATCACCCAGTCCTCGTGCGCGCCGGTGCCGCCGGGCCCCTTCGGGTTCGGGTAATAGAGGTGCGGGCCGTTCGAGGTCCGATCGCAGGTGGCCGCGAGCGCGGTGCGCGCGAGGCCCGTCTCGATCTCCTCGACCGCCGTGGCCAGCACGCGCACGCTCGTCGCGCAGGCCTGCATCACGGTGGGCCCGCCGACGTGGCCGAGCCCGGCAAGCCCGGCAAACCACGGCAGGCCGTAGAAGGATTGCTTCTGCAGCACCGTGATGCCGAGCACCCCGTAGTCGAATGCCTCGGGCGCGATCTTGCGCCTGGCGAGCTCCTGTTTCGTGACGTGCGCGGCGAACTCCACCGAATGCAGATTCGCGAAGCTGCCCTGCCACCGCGCGAACGGCGTGCTCCAGTACGCGCCATACGGAATGTGTGCCTTGTAAGTCATGCGCGATCCTTTCCTGCGGCGGCCCGGCTCACCCGCCGTTCATGGCCGACAATTCGATGTCCTTCCGGCTGGCGAGCGCGCGTCGGGCCCGCTCGAGCTGCTCCCGCATTGCGCGGCCGGCGTTCACGGCGTCGCCCGAGCGCAGCGCGGCGGCGATCTCCTTCATTCCCTCGAGCGCGCCGGCGCGCACGGCGGTGTCGGCGAGCGTCAGCACGCGCAGATAGCGCACATGATCGGCGTAGACACCGATCGCGCGCACCATCCGGCGGTTGGGCACGAGCGCCAGCCAGGCCTCGCGAAAGCGCGAATTCGCGGCGATGAACGACTCGGCGTCGCCCGCTTCGTGCGCGACGACCGCGTCGGCCAGCGCCTGGTCGAGCGGCTTGCGCTTGGCGGGGTCCGTGGCCCGCGAGGTCGCGAGCCGGATGGCTTCGGGTTCGAGCAGGCCGCGCAGCGCGTAGATGTCGTCGAGATCATCCGGGGTGAGGCCCGGCACGGCGAAGCTGCGTCCGTCGGCTTCGACGAGTCCTTCGCTCGCGAGCCGGGCGAGGGCCTCGCGCACCGGCGTGCGCGAGACGCCGAGCTGTGTCGCGAGCGCCACTTCCTGGAGCCGCTCGCTCGGACCGATGCGGCCCGTGCGCAGCAGATCGCGCAGGGTCTGGTAGACCTGGTCCGCGAGTGCGATCGGGCGATCGAGCGGTTTGAGCTGCGGCGGCACGTTCCCCTCCTCGGGAGACGGTTGCGTGGACGCTAGGCTGACCTGGCTTGGATGTGTACTGTATACACTTCTCGATTCGCAATGTCCACGGACGAGATCGTGGCTATCTATAGTGTGCAGCTTTGATGTGAGTGCCTACTACCTTCGAGGTAATCGCGTCGTGTGTAGCCTAACCTATTGATCTAGAGAGGATTAAGGTCGGCTCACAGGCAGCTGCAAGTCGACTCTACATCTTGTGGCCGATGCACGGCCAGCCGTTGCCGTGGCAAGGTCCGGAATACCAAAGCCGGCCCGGAAGCACCCGCCATGGCAGCCAATACCAGCGCGCTCTTCAAGCCGATCAACATCGGTCCGCTCACCCTTGCGGGCCGGCTGATCAAGACGGCGACCGCCGAGACGCGCGCCACGGAGGACGGTTTCGTCACGCCGGAGCTGATCGATTTCTACGTGCTGTTGGCCAGGGGCGAGACACCGCTGATCATCACCGGGAACATCTACGTGAGTCGGGACGGGAAGTCTGCACCCCGGCAGATCGGTGCCGACGATGACGACATGGTTCCGGGCCTGACGCAGCTCGTTGGCGCCGTGCATGCACATGGCTCGAAGCTGATCGCGCAACTGAATCACTGCGGCCGCCAGGTGGTGCCGCGGTTCGCCGGACTGCCGGAAGCGGTGTCCGCGTCCAGCAAGACCGAGCTCATGACCGGGACGCGCCCGCGCGCGCTCACGGTCGTCGAGATCGAGCGCATCGTGGAGCGCTACGCCGACGCCGCGGCGCGCTGCCAGCGCGCCGGGTTCGACGGCGTGCAGATCCACGCGGCAAACGGCTACCTGATGAGCCAGTTTCTGACCCCGTACACCAATCGGCGAACCGATGCCTACGGCGGCCCGGTCGAGCATCGCGTCAAGCTGCTCCGCGACGTCCTCGAGGCGATCAAGTCGCGCGTCGGATCCGCCTATCCCGTCATCATCAAGCTGAACGGCTCCGACTATCTGCCGCTGCGGCCAGGCCTGACGACACCCGAGCTGGCGGAAATCGCCGCGATCATGGAGCGCGCGGGGGCCGACGCCATCGAGGTCTCGGTCGGCCATTACGAATCCGGCTTCCCGATGGTGCGCGGGACTTTCGGTCGCTGCCTGCGCAACATGGTGCAGGGGAGCGTGCGCTACCTGCCCTTCTTCCGGCGCTGGGGAATGCGCCTGTCCTGGCCGGTCCTCGCATTGGCGCTCAACGTCGTGTTCAGCCGCCGCGAAGGCTTCAACTCCGGCTACACCCGGGCGTTCAAGCGCAAGGTTTCCATCCCGGTCATCTGCGTCGGCGGGTTTCTCACCCGCGAGGCGATGGAGGCGGCGCTCGCGCAGGGTCGCTGCGACATCGTCTCGGCCGGCCGGGCCTTCATCGCCGATCCGTTCCTCTATCGCCATCTTCGCGACCGCGAGCCCGGACCGCGGTGCGTGGATTGCAACGCGTGCGTGGGCCACCTCGGGGCGCAGCCCGCGGATTGCTACCATCCCGTCATCGGCGCGGAGAAAGCAGCGATGCTCGCTCGGCTCGGCTGAACGTCGGCGTCGCCCCGGCGAGTAGGCCGGGTCCGACCGGTGCAAGAAGCGGGAGGAGCATAAAATCCGGGTTCGATCGACCGAAGGAGGCGCATATGACGCTATGTCCCGTTGCGATCGCCGTCGGCTGCCGGAAATGTCCCGCGTTCAGCGTCTGCCCGGCGAAGGGAATCATCGGCGACTTCAAGAAGGACCCAGCAGGCCAGGCGTCCCAGAAGAAGACGGCCAGCGCTGCGAAGAAGGGGAAGGAATGACACTGCAACGGCTCCTGGGAATCGAGCTGCCGATCATTCAAGCGCCCATGGCGGGCGTGCAAGGCAGCGCTCTCGCGATAGCGGTGTCCAATGCCGGCGGCCTCGGCTCGCTGCCCTGCGCGATGCTCGGTCATGACGCGCTACGCACCGAG
>JBFJOO010000091.1:0-16749 GCA_041617635.1 Burkholderiales bacterium | reverse complement strand
TCCGGAACCTTAGGCGGTCGGCAGCTTGGTCTTGAAGACGTGCTCGTAGCCCAGCTTGTATTCCGCGTCGTTCAGGAACCAGTAGTACGCGACGCGCTTGGCCCAGTCACGCTGGGAGTCGACCACCTTCTTGAAGAACGGATCCTCGTCGGAGAGCTTCTTGGTCAGGACGTCCCAGGCGTTGAGCTGCTCCTGGAACACGGCGGTCGGCGTGCGCAGCACATTGACCTTGTGCTTGTTGATGAGGACCTGGAGGTCCTTCGAGTAGTTGTCCATCGCCGTCCAGTAGTTGGCTTGGGACGCCGCTTCGATGCCGTATTGCCACATCGCTTGCAGATCCTTGGGCATCGAGTCCCACTTCTTCTTGTTGATGATGATCTCGAAGAACTCCATCGCCTGATGGAAGCTGCCCATCTGGTAGTTCTTAATCACGTCCTGCGCGCCGAAGCGGCTGTCCGAGGTCGGTTTGTTGAACTCGAAGGCGTCGATCACTCCGCGCTCGAGCGCCGGGATGATCTCCCCGCCCGGCAGCTGGGTGACCTTGGCGCCCATCTGCTGGAAGAGATCGGCCGCCAGGCCCACGGTGCGGTACTTGAGGCCCTTCAGCTGGCTCGCGTCCTTGATCGGGTTCTTGAACCAGCCGAGCGGCTGGGTGGGCATCGGCATCGCGAAGAAGCCGACCACGTCGAGGTTCAGCTTCTGGAGCAGTTCGTTGTAGAGCGCGAGACCGCCACCGCGGTAGATCCAGGCGAGCGTCTGGAACGCGTCGCAGCCGTTGATCGGCCCGGAGCCGAAGAGCGACGCGACCTTGGACTTGCCGTACCAGTACACCGGCACGGTATGGCCAGCGTCGAGCACGCCTTTGGACACCGCGTCCATCACCTCGAACGGCTTCACCACCGCGCCGCCGACGAGATAATCGACGCGCAGCCGGCCGCCGGACATCGCGTTGACGCGCGTCACGAACTCCTGGGCCATCTCGTTGAAGATGTCGGTGGCGCCCCAGGAACCCTGCATCTTGACGACGATCGGCGACTGCGACTTCGCGATCATCGGGAAGCCGAGGGACGCCGCGCCCGCAGTGGCCGCGGCAGCGCCTGTCAGGAACTTCCGGCGCGCCGTTTGGGGTTTGTTGGTTTGCTCAGTACTCATCGATTCCTCCTTTTGCGGAACAATGTTGCCGGGATCGGTGCCGATTGGGGGGTGCGACCGCCCCGTCTCCATTCCGGATTGCGGAACGACTTTTTCGATTGTTGGCGGATGGATGCTATCCCCCGCACGACCGAAAAGCAAGGTTCGCGCGCCGCCGTCCCACTCTCGAGTGCCGCACTACAAGCGGTCGCCGTTTCCGGCCGCGCGGGCCCGGCGGCGGCGGCGCGCCCGCACCAAAGTGGCAAGGCGCCACGCCAACTGCGTCGCACCAAAGGCCAGCGACGAACAAGCGACCGCGGCGACCAGCAAGCCGAGCGCGAGCGGTTTGCCGAGCGTCAAGAGCCAGGTCCAAAACTCACGCAGCGAGCCACCCGCGCCCTCCGCGACCGCGACGATCGCTTCCTCGTCGCCGTAATCCACCGGCGTACCGAGCAGAAACGCCCCCAGCTTGTACGCCAGGACATAGATCGGCGCGAACGTGAACGGGTTGGTGACGAACGTGCTGAACACGGCCGCGGGCACGTTGGCACGCAACAGGATTGCGGCAGCAGCGGCGAACAGGATCTGTGCGATCGGAATCAGCAGTCCGAAGAACACGCCGATCGCCAGCCCCAGCGAAATTCCGCGCCGGTTGATGTGCCACAGCCGCGAATCCCCCAGTACGTGCCGCAAGGGACCGAGCAGGCGGTTCCCCCGTACGGACTCGTGATCAGGCAGATAACGTTTTAGATGTTTTCGCACAGGCTGGAGGTCATCCCGAAATCTCGGATCGCGAGCGAGGACGAGCATAACCCCGGGTAAGGTTACGAACAGGAGGAAACCGGCCGGGGTCCTCCCGTTACCCTCCTTCCCGCCACGTGTCCCCTTCTACCAACGCATGTTTCCCGATCAAAAATAGTACAAGATCAGAAACGCAGCGAGGAGCACGGCGACCCACACGACCATGCCGCTCGTGGTCTTGACGCTCCCGAGCGCGCCGTCCGTGCCGAATGCCGACGCGAGCGCACCGCGCGCGCGCGCCACCCCCGCGTCGCGTGCCCCGGCGAGCGCCCGGTTCAGCGCCTCGATCGCAAACGTCGCCCCGGCCGCGACGGTGGGCGCAAGCCGGCGATACACCCAGTCGGTGTCGAGGTTCACCGACCGCAGCTCGGGTGGGTAGATCCGCGTCCACATCAGCACCGAGAACGCGAGCGCGGAGAAGACCAGCAGCTGCAGCTGCGCGAGGACGTGCCACCCGGTGTAGGGCGCATAGTCCACCGGGTAGGGCAGCAGTGCGTAGAGCGGTCCGGGAAAGATTCCGATCCCGATGCAGAGCGCCGCGGTAAGCATCATCGCGACGAGCATGTTCCATGGCGCCTCCTGGCAGCGGATGCCCGAGTCGCGGGCGAAGAACGCGGAATATGGGATCTTGATTCCGAACTGGAGGAACACGCCCGCCGAGGCGAACAGGAGCACGAGCCAGGCCCAGAAATGCCCCTCGCCCGCGGCGGCGGTGATGATCAGCGACTTGCTGACGAACCCGCTGAAGAACGGAACCGAGGAAATCGACGCCGCGCCGACGATGCAGAACCCGGTGGTCCACGGCATCGACTTGTAGAGTCCACCAAGACCGGTGCTTTTCACGGTGCCGGTGCGCAGTAGGACGGCGCCCATCGCCATGAAGAGCAGCGCCTTGTACAAGACACTACTGAACGCGTGCGCCGCCGTCCCGTTCAGCGCGAGCTCGGTGCCCACGCCGATGCCGAGCACCATGAAACCGAGCTGGTTATTGAGGCTGTAGGCCAGTACGCGGCGCAGATCGTTCTCGATCACGGCGTAGAAGATCGGAAACGCAGCCATTGCAGCGCCGATCCAGACCAGCGACTCGGTGCCCGCGAATCCGCGCGCCAGCGCGTAGACGGCCAGCTTGGTGGTGAACGCCGAGAGGAACACGGTCCCGGTCTCCGTCGCCTCAGGATAGGCGTCCGGCAGCCAGTTGTGGAGCAGCGGGAACGCGCACTTGATGCCGAACGCGATGAAGATCAGCCACCCCGCGAGGTCCGCGAGCCCGACGGTCCCGAACCGCAGCGACCCGGTCTGCAGGTACCAGGCCACCGCGCCCCCGAGCAGCAGCATCCCCGAAAGGAGCTGCATCAGGAGATAGCGCATGCCGGCGCGGTAGGCGCGCTCGGTGCGCCGTGCCCAGATGAGGAACACGGACGCGATCGCGGTGAGCTCCCAATAGAAGAAGAGCGTCAGGAAATCTCCGGCGAATACCGCGCCCAGCGCAGCGCCTGCATAGACGAGCCCCGCGACATGCTGCGACCATTCACGCACGTGCAGCGCATAGATCGTCGAGATGAACGTCGCCAGGAAGAAGACGTAGCCGAACATGCGGCTCCATCCATCTACCCGCAGCGGAACGAGCTCCAGGCCAAGGTAGGTGAACGCGCCGAACTCGCCGTCCGGCAGGGCCGCGAGCCAGGCCGCGCCTGCGATCGGCAGGGCCAGCATGTAGGCTGCGCGCACGCGCCCGGCCAGGAACGGCACCAGCGCGGCGCCGATGATGAGCACGAGCGCCGGCGAGAGGCTAGCGCTCATAGTAGTCCTCGGGGCGCTTCAGGATGCGCCGCAGACCCTGCGCGGCGAGCACCAGGCCGACGCAGGCGAAGAACCCGTACCACCCGTAGAAGCCGAACCAGCCGTCGACGGCGAACTCGGGATGCTTGTGCACGAAGGGCTCGACGACGAGGAGCAGCCCGCAGAGGACCCACATGCCGTAGTAGACCTTCCGGACGTTCTCCTTGCGGTCGAGCCACCAGGTTTTCTGCGTCGTACTCTGCGTCGTATCCGGCATCGCGCCCTCTTTACAGACCCTACAGACCCGCCAGCGCGCGCGCGAGGCCGAGCGGCACTTCCGGGAAGAAGAACAGCGCCACCGTTCCGACGGCGGTGAGCGTAAGCGCGACCACGCTCGCGAGCGGCGCCTCGCCGTGGTCGTGCGCGGGCGGCGCATCCTCGGCGCGGAAGAACGCCGCATGGACGATCGGCAGGAAATAGGCCGCATTGAGGAGCGTGCTCGCAATGATCACCGCGACCGCAAAGATCTGCCCGGTGTCGAGCGCCCCGAGCAGGATGAACCACTTGCCGAGGAACCCGACGAGCGGGGGCACGCCGATCAGCGACAGCGCCCCGATGGTGAACGCCCCCATGGTCCAGGGCATGCGCCGGCCGATGCCCGCGAGCTGGCTCACCTCGGTCTTGTGAGCGGCGGTGTAGATGGCGCCCGCCGCGAAGAAGAGCGTGATCTTGCTCACCGCGTGCGCCGCGATGTGCAGCGCCGCGCCGACGATCGAGAGCGGCGCCAGGATGGAGGCGGCGAGGATCACGTACGAGAGCTGGCTCACCGTCGAGTACGCCAGCCGGCGCTTCAGGTTGTCTGCGCGCAGCGCGACGACCGACGCGGCGATGATCGTGAAGCCCGCGGCGAACGGGAGCCAGTCCGCGGCACGCATTCCGGCGAGATGCTCGACGCCGAACACGTACACGATCACCTTCACCACCGTGAACACGCCGGCCTTCACCACTGCAACGGCATGCAGCAGCGCCGACACGGGGGTCGGCGCGACCATCGCCGCCGGGAGCCAGCGGTGAAAGGGCATCAGCGCGGCCTTGCCGATGCCAAACATGAAGAGGGCGAGCAGGCCCGCGGTCGCTGCGTTACCGAGCCGGTCGCCCAGGATCCCGCCGGGCAGGAAATCGGTCGTGCCCGCGACGTTCCAGGTGACGATGATCCCCACGAGCAGCAGTACGATCGATGTCGTGAGCAGGTATCCCAGATAGACCCGGCCGCCGCGCTTCGCCTCCTCGTCGCCGTGGTGCGTCACGAGCGGGTAGGTGATCAGCGTCAGCGCCTCGTAGGCAATGAACAGCGTGACCAGGTTCCCGGCGAACGCGATGCCCATCGTCGCGCCGAGCGCTCCGGCGAAGCATACGTAGAAGCGGGTCTGGTGCTCCTCGGCGTTGCCGCGCATGTAGCCGATCGAGTAGAGCGAGTTGACGATCCAGAGCGCGGACGCGACGAGCGCGAACAGCATGCCGAGCGGCTCGACCCGGAAGGCGACCAAGAGGCCCGGAAGGATCTCGAACAAGGCGATCTGGGGCCGCGCGCCCGCCAGCACGTGCGGTGTGATCGACGCGACGGTCAGGAAAAGGAGCGCTGCCGTCGCGAGCGTCACCGTCTCGCGCAGGTTCGGCCAGCGCCCAGTGACTGCGATCAGGACGACGCCCACGAATGGAATCGCGAGCGCAGCGATGAGCGCGGCAAGCGGGCTCACCGCATCCCCCCGAGGAGCATCTCGGCGGCGCGCGACGCGGTCCCGACCGTGAACGAAGTGTCGAGCCCGAAATAGACGACGAGCGCGACGAGCACCCAAGTCGGAACCAGCAGGTTCGCAGGCGCTTCCTTGATACCGACGAGCGCGGGTCCGGGCTCACGGAAGTACGCGACCTCCACGAACCGCCACACGTACCACACTGCGATTAGCGAAGAGAGCACGGGCAGCGCCACGACCCACCATTGCCCCGAGTCGATGGCCCCGAGCACGAGGTACCACTTGGTCACGAACCCGGCGGTCGCCGGGACGCCGATCAGGCTCAGGCCACCGACGACGACGCCCGCGCAAGTGATCGGCATCACGCGCGCAAGACCGCCGAGGTCGGCGAACCGGACACTGCGGATGCGAAACCAGATGCAGCCCGCGAGCAGGAAGAGCGCCGCCTTCGTCACGCCGTGGTTGAAGAGATGCACCACCGCACCGGTCAGGCCCGCCTGGTTGGCGAGCGCGATTCCGAGCGTGATGTAGCCGACCTGGCCGAGGCTCGAGTAGGCGAGCAGGTGCTTCAGGTTGTCCTGGTACGCCGCGGCGGCCGACGCGACGAACATGGCAGCCACCGACAACACGAGAAAGATCTCCTGTGTCGGCAGATCTTCGAAGACCGCGCTCTTGCCGAACACCGTGAAGTAGAACCGGAGCAGGACGTAGATCGCGACCTTGGTCGCGGTGCCGGCCACGAACGCGGACACGATCGAGGGCGCGTACGCGTAGGCATTGGGCAGCCAGAAATGGAGCGGGAAGAGCGCTAACTTCAGGGAGATTCCGACGGTCACGAACGCGAGCGCGGCGAGCACCGGCCGCGCGTGGCTCACGTCGCCCAACCGCCCGGCAAGGTCGTGCAGGTTCAACGTGCCGGTCATCAGGAACAGCAGCCCCACGCCGATCACGTAGAACGTCGCGCCGATCGTCCCCAGGATGAGGTACTGGTAGGCCGCCACCAGCGAGCGACGCTCGCGGCCGAGTGCGATCAGCACGTATGTGCTGAGCGAGGAGATCTCGAGAAACACGAACAGGTTGAAGGCGTCGCCCGTGATCGCGATGCCGAGTAGCCCGGCGAGGCACAGGCAGAACATCGCGTAGCCCAGGTAATGCTGTTCCTCCGGCACCTCGGCGGCGAAGCTGCGCCACGCGTACGGCCCGCCGATCGTCGCCAGCAGGCTGATCAAGACGAGCACGAACGCGTTCAGGACGTCGACGCGGTACTCGATGCCCCAGGGCGGCGCCCAGCTGCCCATCGCGTAGGAGATGACGCCGGTCTCGCGCACCTGCGCAAGCAGCGCGAGTGCGATCACGAGCGAGGCGATGCTCACCGCCAGCGTGAGCGCCCAGGCGAACGCGCCCCGCCGGACGAGCACGATGACGGGCGCCGCAACGAGCGGCACCACGACCTGCAGGGCCGCGAGATTCTCCGCGATCACGCGCCGCGTTCCGCGCGCTCGGCGGCGCGGTCCTGGTCGGCGATCTCGTCCTCTTCCACCGTGCCGTAGGCCTCGCGGATGCGCACCGCGAGCCCGAGGCCCAATGCGAGCGTCGCGACGCCCACCACGATCGCGGTGAGGATCAGGACGTGCGGCAGCGGGTTCGAGTAGACCTGGAACCCTTCGGCGATGATCGGCGCGGTGCCGCTGATCAGCTTGCCCGGCGCGATGTAGAGCAGGTAAACGGAGGTCTGGAAGATTGCGAGGCCGACGAGCTTCTTCACCAGGTTGCCGCGGGCGATCACGATAAAGAGCCCGCCGATCATCAGGAAGATCGTGACCCAGTAGCTGAAATGGCTGAACGCGCTCATTTCGGGTCGGGCGCGCGGCTACGCCCCGCGAACATGTAGAAGATCTTGAGCATCACTCCGAAGACCGTGATGCCGACGCCCAGCTCGACCCAGAAGATGCCGCGATGCTGGCCGTCGACCGGGGTCGCGCCCAGCACGAAGTAGTCGAGGTAGTTGCCGCCGAGCACGATCCCGGCCACACCGACCCCCGCGAACAGGAGCACGCCGAGCGCGAGCATCGTCTCCACCAGCCATTCCGGAATCACCCTGCGCGCAGTCGGCAGTCCGAAAATGATGGCGTAGAGCACGATCGCGGCGGCCGCGATCACGCCCGCCTGGAAGCCGCCGCCCGGCCCGTAATCGCCGTGGAACTGCACGTAGAGCGCGAAGACCAGCATGAACGGGATCAGCAGCTTCGCGATCACCCGCAGCACGAGATAGTGTCTCACTCCCCCTCCTCGCGCGACTTGCGGCGGCGGCGCAGCAGGGCGATGATCCCGGCGCCCGCGGTGAAGACGACCATCACCTCGCCGAGCGTGTCGTAGCCCCGGTAGCTCGCGAGCACGGCAGTCACGATATTGGGCACGCCGGTCTCCTGCGCCCCCTGCTCGATGTAGCGCTTGGCCACATGCTGGTGGATCGGCGCGTTCGGGTCGGAGAAGCTGGGCAGTCCCAGCGTGCCGTAGACGATCATCGCCCCGGTCGTCACCGCGAGCGCGAGCGGCAGCCACGGACGATGGATCGGCTTCGCCTCCTCGCCGCCGCAGAGATGCAGCGCGCCGAGCAGCAGAACCGTAGAGATTCCCGCCCCGACCGACGCCTCGGTCATGCCGACATCCACCGCATCGAGCGCGACGAGCACGGTCGCCATGAGGAAGCTGTACACCCCGCTTAGCAGGACCACCGCGAAAAGATTGCGCTGGACGGCGATCGCCGCCACGGCAAACGCCATCATCGCGAGTAGCACGTTGACGATCAGCGCTTCGATGGCCGCATCTCCTCTGCTGGAAGCGGATGGAGCGGCTCGACTCCGCGATGGATGGCCGCCTTCGCCAGCGCATGGGTGGCCGTGGGGCTGGTGAAGAAGATCAAGAGGCCGATGATCACGAGCTTGACCGAGACGAGCGAGAGCCCCGCGACGAATATCATCCCGAGCAGGAGGAATCCCGCACCCAGCGTTTCCGTCACGCTTGCGGCGTGCATGCGCGTATAGAAGTCCGGCATGCGCACGAGGCCCAAGCCGCCGGCCACGCAAAAAAAACCGCCGACCGCGAGAAAGATCCAGCTGAGCCACTCGGCCGCCGCGCTCATTTCACCGCTTCCTCTTCGTCGCCCTGGTCGCCGAGACTTCCATAGGTGAAGAACTTGAGCACCGCGATCGTCCCGACGAGATTCAGGATCCCGTAGGTGATCGCGAGATCGAGAAAGTCCGGTCGGCCGGTCAGGAATCCGAGCACCGCGAGCACGAGCAGGGCGACCGTTCCGATCGTGTTCGCAGCCTGCGCCCGGTCGAACACGGTCGGGCCGAGGATCGCGCGCGCAAGCGCGAGCGCAAGCGTCACGAGGAGCGCAACCATCGCGACAGAGAACATCATTCCTCGCCTTCGAAGCGGGTCACGCGACGGTCCATGCCCCCGCCGCGGATGCCCTCCGCCCCGGCCTCGTTCACGGCATGCACCAGGAACTCGCCGCGACCGACCTCGATCGAGATCGTGCCCGGCGTCAGGGTGATCGAGTTCGCGTGCGTCGCGAGCCCCACATCGCTCTTCTGCGTCGGCGCGAACCTGACTAGCGTCGGCGACACCGGCAGCCGCGGATCGAGGATGATCTTGGTGACATCCCATCCGGATTTGACGATCTCGCGGATGAGCCACGGCCAGTAGCTGAAAAGCGCACGCCCGCCGAGGTGCACTGGATGGCCCTCGTGATCGACGACGTCCATACGGTGCGCCAGCCAGACGACTCCGATCGCCGTGAAAAGGCCCATCGAAACTAGAAAAGGCGTGAAGAAGCCCGACAGGACCAGCCAGAAGCCGAACAAGAACAGTACCGAACTCGCAAGACGCACGCGCCGCCCTCCCTTTTCTTTCTCATTCCGCAGTCATATTCCGCCTCCCGTCCGCGCGCCGCGTGCGCGGACGGGAGGCGGGAATTCTATCGGCTGCCCCCAGGCCGAACAAGCGCGCTAGAACCTATTTCTCGAGACACGACAGCCGCCGCGCACGCCATCACTGCGCCGCGCCGGGCAGGCCGCGCACGTTGAACTCCGGCGCGGTCCCTTCCTTCGGCTCGCCCGCGTAGACGGTGAGGTGCGGATAGGGGATCTCGATCCCGCGCGCATCGAATGCCGTCTTGAGCCGCTGCAGGAATGCGCGCCGCACGCCCCACTGCTCGAGCGGCTTGACCTTGAACCGGCAGCGGATCACCACCGCCGAGTCGCCCCATTGATCGACCCCCGCGACGTCGAGATCCTCGAGGATGCGCGGACCGAGCGAATCGTCGCTGCGCATTTCACGCCCGACCTCGCGGATGACCTCGATCGCCTCCTCGACGCTCTCGCGGTAGGCGATGCCGATGTCCATGACCGAAAACGCGAAGGCGCGCGCGCGGTTGGTGACGGTGTCGATCTGCCCGTTCGGCACAAAATGGACGTTGCCGTCGTAGTCGCGCAGCCGCACATAGCGCAGGGTCATTTCCTCCACGAGCCCCCCGATGCCCGCGACCTCGACGACCTCGCCTTGACGCAGCTGGTCGTCGACGAGCAGGAAGAAGCCGTTGAAGTAATCCTTGATCAGGCTCTGCGCGCCGAAGCCCACCGCGATGCCCGCAACGCCCGCGGTGGCGAGAATCGGCGCCACCGATATCCCGAGCTCGCCCAGGATCACCATTCCGGCGACCACCGAGACCACGACGGAGAGCACGTAGCGGAACACGCGTCCGAGCGTCTCGAGCCGCTTGGCACGGTCTGGGCTGTCGGCGCGGTCCTGAAGTCGAACCCGCATGGCGCGAATCGCGCGATTGCCGATCACGATCACCACCCATGCGGCGATCGCGATCAGCGCCACCTTCAGCGCGACCTTGCCATAACCGAGCCATTCGCCGACGCTGATGGAATTGAGGGCATTGACTAGTGTATCCATGGGCTCTCCGGTTCAAAAAGGAAGCGGCACCGCGCACCGCAACGGCGCGCATGGTTAGCGCGCGAGACGATGTCGAGAAAATGGCCTCCCGAATAGTCTAGTCGCGCGTCGGCGATGCGGGAGATCCTGCACGACGCCCGCGCGCGTTGCGTCCGCTTCGTGCGCGGCGCAGCCGCGCACGGCCGCTGTGCTAGAATGCTGGGCGAATATATATCAACCGCGGGCAAGTTCGGCAATGCCGCCGCATCTTTGCCGCATCTGAACCGGATTGCGGAGCTTTAGCACCGAGCATTCATTGTTCGTTCGGTGCGCCGCGTTGATCCCGTTGCTCGTGGACCCGTGGACCGGTGAGGGCCTGAATCCGTGCCCGCCACGCCCGCGACCCGGCCGGATCCCACAGCAACGCAAAAGACTGTGTGCACTGCCGGCGTTCGGGTCGGCGCCGAGCACCCAGCGTCGTCGGCCGGCAGGAAGAGAAGACAAAGGAGACCCTGCATGATCGGACAACCGGAAGTGCTCGCTATGGTGCTCGCAGGAGGCGAAGGCTCCCGGCTGCAGCCGCTCACCGCCGGGCGCTCCAAGCCCGCCGTGCCGTTCGCGGGCGGCACGCGTATCGTGGATTACGTGCTGAGCAACCTGATCAACTCGCGCATGTACGCGATCTATCTGCTCGTCCAGTACAAATCGCAGTCGCTCATCGAGCATGTGCACCGCTCCTGGACGCTGTCGCCGGTGATTCCCGGGCACTTCATCACCATCGTGCCGCCGCAGATGCGCGAAGGGCCGACCTGGTTCCAGGGAACCGCCGATGCGATCTACCAGAACCTGAATCTCATCGAGCAGCATCAGCCCGACGTGGTCGCGGTTTTCGGTGCCGACCACGTGTACCGGATGGACGTGCGCCAGATGCTTGCCTTCCATCGCGAGCGCCGTGCCGACGTGACCGTCGCCGCGCTGCCGGTGCCGGTCGGCGAGGCGAGCGCATTCGGCATCATCGGCACCGGCGAGGACGGCCGCATCCGCGAGTTTCTCGAGAAGCCCGCGCATCCTCCGGCGATGCCCGGCCGGCCGGGACACGCCTATGCCTCCATGGGGAACTACCTCTTCGATACACAAGTGCTCAAGACCGCGCTCGAGGAGGCGCGCGATCTGGGCGAAACGGACTTCGGCCGTCACGTCCTGCCCCGGCTGGTGGGCACGCGCCGACTGTACGCCTATGATTTCCATACGAACTCGGTGCCCGGGGTCAACGCGTACGAAGAGGCGGGCTACTGGCGCGACGTGGGAAACATCGACGCGTATTTCGCGGCGCACCAGGATCTGCTCGGCGCAGAGCCGCGCTTCGACGCGTTCAATCCGCACTGGCCGATCCAGTCCGGAAGCTACGTTGGCCCCGTGGCGCGCATCATCAGCGGAACGATCGAGAACGCGATGATCTCGTCCGGCTCACGAATCGAGAACGCGCTGGTGCGCAACTCCGTCCTGCGCTACGAGGTCCGGATCGATCCTGGAGCGGAGGTCGAGGATTGCGTGATCATGGACGACGTGCACGTGAAGCGCGGCGCCAAGCTGCGGCGCGTCATCGTCGACCGTTACAACACGATCGAGGAAGGCGAGCGGATCGGCTACGACGCCGAGGCCGACGCGCGACGCTTCACCGTGTCGCCGGGCGGCATCGTCGTGGTGCCGCGTGCGGAATCGGGCGGCGTACCGTTCTCGCCCGTCTTTGCGCCGCGGGCCGCCGATCCGAATCGACCGGCCGTCGCTGCTGCAATAACTGCGAAGGAACCCGCGCAATGACCACGAAGACTACGCAAGAGACCCGCGTCCAGGCCCGGCGCGGCGCAAGCGCCGACCGGCCCGAACGACAGGAGACGCCCGTGCTGACCGAACACGACATCTACCTCTTTAAGGAAGGCCGCCACGGCCGGCTGCACGACAAGATGGGCTGCCAGCTGACGGTTCGGGACAAGGTCGCCGGCGCGAGCTTCGCGATCTGGGCGCCGAACGCGCGCAGCGTCGCCGTGATGGGCGAGTTCAACGGCTGGGACCCGCGTGCCCACACGCTCGCCGCGCGCCATGACGGCTCCGGGATCTGGGAGGGGTTCATTCCCGGCGTCGTGCGCGGGCAATCCTACAAGTACCGCATCGTCTCCAACTACAACGGCTACGAGGTCGACAAGGCGGATCCGTTCGGTTTCTACAGCGAAGTGTCGCCGTCCACCGCTTCGCGCGCCTGGACGCTCGAGTACCAGTGGAACGACGCCGACTGGATGGCGAACCGGCGCAGTCGCAACGCCCTCAACGCGCCGATGTCGGTCTACGAGGTGCATCTCGGTTCGTGGCGACGCGGCGACGGCCAGCGCTTCCTCACCTACCGGGAGATGGCCGACCAGCTCGCCGACTACGTCCGCGAGATGGGCTTCACGCACGTGGAGCTGCTCCCGATCACCGAGCACCCGTTCTACGGCTCCTGGGGCTACCAGACCACGGGGTTCTTCGCCGCGACCGCGCGCTACGGCGAGCCCCAGGACCTGATGTACCTGGTGGACCGGCTGCATCAGAACGGGATCGGAGTGATCCTGGACTGGGTCCCGTCGCACTTCCCGAACGACGCGCACGGCCTGGCGTATTTCGACGGTACGAATCTCTTCGAGCATGCCGACCCGAAGCAGGGCTACCACCCCGAATGGAAAAGCTACATCTTCAACTACGGCCGCCACGAAGTGCGCGCCTTCCTGCTCTCGAGCGCGCTCTTCTGGCTCGACAAGTATCACCTGGATGGTCTGCGCGTCGACGCCGTGGCATCGATGCTCTACCTCGACTACGGGCGCAAGAACGGCGAGTGGGTGCCGAACCAGTACGGCGGCAAGGAGAACCTCGACGCCGTCCGGTTTCTGCGCGACCTGAACGAGGCGGTGTACCGCGACCACCCGGACGTGCAGACGATCGCCGAGGAATCGACCGCGTGGCCGATGGTCTCGCGGCCGGTCTACCTGGGCGGCCTGGGATTCGGCCTGAAATGGAACATGGGCTGGATGCACGACAGCCTGAAGTACCTGAGCGAGGATCCAATTCACCGCAAGTATCACCACGACCGGCTGACCTTCTCGATCTGGTACGCGTTCGCCGAGAATTTCGTGCTGCCGCTGTCGCACGACGAGGTCGTGCACGGCAAGGGCTCGCTCGTCGGCAAGATGCCGGGCGACACCTGGCGCAAGTTCGCGAACCTGCGGTCGCTCTACGGCTACATGTGGGCCCACCCGGGCAAGAAGCTGCTCTTCATGGGCGGCGAGTTCGGCCAGCGCCGCGAATGGGCGCACGACGACCAGCTCGAGTGGCACGTGCTGCAGTATCCGGAGCATGCCGGCCTGCGCAACTGGGTCGGTGACCTGAACCGCGTGTACCGCACGGAGCCCGCGCTGCACGAGGTGGATTTCGAGCAGGCCGGGTTCGAGTGGATCGACTGCCACGACGCAGACTCGAGCGTGATCGCCTTCCTGCGCAAATCGCGCAAGGGCGAATCGGTGGTCGTCGCGTGCAATTTCACCCCGCTGCCGAGAGAGAACTACGTGCTTGGCGTGCCGGGTGGCGGCTTCTGGCGCGAGCTCTTGAACAGCGACGCGCCGCTCTACGGCGGCAGCGGGACCGGCAACTACGGCGGGGTGGAAGCGGCACCGGTCCCGGCGCACGGACGGATGCACTCCATCACGCTCACGCTCCCGCCGCTCGGCGTCATGTTCCTGAAGCGGGAGGGCGCGAATGCCTGAGACGCGAAAATCGTTCGGCAAGCCCGAGAGCGCGGTCGACGGTCGCGTCCGCGTGGTGATCGAATCCGTCAGTCCCGCCGTCGACGGCGGCCGGTTCGCGGCGAAGCGGGTGATCGGCGACCGGGTCGTCGTCGAGGCCGACTGCTTCACCGACGGCCACGATGCCGTGGCGGCGCGGGTGCTGTACCGGCGCGAGGACGAATCCGAGTGGCGCGAGGTGCCGATGAAGTTCCTCGGCAACGACCGCTGGCGCGGCAGCTTCGTCGCCGAGGCGCTCGGCCGGTACCGCTATACGGTGACGGCCTGGGTCGATCAATTCCTGTCCTGGCTGCATGATCTCGAGCGGCGTGTCGATCCCGAGGACATCAAGATCGCCGCGCTGGTCGGCGCCGAGCTGGTCGAGGGCGCGGCGCAGCGCGCGACCGGTGCCGACCGCAAGCAGCTCGCCGACTGGGCAGCGCGGCTGCGGGCGGGCGGCAAGGCCGAGGCGCTCAAGATTCTGGGCCTGGACGAGGCGCTCGGCGAGGTGGCGAAGCGCCACCCTGATCGCAGTCTAGCGCTCACCCATCCGGTGGAGTTTCCGCTGGTCGTGGATCCCGAGCGTGCCCGCTACAGCACCTGGTACGAGCTCTTTCCCCGCTCCACGTCCCCGGTCGCAGGCCAGCACGGCACGTTCCGCGACGTGGCGGCGCGCCTGCCCTATGTCGCGGAGCTGGGTTTCGACGTGCTCTACTTTCCGCCCATCCATCCCGTTGGCCGCGAGAAGCGCAAGGGCAAGAACAACTCGCTCACGCCGACGCCCGAGGACGTCGGCAGTCCGTGGGCGATCGGCGCGGCCGAAGGCGGACACAAATCGATCCACAAGCCGCTCGGCACGATCGAGGACTTCCGCAAGGTCGTGACGCGCGCCCGCGAGCTCGGTATCGACATCGCGCTCGACATCGCCTTCCAGTGCGCGCCCGACCATCCCTACGTCAAAGAGCACCCGAAGTGGTTCCGCTCGCGGCCGGACGGCACGGTGCAGTACGCCGAAAATCCGCCCAAGAAATACCAGGACATCTATCCGTTCAATTTCGAATCGGAGGAATGGCAATCGATGTGGGAGGAGCTCGCGAGCATCTTCGAGTTCTGGATCGCCGAGGGCGTGACGATCTTCCGTGTCGACAATCCGCACACCAAGGCGTTTCCATTCTGGGAATGGGCGATCGACCGGCTGAAGCGGGCCCATCCCGAGACCATCTTTCTCGCCGAGGCATTCACCCGCCCGAAGGTGATGCACCGGCTCGCCAAGCTCGGGTACTCGCAGTCCTACACCTATTTCGCGTGGCGCAACACCAAGACCGAGCTCACCGAGTACTTCACGGAGCTCTCGAAGGGCCCGGGCCGCGAGTATTTCCGGCCGAACGTGTGGCCGAACACGCCCGACATCCTCACCGAGTACCTGCAGTTCGGCGGCCGACCCGCGTTCATGGCGCGGCTCGCGCTCGCCGCGACGCTCGCCGCGAGCTACGGGATCTACGGACCGGCCTACGAGCTCCTCGAGGCAAAGCCGCGCGATCCGGGCGGTGAGGAGTACCTCGACTCCGAGAAATATCAGCTGCGCACATGGGATCTCGACCGCGAGGACAGCCTGCGCGGATTCATCGCGCGCATCAACAAGGCGCGGCGCGAGAATCCAGCGCTGCATTCCGACCGGTCGTTGCGGTTCTTCCCGGTCGACAACGAGCACCTGATCTGCTACGCGAAGGCCACCGAGGACCTGGAGAACGTGGTGGTCAGCGTCGTGAACCTCGACCCGTACCACACGCAGTCGGGCTGGGTCGAGCTCGACCTGAAGGCGCTGGGCGTGGATCCCGCATCGCCCTACCAGATGAACGAGCTGCTCACCGGCGCGCGCTACCTCTGGAACGGGCCGCGCAATTTCGTCAGCCTGGATATTGCGCGCGCCCCGGCGCAGATTTTCCGCCTGCGCCGCAAGGTTCGGACCGAGCGCGATTTCGATTACTTCCTGTGAGTGGACGCAGATGGAACGAGACGTGACCCCCCAAATCGTCGGCGCGGAGACCACCGCCGCGGCGGAGGCCGGCGACGACGCATTCTGGTACAAGGACGCCGTCGTCTACCAGCTGCACATCAAGGCGTTCTTCGACTCGAACGACGACGGATTCGGCGATTTTCGGGGCCTCACCTCGAAGCTCGACTACATCAAGGATCTGGGCGTCAACACGGTGTGGCTGCTGCCCTTCTACCCGTCGCCGATGCGGGACGACGGCTACGACGTGGCCGACTATCACAACGTCCATCCGCAGTACGGAACCCGCGCCGACTTCCAGCAGTTCGTCCGCGAGGCGCATCGCCGGGGCTTGCGGGTGATCACCGAGCTCGTCGTGAACCACACCTCCGACCAGCATCCGTGGTTCCAGGCCGCCCGCCAGGCGCCGCCCGGCTCGTCGAAGCGCGATTACTACGTCTGGAGCGACAGCGACCAGAAGTACAAGGGCACGCGCATCATCTTCACCGACACCGAGTCCTCGAACTGGACC
>JBFJOO010000090.1:0-16833 GCA_041617635.1 Burkholderiales bacterium | reverse complement strand
GTTCACCACCGACTTGAGCGAAGTGCCCTCGACCACCAATCCCCTCGGCCTGCGCGGCGGCGGCGAAGGCGGGACCACGCCGTCGCTCGCCACCGTGGCGAATGCGATCTGCGACGCGCTCGCGATCGAGCACATCGAGCTGCCGGCGACGCCCGAGCGCGTGTGGCGGGCGATCGGGGCAAGGTAGCCCATGATCGACGCCGCCGCACACGAAGCGCTGGCCGGAATCAAGGAGGCTGGCATCAACTTCGTCGCCGGTCTGCCGGATGGCTGGCAGCGAAACCTCCAGGAGATCATCGAGGCCGACGCAGACATTCGTTTCGTTCCGGTGTGCAACGAAGGCGTGGGGTTCTCGATCTGCGCGGGTGCGTGGCTGGGCGGAAAAAAGGTCGCACTGTCGATGGAGAACTCGGGCTTGCGCGTCGCGTCCGAGCAGATCGCGCGCATCTCGCTCGGCTGCGGCATCCCGGTCGTGCTGCTCCTTTCCTACCGGGGTGACCTCGGCGAAACCGAGCACTGGGGAATTCCGCATGGCATCGTCGCGGAGCCCCTGCTCAAGGCACTGCGCATCCCCTACCACGTGGTGCAGCGCCGGGAAGAATTGCGGGCGGCGATCAAGCGCGCGTTCCGGATCGCGGAGGCCCAGCTTCACCCCGCCGCCGTGCTGATCTCCGGCACCTGCATCCGGGACGACTGATGGCGCTCGATCGTTACGAATGGCTCGGGCACCTCGCAGGCAGCTTGCCGGAGGACGCGCTCGTCATGTCGACCTACATCGGGGCGGTGTCGTTCGAGTGGGCCGCTCTCACCGACGAGCACCCGCGAACCGCGCATCTCGGACAGATGGGCAACGTCATCGGCCTCTCGATCGGCCTCGCGCTCGCGCTGCCGCACCGCAAGATCGTCTGCCTCGACGGCGACGGCTCGGTCCTGATGGACCTCGGGCAGCTCGTCGCGCTCGGGCAGGAGGCGCCGGACAACCTGGTGGTGTTCGTGGTCGACAACGGCGTCTACGAATCCATCGGTTCCGGCCGCAAAGGCCCGCGTCCGACTGCGACTGCGGGAAAGGCTGATCTCGCGGCAATGGCCCGGGCCGCGGGCGTGCCGCATGCTGTTGATGTCCGCTCGATGCGCGACCTCGACGCGGAGATCAAGAGCGCGTTCGCCGGACCCGGCTGCCGCTTCATCAACGTGCGAACCAAGCCCGGCTTTGCGCGCGTGCCGCCGCGACAGACCGACGGCTTCGAGGACAAGTACCGCTTCGTGCGCTATGTCGAGCGCCTCGAGAAGCTGCGCATCCTGCACCTTGCCCGGCAGGACCGCCAGCTGATGAAGCAGCCTCCGCCGGACTAGGGAAGCTCTGCAGAAGTCCGTCATCCCCGCTTGCGCGGGGATGACTTGATCGGGGCTTCCCTAGCTCACTTCAGCGGCAACCGATCCTGCAGCGGCGGCAGGAAGCTCGCGTCGAAGAGCTCTTCCGCCTTCGGCGTCGCCTTCAACTTCACCGAGCTCGACACGAAATCGATTTGCTTCGCCAACGTCGCCATGTCGACATGGCCGAACCCCGTCGTCTTCGTGCGGCCGGTCTCGATCGCGGGCCGCAGCAGGTTCAGGCGCGTCATCTCGGCCTGGAATTCCGTGAGGGGGTCCCGCGCGTTGAGCGCTTTGATCGCGGCGTCGGGGTCGGCGAGCATCTCGCGGAACGAACGGTTCATGGCGCGCACGAATCCCTGGAGCGCCTTGGGGTTCTCGGTGAGCAGCGCGTTCGACACGAGGAGCCCGTTGCCGTAGACGCGCACGCCGACGTCCGACACCTTTAGCTCGACGATGTCCTCCCGCTTGACGCCGCGCGCCTCGAACTCGAGCGGCACCGTCAGGAACCCGCCGCAGGCGAAGGCGTCGCCCGTGATGACGGCGTTCGCGCGCAGCCGTGAATCGACGGTGACCCAGCTCACCGACGCCGGATCGATCTTCGCCGCATGCGCGAACACCGGGAACATCTTGCGCGTGACCTCGAACGGCTGCCCGGAGATCGTCTTGCCCGCCAGGTCGGCGATCGTCTTTGCGCCGGACTTCTTCAGGGCGTAGTAGGCGAGCGGCGCCTCGTCGTATTGCAGGTACACCATCTTCAGGCGCGTCTGCCCGGGATTGTTGCCGTAGTACTCGATGAGCGCCGACATGTCCCCCAGCCCGACGTCGTAGGCGCCGGTGTGGATGCGCTGGATCGCCGCCGTCGATCCGGTGCCCGCGTCGACCTGCACATCGAGGCCTTCCTTCTGGAAGTAGCCACGCTGCAGCCCGAGCCACATGAACGATGTCTGGCCTTCGAAGCGCCAGTCGAGCGTCATCTTGATCTTGGTTTGCGCGTGAGCGACGTTGGCGAAGGCGAGTAAGAGAACGGCGATGGCGATTTTCATCTTCAGCTCCTTTGCGATTCGGAGGGTGCGTACCCGTAACTGCGGCGAAACATTTCGTAGAGGTGCTCCGCCGCGGTGCACGGCACGAACCTCGGCGGATGCTCGGCGTTGGTGCAAGTCGGCAGGCACTCGATGCGTGAGTCCGGCCGCGGGCTGTAGAAGAACGGGATCGAGTAGCGGTCCTCCCTCGAGCTGTTGTTCTTCACGCGGTGCATATTGGAGCGATACAGCCCGTTCGTCCAGCGCTGCATCAGATCGCCGAGATTGACGACGAAGGTGCCCGGAATCGGGCTCGCCTGGACCCACTCGTCGTCCACGGTGCGCACCTCGAGCCCGCCGAGCGAGTCCTGCGCGAGCAACGTGATGCCGCCCCAGTCGGTGTGTGCCCCGGCCCCGAGCTGGTTGGCGAGCGCCGCCTCCGGGTGCGGCGGGTAGCGCAGCAACCGCAGCGTGGTGCCCGGCATGTCGTAGAACGGCTCGAAGAACGCTCTGGGCAGCTCGAGCGAGACCGCGAGGATACCGAGCACCCAGTCGCCGAGCTCGCGCACGGCGGCCTGGTAGGCGAGCATCTGCTCGCGGAATCCCGGCAGCTCGGGCGGCCATTGGTTGTGGCCGAATCCGCGGATCTTCTTCCGTGCCCACGGATGGTCGTCCGGCAACTCCATCGCGATGTAGAAGCTTTCCTTGAGGTCCGGCGGCGCGCTTTCGGAGGATGCGTCCTGGCTGTCGAGGACCTGCCCGCCGATCGGCTCGTAGCCCGCAGTCGCGGGCGAGTTCTTCATGTGCAACGCGAGCTTGCGCTCAGGGGGCAGCGCGAAAAAGCGCCGGGCGCATTCGAACTGCGCGTCGATGAGCGGCTGCGGCACGCGGTGACCGCTCACGTAGAAAAACCCCGTCTCGCGGCAGGCCTTGTGCACCTCCCACGCGACCTTCTCGCAGTCTTCCGGGCGCGACGAGAAGCTTCCGGTGATGTCGATGACCGGAATCGATCGGGCGACCTTCGGCGGCTTGTAGACGATCATCGGAGCGCCTCACTACATGCCCACGTTGATATACTACGGAGCAAGCTCCCCGTCTGCAATCGGGAACCGTCGCGGCGCGCGCGTATCGGCTACTCTTCGCTGGCCGCACGCCGGTCGGCTGTCCATCCGTATCGTGTAACGCTCATTCGGCCAAGATGCAGCAACCGTTCGTCGAAGTCGATCAGGTGGACCTCGCCTACGACGAGGAAAGCGGCAACGCCATCGAGGACGTCTCGCTCGCGATGCGCGAGCACGATTTCATCGCCGTGGTGGGGCCGAGCGGCTGCGGCAAGTCGACGTTCATGAAGCTGTGCTCCGGCTTGCGACTGCCGACCAAGGGCACGGTCGCGGTCTCCGGTCAGGCGGTCACGGGCCCGCTGAAGATCGTCGGCATGGCTTTCCAGAATGCCACCCTGCTCCCGTGGCGCACGACGCTCGACAACGTACTGCTCCCTCTCGAGATCGTCGAGCCCTACCGATCCCGCTTCAAGAAGCACAGGGAAGAGTACGCGGCGAAGGCCACCGAGCTGCTTCGCTCGGTCGGCCTCGAAGGCTACGAGCACCGCTTTCCCTGGGAGCTCTCCGGCGGCATGCAGCAGCGCGTATCGATCTGCCGGGCGCTCGTGCACGAGCCGAAGCTCCTGCTGCTCGACGAGCCTTTCGCCGCTCTGGACGCCTTCACGCGCGAGGAGCTGTGGTGCATCCTGCGCGACCTGTGGACGCGCAACCGCTTCACCGTGGTGCTCGTGACGCACGATCTGCGCGAAGCGACGTTCCTCGCCGACACCGTCTACGTGATGAGCAAGCGGCCGGGCAGGATCCTCGCGCGCCGCGTCATCGATCTGCCGCGGCCGCGCGACATAGAAATCACCTACAGCGACGACTTCGCGGAGATCGTCCGCGAGCTTCGCGAGCGCATCGGCCTCATTCGCTCGGCCTGAGTGTCCGCGTGGCAAAGAAGAAACGACACTTCGAAACCTGGGCGCCATGGATCGTTCTCGCGGCAATCGTCGTTGTCTGGGAAGTAGTTTGCCGCACCTTCCAGATATCGGACTTCATCTTTCCGGCGCCCTCGGCGATATTCGTCTCGCTCTGGCAGTTCGCCGGACCGATCTCCGGCCATGCGCTGCAGACGTTCTGGACCACGATGGCGGGGTTCGCGATCGGTGTCGGGGTCGGCCTGCTGCTCGGCATCCTCGTGGGGTCTTCGCGCCTCATGTACTCCTCGCTGTATCCCTTGATGGTCGGCTTCAACAGCATTCCGAAGGCCGCCCTGGTGCCCGTGCTGGTGGTGTGGTTCGGCATCGGCACGGTTCCGGCGATCCTCACTGCCTTCGTGATCTGCTTTTTCCCCATCACCGTGAACGTGGCGACCGGGCTCGCCACGATCGAGCCCGAGCTCGAGGACGTGCTGCGTGCGCTCGGCGCAAGCCGGCGCGACGTGCTCGTGAAGATCGGCCTGCCGCGCTCGCTGCCCTACTTTTTCGCCTCGCTCAAGGTGGCGATCACGCTCGCGTTCATCGGATCGGTGGTCTCGGAGACAGTTGCCGCGAACGACGGAATCGGCTACCTGATGATGTCGGCCGGCGCGCAAATGCGCATGCCGCTGGTGTTCGCGGGACTGGTAGTCATCAGCGCGATGGCGATCGCGATGTACGCGATTTTCGCGGTGCTCGAGCGGCGCATGACCGGCTGGGCGACGCGCGGTCTGGACGCGCGCGGATGAAACCGGTTTACTCGCGCATCTTCTCGGGCCGGCCTTCACGGAACCGGGCGTAAACTCAGGCCCCGCTATGCTTGTCACCCGGCAAAAAGCTCTGCGCCGCTTCTGGTACCCGGTGATTCCCACCTCGCACCTCGCGGACGGACCGAAGCCCTTCACGCTGCTCGGCGAGCGCCTGGTGCTGTGGAGGGACGGGGACGGCGTGCCGAGCGCGCTCGAGGACCGCTGCTGCCATCGCACCGCCGCCCTCTCACGCGGCTACTACGAAGGCGGATCGCTGGTATGCGGCTATCACGGGTGGACGTACGATCGCAGCGGCCGCTGCACGCGCATCCCGCAGTTCACGCGCGAGCGAGTGCCCGACAGCGCGCGAGTGCGAAGCTTCCTTGCCGAGGAGCGCTACGGCTACGTCTGGGTCTGTCTCGACGCGGCGCCGCGCCTGGAGATCCCCGAGATCGAGGAGTGGGACGATCCCGCCTTCCGCCGCATCCCGCAGTTCTACGAGCTGTGGCGCTGCGCCGGCCTGCGCCTGATGGAGAACTCTTTCGACAACGCGCACGTCAACTTCGTGCACCGCGGCAGCTTCGGCGACCCGCAGGACGCCGGTGAGACGAGCTTCGAGCTCGTCGAGGAGCCGTGGGGCTTTCGCACCAGCACCGAGTTTCCCGTCAAGCAGACCGAGCTCGCCGCCAAGGCGAACCTCATTCCGGGCACCAGGACGACGCGCCGCATCGAGGGAAGCTGGTGGATTCCGTTCGTGCGCCGGGCGCACATCGTGTACCCATCGGGGCTCAGGCACGTGATCGTGACCGCCGCGACGCCGATCGACGACGAGCATTCGCAGATCGTGCAGTTCTGCCTGCGCTCCGATCGGGAAGAGGACGTTTCCGCAGCCGACGCGATCGCCTTCGACCGCAAGGTGACCGAGGAAGACCGCTACATCCTCGAGTCCACCGACCCGGATGTCCCGCTCGCCGACCCGGCGAGCGAGCGCAACATGGCGTCCGACAAGTTGGGTGTGCTGATGCGCAGGCGCCTGCTCATGCTGCTCCGCGAGCACGGCGAGGAAGAGGTCAGGAGAGGCGCTGCTTGAGCTCAGCCTTACTGATCTTGCCGGTGGGCGTCATCGGCAGCGATTCGACCCGCCGGATGGCGAGCGCGGCGAGACTTCGCCCGACGCGCTTCTCGGTGAACGAGACAAGGTCGGCATCGACCGGCGCGGAGTCATCCTTCAGGATCAGAAATACCACCGGCTTCTGGCCGAGCTTCTTGTCCGGCAGGCCGACGAGCGCCGCCGCGCGCACGTCCGGATGCTCGAGGAGCGCCTCTTCGACGTCGCGCGGATACCAGGCCTCGCCGGCGACCATCACCCGCTCGTCCGAGCGCCCGCGTACGTAGACGTAGCCGTCCGCGTCCATGCGGCCGACGTCGCCCGTATAGAGCCAGCCGTCGCGCAGGATCTCGGCCGTCTTCTCCGGTCTGCCCCAGTAGCCCAGCATGCAACCGCCGGTGATCGCGATGTCGCCCGGCTGGCCGATCGGCGCCTCGCGGCCGGTGACGGGATCGATGATCCGTGCCTCCCGGTCGGGAAGCGACGGTCCGCAGGCGAGGAGCTTCTCGTCCGGCAGCGGGCCAAGCGGACCGAGCCCGACGAATCCGCCGAGCTCGCTCTGGCCGTAGCTTTCCGAGAGGGAGATCTTGAGTTCGTCGCGCCAGGCTTTCTTCAACGTCTGCGGCACGGGCCCCCCGCCCGATACGCCGAGCCGGAGCGCGCGCGGCGTGCGGCCGCGGCGGCGGCATTCGTCGAGCAGCTCGGTGAGGTTGGTCGCATTGGTTGGCAGAACGGTGCTGCCGAGCCGGTCCATCTCGTCCCACGCCTTCGCGGCATCCCATTTCGACACGATGCCGACACTCGCGCCGGCGCAGAGGCCCGGCAGGAGATTCGCCACGAGATGGTAGGAGCTCGACAGGGTGGACGGACCGTAGGTGACATCCGACGGCCCGTAACCGAGCCGCTCCGCGATGCAGCGGCATGCCCGCATCGTGGGCTCGTGCGCAAGGAGCGCGCCCTTCGGCTTGCCGGTGGTGCCCGACGTGTACGACAGATGCGCACCGTCGTGATCCTGCACGTCTTCCGGAGGCGGGGTCGCTGCTCCCGAGAGCAGCTCCGACCACGCGAGCGCGCCTTCCTGCGGACCGTCGAAGCAGACGTAGTGCCGCACCGAAGTGGCCGCCGCGCGGTGGCGCTGAATGGTCTCGAGATGATCGCCCGTGTAGATCAGAACGCTAGGCGTGCAGTCGTTGAGGTAGTAGTCGAGCGTGTCGGCATACTGCACGTTGACGTGCGCCGAGATCGCGCCGAGACGCCAGGCGCCGAACATCGCGAGCACGTAGTCGATGCCGTTGTGCGCGAAGATGGCGACGCGGTCGCCTTTCTTCACGCCGAGCGAGGCGAGCGCCCCCGCCACGCGCTCCATCGCCTCTGCGGCAGCCGCCCAAGTGAGCCGCCGATCGCGGTCGACCCAGTGCAGCGCGGTCGCGTCGGGCCGACGGTTCGCTCCGTCGCGGAGCAGCTGTTGGAGCTTCATCGGTCCTGCCTCAACCCAGTGGGCCCTTGGCGGTCGCCGGCTGGCGAAAAGCGAAGAGCTCCTGGATGAGCTGCGCCCAGTCCCCCGCCATCGCGTCGAGCAGCTCGGCGCCGATGGCTTCGCTCGCCGCGGTCGCGTCGCCGAGCGTCCCGCTCTCGCTGAGATCGTTCGTCAGCCAGGCGAAGGGAAGCGCCCCTTCCATCGAGACCATGCCGTTCTCCGGCAGGCCCTGCGGATATTCGCAGACGAGACGGTCCTTGCGCACGTGCTCGGGGAGAAGCTTGAGCATCACCGAGGTTTCCGCCGTACCCGCGTGGATGCCGTGCTCGCGCTCCCGCGCGGAAAGAAGGTCCGGGCGCCGGCTCGGCACGCGCCAGATGAATAGCGGAAACACCGAGAAACCGGGATGCCGCTCGTGCGCGTCGCGCGCGGCGATCTCCACGACCTGCGGCTGCCCGCCGTGCGCGTTGACGAACGCCAGCTTGCGAAAGCCCATGCGATAGACCGAGTCGGCCACTTCGCCGAGCACCCTGAGCAGCGTCTCGGCGCCGAGCGTCACGGTGCCCGGAAAGCGGATGTGCTCGTTCGACTTGCCGTAATAGAGCGGCGGGAGGCAGTAACAGAGGACCTCGCGCGGCACGCGCGCGAGCGCCGCGCCGAGGACGCCCGTGCAGATCGCCGCATCCACGGCGATGGGAAGGTGCGGCCCGTGCTGCTCGATCGCGCCGATCGGCTGCAGGATCACCGTGTTCGCCTTGTCCGGCAGGTCGCGGATGTCGGTCCACGTGAGGTAGCCGAGGTAGCGCTCCGGCGGAATCCAACCGTTCATCATGACGGGGCCCTCGTGAGTGAGCCATGATACAGGCGCTCGCTCGCGCGCCGCGCGCCTTCCGCCAGCGCGGCGAGCTTCGCCCAGACGATCTCCGCATGAATGTCGTCGCGACCGGCGAACGACGCAAAGCCGCAGTCCGCGCCCGCGATCACGTTCTGCGGACCGGCCACCTCGGCGAAGCGCACGATGCGCTCGGCGACCAGGTCCGGGTGCTCGACCAGCACGCTCGATTGCGTGATCACGCCAGGAATGAGGATCTTGCCTTCCGGGAGGCACGCCGACTGCCACACGCGCCACTCGTGCTCGTGGCGCGGGTTCGCCGACTCGAACGAGTACGCGCCGGCGCGCACCCGGAGGACGAGATCGATCACGTCCTTCAATTCCATGTCGTGGACGCGCGGCCCCATGTCGATGCTGTAGCAAGTGTGAAAGCGCACCCGGTCCTCGTCGAGTCCGCGCAGGGCGTGGTTCAGGGCCTCGACCCGCACCTCGGCCCAGCGGCGGCATTCGGCGAGGCTCATTGCGGGATTCAGGTTGTAATGCGTGACGAGCCGCGGATCGTCGACCTGCAGGATCAGGCCCGCGGCGACGATCGCCGCGTACTCCTCGTGCATCGCCTCGGCGATGGCGAAGAGGTACTCCTCCTGGGTCCGGTAGTAGCGGTTCGTCTGCCACGTCTCGACGTTGGTCGGCGACACGGCCGGCATGAACGCCTCGACCGCCCCGCTTTGGGCCGCGGCCGCCTTGAGATTCTCGATATCCCTGTGCACCGCGGCCTGTCCGCAGTACCCGATCGGTCCGGTGCACTCCAGGTGCAACGCCGTGTCGTGCGGGTCCTGCTTGAGCGATCGGTAGTACTCCGGGAAGGATGCGACCTCGCGCGAACCGTCCCACGGACCGCGGTTCGCCGCATCCCGGCTCGGCTCGAACCCCGAGAGACGCTCGTTCACGTAGTGTATGAATCCCGGCTTGCCCGCCTCGCCATCGCTCACCACGTCGATGCCGGTCTCGACCTGCCGCGCGACGATATCCGTGACCGCGTCCCGGAGCCGCGATTCGAGTTTCGAAGCATCGTGGGGACGGCGGGCCGCGCTCGCCTGGATGAGGCCGAGCAGGTCCGCCGGCCGCGGGAGGCTGCCGACATGCGTAGCCAGGATCCGGTGATCGCTCCGCTTCATGATATGCGCGCACGGTTGTCGGCGGCGGCGCGCCCAGGGTTCCGCGAGTGGATACTCAATCCCTTTCGGCCTTGATGTCTTCCCAGGTCTTTCTCAGCCACTGCGCGATCGCGACGTTCTGCTCGAGGAGCGAGTACTTCACGCCGCCGCCGTAGTCGGCCATATCGATCATGTCGGTGGTGATCCAGCGCAGCGGACTGTCGGGGTGATCGCGGTGGCGCCGCAGCACCCGCCGGACGATCTCTTTGCACGGCTCGACTCGATAGGCGTTCCAAGGATAGAACCACTGCCCGGGGTCCGGTCTCTTGAAGGGATACTGGCAGGCGCGACCCCAGGTCCCGCCCTCCTTCAGCTCGCCGCGGTTCTTCGGCCCGTTCGGCGACACGGGACGCACTTGCAGCCAGACGGTCATGTCCTGCGCGAGCCACTCGTCGACGACGTTCCCCTCCTCGTAGGGATCGACGACGAACCGACCCGCCTCGACATCCTCCCGGATGCCGCTCACATCCTGCTCTTCGGGGTTGTCGACTTTGAGCAGCACGTGGCTGTGATCGAGCACGAAATTGAACGGTATGCCGCGCTCCCGCACCGCCTGCGCGATGGGCGTGACACGACGAAAATCCTCCGACCACATGTAGATGTGGACCTCGAACCCGATCGTGATGCCGATCTTGCCGCCCAGGTCGTAAGCGCGTAGATAGAAATCGACGATCTCCTGGTCGGAGAGCGGCGCGCCCCGCGCGTTGCGCGCGAGGAGCATGATGTTGTGGCACTCGCCGCCGGCCTCTTTGCAGAGCTGCAAGTTCTTTTCCAGCAACGCCTCGTCCCGGCCGCTCATGTACGACCACAGACCGGTGCGGATCGGCAGGCCGTGCTTCGCCGAGGCGCGCAAGTACTCGAATTCCTGGCCAGGCTGCGGCATGCGGTCGAAATGATCGAATACCCCGGATTCCTTGACCATCCGGAACTGCTCGTCCACTGATGGCGACTTGCCGGGAACGTGCTGCGCGCCGCGCCCGTTGCAGCCGAGCGATAGGGTGTCTAGCATGAAATCTCCGCGCTGTGGTCAGGAGACCGGTGCATGGCTTCGCCGGAACATGCGCCTTCGAGCGATCGGAAACGGCACGGGTCCCTCCTCAAGTGCCCTCAGAATCCCGGCAGTTGAACTTTTTCGAGGCCGGAGTCGACTAGTTGCCGTGGATTATAGCAACGGCTCGGTGCGCCTCGGGACAGTCGTGATCCGTTTTGTCTCGTCCGGCATCGAGCGCAGCTGCGCTCCCCCTTGACACGCCGATTCGCGAGGGCCTATAAAGCGCTTGTCATTCGTGGGTAGAAGCGGTCAGCTGCAGCGTCGACGGTGCAATGCCGCGGCGCGGCGGTCGGAGATTGCTCACAGAGACGACGGCGCGCACCGCGCGCGATCCTGACCGGAAGCTGCCCAGATGTCGTGCATGGCCAGAAGATTGCGTCGGAAGCCGGGACGTGTCCGCCTGAGAGCGCCCCGCATCGCTCGCTTGACGCTCGCGCGCTCTCCCGAACGGCTAGTTTGTCAGCGAGGTCACTCACAGGAGGAGGTTGGTCATGAAACATAGCATCGTCTCGCCTGCCGGGCTGCGCCCGGCACGGTCCGTCTCGATCCTCGTCGCAGCGCTTTGCGTGGCGCTCGCACCAGCGGCGCACGCCCAGGACAAGATCACGTTCCTCACCAGCTGGTTCGCGCAGGCCGAGCACGGCGGTTTCTACCAGGCGCTCGCCACCGGCCTGTACAAGAAGCACGGGCTGGACGTCACCGTCAAGATGGGCGGCCCGCAGGTGCACGGCATGCAGCTGATGCTCGCCGGGCAGGCCGACATGCACATGGGCTACGACTTCCAGGTGCTGAAGACCCTCGAGCAGGGCGGCGATCCGGTGACCGTGGCGACCTCGTTCCAGCACGACCTGCAGGGGCTGCTCGCGCACGACGATGTGCCGAATCTCGCCAGCCTGAAGGGCAAGACGATCCTGGTCGCCACGGCCGGAAGGTCTTCCTGGTGGCCCTGGATGAAGGACAAGTACGGCTACAGCGAGGACCAGGTCCGTCCCTACACCTTCAACCTGCAACCGTTCTTCGCCGACAAGAACGTTGCGCAGCAGGCCTACATGTCCTCGGAGCCCTTCCAGGCGGAGAAGGCCGGGATGAAGGCGAAGTTCTTCCTGTTCGCGCGCGACGGTTTCCCGCCCTACGGCACCACGATCGTCACGACGCAAAAGCTGGTGAGCGAGAAGCCGGACGCGGTGAAGCGATTCGTGCAGGCGTCGATGGAGGGCTGGAAAAGCTACCTCAATGACCAGGCGCCGGCCAACGCGCTCATCAAGAAAGACAATCCGAAGATGACGGACGATCAGCTCGCGTACGCGATCGCCAAGCTGAAGGAGCAGGAGCTCCTCACCGGCGGCGACGCCGCGAAATCCGGCATCGGTACGATGACCGACGAGCGCTGGAAGAAGACGCACGACTACATGGTCGACGCCGGGCTTCTTAAGTCCGGTGTGGACGTGCGCAAAGCCTACACGCTGCAATTCGTGAAGGACATCCGGGTCATGCCGTGACACGGCGCGCCGGGGCGCCGCGCGGCGTTCCGGCCACCGCCGAGCACGTGTTCATGCGCGCCCCGCGACCGCCATGTCCGCTGTTGCTTCCGTGATCGAGACTGCATCGGCGCGCACGCCGGTCGTCGAGGTGCGGGGCGCCGACAAGGTCTTTCCGAACGGCACGCGCGCGCTCGACCCGATCGAGCTCAGCATCCGCCCGGGCGAGTTCGTCACCCTGCTCGGGCCCTCGGGTTGCGGGAAGTCGACGCTGCTCAACATCATCGCCAACCTGACCGAGCCCTCGTCGGGCGGCGTGCTCTGGTGGGGGAGCGACCACGATCACGTCGGCGAACCCGGGCGCACGCTCGTCATGGTGTTCCAGGACGCGACGCTCATGCCCTGGGCGCGCGTGCAGGCGAACGTGCGCCTGCCGCTCGACCTCGCGCGGCTGGATCGCGCCGAAGCGGACGCGCGCGTGGCCGATGCGCTCGCGCTCGTGGGCCTGACCGGGTTCGAGCGCCACTATCCGCGCCAGCTCTCGGGGGGCATGCAGATGCGCGCCTCGATCGCCCGGGCGCTGGTGACCGACCCGAACCTGCTGCTCATGGATGAGCCGTTCGGCGCGCTGGATGAGTTCACCCGCAACAAGCTGGATGCCGACCTCATCCAGCTCTGGTGGAAGAAGAAGCTGACCGTCATCTTCGTCACTCACAGCATCTACGAGGCGGTGTTCCTCTCGACGCGCATCGTCGTCATGGCGGCGCGCCCGGGCCGGGTGCTGAAGGAGGTCATGATCGACGAGCCCCATCCACGCAAGGACGCTTTCCGCGTGACGCAGGCCTTCGCCGCCCACGCCAAGGAGCTCTCGGAGCTCCTCGCCGAGGCGAGCGCCCAGGGACCGGACGTGTCGTGAGCCAGGCGCGCAGCGGCAACATGCTGAAATGGGGCGCGCCGATCGCGGTCGGCGTGCTGATCCTGCTCGCCTGGCACGTCGTGGTGCAGGCCTTCTCGATCTCGAAGTTCATCGTCCCGGCGCCGGCAGTCGTGCTGCAGACGCTGATCGCGGAATGGGATCTGCTTTACAGGTCGCTGATGATCACGCTCAAGATCACCTTCGGAGCGTTCTTCCTCGCGGTGCTGGTCGGCACCGTCATCGCGTTCGTGTTCGTGCAGAGCCGCGTGGTCGAGGCGAGCTTCTTCCCCTACGCGGTGCTGCTGCAGGTGACGCCGATCGTCGCCATCGCGCCGCTCATCATCATCTGGGTGCGGCATCCGACGACCGCGCTCGTCGTCTGCGCGACGATCGTCGCGCTCTTTCCGATCATCTCCAACACCACGCTCGGGCTGCGCAGCGTCAACCAGGGCCTGGTGAACCTCTTCCGGATGAACAAGGCGAGCCGCTGGCAGACGCTGGTCAAGCTGCGCATCCCCTCGGCCGCGCCCTACTTCTTCGGCGGTCTGCGCATCTCGTCGGGCCTCGCGCTGATCGGCGCGGTGGTGGCGGAGTTCGTCGCCGGCACGGGCGGCACCTCCGCGGGGCTCGCCTACCAGATCCTGCAGGCCGGCTACCAGATCAACATTCCGCTGCTGTTCGCCGCATTGCTGCTGATCACGGTGACCGGCGTGGCCCTGTTTCTCATGATGGTCTTCCTGTCCAAGCTCGCGCTGGGCAACTGGCACGAGTCGGAGGTCACCCAGGAGCACTGAGCGTCCGCGCATGGAATCGACTTCGGACGGCCTGTGCCGCCCGGTTACGCATCAACGAGTCTCGAAGAGGAGCATCGCGATGATCATCGACATGACTTGCTGTCCGACCGAAGTGGTCGACACCGCCTGGCAGCACGACGGGGCCCCCTTTACCGGCGAGCGCCTGCTGCAGATGATGGACGGGCCGTACACCGTGAACGGCAAGCCGCGGCGCATCGACAAGGCCTTCATCCAGCCGCCGCAGGGCAACACGATCCATCACTTCACCAACGACCACCTCGACGGAAAAGAGGGCATCCGCGCCTACATGGCCTATACGGCCGAGCTCGTGCAGCGCTACCCCGATCGGTTCATCGGCTGCTTCGTCTACAACCCGCGCTACGGCGTGCAGGCCGGCGTCGAGGAGCTCGAGCGCCACGCAAGGGAGCACGGCTTCCGCATGCTGCAACTGCACGCCAACATGCACGCCTACCGGCCCGACCGCGCCAAGGACTGGGTGCGCCCGGCGCTCCGCAAGGCCGAGGAGCTGGGGCTGCTCGTCAAGGTGCACACCGGGGACGGTCCGTACAGCATCCCGACCGAGTGGGTGCCGCTCATCAAGGAGTTCCCGAAGGTGAACTTCGTGATGGCGCACTTCGGCGTGCAGACCGGCGGCGTCTACTGCTTCGAGCCGTTCCAGTGGGCGATGGAGCTCGACAACGTGTACTGCGAGTCGGGCTGGTGCCTGCAGTCGCGCATCGTCGAGTTCGCGAAGGACCTGCCCAAGCACAAGATCATGTTCGGCTCGGACACGCCGCCGAACGAGCCGGGGATGTGGATTCGCCTCCTCGAGGTGCTGTGCCACGAGCCGCCGCAGGGCATGAACCTGGACGAGAACACCCTCGAGGACTACCTCGGCAACAACCTCGCGCGGATGCTCGGGATCGATCCGACTCCGCCGCCGCGCACGGTCGAGGAAGCGAAGGCACGGCTCGCCGAGCCGGTTGCGGCCTGAATCGGAGAAGCGCAGATGATCATCGACACCCATCTCCACCCGACCAACCTCGTCGACGAGGCCTGGCGCCACACCGGCGAGCCATTCACCGGCGAGCGCATGCTCAAGATGATGGACGGGCCCTACATGATCAACGGCAAGCCGCGCCGCATCGACATGGGGTTCATCCAGCCGCCGCCCGGCAACACCGTGCATCGCATCGGCGGGCGCACCGGGCGGCAGGGCATCCGCGACTACATGGCCTACTGCGCGGAGCTCTGCCAGAAGTACCCGGACCGCTTCATCGGCGACTTCAACTTCAACCCGCGCTTCGGCCCCGAGGAGGGCGCCGCCGAGCTGGAGTTCCACGTCAAGGAGTACGGCTTCAAGATGCTCAAGCTGCACTCCAACATGCACAACTACCGGCCCGACCGCGCGCTCGAATGGCTGCGCCCGGCGATGAAGATGTGCGCGAAATACAACGTGGTGGTGCTGATCCACACCGGCGACGGACCATACAGCATCCCTACGCAGTTCTACCCGGTGATCCGCGAGTTTCCGATGGTCAACTTCATCATCGGGCACTTCGGCATCCAGACCGGCGGCAACTACTCCTTCGAGGCGTTCTGGATGGCGATGGACACACCGAACGTGGTCTGCGAGTCCGGCTGGTGCTTCCAGTCGCGCATCGTCGAGTTCGCGAAGGAGCTGCCGCGGCACAAGATCGTGTTCGGCACCGACACGCCGCCGAACGAGCCCGGGCTGTGGCTGCGCGAGCTCGAGGTGCTGTGCGCGCAGCCGCCGCAGGGCATGGGCCTCGACGAGGACGGCCTCGAGGACTACATGGGCAACAACATCGCGCGGCTGGTGGGCATCAAGCCGACCCCGCCGCCGCGCACCATGGAAGAGGCGAAAGCCCGGCTCAAGGACTCCTATGCGGGCGTGAAAGCCTGAGCCAGCGCGCCTCGGTGCCCGGGCACCCGATGACACAGCCACCGATCGAGCAGGACTTCCACCCGTTCCTCGCGCGCTACCGCGCTGAGCACCCGGAGGACGTGCTCGTCTTCGAGGAGGAGGTCTCGGCCGACCAGGAAGTGACCGGCGTGATCTGGACGCTCGCGGCGCGCGGCAAGCATCCGCTGCTCGTGTTCGAGCGCGTCGCCGGTCTCGGCGTGCCGGTGGTCACGAACCTCTTCGGCTCGCGCGAGCGGATCGCGCGGCTGCTCGGCGCCGAGCCCGGGCGGCTGCATGCGGCCTACCAGGCGCTCGCTGCCCGCGCGATCGATCCGCGCGAAGTCGGGACCGGGAAAGTGCTCGAATCGGTCGAGCAGAAGTCGATCGACCTCGGCACGCTGCCGCTCCTGCGGCACTTCGAGACCGACCGGGCACCGTACATCACGAGCGGCGTCATCGCCGCCGAGCACCCCGACGGCGGCGGCGGGAACCTGAGCTACCACCGCGCGATGGTGCGCTCTAAGACCGAGCTCGCCACGAGCCTGCACTCGCGCGGCCACCTGTGGCGGCTGCTCGCGCTCTACGCCGAGCGCGGGCGCCCGATGCCGGTGGCGATGGTGATCGGCGCGCACCCCCTCTTCATGCTCGCCGCCTCCGCGCGCGTCGGCTTCGGCGTCGACGAGCGGCGCATCGCCGGCGGGCTGTTCGGCGCGCCGCTCGAGGTGGTGCGCACGCCGCGCTACGGCATCGCGGTGCCCGCCGCGGCCGAGATCGTGCTCGAGGGCGTGATCGAGCCGGGCGTCGAGGCCGAGGAAGGTCCGTTCGGCGAGTTCACCGGCTATTCGTCGTACCGCTCGACGAAGAATCT
>JBFJOO010000089.1:0-16951 GCA_041617635.1 Burkholderiales bacterium | reverse complement strand
TACTCTCGCTATCTCTGGATGGGGAGCGTGCTTGCCGCCGTCGGTTATCTGGCGATGGAGTTTGGATACCAATTGAATTTCTGGGAGGCTCCGGGCATCTGGGGGGCACCGGGCAAGTCCGCCACTGTCTGGGGACAGTTGCAGTATGTCGCTTCGCCGCTTGGATTCGCGCTCGGGATCGCTCTCAACGCCGTGCTGGAGCAACGCATGCCGAACAGGGCCCAGGCTGTGCGCGTCGGCGTCACGGTCGTTTCATTTTTGTTCTTTCTCCTGACGTTTGTGTTGTCGGCGAAGCACGGATGGGAGACGTTGGGATAGTCCGACCCGTCTGAGAACCAAGCCCCCTAACGGAGATGGTCTTTTACGTGCTGCCATTCCCACCGCAATGCAAGCGCCACCGAGACGCTGGTGTTTCTCGAGTTCGTGATCGTTGAGAAGGGCCAACGCAGCACCGTCCCCATGCCGTGACGGGCGTCGGTCCTCGCGCAGCCAGTTGGTATTCAGCCGCGTGAGGCTGAGCCGTCTTTTGGCTTATCCTCGAGGCCTCTTCCGCCACTGCATCGCCGCAGATCGTCTTGCGCACGGACGGTCGGCGGAGCTCGGCAAAGGAGGCTCCCATGCCCGACCCGGGTCAAACGTTCCGCGAATTCGAGCAGGCTGGCTGGGAAGACGCGGGCGTCGTCGCCAACTATCACGAGCTGCTGTCCGGCGTCACGACCCAAGCGGTCGACGCCTTGCTGGACGCCGCTGGCGTGCGGAACGGATCGCGCGCGCTGGACGTCGCAACCGGGGCGGGCTATGTTGCCGGGGCCGCCGCGCGGCGCGGGGCAGATGTCACGGGGATCGATTTTTCCGCGCCTCAGGTTCGAATGGCGCGCGAGAGGTATCCCGTGGTCCGGTTCGAGCAAGCCGATGCGGAAGCGCTGCCGTTCGAGCCCGACACGTTCGACGCGGTCGTCAACGCGTTCGGCATGTGTCACCTTTCCAATCCCGACGTCGCGCTGCGCGAGGCGTTTCGGGTGCTGAAGCGCGGGGGGCGGGTGGCGTTTGCCGTGTGGGATACGCCCGAGCGCGCCGTGGCCTTCGGGATCGTGTATGCGGCCATTCGCGCGCACGGCGCGCTGGATGTCGGGCTCCCTCCCGGCCCGAACTTCTTCCTGTACAGCGATCCCGAGCAGAGCATCAAGGCACTGCAGAACGCGGGCTTCGTCGCGCCGTCCTGTCGCCAGGTGCCGCAGGTATGGCGCATGGCCGATCCCGACACCCTCTTCGAGGCGTTTACGCGAGGTACGGTGCGGGCGGGCGCGACCTTGCGCGCGCAAAGCCCAGCTGCCCGGGACGCCATCCGGAGCGCGCTACGCGAGACCGTTACCGCTTATAGGCGGGACGAGCATTTCGAGGTGCCGGCACCCGCCATCGTCGCCACAGCGGCGAAACCCTGACGATTACGCTCGACAAGTGAGGGGTCCTGGGATGCACAAGTACGAAGCAAGAATCAGCTGGCAACGCGCCGGGGCGAAGTTCACCGACAACCGCTTCAGCCGCGGCCACGAGTGGTCGTTCGATGGTGGAGTGAAGGTCCCCGCCTCCGCCTCGCCGACGGTGGTCCCCAAACCCTATTCCGTGGCCGAAGCCGTCGACCCGGAAGAGGCCCTGGTCGCCTCCGCGTCGAGCTGCCACATGCTCTGGTTCCTGTCGCTCGCCGCGAAGCGGGGCTTCGTCGTCGAAAGCTACCTGGACGAAGCCTTTGGAGTGATGGAGAAGAACGCCGCAGGGAAGCTGGCGTTCAGCCGGATCACGTTACGCCCGAGGATACGATTCCTGGCCGAGAAGACACCTTCCGCCGAGGCGTTGGCGTCGTTGCATCATGAAGCGCATGACGAGTGCTTCATCGCCAACTCGCTGAAGTGCGAGATCGTGGTCGAGGGCGGCTGAACTTGCGGCGCGGGCGCGACATATATGAATGAAGAGGGGTGACTGATATGGACAAGGAACGCGTGAAGGCATTCTCCGACAAGGTGTTCATCGACATGGCCGGAGCCATGACCTCGGGCCTCGGATTCGTTGGCGTCAAGACCGGCCTCTTCCGGGCCATGGCAGGGAAGGGGCCCATGACGCTCGAACAGGTCGTCGCGGCATCCGGGCTCCAGATGCGTTACGTCGAGGAGTGGCTGAAGGGGATGGTCTGCGCGGGGTACCTCGATCATCAACCGAAGGCCGACACCTACCAACTGCCGGAAGAGCATGCTTTCCTGCTGGCCTCCGAGGGAACGGATCACTTCATGGGCGGGTTGTTTCACATTGCGCCCGTTCTGCTGCGCGCCGCGCCGCGGGTCGCGGAGGCCTTCAAGACCGGTGGCGGCGTGCCGTTCGAAGACTATGGGCCGGATTGCGTAGAGGCGTTCGATCTGGTCAATCGCGGGCAATACGAGCAGCGGTTCGCAGGACATTGGCTCAAATCGCTCCCGGAAATCGTCGAACGGCTGAATTCGGGCGGTAGCGTCCTCGACGTCGGTTGCGGAGGGGGGCGCGTGGTGATGACGCTCGCAAAAGCTTTCCCGCAAGCGAAGGTGGTCGGGGTCGATCCGGACCGGGAGTCGATCAGGCAGGCCAACGAGGCAGCCGATGCAGAGGGGCTGGGTGCGCGGGTGCGTTTTCTGGCGCACACCATCGGAGAGCTCGCCCCCGACGCGAAGTTCGACTTGGTGACCGCGTGCGACTGCGTTCACGATTTCGCCGCGCCTGTCGAGATTCTCAAGGAAGTGCGCGCGCGATTGAAGCCGGACGGTGTCCTGCTGGTGATCGAACCCAAGGTCGCCGATCGACTCGAGCACAACCACAACCCCATGGTGACCATGTACTACGGATTCAGCGTGTTCCACTGCATGACGCAGTCGCTCGCGCAAGGCGGGGCCGGCCTGGGCACCTGCATGGGACCGGCGCGCGCCGAGGCGCTGATGCGCGAAGCCGGATTCACGCGGTTCGAAACGCTGGGCATCAAGAGCCAGTCGTTCTCTTTCTATGCAGTCCGGCAGTGATCGCGGTGGCTCGGATCCTTCCGTGCGCCGCGGGTCAGATTCGCGACCAGCGCGCGTACGCCCAGCCGATGGTCTGAACAGTCAATGAGTGCATGGTTCTCGCTGTCACTCGGCGATGCACTGGTGGCCTCGGAGCCGATGGGGCGAATCGAGGCGCTGTGCGAGTCGGCTCACGCAAACACCGAGCGCCCGGAGGACATGGCCGTATTCGTCCGGTATGAATCGGAAGGCCGTCTCCACTGCGAGGTCACGGCTTACTTCCCTCCGGTCGCGGCCGAGGTGGCGAGACAGCTCGACGCCCGGCCGTGCGCAAGGCCGTCGCCGAACGGCCTGAGTCTGCTGGTCGGCGCAGACGGAGTCTGGTCGAAGCACTTCCCGGAGCGTGGCGCCTGATGGGGTCTGTGCTGCACGCTGGGGCCTGTCGCACGTTCGCTGCCGCGCTCCTTGTCTGTGGCGTCGCGGCGTGCGGGTCGGAGCAACCCGTGTCCGCGGAAGACAAGGCGCTCTTCCTGCGTGTGGCCGACCTCGCCGCCTACGGTTTCCGGTATGAGAACGCCGAAGCCTACGAGACCTTCACCAAGGTCAAGCACATCGACGGAAAGTACGAGCTCACCTATCAGTTCACCACCCCGGACACCGCGCAGGAGAAGCCGCTGTTCATCTACATCAGCGTGGCTATCGAGCGCCGTGCCTCGAATGCGCTGATCTCCCAGAAGGCCGAGAAACTCGGCCTGATGATCGGCTTCAAGTCGGAGGGCATCGAAGAGCGCGAGTTGCCCGGGTCGTACCCATACGGCGAAGAGGCGCGCCTGGCCCTGCTGGTGAAAGGCGAGGACCCGATCGGCAACACCTTCACCGTCCGCGACAACGAGAAGACGTACCTGCTGCTCCTGACCGGCGTCTACTTCGCCGAGCCGGAGCTCTTCAAGCAGCTGATCGGGCCGAAGGTGCAACGGCTCGCCGGCTATTCGCCATAATGGGAGGATGATCTCCATACGAATCACGCCATGGCGCTGCGGGCCGTACGGCGGCAGGCGCGCGTTCGCCCGGCCGCTGCTTGCGGCGCTCGCGCTGGTCACGGCATTTCTGCCCGGGCCGGTGCGGGCGGACAGCCAGGGCGGTCTCACGCAGTGGCTCGCGGCGCCGCATCGCACCGCCCGCAACGTGGCACGCGATGCCTTCCGGCACCCGGTCGAGGTGCTCACGTTCTTCGGCGTCAAGGACGACAGCACGGTCGTCGAGATCCTGCCGGGCAGCGGTGGCTATTACATGGAGATCCTCGCGCCGTACCTGAAGGAGCGCGGCCGCTACATCGCCGCAAACCGCGACGCCGCGGCGCCGCCGCAATACCTGGCCGACCATCAGAAGCTGCTGGCACGGCTCAAGGCGGAACCCGCTCTCTACGAAAAGGTGATCGTCACGCAATTCAACGCCGATCTGCACGCGATCGCGCCTCCGGGCAGCGCCGATTTCGTGCTCACCTTCCGCAACCTGCACAACTGGGTCGAGCGGGGCGAGATCGACGGGGCGCTGCGCGCCTTTCACAAGGCGCTGAAGCCGGGCGGCATCCTCGGCGTCGTCGACCATCGCGGACGCACCGATCTTTCCCAGGAAGCGCAGATGAAGACCGGCTATGTCCGGCAGGACGCGGCCGTCGCGTTGATCGAAAAGGCCGGTTTCGAGCTGGTGGGGACTTCCGAGGTCAACGCCAATCCGAAGGACACGAAGGATCATCCCGAGGGCGTGTGGACGCTGCCGCCGACGTATCGCCTGAAGGACAAGGATCGCGCGAAGTACCAGGCGATCGGCGAGAGCGACCGATTCACGCTCAAGTTCGTCAAGCGATGACGCGGCGAATCGAGGCTCCGACGCGAGACGAGATGGCCCTCCTGGAGCCGTTCACGGGACTGGCGCTCGACAGCATCCTCGTGCCGGCCAGCCCGGCCGAGATCGACGACGCTGCGTCCGAGCTCGCGGCCACCCGATTCGTCGGCTTCGATACCGAGTCGAAGCCGGTGTTCGCGAAGGGCGAAGTCTCCGATGGACCGCACACCGTGCAGTTCGCGACGCTCGACAGAGCGTATGTCTTTCAGCTCAATCGTCCGGAGTGCCACCCGGCGGTCGCCGCGCTCCTCGCCTCGACCGACGTCGTCAAGGTCGGCTTCGGCCTGCGCTCGGACCAGGATCAGCTGCCCAGGAAGCTGGGCGTCCACCCGCGCGCGATTCTCGATCTGTGCGCGGTCTTTCGCCGCCGCGGCTACCGCAAGACGATCGGGGCCAAGACCGCGGTCGCCCTCGTCTTGCAGAGAAGGCTCCAGAAATCGAAGCGCATGACGACCTCCAACTGGGCGCGGCGCGAGCTCATGCCCAACCAGGTGCTGTATGCGGCGAACGACGCCTACGCCGCGGTGAAGGTGTTCGAGGCGCTGGGCCTGACCGAAGCCGAGCTGCCGATCACGGACCAGATTTCAGCATCGAGCGGGTCGCCTGCGATCGACGCTCGCCCCGACTCCTGGAGCGTTCGAGGGGAACGGGGATAGTAGCGTGGCAAGCGGGGTGCCCTACGCGCTGCTCACGCTCTTTTGCTTCGGCCTGAACGATCTCCTCTTCAAGCGCGCGGCGCAGCACGGCGCCGCTTCGCACCAGATCATGATGGTGCTGACGCTGACCATGGTGCCGTTCTTCGTGGCATTCGGCGTGCTCACGCAATCGGTCGTGCCCGCGCCGGCGGCCCTCTGGGGCTCGGTCGGCGGGCTGTTCGCGTATTACGGCTTCTACAACTTCTCGCGCAGCCTGAAATCGGGCGCGGTCAGCATCCTGGCGCCGATCTTCCGGCTCCAGTTTGTCGTCACCGCCATACTCGCACTGGCGATCTTCGGCGAGGATCTGTCAGCGGCGAAGACCGGCGGCCTCGGCCTCGCGATCGCCGCGGTGTGGCTGCTGCTCGGCAACAGCGCCGCGGGCGCGCGAGTCGAGATTCCGCGCGAGGCCATCACCCGGGTGCTGCTCGCCACGGTGGCCACCGGCATCGCGTTCTTCCTGTTCAAGCTGGCCTTGCGGCAGGGCGCGACACCCGCCACGGTGCTGCTGTGCCAGGTCATCGCGCTGTCGTCGGCCGCGACCGCGTTCTCCATTTACCTGGACCGCGGCTTCGCCGCATCGCGGACCGCCTTGCGCTACGGGATCCCGTTCGGCGTTTCGCAGGCGATCGGCTTCGGCGCGCTCGTCATCGGGCTCGCGGTCGGCGAAGCGAGCATCCTGGTGCCGATCGGGCAGCTGTCGTTCGTCCTCACCGCGGTGATCGGCCTCACGTTCCTCAAGGAAGCGGTGACCGCGCGCAAGCTGGTCGGACTCGCATCGGCGGTCGGCGCCGTCGCGTTGCTCGCGCTGGCGGCGCGCATCAACTGACACGGGGAGCGAGAATGACCACGCACACGGGCGGCTGCCACTGTGGAAAAGTGCGGTTCGAGGTGGAGGCTCCTGCCGACCTGAAGGTCTCGGAGTGCAATTGCTCGATCTGCAGCAAGACCGGCTACCTCCACCTGATCGTGCCGAAGGAGCGTTTCCGGCTGCTCTCCGGCGAGGAGGCGTTGACGAGCTACACGTTCAACACCGGCGTCGCGCGACACTTGTTCTGCCGGCACTGCGGCATCAAGTCGTTCTATGTCCCGCGCTCGCATCCCGATGGCGTCAGCATCAACGTGCGCTGCCTCGACTCCGGCACGGTGAAAAGCATGGACGTGCGGCAGATCGACGGCCGGAACTGGGAGCAGCAGTACCCCGCCGGGCGGGCGACGTCGTTTCCGAACTGAGGTGCGGCGACGCGCGCGCCGCCGGCCGCCGGCATCAGACGCTGCGGTTGAACCAGAGGAGCGAGAGCAGCGCCGCGGCAAACGCGAGGGCGGCCGCCGCAGCGATGAGCAGCGCGGAGATCTCGGTCTCTTTTCGCTCCAGCACGAGCGATGAGTTGAGGCTCTGGTAGACCTTGCGCAGGTCGTCCGCCGAGCCCGCGTAGTAGTACTCGGCGCGGGTGACTTCCGCGATCTGCTTGAGCGTCTCCTCGTCGAAGCGCACGTAGATCGACCAGCCCTCGAAGCCGACCTCGCCGCCCGCGGCGGTCCCGAACCCGACCGTGTAGATCCGCACGCCCCGCTCGGCGGCCATCTTGGCCGTTTCGATTGGATTCGGGCCGGTCGTCGCCCGGCCGTCGGTGAGCAGGATGATCGCGGCCGAAGGGTGGGAGCCGGGCGGTACCGGCTTGAATGGTGTCCGCTCCGCCTTCTTCGCCTGGTCGATCGGCACGCCGCGCCCGCCGTCACGTGATGGGGCGCCGCGGAAGAGGAACGGCTCCAGCTCGATGCCTTCTTCCGGGAACAGTGCGGCGAGGGAGACGATGATGCCGCTACCGATGGCGGTGTGGCGCTGCAGCTCGAACCGATTGATGGCGCCGATCAGATCCTCGCGGTTGCGGGTCGGCGTCTGCACGACCGACGCGGTGCCGGCGAACGACACGATGCCGATGCGCACATCGGAGGGCTGCTCCATGACGAAGGCTTTCGCCGCGGCTTGCGCCGCTTCCAGCCGGCTCGGCTCGACGTCCCGGGCACGCATGCTGAGCGAAACGTCCATGGCGAGAATGATCGTGCGCTGCTCGGAGGGCAGGGTGATGACGGCGCTCGGGCGCGCGCTCGCCACGATCCCGGCGATGACGGCGAGCAGGAAGAGCAGCGCCGGGACATGACGCCTGACGCGTTGCCACGGACCCATCGCCTCCCGCACGAGATCCAGGCTCGTGTAGCGGATGGCGACCTTCTTCTTGCGGCGCAGCAGGAGGACATACAAGGCGATCAGCACCGGCACGCCGAGCAGTAGCCAAAGTACGTCAGACCACAGGAACGTCATGGGATCTCTCCCGGAAACACGCGCCCGCCACAGCGCAACAGCTCCGCGTACGCGGATTGCACACTCCAGGAGTAGGCGGAGCGACGCACGCCCACTTTAGCACCGACCGGGCGCTTCGTACGCGTGACTTTGTGTCGGCTTTCGGTACGCCGCATCCGCATGCCGGCCCCCGCAAGGGATATACGGACTACGCCTCGTGCAGGATGCCGTGGACGATGTATCCGCCCGATTTGTCGTCGCGCTCGAGGTCGAGCAGCTTGCGGCTCTGCGCCTCCTCGAGGAGCTTGGAGAACGAGCGGAAGCCGTAATACGACTCGGTGAAGCCCGGCATCCGTCGCTTGATCGCCTGTTTCACCGCGGACCCCCAGAGCTTCTCGTCACCGGTTCGCTCGCCGAGCAGCTCTTCGGCGGTCTTCACCACGAGCTCCATCGCTTCCTCGGGCTTGCCGGCCTCTTCCTCTTTCGGGGGTGCCTTCTTGTCGGCGTCGCCGCTCTTCGCCGGCTCCTTGCGGCGCGAGCGCCGCTGCGGCCGCGCCTCGCGCACGAGATCGTCGTAGTAGATGAACTCGTCGCAATTGGACATCAGGAGATCGGAGGTGGAATTCTTCACCCCGACGCCGATCACCTCCTTGTTGTTCTCGCGCAGCTTGGAGACGAGCGGCGAGAAGTCCGAGTCGCCGCTGATGATGACGAACGTGTCCACATGCGGTTTGGTGTAGCAGAGGTCGAGCGCATCGACCACCATCCGTATATCCGCCGAGTTCTTGCCCGACTGGCGCACGTGCGGCACCTCGACGAGCTCGAACGCGGCCTGGTGCATCGCGCTCTTGAACTCCTTGTAGCGCTCCCAGTCGCAGTACGCCCGCTTCACGACGATGCTGCCCTTGAGCAGCAGTCGCTCCAGCACGCGACCGATGTCGAACTTGTCGTACTTCGCCTCGCGCACCCCGAGCGCGATGTTCTCGAAGTCGCAGAAGAGCGCCATGTTGTTGTCTTCGGCCTGATTGGGCATGCCTGCTCCGGTGTCGCTTGCAGGGAGGGATGACGGTCCACGTGGGGTCAGCCCGAATCCCGGGACCGCACGTTCGCGTCTCGGGAGCGAATTATCGGCCGAATCCCCGCCGCGCGCTCGCTCGGAGGGGGCGGACTGCCCGGGCCCCGCGCGGGCGGCGGGCGCCAGGCATCAGCGCGCGGGGAGGCAGAACGCCGTGGCCCGCGATCGTCACGCCGCCGCGTCGTCCTCCGCCCGGGAGCGCACGCACAGGCCGATCAGCGCTCGGCAGACGAAGAACGCGACCAACCCCAGTAATCCGAGGGCGACGAGGGTCGGGACGAGGAGCAGCTTGCTTCCGTAAGTCAACACGGGTCGAATCTCCGCAGCGATAACAGCATCTACACTCTGCGGAGGTCGGTGGCGCGCCGGCCGGCTTACTCGCGTTGGTAAAGACCGAAGTGCACCTTTGGGAAGACCACACCGGTGCTCGGGGCCCGGCCGCGCGGGATGCAGCCTTGAGGCGCCATCGTGCTGCCCCGCGGCGAAGCGGCGGGGACGCTGCCTGCACCCCTCCGGGAATTCAGCGGAGGTGGCTGGGCAACGCTTCTCACGAGCCGGCTTCGTCGGCGAGCGCCGCCCGCCGGCCGCGCTCGACGTCGATCCCGGAGAGGAGCGCGAGGCCGGCGACGAAGAACGCTCCAGTAACCAGGATCGCGAGGCGATGGTCGCCGCCGGACAGCCACGAGACGAGGCCGTAGCTCACCGGGCCGATGATCGCGGAGAGCTTGACCGCGAAGCCCCACAGCCCGAAGAACTCGGCGCGGCGCGCTTCCGGGCTGAGATAGCCGACCAGCGCACGCGCGGCGGATTGCGATGCGCCCAGGGCCAGACCGGCAAGGTTCGCCGCCACCCAGAAGAGCGGGCGCCCTTCGGCGAGCCACGCGCAGAGGATGGTCACGATCCACAGGAGCAACGTGAGGGTCAGTGTGCGCACGTGCCCGAGGCGGTCCTGAACCTGGCCAAAGGCGAGCGCGCCAAGCGCTGCCGTCACGTTGACTGCCAGGATCATCGCGATCGTGTCCTGTGTGTCGAAGCCGAGCGCCTCCTGCGCGTAGATCGCCGCGAGCGCCACGACGGTCTGCACGCCCGCCTGGTAGACGGTCACGCACACGAGGAAGCGCGCGAGATCGCGATAGCGGGCGGCGTTGCGGATGGTGTGGCCGAGGCGCACGAAGGAATCGCGGACGAAGCGGTGCCGCGCGTCGACCGGCAGCGGCACCGCACGCTCGTGCAGCACGAGAAAGGTCGGCAGAGCCGCCACGGCAAAGAGCCCCGCGGTGATGAGCATCGTGACCGGCACAAAGTGCGTTGCGGCCAGGCCCTCGCCCTGGGCCCAGGTGACATAGGCCAGGCACAGGCCAAGGGTGAGCAGGCCGCCGATGTAGCCGAGCGCCCAGCCCCAGCCGGACACCGTCCCGAGCGATTCGCTGTCGGCGATCTCGGGCAGGAATGCCGCGATCAGGTTCTCGCCGGTGCCGAAGAAATAGTTCGAGGCCGCGACGAGCACCATCGCCAAGAGGAGGCTCGACGGGCCGGTCAGCGCCAGCGCGGCAGTGAACGCGACGCAACCCGTCGTGGTGATCGCCAGGAGCATCTTCTTCGCGGCGCGCAGATCCGCGTACGCTCCGACCACCGGCGCGGTGAGCATGATGAGGAGGTAGGACACCGCGAGCGTGACCGTCCATGCCAGCGTCGCCCAGGACGCCTTGTTTGCCACGACGCCGACGAAGTACGCGTTGTACACGGCGGTGATGACGACGGTGGTGTAGCCGGAGTTGGCGAAGTCGTACATCGCCCACGCCAGCACTTCGCGCGGGCGAACCCCCGGCGCCAGTCGCCGGCGTGTCGTCGAGGATGCGGGGCTCATGGAGATGACATCGGAGTTTCCCGATCATAGCCGCCAAGCTAAACTTCCCGTGCCCCGCCGCAGGGCGCGACCCCCTGCACCCGGCGTTTCGCGGCCGCGCGCGGCCGAGCCCCGCTATTTGAGCCACCCGGAGCGCGCGAGTTCTATGGCCGAGACCCACGAGCGCAAGGAACTCGAGGACCTGCAGGAGGACCTGCACGCCGTCCAGGATCTCCTCGCGCGCCATCGCGTGGTCGAGGGCCTGGTGCAGCGGCAGAGCATGCGCAACCAGGATGTCGTCGAGCAGCTCGTGCACCGGCAGCATCTCGTCGAGCTGCACCGCAAGCTCGACGCCATGCACCCCGCCGACATCGCCTACATCCTCGAGGCGCTGCCGCTCGAGGAGCGGCTCGTCGTCTGGGATCTCGTGAAGGCGGATCGCGACGGCGAGATTCTGCTCGAGGTATCCGATGCCGTGCGCGAGTCGCTCATCGAGAGCATGGACTCGCAGGAGCTGCTCGCGGCCGCCGAGCATCTCGACGCCGACGAGATTGCGGACCTTGCGCCCGATCTGCCCGAGGAGGTGCTGCGGGGCGTGATCAACGCGCTGCCCGCCGAGGAGCAGGCGGCGCTGCGCACCGCGATGGCCTCGGAAGAGGGAACCGTCGGCGCGATCATGGACTTCGAGGAGATCACCGTCCGGGAGGACGTGACCCTGGAGGTGGTGACGCGCTACCTGCGACGCTACGAGGAGCTGCCCGATCACACCGACCAGATCTTCGTGGTGGATCGCGCCCGCCACCTGCGCGGCGTGCTGCCGATCTCCAAGCTCGTGGTCACCGACCTGGAGGAGCTGGTCGGCGACGCCATGAACACGGAGTTCGTGACGCTCTTCCCGGACGACAAGGCGCGCGACGCCGCCCAGGCGTTCGAGCGCTACGATCTCGTCTCCGCCGCGGTGGCCGGCAGGGATGGCAAGCTGCTCGGCCGCCTGACCGTCGACGCGGTCGTCGATTTCATCCGCGAGCACAGCGAGGCGCAGCACCTTGCCAAGGCGGGCCTGCGCGAGAGCGAGGACGTGTTCGCCTCGGTCTGGGACTCGGTGAAGAACCGCTGGGCGTGGCTGGCGGTCAATCTCGTCACCGCGTTCATCGCGTCGCGCGTGATCGACGCGTTCGAGGGATCGATCGCAAAGCTCGTCGCGCTCGCCGCGCTGATGCCGATCGTCGCCGGCATCGGCGGCAACGCCGGCAACCAGACAACCACCATGATCGTGCGGGCGCTCGCGCTCGGCCAGGTCGAGGAGGAGCAAGTGAAGAAGCTTTTCCTCAAGGAAGCGGGCGTCGCCCTCGTGAACGGCCTGATCTGGGGCGGCGTGCTCGGCGCGGCGGCGTATCTGCTCTACGACAGCGTGCCGCTCGGGATCGTGATGACCGCAGCGATGACGCTGAATCTGCTGCTCGCCGCGGCGCTCGGCGTGGGAATTCCGGTCCTCATGATGCGCCTCGGACGCGATCCCGCGCTCGGGTCCTCGGTGATGATCACCGCGTTCACCGATTCCGGTGGCTTCCTGATTTTCCTCGGGCTCGCGACGATCTTCCTCGTCTGACGGGCGCGACGTTATTCGCTACACTCGCCGTGCGCATTCGCGCAGCACATTTTTTCAAAAACATGCAGTGCAACCAAGGGAGTGCTGATGGCAATCGTCAAGGAATTCAAGGAATTTGCAGTCAAGGGCAATGTGATGGACCTCGCGATCGGCGTGATCATCGGTGGTGCGTTCGGCAAGATCGTCGACTCGGTGGTGAACGATCTCATCATGCCGGTCATCGGGCGCGTCACGGGCGGGCTGGACTTCTCGAGCTACTTTATCGCCTTGAAGGACGTCCCCGCGGACACGCCCATGACGCTGGATGCCATGAAGAAAGCCGGCATCCCCGTCTTTGCTTACGGAAACTTCATCACCGTATCGATTTACTTCCTCATCCTCGCCTTCATCATCTTCATGATGGTGAAGTGGATCAACAAGCTGAAGCGCGAGACGCCCCCCGCGCCGGCCGCGCCCGCCGAGCCGCCCGAGGAAGTGAAGCTATTGCGCGAGATTCGCGATTCTGTAAGGAAGTGACGCGTCCCGCCCGCCCGGGCGGCGCAGCGCGAACGCAGTCATTCCCGCGCGATTCGTCCATCCCCGCGGAAGCGGGATCCAGTGAACCATTGATCGGACGCAGTCTGGATTCCCGCCTGCGCGGGAATGGACACCTGTCCTCTACCCGCCGAACGCCTGCTCCGCGACCTTCACGGTTTCCGCGATCTCGGCCTCCGTATGCGCGGCCGACACGAACCCCGCCTCGAACGCCGAGGGCGCGAAGTACACGCCTTGCTCCAGCGCGGCGTGGAAGAAGCGGTTGAACGCTTCCTTGTCGCTCTCCATGACCTCCGCGAACGAGGTCGGGGGTTGCGCGCGGAAGTAAAGACCGAACATCCCGCCCACGGACTTCGCGGAGAACGCGATGCCGCGCGCTTTCGCCGCCGCGGCGAGCCCTTCGACCAGCGCCTGCGTGCGTCGCGATAGCCGGTCGTAGAACCCCGGCTCTTGCACGATCTTCATGGTCGCCAACCCGGCTGCGACCGCAACCGGATTTCCCGAGAGCGTGCCGGCCTGATAGACCGGGCCGAGCGGGGCGATGCGCTCCATGATGTCGCGCCGTCCGCCGAACGCGGCGACGGGCATGCCGCCGCCGATCACCTTGCCGAGCGTCGTGAGATCGGGCGTGATGCCGTAGCGCCCCTGCGCGCACTCGAGCCCCACGCGAAAGCCGGTCATCACTTCGTCGAAGATCAGCGCCGCGCCGTGCTCGGTGCAGAGCTCGCGCATCCGCCGGAGAAACTCCGGCGTGCCCTCCACGAGATTCATGTTTCCGGCGATCGGCTCGACGATCACGCCGGCGATCTCCCCGGCCATCTTGCGGAACGCGTCCTCGAGCTGCGCGGTGTCGTTGAACGAGAGCACGACAGTATGGCCGGCAATCTCCGGCGGCACGCCGGCCGAGCTCGGATTGCCGAACGTGAGCGCGCCCGAGCCCGCCTTGACGAGCAGGCTGTCGCCATGGCCGTGGTAGCAGCCCTCGAACTTGATGATCTTCGGCCGGCCGGTGAACCCGCGCGCGAGCCTGAGCGCGGTCATCGTCGCCTCGGTGCCCGAGCTGACCAGTCGCACGAGCGCCATGCTCGGCAGGAGCCTGCAGAGCAGCTCGGCCATCTCGATCTCGGCTTCGGTCGGCGCGCCGTACGAGAGGCCGCGCCCCGCGGCTTCGCGCACCGCCGCCACGACCGACGGGTGGGCATGGCCCGCCACCGCGGTGCCCCATGATCCCATGTAGTCGATGTAGCGCCTGCCGTCGGCGTCCCAGAAGAAGGGCCCGTCGGCGCGCGCGAAGAAGCGCGGCGTGCCGCCCACGGCGCGAAACGCCCGCACGGGTGAGTTGACGCCCGCGGGAATGAGCCGCTGGGCGCGATCGAAAAGGGTGTCGTTACGCGTGGTCGTAGTCATGGTGAGGATCGCTCGAAGAGACGTTGGAAAGCACGGGCCCGGCCGGTCACGTCCGGAGCCTCGAAGACTGCGCTGATGACGGCGAGGGCATCGGCGCCGGCCGCGATCACCGCGGCGGCGTTCTCGGGGGTGATGCCGCCGATTGCGACGAGTGGCAGCCGCACTACACGGCGCGCCTGCGCGAACAGCGCGAGCGGCGCATGCACCGCGGCTCGCTTGGTGGGCGAGGCGAACACGGCGCCGAACGCGACGTAGTCGGCGCCGGCCGCTTGCGCCGAGATCGCCAGGTCCAGACGGTTGTAGCACGACGCGCCCAGCAGCTTGTCCGGCCCGAGCAGGTTGCGGGCCGCGGCGAGATCGCCGTCGTCGGCGCCCAGGTGCACGCCGTCCGCCCCCGCTTCGCGTGCGATGTCGACGTCGTCATTCACGATGAGCGGCGCCTGGTACGCGCGGCACAGCTCCGCGAGCGCGCGCGCCTGATCGCGCCGCAGTGCCCTGGGGGCGTCCTTCGCTCGGTATTGAATGGCGGTGGCGCCGCCCGCAAGCGCGGCGCGCACGCGAAGGAGGAGCCGGTCGGTGTCCGGCTCCTCGGGCGTGATCGCGTACAGCCCGCGTGGCAACACCCGCATGCGTCACTCCGCGCGCGGCGGCTCGTCCGGATCCTTGTCCGAATCCTCGACGGTGCGCGCCCAGAAGAAGCGGTCGGGGATGAGCTGGCCCATCCCCGGACGAAACGCGGCGCGCAGGGCCTGCCACGCGTACTCCTGCGCCTCGCGCACGGCTTCCGGCACCTCCAGGCCGTTCGCCAGGGTCGCCGCGATCGCGGAGGCAAGCGTGCAACCCGAGCCGTGGTAGTTGCCCGGCAGCCGCTCCCATTCGTCTGCGCGCACGAGCCCGTCCTCCCCGTAGAGCGTGTTCACGACACCGGGCGTGCTGTCGTGCGTGCCGGTGATCAGCACGTATTCCGCGCCGAGCTCGAGCAGGCGTGCGGCGCAATCCGCGAGCGGGAGGTCGTCCTCTTCGTCCGTCTGTGCCAGCCGCCGCGCCTCGATGCTGTTGGGCGTGAGCACCGTCGTCTGCGGGATGAGGAGCTCGCGCATGGCCGCGATCACGTCCTCGGTGGCGAGGTCGTCGCCGCGGCCCGAGGTGAGCACCGGGTCGAACACCAGAGGCACATCCGGGTAGTCCGAAACGACCTCGGCAACCGCGGCCACGTTCTCCACGCTGCCGAGCATGCCGATCTTGAACGCCGCGACCGCCATGTCCTCGAGCAGGCTGCGCGCCTGATCGATCACCCATTCGGCATCGATCGGCATCGCGTCCTGGACCCCGGCGGTGTCCTGCACGGTGAGCGCGGTGACCACCGAGAGTCCGTGGCAGCCCAGCGAGCCAAGGGTGAGGAGATCGGCCTGCAGGCCCGCGCCCGAGGTCGGGTCCGAGCCGGCGAACACCAATACGAGCGGTGGCGCGGGAAGAAGCATCGAGGCGGCCGGACGGGCCGAGTGGCGAGCGGCGGGTGCCGCAAGGTAAGATGTGCGCCGATTTTAGCCCAAACCCTTGCTGAGATGACGGAAACTGCTCAAAAGTCCAAGACTTGGATGTGCCTGATCTGCGGGTTCATCTATGATGAAGAGGCTGGTCTGCCCGAGGAGGGCATTGCCCCAGGGACACGCTGGGAGGACATTCCCCTCAACTGGACCTGTCCTGAGTGCGGGGCCCGCAAGGACGACTTCGAGATGGTCGAGATCTGACCGCCGGGCCCGCCTCCCCCGCGCCGCTCCCCGCACGAGGCGCATTTCACACTTCAGAAACTGCGTTAAAAAGTTGGCCGAAGCTATGATTCCCGCATAGCCATTTGGCCCGGCTCTCCTTTAGAATTCCGCGACGCGCTAGCCTTGGGGTGGGGGTAGCATTTCCCCAATGCGGGCCGAAAAGGAGACTCCTCGTGAGCGGGACGGCCAACACTCTTTCCGGTACCAAAGTGATGGTGATCGATGATTCGAACACCATCCGCCGCAGCGCCGAGATTTTTCTGATGCAGGCCGGGTGCAAGGTGATCCTTGCCGAGGACGGCTTCGACGCGCTTGCGAAGATCAGCGACCACCAGCCCGACATCGTCTTCTGCGACATCATGATGCCGCGGCTAGACGGCTACCAGACCTGCGCGCTGATCAAGAAGAACCCGCGCTTCGCCCAGACGCCGGTGATCATGCTCTCGTCCAAGGACGGACTCTTCGATCGGGCACGCGGCCGCATGGTCGGCTCCGACGAGTACCTGACCAAGCCGTTCACCAAGGACAGCCTGTTGAAGACCGTCGGCGCGCACACGCCGAGCAAGGTTTGAGATTCAAGGAGAAGCACCCATGACCGTGCACAAGATCCTCGTCGTCGACGACTCGCCGACCGACCGGCAGTTCATGACGGAGACCCTTGCGAAGAAGGGCTACAAGGTGGTCACCGCCGACAGCGGCGAGGATGCCGTCGTGAAGGCCAAGAGCGAGCTGCCCGACCTGATCCTGATGGACGTGGTCATGCCGGGCCTGAACGGCTACCAGGCCACG
>JBFJOO010000088.1:0-17091 GCA_041617635.1 Burkholderiales bacterium | reverse complement strand
CGGTCTGGGGTTCGGCCTGACATTCGTGCTCGTCCAGGTCGGGGAAGGCAACCTGTTCGCGTTGCTGGTGCTCACCGCGGTGGTCGGAATCATCCTCGGCATGGGAATGCCGACGACCGCGGTCTATCTCATGGTGGCGACGCTCGCGGCACCGCCGCTGATCCAGATCGGCGTCACGCCGATGGCGGCGCACATGTTCGTGCTCTACTTCGGGATCCTGTCGATGATCACGCCGCCGGTCGCGATCGCGGCATTCACCGCGGCGAATCTCGCCGAGGCGCCGGCGATGCGGACCGCGCTGCTCGCCTGCAAGTACGGCTGGCCGGCGTTCATCCTGCCGTTCCTGTTCGTGCTTTCGCCGGCGCTCCTCTTGCAAGGCTCATTTCTCCAGGTGGCGCAAGCGACGGTCACCGCGCTCATCGGCGTGTGGCTCGCGTCGCTGGGCATCGGCGGCTATTTCAGGCGCTCGCTCGGCCCGACCATGCGCATCGGCTTTGTCGCGGCGGGCATCGCGCTCCTCGTTCCCGGCCACGGGTTCGAGGGCGCGCTGGCGCTCGAGCTCGCCGGCGCAGTGCTCGGCTTCGCCCTGATCGGGCGCGAGTGGCTGCGCGGCCGCGCGCGCGCATCCCGCGTGTAGAATCCTCGAGAACTCCGCAGCCAGCACACCACGAACGACGATGCGTTACGACTGGATTCCGATCATCAAGCGTAAGCCGCTCCGCTGGCCGGACGGAAAGCGCCTCGCAGTGATCGTCACCATGAACTGCGAGTACTGGGATCTCGTGAAGGACTATCGCGAGCCGTACTACGCGGGCGGCCCCCCCATGCTGCCCGATCCGTTGCCCGGCAACGTCGCCGACTTCCCGAACTTCACGTGGCGCGAGTACGGGCTGCGAGTGGGCGTGTGGCGCCTGTTCAAGGTGTTCGAGGAGGCCGGCGTGCCGCTCTCGTGCACGATCAACGCGAAGACCGCCCTCGAGCGGCCCGAGATCGTCGCGCACGCCGATGCCCGTCGCTGGGAGATCGTGGCGCACAACTACGAGCAGGGCGAGCTCCTCACGCGGTTCGCGTTCGACGAGGCGGCCGAGCGCAAGGTGATCCGGGCGACGCTCGAAGCCTACGAGCGCACCCTCGGCCGCAAGGCGAAGGGCTGGCTCTCGTCGAGCCTGCGCGGCACGCTCCGCACGCCCGACATCCTGGCCGAGCACGGACTGATCTTCTTCTGCGACTACATGAACGACGACCAGCCGTACCTCATCCACACCGATCACGGCCCGATCGTCAACACGCCCTACTCCATCGAGATCAACGACTTCACCTTCTTCCACCGCCGTGCGATGTCGACGTGGGACGCGGCGCGGATGCTGAAGGACAACTTCGACGAGCTCTATGCCGAGAGCGCCGAGACCGGAAAGATGATGAACATCGGCCTGCACCCCCATGTCTCGGGTCATCCGCATCGCATGGGCTGCTTCCGCGAGTTCCTCACGCACGCCGCCAAGCGCGACGACGTTTGGTGGACCACCCGCGAGGCGGTCGCGACCTGGTATCTCGCCAACCACGCGACGCACATCGGCTGACGGGCCGGAGCGATCACGTAAGTTTCACCTGAAACCAATTTCTCCAACGGGAGCGCGCTCGATGGCAACCGCCGAATCGCGTCAGATCACCACCACTGCCGAGCTCGATGCGCTCTACGGCGCGCCGGTCGGTGCGTCGGTCACCAAGGAGGTGGACTACATCAGCGACAAGTATCGGATGTTTGCCGAGAAAGCGCCGTTCGTCGTCATCGCCACCGTGGGGCCGGAGGGCACCGACTGTTCGCCGCGGGGCGACCCGGCCGGCTTCGTACGCGTTCTCGATCGGAAGCGGCTGCTGATCCCGGACCGGAAGGGCAACAACCGCGTCGATTCGCTGCGCAATGTGGTGCACGATCCGCGCATCTCGCTGCTGTTTCTGGTTCCGGGCGTGAACGAGACGCTGCGCATGAACGGTCGCGCGCGCATCATCGTCGATCCCACGCTCGCCGCGACGTTCGTCGTCAACGGCAAGGCGCCCCACACACTGCTCGAAGTGACGGTCGATCGGGTCTACTTCCAGTGCGCCAAGGCGTTGATCCGCTCGCGCCTGTGGTCGGCCGATGCGCAGGTTCCCCGCTCCGCAGTCCCGACCACCGGCGAGATACTCGCGGAGATCACCGGCAGCACGATCGATGCCGCCGAGTACGATCGGGCTTACCCGGATCTCATCAAGCAGACGATCTACTAGACGGTGTCGAAGCCGTTCTTCCGGCCCTTCTTCACGTAGGCGCCGGCATCGGCGATGTTGGCGCGGCTGTGCATGGCCTTCTTCTTGGCCAGATGCCCGAACATCTGGATGCCGAATCCGCCGTCGAGATCGTCTGTGATGCGGTGCCGCCACGGACGCCGGATGATCTGCGTCGTCAGGCGCCGGGTCGTGCGGGGCTGCGTCATGATGTGGTCGGCGAGCTGATAGGCACGCTTGACGAGCTGGTCCTTCGGCACCACTTCGTTGACCATCCCGTACTCGAGCATCTTCTTCGCGTCGAAGGTTTCGCCCGTAAGCAGCGCATAGGCGGCGCGCTTGACGCCCAGCAGCTCCTGGAAGCAGCTGTGAATGCCGTCGCCGGGCACCGAGCCGATGTCGTAATGGAGGTCGTAGATGATCGCGTCCTCGCTGCACAGCGTGAGGTCGCACATCAGCGCAATCTCGCTGTGGAAGCCCGGGCCGTTCAGGATGCCGATGGTCGGAATCTCTAGATCGTTCACCAGCGAGCTGACGTTGATGCGACCGTCCTTGTAGGCGTATTCGTAGCTCCAGTACGGCAGATCTTCCTCCTCGAGCTTGAAGCCTTCGGGGTCCGCGTTCATCATGAAGTCCTCGCCCGAGCCGGTGAAGATCATGATTTCGTTCTCGGGATCGGCGCCGACAGTCTTGAAGAGCTGTCCGACCGAGCGGTGATTCTGGACGCTGAGCTGGACCGACCCGCCCTTGGTGTGCGCCTGGGCGAGGATCACCCCGTCCGCTCGGCGCTCCAGCTTGTAGTGATCTTTGAACCGCTCCTTGTAATCGTTGAACTTGGGGGGGTCAATAAAGTTCTGCAGCGACATGGCCATCCTCCTTTGTTACGCGATCTCTGCTACGTGGTTTATCGCAAGCCGCTCGCGCGCTCCTGCTCGAGCGCCATCACTGCCCAATCCCGGTTCTCGTCGCCGTGGACGATTGCGCCGAGCAGTCGATTGCGGACGCGGCGCGCCATCTCATGCCGCAAGAGTATGGGTCAGGCGTTGCGCCGGGCGCCGCGATGATCAAGGCTCTGCGCTCGCATCGGCTGACGCCCGGCGAATGGCGCTTGTCTAGCCGGCGCCACGACCCAGCAGATGCTGGACCAGCCACGCGGTCGCCTGCTCGCCGGCGATCGCGAGCTTCGAGCGGTCGCTGTAGAGCGTCATGTGCGACGTCTTCGGCAGGACGACGAGCTTCTTCTTGTTCGTGGGGATCCTGTTGTACGCCTCGATCTCGAGATCCCAGAGCGTGAGGTCGTCGCCCTCGGCGACGAGCACGAGCGTCGGCACGTCGAGAATGCGCGGCAGGAAGGGGTCGACGCTGTAGCTCATGAGGAGCTCGACCGATTCCATCGTGCTCGAGTTCTGGTACAGGGGCGCCTCGGTTTCCTTCAACTGGGCGAAGGTATGGAAGGTCTCCGGAAACGGCCAGGACGAGAGCGTCTTGTCCGGATCCGCCGCGGCGTGCGGGATGAATCCGCGATCCTTGGGATTCTTGAACCGCCGCCGGCGATCCTCGATGACTGCCGCCTGCAGCTTGCGGAAGCCCATCGTGCCATGCACCCGGCGCATGTTCCGGTAGCCGTCCACGACCGGGATCGTGGACACCACGCACTTCACGCGCGGATCCGACGCGGCGAGGATGAGCGCGTGCCCTCCGCTGTACGAAATGCCCCACACGCCGATGCGCGCGGCGTCGAGCCCGGGGAGCGTCTCGGCGTAGCTGATCGCGTTACGATAGTCTTCGACCTGGTCGTTCGGATCAAGATGCTGCCGGGGCTCGCCATCGCTCACGCCGAGCCGGCGGTAGTCGAAGAGGAGCGCGGCGAGGCCCGCCTTGACGAACAGATCCGCGTAGTGCGGCATGACGAGCTCGCGCACATAGCACCAGCCGCCTGCCATCACCACCACCGGCACCTGGCCCTTCGCGCCGTCCGGCGTATATAGCCAGCCGCGGCACGTCTCGCCGCCACTCTTGAACTCGATGTCCTTGCGCGCCATTTCGTTGTCCCCTACAGCATCGGATTGGTCACGGTCCCGTTCAGCGCGGCGACGCCCCACGCTGAGCCCTGCGCGTCGAAGCTGAAGCTGATATGCCCCGCCGCCGAGTGCGCGTCGCGGAATTGCCGCTGGATCGGGTAGCGGTCATAGAGGCCGTTCGCGCCGGCCATCGCGTGCAGGATATCGACCGCCTCGGTGCAGAGCTGCACGGCGTAGGCGGCGTTGCGCTTGCACGCGAGCTTCGCGAGCGGGTCCGGGATCCGGCCGGCGACCGCGTCTTCCCACGCCTGCTCGCAGTCGACGCGCAGCATGCGGCGGGCCGCGGCCAGACGCGCGGCTGCGGCCGCGACGCGGATCTGAACCGCCTGGAAGTCGCTCATGCGCGCGGCGGTGTAGTTCGTCTCGCGGTCCTTGATGGCGGCGATGGTCAGCTCGAGCGCGCCTTCGGCGTTGCCGAGCGCGGTCGCGCCCGCGAAATGCCCTGCCATCGCCACGAGCGGCACGCGGAAGAGCGGCCCGGGATTGGACTTCGCGCCCGGGAAATCGGCGCCGCCGCGGATCGCGAGCATCGAGAGCGCGCGGTACTCCGGGACGAAGATCTCCTTGCCGCGCACCGACTTGCTCCCCGTCGCGCACATGCCGAGCACGTGCCAGTCGTCGACCACCTCGAACTCGCCGCGCGGCACGAGGCACATTCGGTAGTCGACCGGCGGCCCGTCGTCGCGATCGCGGATGGTGGCCGCGAACATGCTCCAGGGGCTGTGATCGATGCCGCTGCAGAAGTTCCAGTGGCCGCCGATGACATAGCCGCCGTCGACCTTGCGCCCGCGCCCTTGCGGGAACGCGATGCCGCCCGCGATGGGCATGTCCGGATCCTCGCCCCAGATCTCGTCCTGCGCGCGCTCGTCGTACATCGCGAGCATCCACGCGTGGTTCGCGAAGTTGTGCAGGTTCCACGAAGTCGAGGCGCACCCTTTTCCGATCTCCGCCACGATGTCGATGATCGTGTAGAAGGGCAGCTCCATGCCGCCCCAGCGCTTGGGGCTCTGGTAGCGCAGCAAACCGCTCGCGCGCAGGTCGACGATGGTTTCCTCCGGCATCGTGCGCAGCGACTCTGCCTGCTCCGCCCGCTCCCGCAGGACGGGCACCAGCGTGCGGGCGCGCGCAAGCGCTTCCTCGTGGGTGACGTTCGCAAACGACTGCTGCGTGGCCTTGCCGGATTCGGGTCGGTTCATGTTCGAAAGGGTAGGGAGGTTCCGGATGAGGAACGTAGATTACCGCAACCATTGGCGAACACGGTCCCGCCGACCGGAACCGTGGCAACCTCTGGGCCCTCACCGCCGCGATCTGCTGGGCGATTTACACGGTGATTCTGCGTTATCGTCCTACACGCCTCGATCCGTTCATGCGCCTCACCGGCATGACGATCGGCGCGCACCGGGCTCACCCTCTACATGACGCCGATCTACGTGGCACTGCTCGCCTGGGTGCTGCTCGGCGATGCGGTGCGCTGGTATCACGCGCTCGGCGCGCCGATCGTGTTCACCGGCATCTACCTCGCCAACCGGCGGCCGCGCGAGTAGGCGCTCGAGCACTCTGCGCGATCACTGACGCCGTCACTTGGCGCGCCAGCCGCCATCGACCACGAGCGCATGGCCGACCACATAGCGCGCCTCGTCCGAGACGAGCCAGCATACCGCTGCGGCGATATCTTCGACCGTGCCGCGCTCCCCGACCGGGACGAGCGCGCGAACCTGCGCGTCGTTGACCGCGACGCCCCGGGCACTGATATCCGGGATTCCCGGCCCGAGCAGGGTCTGCGAGTGCGCGCGCAGTCCCGTCGGTATCGCCCCGGGGCAGATGCAATTCACCCGAATGCCGCGCGCCGCATATGCGACCGCCATCTGCCGCGTCAGCCCGACGACGCCGTGCTTGGCCGCGATGTAGGCGGCGCCCCCGCCCGTACCGTTGAGCCCCGCCACCGAGGCCATGTTGACGATCCGTCCCTCCCCGGCGGGCAGCATCTCGCGCAGCGCCCGCTTGCAGCCGAGAAACACGCCGGTCAGATCGGTGTCGAGCACCCGGCGCCAGGTTGCTTCAGCGAGCTCGTCCGCGTCGAAGTAGCCGTCCAGGATTCCCGCGTTGTTGAACATGATCCGCAACGGCCCGAGATCCCGCACTGCACCGGTCATCGCCGCGTCGATGTCTGCGGCCTTGCTCGTGTCCGCCGCATACGCGGCGCCGCGTCCTCCGGCGGCGGTGATCATGTCTACCGTCTCGCGCGCGGTTGCACCATCGATGTCCACGGCGGCCACGATTGCGCCGCGCGCACCGAGCAGGCGGGCGGTCGCCCGGCCGATGCCCGAGCCCGCGCCGGTGACCATCGCCATCTGTCCTTGAAACGTCATCGTCACCCCTCCTTCATCAGAGTGCGTTTCAGCCGCCGCGCGCCGTGCGTGGATTCATGGGAATTCCGCGCGTTCCGCTATATTGCGTCAATCTACCCGAGGGAATCCGAACCATGATACGACGTGCCTGCGCCTGCGCACTGTTGCTCGGTGCGCTGTCGCTTCAGCCGGCGCCCCACGCGCTCGCCGCCGAGATCGCCCTGCGTGGCGTGTCGACCTGCGCGCACTGGACGAAGGGGCGCGAGGAGAATGACGCGCGGTACGAGAAGATCTGGCTCACCGGCTACTTCTCGGGCCTGGCGATCGCCCTCGACGTCGATTTCTGGGGCACGAGAGGCGCCGACGAACTCGAGGCCGAAGCCGCGTGGAAATGGATGGACGCCTATTGCGCGGCCAATGCGCAGAGCAGTCTCGTGCACGGCGCCGAGAAGCTGTTCCTCGAGCGCGCCAGCCGGGCGAGTAAGTGACGGCGGCGCGCGTCGCCCGCACCGCAAGGCTGTGGCGCGCCTACCGTGTTCCCAGCAGCAAGCGCACGAGGCGGTTCATCCCGAGCCGCGAAAGCAGCTGCCGATTGCGCGCGACCCAGGCATAAAACGGATCGAGAACCGGACGCCAGAGTGGGTCGCTCCAAATTCGCGCCAGCGCAGTGAGGCCCGCGACCTGATACACGACCGCAAACGCGTCGAGTCCGACCAGCCAGCGGCCGCTCGCGTCGCGTGCGTGAATACGCGCCATCAGCGCCGCACGCGAGACGCTTTCATCCCGATCCGGCGATGCGTCGAACTCGGGAGCCGAGCAATCGACCAGTTCCAGGCGCCCCTCCCGGTCGCGGCGCTTCAGCGCGTGTAGCTCGCTCGCGCACATGGGACACGACGCGTCGTAGAAAACACGCACGGGATACTCGACGCGTGGACCCATGGGCTCGCGGGAGCGCATTCAGGCCCCGCGTACCAGCGCCTGGATCTTCGCGCCGAGCTTCACCAGCTTCCTCAAGGTGGCGTTCTCGAGACCGAGCATTTCGTGAGTCCAGCGGGACAGAGCTTCCATGAGCGCCAGCATCTCGCGAATCCGCTTCTGAGCTCCCGAATCCAGCTCCGGGAAGCCCGGATCGCTCACGCATTCGCGCAGCGCCTCGATCGTCGGGTCGAATTCCCTTTCCTTGCGCTCCCGCACGATGATCCGCAGGAGCTCCCAGGGATCCGCCGCGGTTTCGAAGTGATCGCGACGATCTCCCAACTGGTGGACGACGCGCGCCAGACCCCAGTTCTGCAGCTCTCTCAGGCTGTTGCTGACGTTCGAACGCGCGACCTGGAGGATGTCGGCAATCTCCTCCGCGTGCGCGGGCCGGCCGAGCAGGAACAGCAGCGCGTGAACCTGGGAGACGGTTCGGTTCACGCCCCACCGCGAGCCCATTTCTCCCCAGTGCAGCACGAAGCGGCGACCAGTCGGGCTGACCGCCTCGCTCACCGGGTGTTCAGAATTCCGCACTTCGCTTGTCATGGGCTTGACTCCAGGCTACTCCTGCCTTAAATTTCTGTCAAGACAGAAATAAATGAAAGAATCGGCCATGAAAGCACTCGTGCTGGGAGGCACCGGGTTCATCGGTCGCCACACCGTGGCGGCGCTGCTTGCGCGCGGGCACTCGGTCGTTGTCGGAACCCGACGCCCGAATCGCGCCGAACGGCGCCTGCCGCGCGCGGCGTTCGCTTGCGAACGGCGGGAAGCGCGCTTCGAGTGGCTCACCGATGCCGGGAGCTGGGAAGCCCTACTGTCCGGCGTGCAGGTGGTCGTCAACGCCGTGGGAATCCTCCGCGAGCGTGGCGCCGAGACCTACGAGCGCATCCATCATCTCGCCCCGGCGGCTCTGGCAGTGGCCTGCCACAGCGCGCGCCTGCGATTGATCCACGTTTCCGCCCTTGGACTGCATGCGGATGCGCGCAGCCGGTTCATCACCTCGAAGCTGCGCGGCGAGCGGGCGATCGCAGCGAGCGGTGTCGACTACAGCATCGTGCGTCCGTCGCTGCTCGATGGCGACGGCGGCTTCGGCGCACGCTGGCTGCGTCGTGCGGCGCGCTGGCCGGTGAGCTTCGTGCCGGGGGACGCGCGCGGTCGCATCGCCGCCATGGACGTCCGCGACCTGGGCACCGCGATCGGCGCGCTTTGCGAAACGCGTTCCAATGATCATTGGCGCGAGGTGGAGCTGGGAGGCGGGGTTGCGCGGACGATCGACGAGTATCTGGCGGCGCTGCGGCGCGCGGGGGGAGGAGGGCGCGCCATGCGAGTCATGGTCCCGGCATGGCTCGCGCGAACCGCGAGCCATGTCTGCGACGCCCTGCACTTCTCGCCATTCTCCTTCGGGCACCTAGAACTCATGCAGCGCGACAACGTCCCGAGCAGGAATCGACTCTTCGAGCTCCTCGGCCGCGCTCCGACCCCGGTCGGAGTCGAGGTCGCGGGAGAAGCAGGCGCAGCCCGCGAACCTGCGCCCGCGCTTCAACCACGCGCCTGAAACTACGCCCCGGCGTAGGAGACGGTCGCCTGATCGTAGTTGCCGGCGCCCATCTGCCCTTCCGGAAAGATGCGGCGCGCCGCGATCCACTCGAAGGATTCCTCGAACACCTCGCGGGTGTAGGGCTCGAAGACGATGCGCTCGCCCGGGCCCCAGCGGCGCGGATCCATCTGGTCCTGGAAGCGGGCGGGGAACTCGTTGCGGTAGTAGTGGGTGTAGAGCTCGGGCCGCAGATCGATATCGCGCTGCGCTTTGCGGAGCGCGCGGTAGTACTTCCGCACGTCTTCCGGGTCGGGATCGCCGGTGATCATCGTCGCCATCATGAAAGTCGCGTCGATCACCTTGCGGAACCCGAGCTGCTCGAGGAAGTAGTAGGGGCCGCTGAAGAGCGCCGCGGCCGGGACCTTGCGATCGACCAGGTCCTCCATGCGGCTGAAGAGCATTCCCTCGCTGAAGGTCAGCTTGATGTCGTCGAGCGACATGTACTGCTCGAGCGCCTGAATGGTCGAGTAATGGCTGCCGGACTGGTAGCCGACCGAGATCGGCACGCCGGCGAGCTGCGCGGGCTCCCTGATGTCGGACTCGGGCGGCACGAACACTGCCGCCGGAGCAACCGAGTACGCATCACGGTACAGCTTGCCCTTGCCGGTCGAGGCGGCGACGTTGACCGTCCAGTGGCAGGCGCCGCTCACGTCGCAGGTACGGCCTTTCTCGAACGTCTGGTAGGCGCCGACCTTGTCGCCGAGATGGTGTTTCTTCGCCTGGTCCTTGGCGCCGATGTACTCGCGGAACTCGTAGTCGAGCCCTTCCGCGGCGAAATAGCCCTTCTCCTCGGCCACCCATTCGTGCAGCCGGAAATGCGGCGCGATCAGAAACTTCTCTTTTGCCATGGTGCCCTCCTGGTGGATTCCCTGGTTTCGTGGCGCGCTATCAGCAGCAACCCTGCGCGGGCCGGCCCTTCTCGCCGCGCTCGGCGACGCGGCGCGAACGGATCATCGAGACATGCTCGTCCATGAGACGGCGTGCCGCGCCTGCGTCGCGCGCCTCGATCAGGTCGACGAGCTCGCCGTGGACCTTCTGGATGTGGCTCGCGACCTGCCGGGTGAGCGTGCGGTTGCGCGCCGGCCAGGCCACGTGCTGCAGCGAAATAAGCTGGACGACCAGCACGCGATTGTGCGAGGCCTCAGCGACCGCGAGATGCAATGCGAGCGACGCGCGCGTATAGGCATCGACGTCGCCGATGCTCTCGGCGCCCGCGTCGAGCAGGCGCCGCAGCTTGGCGAGATCCGCGCTCGTGGCGTGCTCGGCCGCCAGCTCCGCCGCCACGCACTCGACGGCGCGCTGTGCGTCCATGATCTCGCGCACCTCGATGCCCGCGAGCTCGAGCTGCACCGCAAAACCCTCGGCGAAGAGCCAGGGGTTGCCGCGCGCGATACGCGCGCCGCCGCCGGCGCCGACCTTGATCTCGACGATGCCCAGGGCCTCGAGCGTGCGCAACGCATCGCGCGCGACGATCCGGCTGACGCCGGCGCGCGCGGCGATGTCCTTCTCGGTGCCGAGCGTGTCGCCCACTTGCAGGCGCTTGTCGAAGAGCGCGTCGCGCACTTCAGCGACGATCTGCGCGGAGAGCGTCGTGGCGCGACCGGCGAGCGGCCCCCGCGGCGCGCGAGGCGCTCTCTCGAACAGCCGGTGCACGCTCATACGGCCGGTCTCCAGTTCAATGCGCGGGAAGCCGCGCCGGGATGGGCGGCCGCGAAAGATGATAAACATATCATCTTTCAGTCGCAAGGGGGCTCCGCGAGGCGACCACGGGTGCGCGGCGTTGCTGCAAGAATCTTCCCCGGTACTCGCACCGACGACGCGCCGCTCGCCACGCGCGCTTCGCGGCGCACCCTCGCGGACCTTCCTCTTCAAGGCGAAGCGAGGCCGAATTTCAGCGGAAAGTGACGATTTTTGTCGCCCGGCAGACGCGCGACCCGGCCCGAGGACACCCGGAAGCGCTCAACGCGCGCCCGGTGTGGAGACTTTCCTCTCCCGGCCGCCGCCCCGGTGGCACGATGACGGGTGCATTTCTTGCTGGGTGACATGATCGGATCCTCCCTCTCGCCATTGCCGCGCGCTAGCCGCACCGTGGGCCGGTCGGCCGCCGCAGCGTCGTGCCATGTCTGAAGCCACCGCACTCCCCGCCTCCGTCGTGTTCTTCAGCCTCGCCGATTTCGGCACGCGGCCGGTCGCCAAGCAGGCGCAGCTGAAAGAGACGCTGGACGGCGCGCTCGCGGCCGCGGTCGCGCCGCTCCCGGCTGCCGAGCGAATCGTGGTGGAGACGCGCGAAGGCGCGGCAGTCGTGCTGCTCGACGGACCGGGCACTGCGCTCGACCTCGGCGACCGCGTGCGCGCCGCCGCACCCGCGCTGCCCCTTTCGATCGGGATCAATCACGGACCGGTCAAGCTGGCGCTGAACGGCGGACACGGCCCGGCCTTGTTCGGCGACGGTCTGGCGGCCGGTGCATCAATCGCGAATTTCGCCCAGCCCGGCGCAACGCTCGTCTCGCGGAGCTTTCGCGACGTGCTCGCGGAATCAGCACCGGATCGCGCGGAGTCCCTCCGGCCCGCCGGCGTCTTCACGGATGCGGCGGTGCGCACGCACGAAGTCTTCGCGCCGGGCCGGAAATCGGGCGCGTTTCGCCGGCGCCGGATGCTCGTCTTCGGGGCGCTCGGCGTCACCGGCATTCTCGCGGCCGGCATCGTCGCCCGGCGCGCGCGGCAACGCGCACTGGCGAACGCGCGCACGCCGGCAGTGGTCGCGTTGGCGATCACTCCCGGGGGAGAGGTCCTGGTGAACGGGCAGGTTCGGGGCCTGACGCCGCCGCTCAAGGCACTCGAGCTTGCGCCCGGTCGCCACACCATCGTGGTGCGCACCGACGAGCATGCGCCGCTCACCACGCGCGTCGAGCTGGCGCCGGGCGAGCGATTCACGCTGCGGCACGACTTCCCGCCCCCGCCACCCCCTCCAGTGGCGACGCCCACGCCGCCGCCGGCTCCCGCACCCGCCAAGCCGCAACGACCGGCCTCCGCGCCGACAGCGGCGAAGAAGCAGTCGCCCAGTTCGTCAGGCGTGAAAGAAGACTTTCGCAGGGCGCAGCGCGAAATGCGCGATTTCTTCCGCGGACTCACGCGATGAGCGATCCGGTCGCGACAGCGAGTCTCATCGGTCGCTACCGAGTCCTCGGAGAGCTGGGCCGCGGTGCGATGGGCATCGTCTACGAGGCGGCTGACGACCTGCTCGGCCGGCCCGTGGCGATCAAGACCATCATCATGTCCGGGGACGGCGAGGAACGCGCGGACCACGAAGCACGCTTCCTGCAGGAAGCCAAGGCTGCGGGCGGCTTGAGCCATCCGAACGTCGTGACAGTCTACGACGTCGGGCGGGAGAACGATGTTCTCTACATGGCGATGGAGCTGCTCGACGGGGAGGAGCTGCGCGACGTGCTCGCGCGCGGACAGCTCCCGCTCGCGACCGCGGTCGACATCGCCGCGCAGGTCGCCGACGGCCTGGCGTTCGCCCACGAGCGCGGCGTCGTCCATCGCGACATCAAGCCGTCGAACATCATGGTGATGCGCGGCGGCACCGCAAAGATCATGGATTTCGGCATCGCGCGCATTCGCACGTCGGACATCAAGACGCAGACGGGAATGCGGCTCGGATCACCGCGCTACATGGCGCCCGAGCAGCTGCTTGGGCAGGGCGTGGATCGGCGCGCCGATCTCTTCGCGCTCGGCGTCGTGCTCTACGAGATGCTCGCCGGCATCGCGCCGTTCGGCGGCGACGATATCCAGGAGGTCATGTTCCGGGTGGCGAGCTTCGACCCGCCCGCGCCGAGCCGGATCAACCCCGCCGTCCCGACGGTGCTCGATCTCGTCGTGGCGCGCGCGATCGCGAAGGATCCGGCGCAGCGCTACCAGGACGCGCAAGAGCTCGCCCACGACTTGCGGGCGGCGAAGCCTGCGACGGCGGGGGCGAAGTCGCCCCCGCCCCGGCCGGTGGCTCCCCCCGTCGGCGGCGCCACGGCCACGCAGACCATGCCGTTGCCACGCGCGGATATCGGAACGGAAACGGGCCCGCGCCTGCCGCTCTCGCGGGGCTTCGATTCGAGCGCGGGGCTGCGCGCGCTGGCCGCCGCAACCGGCATGAGCCACGCGCTGGAAGCGTCGGCGGACGCGGTGCGCCCGGACGCCCCCGATCGCCCGGCAAGTGCCCCGCGCACGCTGCCGCGCACGCGCCGCGCGCGCGGTCCGTTGGCGCTCGTGACGATCCTCGCTCTCGCCACTCTCGCCGCAATCGCGATCGCGGTCGGCTGACGCCCGTCGCTGCGCCGAGCGCCCCTGCGTCCGGGGGCGCCGATCCTGCGTTACCATCGCTAGCGCAGCAGTCCTTCTGCGCATTTCGGAACAGGAGGAGACCCATGGGAAACCGCCGCAGCTTTCTTGCGGGCGCGCTAAGCGCACTGGGAGTGGGTGCCCAGGCCAATGCCGCCGCCACCACCCCCTCGAGCACCGGCAAGCAGAAGGTCGAGATCTCCAACATCATGGACGGCTTCGTGCGTCGCGACGAAGGCGGCGTGGTGGTGATCGCGCTGCTCCAACAGCAAGGCTACGTCTACCTGCGTCCGTAGCGATCGCAGCGTGGCTGCCGCTTCACGCCCGCGCTCGGCCGGGCTCGTCGCCGCTTTCATCGCCGCTTTGGTCGCAGTGCCCGGCAACAGCGCGGGAGCCGTTGCGGACGCCGGCACGGCGACGCTCGTGCCGGTCGCGCGCGTCGGCCCGTGGCCCGGGGTGTCGGGTCTCGTCGGCTTCGGCGATCGCCTGTGGTTCGTGAACAGCGTCAAGCACGCGGACCACAATTCGGCGGACGTCTACAGCTACGATCCGCGCGGCGGTGGAGTGCGCTACGAGCGGCACCTCTTTTCGCAGGACGCCGGCCGCCCGGCGGTGCACGACGGCCTGCTGTACTGGCCGTTCGAGGATGCGCGCTTCTCGGTCGGGCGCGGCGAATTCATGCTGACCGACGGGCATGCCTGGCAGTGGCGCGATTTCGCGGCTCGACAGCGCGTTCTCCATCTGCACGCGCTCCTGTCTCACGACGGCGTGCTGTATGCGGGCACCGGCGGGTTCGTGGCGACCTTGCACCGCTCCGAGAACGCAAGCGTCATCTGGCGCCAGATTTTCGAGCATCGCAACGCGCCAGACTCGTTCAGCCGGGTGATCAGCTTGACGGCACTTGAAGGCGTGGTCTACGCGGGCCTCTCCGCGTCGAACGAGCCGGGAATCAAGCTCTTTCGCTTGCGAAACGATGCGCTCGAGGCGGTGCCCGGCTGGCCGCCGGGCGAGAGCGCAGACGCGCTGACGGCCTATGGCGGCCGCCTCTATGCGCTGCATCACGACGGCACCGAATCCCGCGTATGGCGCACCGACGGCATCATGAGCGAGCCGGTCCGCAGCCTTGGCCAAGCGCGAGTGCGCGCCTTGGCCGCCGGGTCTGATGCGCTCTGGGCCATCGCCGCGACCGCTCGCGGCGGTACCCTCTGGCGCAGCCCGGACGGAAACGATTGGATCGTCGCGCAGCACTTCGATGGCGATGAGCCGGTGGACATCGCCGTCTATGCCGGCCGGGTGTACGTGGGCATGCTCGGCGCCGACGGTCGCGGCGTTCTGTACGGCCCGCAATCGCCCGCACCTGCGGAGCGCGCGTTGCCCCCGCGCGACGTGCCGGCAGCATCGCCGCTAGCGCCCGGCGATCTTGGGCAACTCGTCGCCCAACTGGATCACGCGCTCGCCGATTACCCGGGATTCGTGGCGCGCGGCGGCCGGTTGACGGATCTGCTTGCGCCGATCGCTGCATTGCGCTCGGACGCGGCAGCCGATGCACTCGCGCAGCGCATCGGCAGCGTCCCGCGCGGCCCAGCGCAGGCGGGGTTCGCAGGAGGTCGGGTCGCGGCGGGCGAGCAGGCCGACTGGCAGATCCTGTGGGCGCTCGCGCGCAGCGGACGCGGTCGCGTGCCGCCCGAGCTGCTCGGCGTGCCCTGGCGCAGCGCGGCGCGCCGCGGCGAGAAGTACGCGGATCCCGCGCCGGCCGCCGCATGGGTCGTCGCGGAGCTCGGCCAGCGCGACGCCGCGACGCTCGCGGCGCTCATCGAGCGACTCGGCCGCGTCGGTGATCCGCCCTGGCTCGCCGGAGATCTGATCGGCGCGCTCACCGCAGTCACCGGCTGCCGTTTCGCACATGACGTTGCCGCGTGGCGCACGTGGCTCGCCGCGGGCGGAACCGCATGCGCCGCGACTTCGCCGGTTGCCGCCATGGACCGCGCCGCGACGGAGCTGATCGCGATTCCGGGCGGCACGTTCACCATGGGCGACACCGCAGGGGAGCCCGACGAGCAGCCCCGCGAGGTCGTGGTGCGTCCTTTCCGCCTGATGCGGCATGAAGTCACCAACAGCGAGTTCGCAGCGTTCGTCGCGGCGACCCGCCATGTCACGGACCCCGAGCGCAGCGGCGCGGGCTACGTGTGGACCGATCAGTGGCGCGCCGTGCGCGGCGCGGATTGGCGGCATCCGCAGGGGCCCGGCAGCAGCATCGCCGGCCTCGACAAGCATCCGGTCGTCCAGATCAGCGCGCGGGACGCAGCGGCGTACTGCGCATGGCGTGGCCTGCGGCTGCCGACCGAGGCGGAATGGGAGTACGCCGCGCGCGGGACGGATGGGCGCCGCTACCCTTGGGGCGACGAGCCGCCCCGCCAGCGCGATCCGCGCCGCGCGAACTTCGGCACCGAGCGCTGCTGCGCGCCGGACGCTTCGGACGGCTACACCCGCACCGCGCCGGTCGGCAGCTTTCCGTCCGGTGCCGCGCCCCTCGGCATGCAGGACATGGCGGGCAACGTGTGGGAATGGACGTTCGGCGAATATGCGCGCGGAAGCGGCGAGGTCGCGCTGCGCGGTGGCGGGTGGGGCAACAATCCCTACTGCCTGCGCGCCAGCTACCGGCACGGGAATCCACCGGACATCGGCCTCGAGATGGTCGGCGTTCGCTGCGCCGGCGACTGATCGGTAGTTAGCAGGGTGTCGAAAAACTCCGCGCACGCGCGTGGGGGATCTACAAGGGGCCATGCCCCTTGTTCCGATTGGGGGATATACAAGGGGGCTGTCCCCCTTGTTCGTGCGACCGGGTCTTGGCTAGCACGCCAAATTCGTCACTCGAAGTCGCCGCGATGTCATTCTTCAACGGCCTATCACGGAACGATCCGCTCGGCGCGGAACTGGCGCAGCAGCCGCACGAACATCTCCTCGCTATCCACCACGTCGTGAAACCCGTGCTGGCGGCTCTTTGTCACGCTGGTCATCACGTCCCAGTCGCAGCCGAAGACGTAGTCGCCGAAGGGCCAGGCGACGATCTCGTCGAACCGGTACGGCTGCAGGTCGTGCTTCTTCACCATCGCATCCCAGAGCGGCCCCTTGTCCGCCATGTGCGCGACGAGCGAGATCGTCTGCGGCTCGGCGAGCGGCATCTCGAAGACCTCGGCGATGCGTGGCCACAGATTGCTCCAGCGGAAATAGTCTCCGTTGGTGATGTTGTAGGCCTGGTTGGCGCACTGCGCGCCGGTCGCGGCCCATAACGCCGCATTCGCGAGATGAGTCGACTCGGTCACCTGGTAAATCGCGCGATACGCGCCGGGCTTGCCGGGAAATCGCAGCGGCAGCCCGAGCTCCTTGCAGATTGCCGCGTACGCCGCAATGACCGGCACGATGCTCATCGCCGTGCCGGGCGCGAAGCCGCACAGCGTCTGCGGCCGCAGCTCCGTCCAGCTCCAGCGCT
>JBFJOO010000087.1:0-17370 GCA_041617635.1 Burkholderiales bacterium | reverse complement strand
TCGCACTCGCAGCGCTCGCCGGCTGCACGCGGGAGATCCGCATTCCAGGTCCGGCGCCGACGACCGGTCACCGTCCGCCCCCCCAGCGGCGCGAGCTGCAAGCCTCCGATTTCGCCAAGACGGACATCGACAGCGCGATCGAGATCCATCTTCAGGAGAGCCTCGCCTCGGCGCGCCTGCTCACCGACAAGCTCTATCGACGCAATCCGCGGGAGTGGCGGCGCGGAGGCTACGCGAGCCGGGACGCTGCCGTCAATCGTGCGTTCGACCCGAAATTCGCCTGGACCTTTCCGGAGCTCGGCAACGCACGCGGCGTCGACGCGCTCCAGCTTGCGTTCCGGCCCGAGTTCGCCGGCGACCGCGTGTTCGCGTTCGGTGTCGGCCTCGGCAGCATGATCATGCAGTCGTACGGCGATCAGACCGAGTTCTTTCTGCTCGACCAGCTCGACCCGCAGAAGCTCTACAACGCGGCACGCAACATCGAGGTCGCCGCATGGAAGCTCGCCACCACCCGGGACGCGGACGGGCAGCCCCTGCTGCTTTCGAACGAGATCGGCGCTGACGGGGTGCAGAACCTGAGCTACGAGCGCGAGATCGGTAAGCTGATCGCCTACCAGGACAGTCTCGCCCGGGTCATCGCCGAGCGCACCAACCGCAACATCCGCTTCGTCGTGCAGGGCGCGGCGCTCAAGGTCTTCCTGCCGCTCTAGAATCGATTATTCACGCGCCTGCCAGCGCGCCAGCGCGGCGACGACCAGCTGCTCCACGTCTTCCCACGAGCTCGCCCGTGGCGGCGCAAGGTGACGGTTGGTGGAGTTCACGACGATGATCGTCTCGTGACCTTCGCCGCGCAGCGCCTCGATGTTGTCCGGACTGTCCTCGACGTAGAGGTCGGCGCCCACCGCGGCCTTGTCGCGCATGAAGCAGAGATCCCAGTACGGCACCCCATGGTGCTCCAGCCACTCGATGGTCTGCTGTACGGCCTCCTGGTGAAACCAGGGAATGTAGAGCCGGTGGGTGATGATGCGGATGCGAATATTGCGCGCAGAAAGCCGGCGCAATGCCGCGGGCGCGCCGGCTACCGGCGGAAGGCTCTTGAAGAGCCCGCGCTGCTTCACGGCAAAGCGGTGCAGCGCATCGTAGCCGCCGGCGCGCTCGAGTTTCCACTCCGGAAAGCCGTAGGTGACCTCCTCGGTCAACGTCTCGGCCGTCACGCCCAGCCACTCGGCAGCGATCGGCCGCAGGCCCTGCATGAAGTCGGCGACCACGCCGTCGAGATCCACCGCCAGCACGAACCGGCGCGCCGTGCGCGCGCCGCGTTCGCCGTCGATCAGCGTCAGGCTCATGGACCCCGAGGCCGTGGCTGCGACCGCGTGCGATCACGCGGACGCGGCCGCGCTCCCCGACGCTTTCGCTGCACGCCGTCCCGCGAGCGCCATGATCACGCACGACCAACCGTTGATGATCAACTCGATCGCGATGAACAGCCCGATCACCCACATGCCGCTCACCGGCCAGCTCGAGAGGATCGCGAGGCCGAGCACGATCGAGAGGATCGCGCCGAGAAGCAGCCAGACCCAGCCCGGCGCGCCCTTGGCTTGCAGCGCTATCACCGCCCGGAAGATGCCGGAGGCGACCAGCAGCGCCGCCACGACGAGCGTGAGCGCGACCGAGCCGCCGACGGGATCACCGACGAGAATGATGCCGCCGACGACGTAGAGGAGCGCGATCAGGACGTGCCAGAAAGTGCTCTTCCAGCCGGAGTGCCTGAACGCATCGAAAAGCTGGATCACGCCTCCCACCAGCAGCAGCGCGCCGAAGAAGATCACGGACACGATGGTCAAAGTCGCCGTCATGCCGAGCCCGACCACGCCGAGAATGATCGAGATGATGCCCAGTGCCAGGAGCCAGCCCCAGCCCTTCGCAATCGCCGCGGCGATCAGCCCGACCTGAGCCTGCCGCGCCGGAGAAAGGTTGTCAGCGTTGTCAGCCATGTGCAACCTCCATTCGCGAGTTGCCGGTACGCGAACTCGTACCGAGTATAGCAGTGGGCCTCGGCACGCCCTTCGGGCGGCGATCGATCAGGTCACCGCGGCGGAGGCGCCGCCTGCTGGCAGCTCGACGATGAAGCAGCTTCCACCGCCTTCGCGGCCCTCGCACCGCACGTCGCCTGCGTGGCGTCGGGCGATCTGGCGCGCCAGTGCGAGCCCGAGCCCCACGCCGCCCGCGCGCTCGCTCGCGCCGGGCAGCCGGTAGAACGGCTCGAAGACGCGCTCGCGCTCGGTCTCGGGCACGCCGGGGCCGCGGTCGCAGACGCGCACCTGCGCGCGGTCGTCTCGGACGCGGCGCACCGTGACCTCGATCGGCGTTCCGGCGCCATGGCGTTGCGCGTTCTCGATCAGGTTGCGGAGGCACCGCCGCAGCAGCCGTGGCTCAGCGCGCAACGTGACCGGATCGCCCTGGGCGTCGGCGCCGATCCGCGCACACTCCTCGGCGGCGAGGGCAAGCAGGTCCACCGCTTCGACGGCGGCGCGCTCCTCGAGCGCGTCGAGCCGACTGGAAAGCAGGATCTCGTCGATCAATGCGTCGAGCTCGGCGATGTTGCGCTCCAGCTCCTCACGCACCTTTCGATCGCCGCCGTCGGCGTGCATGCCGATCGCCATGCGAATCCGCGCGAGCGGCGAGCGCAGCTCGTGCGAAGCGTTCGCAAGCAACTTCTTGTGCGCCGCCACGAGCGCCTCGATCCGGCCGGCCGCGCGGTTGAACGTCGCCGCGAGCGCGGCAACTTCGTCGCGACCCTCGACCGGAACCCGTGCCGAGAGATCGCCGGAGCCGAGCGCATCGACGCCGGCCTCGAGCCGTTCGAGCCGCCGCGTCAGCCGCCGCACGACCGGGTAGACGCCGACCGCCACGCCGAGCGCGAGCAGTGCCAAAGTGGCGACGAGTCCCACAAAAGGCGGGCGTGGTCCGCGGTGCAGGCGCGCCACCAGCCAGCGTCCGTCCGGCAGCTGCAAGGTCCATGCGGGTGGACCTCTTCCGCTCACCCATCCGCCCGTCGCACCCGCGGCGCCGGGCGCAGGCAGATCCCGGCCGAGGCGCGCGAGCGAAACGCCGTCGGCATCATAGAGCGCGATGTCGTGGTGGAGCTTGCCGGCGATGCGGTCCAGCGCCGCCTGATGCGCCGCGCGCGGCGCGTCGGCCGGCGGCAGGGCCGCATAGATCAGCTCCGACACGGTGTCGCGCGCGCTGGCTGTCCACCGCGACTCGCCAAACTGCCGCCACGCGATGCCGGCGAGCAGCGCGAACGCCGCGAGTGCCGCAACAATGGTCAGGAAGATCTGGACGTACAGCCGTTTCACGCGCTCTCGTCCTGGCTCTTCGCGAAAACGTAGCCCGCACCGCGCACGGTGATGATGCGGCGCGGGCGCTTCGGGTCGTCCTCGATGGCAGCGCGGATGCGCGAGACATGCACGTCGATGGACCGATCGAACGCCTCGAGCTGCTCGCCCTTGACGAGATCCATCAGCTCGTCGCGCGACATCACCCGCCCGGGGCGCTCGGCAAACGCGACCAGCAGCGCGAACTGGAAGCTCGTGAGCGGGCGCTCCTCGCCTGCGACCCGCACGGAGCGGGCCCCGCGATCGATTTCCAGGCGGCCGAAGCGCAGGACATCGGCCGCCCGGCCGGGCGAGCGTCGACGCAGTATCGCGCGCAGCCGCGCGAGCAGCTCGCGCGGATCGAACGGCTTCGGCAGGTAATCGTCCGCGCCGAGTTCGAGACCCACCACGCGGTCGGTCGCGTCGCCGCGCGCGGTGAGCATCAGGATCGGCAGATCGGATCGGGCGCGCACGGCGCGACAGACCTCGAGGCCGTCCATGTCGGGCAGCATGAGGTCGAGCACGAGCATGTCGTAGGACTCGCGCTCGAGCCGCTCGAGACCCTGCGCAGCGGTCCCGCTCACCGTGACCCGGAAACCGGACTTGCCGAGGTATTCGCTCACCATGTCGGACAGGCGCGCATCGTCCTCGATCATCAGGATACGGTCAGCCATGATTGCGCTCGGCGATGCGGGTTTCCTCTGGCGAGGATAACCCGATCGCCGAGCCTGCCGGCGCGCGCCGTCGGAGGCGCTCAGTTCTGGCCGCGGTGCCTGGAGAATTTCTCCGCCAGCGCGGCGCGCTGCTCGGACGTGAGCACCTCGGCGACGTCCGCGATGCCCTGGGTCAGGCGCTGTGACGCGGCGTCCGCGAGCTTCAGCTTCTCGACGCGAAAGGCCTCGATCTTGGCCCGATCGACCGTGGGCTGGGTGAGGATCGCGATCGCTTCGCGCCGCGCCTCGAAGCGCTGCGCACGCAGCGGCTGCATCTCCTGCATCGTCGCCGTGACGATCGCGTTGATGCGGGACTTCTGGTCGGCGCTGGCGTCGATGCCGTCCAGCATGTGCTCGACCATCAGGTCCACGTGCTTGGCGCGGAGCTCGGGAGACGCATCGTGCCGCGCGTGCCAGCCGCCCGGACCGCCCCACCCTCCGCCGGGGCCACCGTGCGCGAAGACGCCCGCGCCCACACCGGCCACGGTCGCACCGATCGCCGCGAAAACGACGGCACGCTTCCAGAAGCTGCGCCTACCGGGCCTGCCCGGATCGGTTCGAGATGCCTTGTCGCGGGGTTCCTGTTCCTGATTCATGAGTTTCTCCTTGCCGAGAGTTGAGAGTCGTGCGACGGATGGCGCTCCATCGACAGGATCATGATGGCAAGCGCCCGTTGCACGGCCTTCTCGCCCGTGTAAAGTTGTGTAAAGCGCTGGGGCGCCGTCGGCTGTGATCGAGTTGGCGTCGTCACCGCGAGGCGCGAATCCTGCGCGGGCTCGGGTTCGTATCCATCTTCCAGGGAACGGACGGCATGGAACCCCGCTCAACAACCGCTTTATTCGCGCTTGCCGCGCCGCATCAAGAGGAGATCTGGCGTGCGGCGTTCGCGTCCCAAGGCGTGACTGCCGTTCGCGCGATGGAGGCTCCGCTGCTGCAATTGCTGGGTACCACGCCGCGGGTCGCGGAGGCCTTCGATGTGGCGCTCGTCGACCTCGCCGTCCTGGTCGCCGAGGCGACGCCCCTCGCGCGGCTGGTGCGGCGAGCGCGTCTCCATCGCCCGGACATGCGTCTGATTGCGGTGCACACCGCACGTCACACCGTTGAACCGGGTGAGCTGCGCTGGGCGCGGAGCCAGGGTGCCGGCGACCTGCTTCCGGCGGTGTCGGTTGCGCGGATGCGAGTCGAGGGCGAGGACCTGCTTGCGCGAGCGCTTGGAAGCGCCGTGCCGAACGCGCGGCGGCTGCGAACCTTCCTGCGCGCGGTTGCGCACGGCCCTGGATACGGCGTCGACGACGATCCCTACGTCGTCATCGAGCGCCTGGCGTCGCGCGGCGTCGACCTCGACGAGCTCGCGCGTCGCATGCGCGGCGCGCAGGGCGTTGCCGTACGGGACCGTTCCTACCGGTTCAAGTCCTATGCCGCATGCTTCGTCGGATCGGAAGCGGTGGACTGGATCGCGCGGACGGCGAAGCTCGACCGCACGCTCGCTTTGCAGGCCGGCCAGGCACTCTGCGCCCGCGGATTGTTTCATCATGTCGTGAAGGAGCACTCGCTTCGCGACGGCGCGTTCTTCTATCGCTTTCGCGCTCCGACGGAAGCCATCGACGCGATCGACATCGATGAGCTCGTCAAGCTGATGCGGGGCGCATCGGGCGTCGGGATCCGAACCCGGAGCTATCTCGGCAAGAGCTATCCGGAATGCTTTGTCGGCTCGGAGGCCGTCGACTGGATGGCGCGGACCTACCAGCTCGACCGGGAGCAAGCCGTCGCACTCGGCCAGCGCCTGATCGATCTCTGCCTCCTTCACCACGTGGTCGACGAGCACGATTTCGTCGACGGCGCGTTCTTCTATCGCTTCTTCTCCGACGAGTAGTCCCGGCAATGTGCGCCCGGCGGAAGCGATTTCGCGCCGTCGCGCATGCGGTGCTAGCCGGACCACGCGCCATTGGGTACCCTTCGGCAGTTCCCCGCACCCCGCGGGCCAGAAGGCCAGCAAGAGGATGAAACGCTTCGCCCGCGCCGCGGATCTCGGTCTCACGAAAGGCGAGTTCGCCGCGCTGCGGCGGCTCGACACCCCGGAGAAGATCCAGAAATTCCTGAACGACCGGATCGCGCAGAACCACGAGCTGCACGGCGACACGGCGCTCTCCGTGCGCAGCGTCCTGGAAAAGCGCCATGCGCACTGCATCGAGGGCGCCATGCTGGCCGCGTGTGCGCTCTGGATCCACGGCGAGCCGCCTTTGCTCCTCTATCTGTCGGCGGTGCGCGATTTCGACCATGCCATCACGCTCTTTCGCCGCAACGGGTGCTGGGGAGCGATCTCGAAGACCAACCACGCGCCGCTGCGGTTTCGCGACCCGGTGTACCGCAGCCTGCGCGAGCTTGCGATGTCCTACATCCACGAGTACACCAACCGGCGCGGCCAGAAGACGCTGCGCAGCTATTCGCGCTCATTCGATATGCGCCGCATCGACCCCAAGGAATGGGTGACGAACCCGAAGAACTGCTGGGGCGTCGTGGAGCAGCTGCTCGAAACGCGTCACTACCCGCTGATCAACCGCCGGCAGGAAAAGCGCCTGCTGGTCTGCGAGCGATTCGTCCGCGAAAGCTACGACCAGCCCCAGTACCCCCACCCCGACAAGCTCAAGCGGGAAGCGAAAGCAGGGAAACGGGGCGGGGCGCGCACTTCACCCGCCAAGTAGGGACCGGGAATGGACAGGCCCCGGAGTTCGGGGTCACAATTTCACCATTCCACGAACTCGCTCAGCAACGTGATGAGGGCATGAGCAGCGCACACGACGATCACGGCCACCGGCACGCCCACACTGAAGGCTCGCACTTCTCGGACACCGAGTTGCGCGTCAAGGCGCTCGAATCGCTGCTCGTCGACAAGGGACTGGTCGACCCGCCGGCGCTCGACGCGCTCATCGACACCTACGAGACCAAGGTCGGTCCGCGCAACGGCGCCCGCGTCGTCGCAAGAGCCTGGACCGACTCCGCATTTCGCGAGTGGCTGCTGCGCGACGCCACCGCGGCCATCGCGAGCCTCGGATACACGGGCCGGCAAGGCGAGGACATGGTCGCGCTCGAAAATACGCCCGAGGTGCACAACCTCGTCGTATGCACCCTGTGCTCCTGCTATCCCTGGCCGGTACTCGGGCTGCCGCCGGTCTGGTACAAGTCGGCGCCGTATCGCTCGCGCGCCGTGATCGACCCGCGCGGCGTCATGCGGGAGCTCGGCCTGGACATCGGGACCGATGTCGAGGTGCGGGTATGGGATTCGACTGCCGAGGTCCGCTACCTCGTGCTGCCCGAGCGCCCCACGGGAACCGAGGACTGGACCGAGGACCAGCTTGCGGCGCTCGTGACCCGCGACGCGATGATCGGCGTGGCGCGCGTCGCGGCGCCGTCGAACAAGGGCGCGCGATGAACAGTGTTCACGACATGGGCGGCATGCACGGCCTCGGCCAGGTGGAAATCGAGCCGGAGGAGCCCTGGTTTCATCACGAGTGGGAGCGGCGCGCGCTCGCCTTGACGCTCGCGACCGGCTTCCTCGGCGAGTGGAACATCGACATGAGCCGTCACGCGCGCGAGCGCATGCCGGGCGCCGAGTACCTCGCCGCAACGTACTACGAGAAGTGGCTGTGGGGCCTCGAGCGCCTGCTCGTCGAGCAAGGTCTCGTGCCGCAGGCCGAGCTCGACGAGCGATTGCGTGATCCCGCCGCACCGGTCGAGCGCACCGGCCACCCGCGCCGGCTCACCGCGGCCGACGTCGAGGGTCTGCTCAAGAAGGGCGGCTCGGCGCGGGTGAACGAGGGAGGGAGGGGCAATGCGCCGGCGCGCTTCGCCCCCGGCGACCGCGTCATCGCACGCAACATCCATCCGACCGGTCATACCCGCCTGCCCCGCTACGCCCGCGGTCGCGCGGGCGTTGTCGACCGTGATCACGGCGTTTTCGTCTTCGCCGACTCGCACGCGATGGGGCAAGGCCCGCAGCCTCAGCACCTCTATAGCGTCCGCTTCGCCGCCCGCGAGCTGTGGGGCGCTGAGGCGAGCGAAAGGGACGCCGTGTACGCGGATCTGTGGGACGCCCATCTCGACGCAGCGTGACGTCAACGCCGCCCGACCTCGACACGCTGCCGAACATCCCGCGCGACACCGACGGGCCGGTGTTTCGCGCCCCGTGGGAGGCGCAGGCGTTCAGTATTGCGCTCGCGCTGCACGAGCGCGGGCTGTTCACCTGGCGCGAGTGGTCCGACGCGCTCGGCACCGAGATCAAGGCAGCCGGTCAACCGGACGACGGGACGCGCTATTACGAGTACTGGCTGGCGGCCCTGGAAAAGCTCGCCGCAGCGAAGGGGCTGGTGACGGTCGCCGAGATGCTGCAACGCAAGAATGACTGGGACGCGGCGGCCCGCGCGACCCCGCACGGAAAACCGATCGAGCTGAAGAACCGTCCGGCGCGCTGAGCGCGCCGTGCAGTGTGGCATTGCGGGCCTGCCGGGCGAGCCCTACCATCGGTTGAACCCGCGCAGTTGCGCACCGGAGACTCCCATGAATGCACCAACCCCGCCCGAGCTGGCGCTCGATCTCGCGCCGCTCTGGAAACCCTTCACCGCGAACCGCGCGTTCAAGGCGGCCCCCCGGCTGCTCGTCGCCGCGGAGGGCATGTACTACACGTCGCACGACGGCCGCCGGATCCTCGACGGCACCGCAGGCTTGTGGTGCGTGAACGCCGGCCACGCCCGTCCCGAGATCGTGGCGGCGATCAAGCGGCAGGCCGAGACGCTCGATTACGCACCGCCGTTCCAGATGGGACATCCGGTCGAATTCGAGGCCGCAGCGCGCCTCGTCGCGCACGCTCCGGCCGGCTTCAGTCACGCCTTCTTCTGCAATTCCGGTTCGGAAGCCGCGGACAGCGCGCTCAAGATCGCCCTCGCCTACCATCGCGCGCGCGGCGAGGGCACGCGCCAGCGGCTCATCGGCCGCGAGCGCGGCTATCACGGCGTGAACTTCGGCGGCATGGCGGTAGGCGGGATTCCGGGCAATCGCAAGGCTTTCGGTCAGCTCGTGGCCGGCGTGGACCATCTTTCGAGCACCCACGATCTGGAGCACAACGCCTTCTCGCGCGGCGAGCCGCAGTGGGGCGCACATCTCGCCGACGAGCTCGAGCGGCGCATCATCCCGCTGCACGACGCCGCGAACATCGCGGCGGTCATCGTCGAGCCGTTCGCCGGATCGGCGGGCGTGCTGCTGCCGCCGCGCGGCTATCTCGCGCGGCTGCGCGAGATCTGCGATCGCCACGGCATCCTGCTCATCTTCGACGAAGTCATCTCGGGATTCGGGCGGCTCGGCCACTCGTTCGCCGCGGAGCGCTTCGGGGTGATGCCCGACATGATCACCTGCGCGAAGGGCCTGACGAACGGCTCGGTCCCCATGGGCGCGGTGATCGTCCGCGACGGGATCTACGATACCGTGGTCAACGCCGCGGCCGCCGGCGCCGTCGAGTTCCTGCACGGCTACACCTACTCGGGCCACCCGCTTGCCGCAGCCGCAGCCATTGCGTCGATCGGCGTATTCGAGCGCGAGGGATTGTACGAGCGGGTGCGCGCGCTCGAGCCGTACTTCGCGGACGCGGTGCACGCGCTGCGCGGCAAGCCGAACGTGATCGACATCCGCAACCTGGGCCTGGTGGCCGCGGTCGAGCTTGCGCCGCGCCCCGGCGCGCCGGGCGCCCGGGCCCAGGAGGCCTTTCTGAAGTGCTACGAACGAAACGTGATGGTGCGCTTCACCGGCGAAACCGTTGCCGTCTCGCCGCCCCTCATCATCGAGCGGAGCGAGATCGACACCCTGTTCGGCACGCTCGGCGAAGTCCTCGCGGACATCGCGTAGCGGCCGTGCGGCTCACGCCGCCGCCGGCGCCGCGTCTCTTTCCATCAGCGTGGACAGATGACTGTTGCGCGCGCGTAGAAACGCGACCAGCCTTTCCGGATAGTCGGCATCGACGGCACGCATCACCGATTCACGGCCGGCGAGCGCGCTCCGCCAGGCGCGCACTTTCGGCGTCGCGTCGAAGACGCGCAGATCATCGAATCGCTCGAAGACTTCGAAGTAGCGGAACACCGGTGCAAACGCCGCGTCGACCAGCGTGAAGCGGCTGCCGGCGAACCATGGCCCCGCGCCGAGCGCTCGCTCGACCCAGGCGAACTTGCCCGCGAGATCTTGCCTCTTCCCCTCGTACGTGGGTGCGTCGGGGGCGGTATAGAACGCCCAGATCGCGCTCAGCGTCGCGGACGCGAACTCGATCCACGCACGGTGACGCGCCCGCTCCATTGCAGCGGCAGGATGGAGTCGCGGCGTCTGGGTTTCGTCCAGGTACTCGCAGATCACGGCCGACTCGAAGAGGACGTCCTCGCCGACGCGCAGCAGGGGGACCTTGCCGAGCGGCGAGATGCGCCTGAACCACTCGGGCTTGTCGGCTAGATCGACGATCGTCCGCCGGAACGGCACGTTCTTCTCGGCGAGCGTGATCGCCGCGCGCTGGACATACGGGCACAGATGATGGCTCACGAGCTCGAGTAGGGCAGCATGGGTCATCGCGTTCGCTCCTGATGACGGCGCCGCGCTACGCGGCGTGCGCCCGGCGATCCGCGGCCGGGTCGAAAAACGTCAGGCTGCGGCGCTTGAGGGCGAAGGCCCCGTCGCCGACGAGCAATAGCGCAACCGAGGTCGCGAGCAGGAACGCCGGGTACTCCCATCCGCCACCCTGTGCGTTGAAGACCCACCCGTTCGGCAGGTGCGTCCACATCGCAACCGCCATGATGGGCGTCAGCGCGAGGGCCGCGTGGCGGGCGTACACGCCGAGCAGGATGGCAAGTCCGCCGCCCACCTCGGCCACGATCACGGGCCAAGCCATGTAGCTCGGCAGTCCCTGGTCCGCCAGGAACTGCGCAAAGCCATCCATTCCGAACACGAAGAGCTTGAATCCTGCGTGGGCGATCCACATCGCGCCGAGCGCGACCCGCAGCAGGAACACGCCGTAGGGCGCGTAAGTCATGTCGATCATTGCCGTCTCCATGCCGTTGACAGGTTGGATGGCGGTCAATGTAAGATTGCATAAACGCAATGTGAATAAGCAATTATGAAAGCATCCATTGCATCATCGCCTACTCCATCGACGACCCGCTCGCCTTCCCCTTCCCAGTGGGACGACCTGCGCGTCGTGCTCGCGCTGGCGCGCGGCCGCACCCTGGAGGCCGCCGCCCTGCGGCTCGGCGCGGATCCGTCGACGGTGTTCCGGCGCGCCCGAGCGGTCGAAAAGCGCATGGGCGTGAAGCTCTTCGAGCGCTCGCGGGAAGGGTATCTGCCCACCGAGGCCGGGGCGGCCGCCGTGCAGGCGGCCGAGCGCGTCGAGTCCGAGGTCCTCGGGCTGGAGGAACGGATCGGCAGCGGGGACGCCGCACCGGCCGGCGCGCTGCGCGTGACCACCACCGATACGATCCAGAACGACCTGCTGGTGCCGCGCCTGGGCGAGTTCGTGGCGCGCTATCCGGAGGTGCGCATCGAACTCGCCGCGACGAACCTCTTCGCGGACCTGACCAAGCGCGACGCGGATGTGGCACTGCGGCCGACGCGCAAGCCCCCCGGGCACCTCGTCGGTCGATCGCTCGGCGCAGTCCCGTGGGCGGTGTACGCCCCGCGCGCCCTCGCGCGCTCGTTGCGGACCGGAAGCGCCCTCGATTCGGTCGGCTGGGTGATCCCCGACGATTCGCTGGCGGAGTTGCCGGCCGCGCGGTGGCGGCGCCAGCGACATCCCAGGGCGCGCATCGCGCTCGCGGTGAACAGCATCGCGGCCGTTCGCCTCGCGCTCGCGCAGGGGCTCGGCGTGGGCGTCCTGCCCTGCTTCGTCGGCGATGCCTGCACCGGGCTCGTGCGGTTCGGCGAACCCGTCGCGGAGCTCGACTCCGAGCTCTGGATTCTTACCCACCCCGATTACCGGGGACTCGCCCGGGTGCGCGCCTTCTTCGATTTCGCGGTGGACTCGCTTGCACCGGCGCTGCGGCCCGGGCCGCGGCACGCCCGCTCCGCACGCCGCTAGCACTATCCAGAGCGCTACTCGTCCAACACCGCGCGAAAACCGATGAGGATGTGCTTGAGCGCGTCCGGGCGGGAGTGGCGCGCGGCCGGCCGGCAGACGCCGCAGCCCTTGTCATCCCACGAGCCGCCCTTCACGATGTGTCGAGCGTCCCCGGCCGGTGTCGCCGTCCATTCGAACACCTGACCGGCCATGTCGAGCGCGCCGTACGGACTCGCACCTCCGGGAAAGCTGCCGACCGGCATGGTGTCGAACGGCCCCTGGTCGTGCGAGTTCAGACGCTGCGGGTCGAACTGGTCGCCCCACGGAAACCGGCGGCCATCCGTGCCGCGCGCCGCCTTTTCCCACTCGCTCTCGGTCGGGATCCGCCAGCGGCGACCGGTCACGCCGGAAAGCCACTCCACATAGGCCAGTGCGTCGGCGTGCGAGACGAGGACGACGGGGTGATCGGCGCGGCCCGGCGGCGGAACCGGCGTTCGCCCGTCGGCTGCGTACCGCCACGCGAACCGGCGCGTGCGCGAGTAGGGATGAATGAGTCCATAGGCCTCCCAGGTCTCTGCGGCGACGTCCGGCAGGCGATGTCCGGTCGCGCCCACGAACGCGGCGTACTGCGCGTTCGTGACGGGCGTGCGCGCGATCGCGAATCCGCTCGTGGTCGCCGGAGCGCGCGTCGCCTCGCCCTCGTACCACTGCTGCTCGCGGGTCACGCTGTGGCCGTAGCCCGCTTCATCGAGCCGGTACGCCGCATCCCGCTCGGCACGATCGGAGCCGTGTATGAAAGTCCCGGCAGGCACCCTTACGGTAACCGGGGTCGGCGGCGCAGCGAGTGCCGACACCGCAAGCGCGGTTGCCAGTGCGCCCGCGAGGTTGCGGGCCGTGCAGCGCAATGATCTGGGGAGCATGAAGAATTCGAATGCTTGCCGGCGGGTCGGCGCGATCCCGCTCCGCCGGAACAGCGCCGATTGTGCGCCTCCTGACCCAGACGCGAGTTGCGCGAACCTGCCCGGGCCGTTACCGTTCGACGCGGAACGATGGCAGCCAACCCTTCCCGCCTGCTGCGCAGCCTCGAAGCGACGCGCGTTGCGTACGGTCCCGGACACGCCGCAGCCAAGCTCGCGTTGCTGCGCGCACTCGCGCGCGCCCGCTTGGCAAACGCACGCGGTGTCCTGCGCTTGCACGAGCATCTGTGCTATCTGCGCGCCTATCCGGATAATCGCGCAGTGCTCGCGCAAGTCACGCGCATGCTGCGCGGATTCGCGCTGCGTCGCGACCTCGCCCGGCACCGCGACGCGCTGGCCGATTCGGGCATCGCCGGCACCGAGATCCGCTACCGCTTCTTCTGGCCGACCGCACGCTGGCTCGCGGCGCGCTGGCCCGCACGACTGGCAATCGACTGGGACAACGTTGACGAGCCGGCTCGGCTGGCCGGCGCGCTGCCGCTGCTCGTCACCCCGGTCGAGGCGCTCTGGCTCCGCCAGCACGCGCCGGCGCCGCGCGCCGCGCTCGACCGGCTGCGCGGTCCGCGCACGCCGGACGGGACCTTCTACGTGCGCCGGGTCGAGGCGTTGCCGGGCGACGACTTCACGCGCGAGGCGTTCTTCGACAACCTCGACACGCCGCTCGCCCTCCGCGCCGGCCGCGGAACGCCGACGCGCACGCTCGCGCACCATGCGCGCGGACCCGTGGTCTTCAGCGCGCAGCCGCCGCGTCGCGGGCGCCCGAATCTGCGCCAGGCGCTCGCGGAGCCCCCGCGATCGGTCCGCAGGGTCTCGCGCGACGCGGGTCGCCGCCTGATCGATCTCGCGCAGGAGGCGATGGTGACGCGCAGCCGCGATCTCGATGCGTTCGCGTACGGCGATGCGCGCGACGTGCGCATCGTGGACGACGGCGCCGGGCTGCAATGGGCCGTGATCGGCATGCTACCGGAGCGCCGCCCGACGCTGCGCGCCTCCTATGGCCTGCTCACGCTGCGCAACGGTGTGCCGATCGGTTACGTTCAAGCCGACGTCCTCTTCCGGTGCGTGGATGTCTCGTACAACACTTTCGAGACGTTTCGCGGCGGGGAGGCGGCCCACGTGTTCGGCCGCCTGCTGGCCGCGTTTCGCGCGCTCTTCGCCGCCACGTCCTTCACGATCGAGCCGTACCAGCTCGGAGATCACAACGAGGAGGGCATCGCCTCCGGCGCCTGGTGGTTCTACTACAAGCTCGGCTTTCGACCGCGCAATGCAGCGATCGGCAGGCTTGCGCGGCGCGAGCTCGCGCGCATGCGATCCGATCCGCGGCACCGATCATCGGCGCGCACGCTCACGCGGCTCGCACAGGACTATCTGTATCTCGAGATGGACGGCGCGCGCGCGCCGCACTGGCCGCGGCTGAACGCGCTGGGCGCGCGCATCGCGGACCTCCTCGGTTCCCGCGCCGGCGCGGACCGCGATCGCGCGGTGGAAGATTGCGTCCGTGTCACCATGCGTCGCCTTGGCGTGGCGCGCGTCACAGGCGTCTATGCGCGCCGCGCCTGGGCGCGCTGGGCACCGATCGTCGCGGCGCTGCCGGGCATTGCGCGCTGGCGCCCGGCCGAGCGACGCGCACTCGGCCGCATCATGTCCGCCAAGGGGGGCGCACGCGACGCGGACTATCTCGCGCGCTTCGATGCGCATCCGAAGCTCGGCGCGGCGCTCCGGCGCCTCACGGGGGCGTAGGCGAAATCAGCCGCCGGGCGGCGCGGCGATGGCGTCCTCGTAGCGGTGCCGCCGGGTGATTCGTCCGGCGTGCTGGAAGATATCGAGCGTGGCCTCGTACGCGGACCGGGTGATCTCGACGTGCGGCGTCCAGTTCCCGAGCTTCTGGTAGGCCCCGACGGTGGCAGTCAACACGGCAAGATCGACGCCCGGAAACAGGGGCGCCTCGACCTTCGCCACTTCCGCTGCCGGCGTCGAAATCAGCCAGGCCCGCGCCTTCCGATAGGCCCGCGTGAAGCGCGGGGCCATGTCGCTCGCGAGCCACTCGCGCGTCGCGGCCAGGCTCGAGAAGGCACACGGTCCGATCGCGTCGCCGAGCGCGGCAACGATGCGCCCGACACCGTCGTGCTCGAGCTGTTGCGGCGCGGGCCCCTGCAGGTGCACGTAGTCGCCCTTTCCGGCGCGAAAGGCCTCGATCATCGCGCTCGCCGACCCCGCGTCGATCGCGCGTATCGCGCCGAAGTCGAGCCCCCGCTTGAAGCACGCGTAGCGGAACATCACCATCGGCTGACCGCCGTGGTCGACGAGCACTTCCCGGCCCTTCAGCCGCTCCCACGAGAAATCGGGCTCGGGCTTGCGTCCGACCAGGAAGAAGCCGTCCGTCTCGTTCACCTGGGCGAAGTGCAGCGCCGGTGGTGTCTTGCCCTGCTCGAGCGCGCTGATGGCTTGCGATGGCGCCGACTGGGCGACGTGCACCGTGCCCTCGACGAGGCCTTCGATCGCCGATTTCCCCTGTGGCGACACCGAATGCTCCGCGCGCAGCCCTTCGCTTTCCAGGAACCCGCCCGCGATGGTCGCGATGAGCGGCGAATAGAAGGCCGAGAACCGCGTGAACTGGATGCTGATCTTCTCGCTCAATGGTCCCTCCCGTATCGAACGCGAGCTTGTTCACGCGGGAGGGTAACAGGTCGCCGGGGCGCTCGAACACCGGCCACCGAACCCTGAAGCGCGACCGGGACGGCAGGCAAAATTGGTGTAAGACTCGCAATTTTCCGCCGACTGAATTTTTTCGGCCGGCCCCGCTTCGGGCGGGCGGTCACTAATGGAGCAAGACGATGGGCCACCGCTTCGCCGAAATCGCCTTCACCGACCGCGTGAAGGCCCTGCAGATCCAACAGGGTGCACGGGCGGCATCCGTCGGGCAGCAGGACTCCGTTTCGGCGCCGGATCGGCTCGGACCTCGTGAAGTGGAGTTCATCGGCGCGCGCGACAGCTTCTACATGGCGACGGTGAGCGAGACCGGGTGGCCGTACCTGCAGCACCGTGGCGGGCCACCCGGATTCCTGCACGTGCTCGACGCCGGTACGCTCGGATTCGCGGATTTCCGCGGCAACCGTCAGTACGTGTCGGCCGGCAACCTGTCCGCCGACGATCGTGTCGCGCTCATCCTGCTCGACTACGCCGAACGGCGTCGGCTCAAGCTTCTCGGGCGCGCCCGCCTGGTCGAGGTCGCCGAGGACGCGGCGCTCGTCGCGCAGCTTCACCCGCCCGGCTACAAGGCTCGTGCGGAACGCGCGATGCTCATCGCGGTCGAGGGGTACGACTGGAACTGCTCGCAGCACATCACCGTGCGCCTGAGCCTGGCCGAGGTCGACGCGCACGCGGCGGCGCTGCGCACGCGCATCGCGGAGCTGGAGGCCGAAGTCGCCCGACTCCGGCAGCCGGCGCAGTAACGCGCCGCGGCTCAGCTGCCGTCCACCGTAAAGACCAGGAAGTACTGGTACGGCAGGAAATCGTGCGCTGTCGCGAAACGGTAACCGGCGCGCGCGAGCTCGGCTTTCACGGTGTCGGGCGCGATGCGCCCGTGCCGCGGACCCACCGGCGAGTCGAGCCGGAAATCGATGATCGCGAGGCGCCCCGTGCGAATGAGCGATCCGCGCAGCTTGCGGAAATAGGCCTCACGATCCCCGATGTGATGGTAGGTATCGACGAGAATCACCAGGTCGACCGCCTGTGGCAGCCGGGGATCGGCGGCGGCCGCCTGAAGCGCCTCCAGGTTGGCGAGCTTCTCGCGGTCGGCGCGCGACTTGAGGTGCTGCACCATCGCCGGCGCGACATCGATCGCGTAGACGCGGCCCTGCGGGACGGCGCGCGCCAGCCGGACCGCGAAATAGCCGGTGCCCGCGCCAATGTCCGCCACCGATGCGTCGGGCGCAAGCCCGAGCGCGCGTATCACCTCCGCCGGCTTCTGCCAGGCGTCCCGCGCGGGGTCGTCGAATACCCGCGCCCAGTGCTCCGCATCGTCGAATTGCCGATGCAGCGGCTGCGTGCCGTGCTGCGCCGCCACCGGCGCGACCACACCAACCGCAAGCAACGCAAGCAAGATCCCAATTCTCATGCGACACGCCCTCTCAGCGGGAAGGAGGGTAACGGGAGGGAACCAGCCGGTTCCCTCCTGTTCGTTACCTTCGGGTTTCTCCGAAGGAGGAAACCAGCCGGTTTCCTCC
>JBFJOO010000086.1:0-17738 GCA_041617635.1 Burkholderiales bacterium | reverse complement strand
TCCGCCAGCGTGCGTCTGGACAGATCGGCCTCGTTGGGCGCGCCGCGCCACACGAGATAGCCCGCGTAGATCAGCTGCACGTCGGGTGCAACCTGGGCGCGCACGCTCGAGCGAAAGCCGTCTGCGCCGACGAGGAGATCGGCGCGCTCGGTGCGGCCGCCTTCGAAACGCACGGTGACCTCGGAGCGCTTCTGGTCGAACTCCTCCAACGCATGGCCGAGGTGGTAGCGCTCGCTCGGCAGCTGCGCGCGCAGCATGCTCTGCAGACGGTCCCACGAAGTGAGGATCTGGGGGAGTCGCACCTCCCCGATGACGTTGCCCTGCCTGTCGAGCGCGATGCGTTTTTCGACCTCGATACCGAGGTCGCGCGTCCCGGCACCGCTCAGCTCGAGTGCCCGGAGCAGCTCGGGATGTACCGTGATGCCTGCGCCGCGGCCGACGAGCTCAACTGTCGAGCGTTCGAAGACGTCCACGTCCCAGCCGATGTTGCGCAGGAACGCGGCGGTAAACAGCCCGGACATCGAGCCGCCGATCACGATCGCGCGCCGCGCGCGGGGCCCTCGATGCTGCGCCGCCATATCCGCTTGCCCTCCATTGAAACGCAGGGCGCGATTATCGCCGCTCGCGCGGCGCGTGGCGACCTTGGAGCGATGCGGGTGGCTTACTCGTCTCCAGCCAGGAGCGCGGCGTTGCCGCCGATTGCGGCAGTGTTGACGGTGAGGGTGCGCTCGAGCGCGAAGCGCAGGAGATAGTTCGGCCCGCCGGCCTTGAATCCGGTGCCGGAGAGGCCCTCGCCGCCGAAGGGCTGCACGCCGACCATTGCGCCGATCATGCTGCGATTCACATAGGTGTTGCCGGCGTGGAGCGTGCGCGTGACCTCGTCGATGAAGCCGTCGATGCGGCTCGCGATGCCGAGCGTGAGCCCGTAGCCCGGCGCAGCGAGCCGTTCGAGCAGCCGTGGCAGGTCGGCGCGCGCGTAGCGGACTACATGCAGGATCGGCCCGAACACCTCCCGATCGGGTAGCCCATCCCAGTCCACTTCATAGGCGACGGGAGCGAAGTAGTGGCCACGCGGCAGGTCGACCGGACGCGGCACGGCGCCGACGAGCTTCGCGCGCGATGCGAGCGCATCGCGATGCTGCTCCAGCGCAGAGAGCGATTGGCCGTCGATGACCGGGCCGATGTCGGTGCCCAGGCGCGCCGGATCGCCGAGCCGGAGGCACTGCATCGCGCCGGAGAGCATCTCCATGACACGGTCGGCGGTGTCGGCCTGCAGCGCAAGGATTCGAAGCGCCGAGCAGCGCTGGCCGGCGCTGCGGAACGCCGAGGTGATCACGTCGCCGACCACCTGCTCGGCGAGCGCGGTGGAGTCGACGATCATCGCGTTCAAGCCGCCGGTCTCGGCGATGAGCGGCACGATCGCGCCGCTGCGTGCGGCGAGCGAACGGTTGATGTGCTGCGCGGTCTCGACCGATCCGGTGAAGGCCACGCCCGCGATGCGGGGATCCGCGACGAGCTTGGCGCCGATCTCCCCACCCGCGCCGATGGCGAGCGACAGCGCGTCGGCCGGCACGCCGGCCTCGTGCAGCATCGCGACCATCCGCCGGGCGACGAGCGGAGTCTGCGCGGCCGGCTTGGCGACGACCGTGTTGCCGGCTGCCAGAGCGGCGACGACCTGGCCGGTGAAGATCGCCAGCGGGAAGTTCCAGGGGCTGATGCACGCGAACACGCCGCGTCCGTGCAGGGTGAGACGGTTCGATTCCCCGGTCGGTCCCGGGAGCGCCTGCGCAGCGAAGCGATGGCGCGCCTCGGTGGCGTAATAGCGGCAGAAGTCGGCCGCCTCGCGCACTTCGGCAATGCCGTCGTCCCAGGTCTTGCCGGCCTCGCGCGCGAGGAGCGAGACGAATCCGAGCCGCGTGGCCTCGAGCGTATCGGCGGCCTGCTTGAGGATGCGTGCCCGATCCTCGACGCTGCGCCGAGCCCACTCCGGACAGGCTGCGTGCGCACGTTGGATGGCCGCTTCGAGCGCGGCGGGCAGCGTGGCTGCGACGCTGCCCACCGGTTGATCGAGATTGCCGGGTTCCATGCGCGGCGCAACGGCACCGGGTCCCCCGGGAACCCGGTCGCGGTCGATCTCGATGGTCCGCGCGATCGATTCCAGCGCCGCCTGATCGGCGAGATCGATGCCTTCGGAATTGCGGCGATCGGCGAACATGTCCGCAGGAAGCGGGACACGTGGGTTGGTCGCGTAGGGCAGCGGCAGCCGCGCGACCGGATTGCTGACGAGACGTGCGAGCGGCACGCCCGGATCGGCGATCTGGTGCACGAAGGAGCTGTTCGCGCCGTTCTCGAGGAGGCGACGCACCAGGTAGGCGAGCAGATCGCGGTGATCGCCGACTGGTGCATAGACCCTGACGGGTGCCCGGTCCGGTTCTCCTTGCAGCGCTTTGTACAGCGCGTCGCCCATGCCCTGCAGCTTCTGAAACTCGTAGGCAGGGTGTCCGGCCGCGCGCACGAGCTGGCGGATGACCGCGACGGTGTGGCAGTTGTGGGTCGCAAACGCGGGGAAGACTTCGCGCGGCGCCGCGAGCAGGCGCTCGGCGCAGACGAGGTAGGCGAGATCGGTCGCGGCCTTGCGCGTGAACACCGGATAGTCGGGCAAGCCGGCGAGCTGCGCGTGCTTGATCTCGGAATCCCAGTAGGCGCCCTTCACCAGCCGGACCGGAATCCTGCGGCCCGTCATGCGCGCGCATTCGATCGCCAGGTCGCAGAGCTGCGGTGCGCACTTGAGGTAGGCCTGCACCACGAAGCCGAGGCCGTTCCAACCGGAGAGCGCCGGGTCCGCCGCGAGCCTCCCGAAGAGCTCGAGTTGCAGCGCGAGCCGATCGGCCTCCTCGGCGTCGATCACGAGCATGATGCCACCTGACTTTGCGGCGAGCGCCAGGTGGCGCAGGCGCGGCGCGAGCTCGGCCAGCACCCGATCGCGCTGCGCGGGCTCGTAGCGCGGATGCAGCGCCGAGAGCTTGACGGACACGCTCGCGCGGTCGAAGACGTCCGCGGGCGCGGCGCTGCGCGCGACGGCATCGATCGCCTCCGCGTAGCGCGCCGCATAGCGATCGGCGTCCGCTGCCGTGTGCGCAGCCTCGCCCAGCATGTCGTAGGTAAAGCGGAAGCCCTCCGCTTCGCGGTCCGCTGCGGCCTCGAGCGCGGCGTCCATGGTCTCACCGATCACGAATTGCTCCGCCATGATGCGCATCGCCTGGCGCACCGCGCCGCGCGCCACCGGCTCGCCGAGGCGCCGCACCGCGTTCGACAGCGTGGCCGCGAGGCCGCCGCCGGCGCTCGTGCGCCAGTCGTAGAGCCGGCCGGTGAGCATGAGACCCCAGGCGGCAGCGTTCATGAGCAGGCTGTCGCCGCCCTCGTGGGACGACCAGTCGGTGCTGGCGAGCTTGTCCGCGATCAGGCGATCGACGGTCGCTTCGTCTGGAACGCGGAGCAGGGCTTCCGCGAGGCACATGAGCGCAACGCCTTCGCGCGTGCTCAAGCCGTAGTGTCCGAGGAAGCGCTCGGCCGAGAGTCCGCTCGTGCCGGCGCTGCGCACAGCGGCCGCGAGCCGCAGAGCCTCGGTCTCGATTGCCGCGTGCCCCTCGGCGTCAAAAGGCAGCGCGGCGCGCAGCCGCTCCACCACCGCCGCCTCGGGCGCGTGCTTGTGTGCGGCCACCGCCGCAATGGCAGTGGCCAGATACGGAGGATGCGGGGCGCTCATCGCGTGCCTCCGGGAACGTTTGAATAAGCTACCACTTCTCGGCTTGCCCAGATCGGTCTTTGTGCACGCCGAGCGCTCGGTGACGGGGCGACGCCCGAGCGTCCCGATGAACGGCCGCCGGCGTCGGCGCAACGGTCGCGGTCACCCCGCTTTTCCGACCCGCCGCTAGAATTGCGTCTCCTGCGCCGGGCGGATCCGCCGCTCTGCCGCTCCGGGGAGAACGCCGTGACCACCACCGCGATGTACTGGAAGGAAATCACCGTCAACTGGGGCGAGTCTGACCCTTTCGGTCTCGTCTATTACCCGCGGATCGTAGCCTGGTTCAACGACACCGAGCACGAGTTTTTCCGCACGATCGGTTTCCCGATCGACCAGATGATCAAGGACGACCGGACCACCTTCGTGATGGGCGAGATCCACTTCCGCTTCATTGGGCCGGCGGCGTACGGCGACCGCGTCGCGACTTCGGTGACGCTCGCGCGCATCGGCGAGCGCACGCTGCACTGGAACTGCAAGGCGATCAACGCCGACAGCGGCGCGCTGGTCGCAGAAGGCCGGGCCACCCGGGTCTACGCGCGCATCAACGAGGACGGCACGCTCAACTCGGCGGCGATTCCGGACCGCATGCGCAAGGCGCTCACCGACACCGGGATGCTCAGCCATCTCAACCAGGATATCGAGAAGGAACCCGAGTACCGGCACCCGCCGCCCAAATCGTAGTCAGCGTGCGCCCGCCTGCTGCAGGATTGACATCATGGCCGTATAGCCGCGAGTGCGCGCGAGTGCGAGCGGCGTGGCGCCCTGGCGATCGGCGAGGCTCGGATTCGCCCCTGCCGCAACCAGTGCCCGCAGGGTCTCTGTGTGACGCGGGCCGCCGTCGCCCAGGACGATCGATTCGATCAGCGCGGTCCAGCCGAGATTGTTGATGTGGTCGAGCGGAGCGCCGGCCTTGATCAGCGTCTTCACGACCTCATCGTGCCCGAGATGCGCCGCCGCGATCAGCGCGGTGCCGTCGTAGGGGCTCGTTACGTTGCGCGGATTCGCGCCGCCCTCGAGCGCGACCTGCAGCATCAGGACATCGTCGGCGACGGCCGCGATGGTGATGATGTCATAGCGCTGGGCATCCAGCGCGTTCGGGTCGGCGCCGCGACGCATGAGTGCCCGGGCCGCGTCGTACTGCCTGCGAAATGCGGCGACATGCAGCGGCGTGCGGCCATTGGCGTCGCGGGCTTCCCGGTCTGCGCCCCCGGCGATGAGCCGGTCGACCTCGGCGGCGTCGCCCGCGGCCGCCGCGGCATGCAATCCGCGATACGCCTTGATTTCCGCGTCCGACGGCGGACGTTGCGCCCAGGCCGCCGATGGGTCGCCGGCGAAGATCGCGGCCGCGGCGAGCGCGACGAGCGCAGCTCGCGTGCCGAAACGGGGGTCTCCGTTCATCATTTGCTGTGAAATGCCTTGCGCGCTGCCGCGCGCTCGGTCCGCTCCTCCACGATGAGCTTGTAGGCGATGTAGTACTTGTAGATGTTTCCCACATATTGCACGGTCTCGCGACCGATCTGCTCTGCGGCGATGCGCTCCACGCTGCCGAACCATACATTCGGGTCGAGACCGCGCTTCTCTGCCTCCTTGCGCAGTCCGGCCACGCGCGACGGTCCGGCGTTGTACGAGGCGAATGCGAAGAGACTGCGATTGAGGTCGTCCATCTTGGCGTCAGTGAAATAGGTATCCAGGATTGTCCGCACGTACTTCGTCCCGGCGTGAATGTTCGGCTCGATCTGCCTGACGTCGCCGACTTTCATCGCATCGCCGGTCGCCGGCATCAACTGCATCACGCCGATCGCGCCGACCGGACTGCGCACGCTCTGGTCGAGCCTGGATTCCTGGTATCCCAGCGCCGCGAGCATCAGCCAATCGAAATCGTACTGGCCCGCGTACTTCTTGAAGAAGTCGAGCGTGCGCTCGAACTTCGCTAGCTCTTCCTTCGACGTCGCGCCGTGCACCCACTTGGTGCTCTCGAGATAGCGTCGGAAGATGATGTTGCCGAATTGGGTGCCTTTCCGATGCTCCTTGACGAAGTCGTTGACGGCTGCCGCAAGCTTCGGACTGCCCTTGCGGAACGCCCACGCGATCTCGCCGCCCTCCCGTACCGCGACGTCTTCGTGAACCGTGACCGACTTGAAGATCTGCGCCCAGAACTTCGCCTTGTGGCTGTCTACGACGATGATCGGAACGAGACCGGCGTTCACCATCTCGAGGAGGTCTTCGTCCTCGAGCTGTTCCGGCGCGAGCTTGAGGGTTGCCGGCTCCTTGCCGGCCTTGCGAAGGCGCTCGTTCAGCTCCACGAGACTCTCGTAATAGCTGCTCGACTTGCGGACAAACACGGTCTTGCCGGCGAGATCGTCGGTGCTCTTGATCGCCGGCGCGCCGCGACCCGTGACCACCAGCTCGCTCACGCCACTGAAGACCGGATCCGAGAAGTCCACCAGTGCCTGGCGCTCCGGCGTGATCGTGAGGTTGGCGGCCGCGAGGTCGCCGCGCCCCTCGCGCAGCGCCGGCAGCAGGTCGTCGCGCGCCACCGGGATGAAAACGACCTGGACGCGGCGCACCTTCTTGCCGAGCCGCTTGTTCACCTGCTCTTCGAAGCTGCGCAGGGCGTCGTAGCTCGCGCCGCGCTGCGTGGCGCCGTCGAGGAAGTAGAATGTCTTGCTGTAGACGACGAGCGCCCGGATCATGTGGCGCTCGACCATCTTGTCGAAATCGCCGGTCCGCTTGCGCTGGATCAGCTCGAGATCGAGGCCTCTCGCGTCCTTGCTCGCCTTCTCGGCGCTCCATGCAGGGACTGCCGCGATCAGGCCTCCGGCCAGGAAGGCCGCAAGCCGGAAGCCGATGTGGTGCCGCATAGTGTCCAATTTCCTGGTGGCGACGATCAGAAAATGATCACGCCCTTGCCGGTCGTCTGGGTGTCGAAGAGCCGGTATGCCTCGGCCGCGTCGTCGAGTTTGAAGCGATGAGTGATGAGCTTGCCGAGGGGGATCTTCCGGTTCGCGATGAAGCGCGCGCATTCCTCCTGCCCGACGCTCGAAAACGTCCAGGATCCGATCAGTGTCACCTGGCGGCGCAGGAGATCCGGGCTCACGTCGAGCGACACGCTGCCGCCCTCGCCCACGAAGCACGCGGTGCCCCAGGTCCGGACGCTGCGCACGGCGGCCTGCCGCGCGCTCGGTGCGCTCGAGCACTCGAGCGTGAGGTCGACGCCCTCGCCGCGGGTGAGGTCCCTGAGGGTCGCGACCGCATCGCTCGCGGCCGGATCGACGACCGCGTCGGCGCCGAGCTCGCGCGCGAGCGCGCGCCGCTCGGGCGAGATGTCGAGCGCGATGACCCGCGCCCCCATGGCGGCACCGAGCAGCGTCGCGCTCAAGCCCACCGGCCCCTGGCCGAACACCGCGAGCGTGTGGCGTCCGGAGAGGTTCATGCGGCGCAACGCCCCATACGCGGTGCCGGTGCCGCACGAGACCGCCGCGCCCTCCTCGAACGTGAGCTCATCGGGCAGGGGCACCAGCGTGCGCGCCGGGACCTTCAGATAGTGGGCATGGCCGCCATGGCCGGTGACGCCGTACACCGTGATGCCGCTCCGGCAGAGCTGCGACCAGCCGACCCGGCAGTGCGGGCACACGCCGCACCCTGCGTAGTGGTGATCCATGACGCGCGCGCCGATGGGCGCCATCGCTTCCGGCACGCCCGGCCCGCGCGCGGCGACGACGCCGCACGGCTCGTGACCGGCGATGACGGGGCCGCCTTGCCCGCCGAGGCCCAGCGAGGTCGCTGCGGTCGCACCCTGGCGCGGCGCGCGGTAGACGTGCAGGTCGCTGCCGCACATGCCAGAGGCCTTCATCTCGAGCACCGCCTCTCCAGGCCCTGGGGTCGGATCGGGGAAATCGCGGAGCTCCAGCTCGCGATCGCCCAAGAACACTACGCCGCGCATGGTCCGGCTCCTCGGTACACGAACCCCGAATGTTACCGGGCGTGCGGGAAGGCTGCCGATTCGGTGCTCCTATTCGAGCAGCCTGGGAAGGGCGAGCGAGATGATCGGGAGGAAGATGATGAGCACGACGCGAATCGCATCCGACGCGAGGAACGGCAGGACACCCTTGAACGTCTCGATCATCGGCACGTCTTTGGCGAGGGAATGGATCACGAACACGTTCAGTCCCACCGGCGGCGTGATGAGCCCGACCTCGACCACGATCAGCGAGATGATCCCGAACCACAGCTTCAGCTCCTCGCCCTGCAACCCGAAGTCGAGTCCGGCGATGATCGGCCAGAAGATCGGCACGGTCAGGAGGATCATGGAGAGCGAGTCCATGATGCAGCCGAGGATGAGATACAGCACGATCATCGTCAGCAGGATCACCATGGGCGGAAGTCCGGATTGCTGGAACATCTCGGAGGCGCGGAGCGGCAGCTGGGAGAATCCCAGGAACGCGTTGAAGATGGCGGCGCCGAGCAGGATCAGAAAGATGAAGCCGGACGTCTGCGCGGTGCCGAGCAGCGCTTCGACCAAGCCCTTCCAGCGCATGCCGCCCTGCGTCACTGCGACGAGGAACGTACCTACCGCCCCGACGCCCGCGCCCTCGGTCGGCGTGAAGAAACCGAGGTAAATGCCGCCCATCACGAGAACGAAGATCAGCATGACGGGCCAGATGGCGACGAGCGTGCGGATCCGCTCGCGGCCGCTCGCGCGCGGGCCCGCAGGCCCCGCGTCCGGGACGATTCGCACGAAGATCGCAACGGTCAGGATATAGCCGAGCGCAGCGAGGATTCCCGGGATCAAAGCCGCCTGGAAGAGTTGGACCACGCTCGCCTCAACCATGATCGCGTAGATGATCAGCACGATGGAAGGCGGGATGAGAATGCCCAGCGTCCCGCCCGCTGCCAGCGCCCCGGTGGCGAGCGAGCCGGAATAGTTGTAGCGGCGCAGCTCAGGGAGTGCGACCTGGCCCATCGTGGCCGCCGTCGCGAGCGAGGAACCGCTGATCGTGCTGAAGCCCGCGCAGCCGCCGAGCGCGGCCATCGCGATTCCGCCCCGGAAGTGCCCGAGCCACGCGTTCGCGGCCGTAAAAAGCGCCTGGCTCAGCCCTGCCTTGGCTGCGAACTGGCCCATGAGAATGAAAAGCGGGACGACCGAGAGGCTGATGCTCGAGAACTGCCAGTACGTCTCGGTCTTGAGGAAGCTCAGGAGCGCGGGCGTTCCGGTGATCGACACGTAGCCGGTCATCCCCACCGTGAGCATCGCGACGCCGATCGGGACGCGTATCGCGAGAAGCACGAGCAGGATGACGAGTCCCGCGAGGCCGATCTGCAGATCGCTCATTCGTCGCGGCTAGTTTCGGCGTCGAAGAATCGGCCCGCGCGTGTTTCAGCGATGCTGCGCCAGACGGTGTAGGCCACGACCACGACCAGAAACATCATCAGCAGCACCGAGATCGGAAACGTCGTCCATCGTGGGAAGTTGATGGTCATCGACTTCTCGGAGTAGCGGTACATGTCCAGCCCGCCGAGGATCAACCGCCAGGTGAGAATCGCGCCGATCACGAGGAAGAGCAGCGCACCGACCGTGTCGCAGACTGTCTTCGCACGCGTCGGCGCATGGACCATGAAGAAATCCACGATCACGTTGCTGCGCGTGATCTGGCAGTAGGGCAGGAAGGCGAAGATCGCGACGCCGGTGCCGATCGAGACGAGCTCGAAGTCGCCCGGGATGGGCGCCGACACGGCTGCGCGGCCGGTCACGCTCACCGCCGTCAGCCACGCCATGGCGAATAAGACCAGGCCACCGAAGACCGCGAGCAGCCGCGAAATGTCGAACAGCACCCGACCCACCGGATCGGCGGGCCGGTATGCGGAGTTGGAGCCCTCGGCCATCGCGGCGCGTACGAACCCCTGCCGGACGCCGGCAGGGGAGACTGCTTACTGCGAGTACTTGTCGATCATCTTGCGGGCGTCGGCCACCATCGCTTCGCCGTCCACACCGATCTTCTTCATCTCGGCGTACCAGCGGTCGAACACCGGCTCAGCTGCCTTCTTCATCTTCTCGGCTTCCGCCACCGGGATCGTGTGGAACTTGTTCTTCGGCTTGGACTCGATGACCTTCTTGCCGGGCACCTCGATCTCCGCCCAGTTCTGACCGGCCCACTTGGCGATGTTGCGGCCCGAGTTGTCGTCGATCACCTTCTTGAGGTCTGGCGGCAGCTTCGCGTAGCTGTCCTTGTTCATGAGGAAGGTGAAGACGTTCGTCCCGAGGCGCGGCTGCGGGCCGGCGAGCTCGGAGAAGTGGCTCACGAGGTCCTGCGTCTTCACCGCCGGGGCGATCTCATAAGGCAGGGTGACGCCGTCGATCACGCCCTTGGAGAGGGCCGGAGGGATCTCGTTGAGCGGCAGGCCGACGCCCGTTGCGCCGAGCGCCTCGAGCAGCCACACGCCGCCGCGCGATGCCGCGCGGATCTTCTTGCCCTTGAGATCGTCCATCGTGAGGATGGGATCCTTGGTCTGGAAGAGGAAACCGGCATGGACGTGCAGGAGCAGCGGGTGATAGTCCTTGAGATCGGGTTCGAGGTACTTCTCCTGGAAGTCCTGCAGCGCGAGCGTCGTCGAGAGCGGATCCTTATGGACGAACGGCAACTCGAACGGCTCGACGCGCGGCATGCGCCCCGGCGTGAATCCCGGCAGGGTCCACACGATGTCCACGACGCCGTCGCGCGCTTGGTCGAGGAGCTGCGGGGCGTTGCCGCCGAGCTGCATGGACCAGTAACCCTGGACCTTCAGCCGACCGTTGGAGGCCTTGGCGATGCGCTCGGTCCAGGGAATCAGGAATGTCTTGGGCGGGTTCGCTACGGGTGGAACGAAGGTGTGCAGCTTGAGGGTGACTTCCTGCGCCGCGACCGGCGCCGCAACGGCAATTGCCGCGACGACCGCCACTGCCAGGCTGGTCATGCGAATGCTCGACATAGTGCTCCTCCTTCGGTGGGCTCTGGGTGCAGAGAAAACGTAGACACGACTGCGGGATCTCGCGCCCCGTACCTCGAGGCAGATGGCCTAAAGTGCCTCGGGCGTGCTCAGATTGAATGTTAACTCATCTGGCAATCAGGGCCAAAAGGCCGGGTGTTCGCTCATTTCAGACGATGATCTGCGCGACGCCCCGTGCTAAGCGCCTCGAACTGTGTCGATGATGCCGAACGCGTCCAGTGCGGCGTCGCCGCGCCACGCCACGAAGCCATCCGGACGGACCAGCACCAGCTTTCGCTCGTAGCGCCGGGCGATGGCGTCATCGGCGACGTCCACGACCGAAAGCGGTACGCCGCGGTCGCGCGCCGCCGCCTGCAATGATGTGGTCGCGACACCTGGATCGAATCGGACCAGCGTGTAGCCGAGTCCGTAGAGATCGAGCGTCGAGCGATCGCGGTCGAGCCACGCGTGCGGGGCGCGGTGGCCGGGCCGCGCGGTCGGTCGATAGGTCATCACCTCGAACGGCGGCGCGGGCGTGGCTTCGGGAACAATGATCGGCGAGTCCTCAACCCGATAGCCGAGCGGCACGCCCTCCATCACGTACTCCCGATCGAAGCGATCGGCGTAGATCGCGTCGCCGATTGCCTTGCGAAGTCGCGCGCCCGCGGGCGTGTCGGCGCCGATGTTCTCGCCCTTTGGCAGTCTTGCGAACTGATTGTAGTTGCGCGCCGCCTCGTCGACGATGATGCGTGCGACCGGTCGGCGCTCGAGGTCGTAGCTCGCCAGCATGCGCGGCCCACCCCAGCCCTGCAGCATCACGGCGATCTTCCAGCCTGCGTCCACGGCTTCCTGGATGCCGGTGTTCATGCCGAAGCCGCCGGTCGGGGACATCTGGTGCGCCGCATCGCCGGCCAGCAGCACGCGGCCCTCCGCGAAGCGCTCGGCCACCACGCGGCGCCGCTCCCACGGCAGCACGGAGTGGATCTCGAACGCGGCGTCGCGCCCGATCGCGCGCCGGAGGTACGTGGCCATCTCGTTTTTTCCGGGCTGCGCGCCCGGCGGGATGCGCATCAGACTGAAGCGCCACAGGTCGCGGCCGTTGACCGAGACGATGTCGCCCCAGACGCCCTCGCCGTCGATCAGCCACTGCATCACCGCTCGCCCGTTGCGGAAGAGGGCGTCGTGGTCGGTGCAGCTGAAAAAAGCGTTGACGTTGGTGTTGAGCGCGCCGTCACCCACCATCGCAATGCCGAGCGCCGCGCGGACGGCGCTTTCCGCGCCGTCGCATGCGATGAGATAGCCGGCGCGCACGCGCTTGGTCGCGGCGCTGGCAAGATCGGTGAGATCGACCGTCACGCCGTCCGCGTCCTGCGTGAACGATTTCAGTTCGTGGCGATAGGCGAAGCGGGCATGACCGAGCGATTGCGCATGCTCGCGCAGGATCACGTCGAAATAGATCTGCGAGCAGCGCTGGATCGCCTCGGGCGAGTTGATGCATGGCTCGTCGCGGCGCGCGGGGAAATCGTAGTGCGCAAGCTCGTAGCCCGATGTCGCCGTGACGAACCGGATGTTGCGCGGGAAATCCTCCGGGATGCTGCGGTCGCGCACCGTCCGCGCGACGCCCCAGCGGCGGCAGATCTCCATGGTCCGCACGCTCACCTGGTTCATCTTCGGATGACCGATGGAGCCGTCGCGGCGCTCGACGAGCAGGCAGTCGATGCCGCGCCACGCAAGCTCGATCGCCGCGGCGAGCCCGACCGGCCCGCCGCCGACGATCAACACCGGTACGTCGAGAGGAGTCTCACGCATGTCGCGAAGCCGAGTGCCAGGGCAGCCTTGATCAAGTCATTCCCGCGCCGGCGGGAAACCATGAGAGCATCAACCAGCTGGATCCCCGCCTGCACGGGGACGACGGCTCAGGCGGAAATGACGGGATCTCTCTCGGTGCCCCTCTAGCGCACGATCTCCGGATCCTTGTCCCAGGTTTGCGAGGGCCGTGTCGTGCGGCCGAGCCACTTGTCGAGCGCCTCGACGTGCTCCTGCTCCTCGGCGGCGAACTCGCCTCCGAGTCGCTTGACTTCCGCGTCATCGGACTCGCCCGCGACCGAGCGGTAATACTCCAGCGCGCGCACTTCGTTCGCGCGCGCGTACTTGAGCGCGTTGTACGCGTCCATCATGTAATCGAAAGCGTCGTCATCGCCCATTTCCGGCGGCGTGCGCCAGCGATACTGCCAGGACTTCAGCTGCGGCAACTCGGTCGCCCCGATCCGCTCGCGGATCGAGTCTCGATGCATGAGCGAGTAGCGATGCATGTCGCGGAAGAGCGCCGAGACCTCGTCGTTGCGATGCGACTCCATCATGTCCGCGAGCTCGAGATACCTCTCCGCGGCCTCCTCCTCCATGGCAATCGCGTGGGCGAGGAACTCGGGCAGCGTGTAGCTCATCACTTGTCCTCCTGCTCGGTCTTGTAGAAATTGCCCGGTACCCGCGGCCCGATTTCCTCGGACGGCGCCGCGCGCGTCGGGCCCGCGTTCGCGAGCATCCGCTCGTAGTCGGCGACCGCCTGCGGGCCGGCCATCTCGAGCCCTTTCTTGAAGAGCGCCATGTCCCGCGGGCTCCAGGCGGTGCGCTCGCTGTAGAATCCGACCCACCGGTTCCTGGCGCGATTAGCCTGGAAGTCGATCACGCCCTTCAGCGCGCTCTCGACGTCCTCGGGGTTGGTCCAGGCCGATTTGTAGTGGATCAGGCCACCACGGCCCATGATCCAGGTCATATTCGGCAACAGTCCATAGGCGCGGTGCGCGGTCCCCTCCAGATCGTCGAGCAGGATCTGGCGGCGGACTTTCGAGTTCTCGAGGAATGCGCGGGCATGGTGGCGCTTCTCGTCCATCGACCGATGGTGCCGGTAATGCTCCCCGGGATGTGCTTCGCGGGTGTAGAGAAAGACCGAGCGCACGGCCCGGTCGGCGAACCGGTCGGCGAGGCTGTCCATCGCCTCGGCCGCCAGCGCGCAGAACGGTCAGGTGTACGAGCCGAACTCGATCACCGCGATTTCGCTTCTCCAGAGCTCCTTCAGCTCGACTGTCTTCCCGGTCACGAGGTCCTCGAGCGGGAAGGACGGGGCCCGCATGGTCGCCTTGGGCGCGTCATGCGCGAAGGAGTAGAACTCCTCGGGCGCGTTGTCGAACGCGCTGTAGTTGTACTCACTGTGGTTCACTGCATCGGTCTCCTCTTGAATCGTCTTTTCGGTGCTGCCGCGGACGCCGCCGGTCTTGCGTGAAAGACCCGGGAATCGGGAGCGCGTAGGCTACCTGATTTTCCTCCTGCCGACGCCCGCCGCGACGCGGATCGACTAAGGTGGACACCCGTGGAAACTTGGTGCTAGTTTGGGGTCGACCCTCAGTACCGCCCGCGATGATTCCCCGCGCATTCGTCTGTTCGCTCGCCCTCGTGTGCTTGGCGCTCGCCGGCGCGGCGCGGGGCGCCTGCGAAATCCCGGCGCCGGCGCGTCTCACGCCGCCCTCCGTCGACGGCAAGCCCGTCAAGATTGCGATCGGCTTCACTCTCATCGACATCATCGCGGTCAAGGATGCCGATCAGACCTTCACCGCCGACCTGGTGTTCAGCATGGACTGGCGCGACCCTCGCTTGTCGGTGGCCAGCCGCGGCAGCACCCTGGTAGGGTGCCGCCTCGCCCCGGAGGACGTCTGGCACCCCGACCTCGGTGCAATCAACCGACGCGCCCTGACTTTCATATTCGGGCCCCGCGTGACGGTCGACTCGGACGGTCACGTTCGCTACGAAGCCCGGGGTTTCGGGGACTTCTCCTCACCGCTCAAATTGCGGGAGTTTCCGTTCGACAGCCAGGAATTGCGCGTGCGGGTGGCATCGTTCAAGTATGGTCCGGACGAAGTCGAGTTCGTGGGGCGGAAAACCGAGCGCGCGGCGAATCCGGGCTACGCGCTCGCGGGCTGGACGTTCCTGGGAAGCTTCAGCGACACCGGCGTGGAACCGGCCGAGATCGGCGCGGAGAAATTCTCGCGCATCGACTACGTCATCGAGGTCCGGCGCGACGCGGGCTATTACATGTGGAACTTCGTGATTCCGCTCTCGTTCATTGTGTTCATGGCCTGGACCGTGTTCTGGCTCGATCCGCAGGCGGCCGGCGTGCAGATCGGCATCGCGACGGCTTCCGCATTCACGCTCGTGGCCTTTCTCGTCGCGCTGCGGGGCCGGCTGCCCCCGGTACCCTACCTGACCCGCATGGACGAGCTGATTCTGTTCTCGACGGCGCTCGTTTTTCTGGCGCTCGCGCAAGCTGTGCTGACGAGCCGCCTGGCACAGATCGAGAAGCACGCGCTCGCCAAGCGCCTGGATGCGTACGGGCGTTGGATCTATCTCGCGGCATTCGGCGTGGTGCTTTACGTGACCGTCATTCGCTGAGGCGCGGACCATCGTTCGCGGCGCTCCTGGCGATCAGCCTGGCGATCGCCGGAGCGTGATTCCGATCGGGGTGGTCTGGTTGCTCAATCGGCTGAAGCGCGCATCAGGTCGGCCGGACCAGATTTCCCGCTTGCGCGGGAATGACGACTCTATTCCGAGCCGGGTCAGCCGCCGAGCTCCCGGCGAACGATCGCCGCGCCGGCGGCGAGGGCGCGGAGCTTGCCGCGCGACACGTCCCGCGCGAGCGGCACCATGCCGCAGTTCGTGCAGGGATAAAGATGATCCGGCGCGACGTACTTGAGCGCCGCGCGAATCACCCCGGCGACGTCCTCCGGAGACTCGATCCGATCGGTCGCCACGTCGATCGCGCCGACCAGGACGTCCTTCCCCTTCAATAGCCCGATCAGCTCCAGGGGGACATGCGAGTTGGCGCACTCGAGCGAGACCTGATCGATGCGCGAGGCGGCGAGCAGCGGAAACGTCTGCTCGTACTGTCGCCACTCCGCGCCGAGCGTGTGCTTCCAGTCGATGTTGGCCTTGATGCCGTAGCCATAGCAGATATGCACCGCGCTCTTGCAGCCGAGCCCCGCGGCCGCCTTTTCCAGCGCCGCCACGCCCCAGTCGCGCACTTCGTCGAAATAGACGTTGAACGCCGGCTCGTCGAACTGGATCACGTTTGCGCCGAGCGCGGCAAGCTCGCGCGCTTCCTGGTTCAGGATCTCCGCGAACGCCATCGCGAGCTTCTCGCGGCTGCGATAGTGCGCGTCGTGGAGCGTGTCGACCATCGTCATCGGGCCGGGCAGCGTGAACTTGATCGGCCGATCGGTCTCGGCGCGCAGAAAGCGCACGTCGTCGCTGTGCACCGGTCGCGGTCGCGAAACCGGCGCCACGACTTGCGGGACGTCCGCGTCGTAGCGATTGCGAATCCGCACTTTCACGATGTTCTTGAAGTCCACGCCGCCGAGATGCTCGAGATAGCCCGTCACGAAGTGGCGGCGCGACTGCTCGCCGTCGGACACGATGTCGATGCCCGCGGCCTCCTGCTCGCGCAATACGAGCCGGACCGCGTCGCGCTTGCCGTCGGCGAGGGCTTCTCCTTCGAGCAGCCAGGGCGCCCAGAGCTTCTGCGGCGTCGCGAGCCACGCGGGCTTCGGCAGGCTTCCGGCAATCGTGGTCTGCAGGATGGGCGAGGGCATGGCGCTTCCTTCGCGGGAACGCGCGGATGATACCCGCGGCAGGCGTTTTCAGTGCCGGCGCTCGAAGAGCGCGCGGCCGATGATCTCCTTCATGATCTCGTTCGCACCGCCGTAGATGCGCTGCACCCGCGCGTCGGCCCAGGCGCGCGCGATCGGATACTCCCGCATGTAGCCGTAGCCGCCGTGCAGCTGCAGGCAGGCGTCGATCACGCGGTTCTGCATGTCGGAGAGCCAGTACTTGGCCATCGACGCGGTCGCGGTGTCGAGCGCGCGCTCGAGATGCCGCGCGATGCACCAGTCGAGGAAGACGCGGCCGATGGTCACCTCGGTGTGCGCCTCGGCGAGCGCGAAGCGGACGTGCTGCTTCTCGGCAAGCGGCGCGCCGAAGGCTTTGCGGTCCCGCACGTAATCGAGCGTCCACTTCACCGCGGACTCGGCCGCGGCGACGGCGCCGATGGCCACGAGCAGGCGCTCCTGCGGCAGCTGGTTCATCAAGTAAGCAAAGCCCTTGCCCGCCTCGCCGAGAAGATTCGCGGCGGGCACGCGCATGTCGTCGAAAAAGAGCTCGGAGGTGTCCTGCGCGTGCAGACCGATCTTCTCCAGATTGCGGCCGCGCGCGAAGCCCGGGCGGTCGCTCTCCACGAAGAAGAGGCTTATGCCCTTCGCTCCGGCATCCGGCTCGGTTTTCGCCGCGACCAGGAAGAGATCGGCGATCTGGCCGTTCGAGATGAAGATCTTCTGTCCGCTGATCAGGTAGTCGTCGCCGTCCCGCCGCGCGCGGGTGCGGATCGCCGCGACATCGCTCCCTGCGCCAGGCTCGGTCATGCAGATGCCGGTGATCGTCTCGCCCGCGGCCATGCGGGGCAGCCACTTGCGCTTTTGCGTCTCCGAACCGTAATTCACGAGATACGGCGCAACGATGTCCGAGTGCAGGTAGAGCAGCGGACCCGTGGCGCCAGCCCAGCAGAGCTCCTCGGTGACGATCGTCGAATAGAGAAAGTCGACACCGCCGCCGCCGTAGGCTTCGGGAACCGCGGGGCAGAGCAGTCCCAGGCTGCCCGCCTTGCGCCATAGCTCCGCCGGTACCCGACCGGCGTCCTCCCATTCGGCGTGATGCGGAACGACCTCGTCTTTCACGAAGCGGTGCACGGTCTCGCGGAACTCGCGGTGCTCGTCGGTGTAGGGAAGGGTGGCGGAATCCATGATCGATTGGGATGAAAGCAGGGCTGCCAGCGTTTACGTGTCCGTGTGTTTCTCCATGATATAGACGGTGCCGGTAAAGGTGGCGACGAGCGTTCCGTCCGCGCGGTTGACGTCGACACGGTAGACGG
>JBFJOO010000085.1:0-17855 GCA_041617635.1 Burkholderiales bacterium | reverse complement strand
GCGAGCGCCAGCAGCGCGGGCTTGAGCATGGCGCGGTAGTAGAACGAGAACAGGAAGTCCGGCGCGCTCGAGCGCAAGCGTTCGAGGACATCGGGCGCGCTCGGATCCGGCGGCGTGATCACCGGGATATCGTACAGCGCGGCCGTCTGGGCCACGCTCGCGAACCAGATTGTCTCTCCGGGCGCGTCTTCATGCGTCACCACCAGTGCGACGCGCACGCCGTGGGCGAGCAGCACGGGCAGGCATCGCGCGCCGACGTTGTGGTAGCCGAATACGACGGCGCTCGGCCGCGCACCGCCAGAGCGCGCCGCGTCAGACAACCCGGCGCGCCTTCAAATCGTCGGCGACACGCTCTGCGTCCGCTTGCTCCAGCACGGCTTCGATCAGGTAGCGCGGCCGCTGGCGAACCTGCTCGTAGATGCGACCGATGTACTCGCCGAGGAGCCCGATCCCGAACAGCGCGATCCCGATGAGGAAAAAGGCGATGCCGAACAGGGTGAAGAGCCCCTCCGCCTCCGGGCCGACGATCAGGCGGCGGATCGCCAGGAAGACGACCAGGACCAGCGAAACGATGGAGATCGCGATGCCGGCAAGCGAGAACGCCTGCAGCGGCACGACCGAGAACCCGGTCATGAGGTCGAAGTTGAGCCGGATCAGCTTGTAGAGCGAGTACTTCGTCTCGCCCGCCGTGCGTTCCTCGTGGCGCACTTCGACCTCGGCCGGGCGCTGCGCGAACGTGTAGGCGAGCGCCGGAATGAAGGTGTTCATCTCGCGGCAACCGTTGATCGTGTCCACGATCGGGCGGCTATAGGCGCGCAGCATGCAGCCCTGGTCGGTCATGCGGATGTTCGTGATGCGCTCGCGCACCCAGTTCATCGTGCGCGAGGTCCAGCGGCGAAACGCGGTGTCCTGGCGCTGCGTGCGGATCGTGCCCACGTAGTCGTGGCCTTCGTCCATCTTCGCGAGCAGCTTGCCGATCTCCTCCGGGGGGTTCTGCAGATCGGCGTCGAGGGTCACGATGCGATCGCCGCGCGAGTGCATGAAGCCGGCCATGATCGCGAGATGCTGGCCGTAGTTGCCGTTGAACAGGATCACGCGCGTCGCATCGGGTCGCTTGGCGAACTGTGCGGCGAGTATCGCGGCCGAGCGGTCGCTGCTGCCGTCGTTCACGAAAATGGCCTCGTAACGGACGGCGAGCGCGTCGAGGGCGGGATACAGACGGTCGAAGAGCGCCTGGAGAGCGGCTTCCTCGTTGTAGACCGGGATGACGACCGAGAGCTCCGGTGCGGGCATGCGCTGTGAAGGTAGAGGGCGCTAGCGGTTGCAGGCTCGCAGGATATCACGCACGGCAGCGCACACCCGCTCGACGTCCGTGTCCGTCATGCCGGGAAACAACGGCAGCGTCAGGATCGAGCGGCCGACGTGCTCGGCGTGCGGGAACTGGCCCGGGCCGTACCCCATCGCCCGGTAGAGCTTGAAGAGGTGCATGGCCGGGTAGTGCACACCGGAGCCGATGCCCATCTCGTGTAGGCGCTGCATGAACTCGCCCCGCCCGATCGCCATCCGATCCAGGGGCAGCAAGATCTGGAACATGTGCCAGTTCGAGTTGGCAAAGTCCTGCGGCGGAAGCCCGCAGCCGAGTGACCCATCGAAGGTTTCGAAATAGCGCTTCGCGAGCTCGCGACGCCGGGCGTTGAAACCTTCGAGCCGCGCGAGCTGGCCGAGCCCGATGGCGGCGGCGACATCGGTCAGATTGTGCTTCGCGCCAACATGCTCGACCTCCTGCTCTCCACCTTGCAGGCGTATCACTCCTTGCAGGCGCAGGCGCTCAACCAGGGTCGCCTCGTCCCCATCGTTGACCACCAGGCAGCCGCCCTCGGTGGTCGTCATGTTCTTGTTGGGATGGAAGCTGACGGCGACGAGGTCGCCGAAGCTGCCGATGCGCCGCCCGTTCCACGTCGCGCCCATGCTCTGCGCCGCGTCCTCGATCACCCGGATCGAATGCCGCGCGGCGAGCGCGTACAGTGCGTCGCGATTTACGGGCAAGCCGGCGAGATCGACCGGGAGAATCGCGCGCGTCTTCGACGTCACGGCGCGCTCCACGCCGGCGAGGTCGATGTTGCGCGTCGCCGGATCGATGTCCACGAACACCGGCCGGGCGCCGGCGCGCACGACGACGTTCGCCGTTGCGACCCAGGAAAGCGGCGTGGTGATGACTTCGTCCCCCGGCTTGATGCCGACCACGTCGAGCGCCAGCTCGAGCGCGCCGGTACCCGATGCGAGCGCACGTACCGGGCGGCCGCCGAAGTACTCGGAGAGCGCCGCCTCGAATGCCTTGGCCTTCGCCCCCGTGGTGATCCAACCGGAGCGCAGCACCTCGGCGACTGCGTCGATCGTCGCCGCGTCGATGTCCGGCCGGGTGAACGGAAGATACGGCACCGCGGTCGCGCGCGGGGCGGCGCTGGGTCGGCTAGCTGCGCGCGACGACATACACACCGACGATGATGATCCCGATGCCGACGAGGCGCATCGGCGTCACGGCCTCGCCGAACAGGTACCAGGCGGCGAGCGCGTTCAAGATGTAGCCGATCGACAGCATCGGATAGGCGATGCTCACCTCCACCCGCGACAGCGCCATGATCCAGATCACGACGCTCACGACGTAGCAGGCGATCCCGCCGAGGATATGCGGCTCGAATGCCAGCTTGAGCCCGACCGGCACGGCGTTGGCGGTGCTGAACTCGAAGCGGCCCACGGCGTTCGTTCCGGCCTTGAGCAGCAACTGCGCGGCGGCGTTCAGGATCACGCCCGCGAGGACCAGGGAGAAGCTGAGTGCGGTCACGGCTTTTGCACGATGACCCGGCGCGGATCGCGGGCGATGACCGTCATGGGCAGGCCGCGCTTCTCCCATTCATCGAGGTCGCGCGCGGGGAGCAGCGCATACGCGCGCTCCGCCTGCGCCCACGCGCGCTCGAATCCGGCGCGATCGGCGATGAACCGCTGCGGCTCCCAGGCGATCGGGATCGCCAGCTCGTCCTTGTAGACCACCATGGTCACCACGCGGCGAAGATAGAAAAGTAGCGAATGGTCGAACGTCTCGACGGAGAAGAACGGCGCGTCGGCCGCGAATTGGTTCAACCGGGGCCGCGCCTGCGCGACGACATGATACGCGGAATAGACAGGCGAGAGCGTGCCGTGCCCGATGAGGGCGAGCTGCCCGGTCGCGAATCCCGCCGCCGCGAGGGCCAGCGTCGCCGGGACCAGCTTGTCGCGCCACGCGAGGAATGCGGCCGCGGCGGATCCGACGGCGAGCGCGATCGCTGCGGCAACAACCCACGGGACGTAGTCGGCGAGCAGCTCTGCCGGCAGCTCGGGCTTGGCGGCCCGCATGAGAAACATCGGCGCGACGATCGCGACACCGACTCCCCCGACCGCCGCGGCCAGCGCCTGTCCGATCGTCCAGCGCCTGCCGAGCGCGGGGAGTGCTACACCGATCATGACGGCGAGCGCTGGGAAGATCGGCAGGATGTACGAGGGCAGCTTCGAGCTCGACACCGAGAAGAACACGAACACCGTTCCCGCCCACACCGCGAGAAAGCGCAGCGGCTTGAACCGCGCGGGGCCATCCGCGCGCCAGCTGCGCGCGACGGCCGGAAAGAACGTCAAGGTCCACGGGATCAGGCCGCCGAGCAGGATCGGCACGAAATACCACAGCGGCTGGTAGCGGCCGTGCACCTTCGTGAGGAATCGCTCCAGATGCTCATGGATGAAGAAGAAGTGCGCGAACTCCGGGTTGGCGCGCGTGACCGCCACGAACCAGGGCACGGTGATGGCGAGGAAGAGCAGCATGCCCGTTACTAGGTGCAATCGCGTGAGGAGTCGCCAGTCGCGCTCGATGAGGACATAGATGACGAGCGCGGCGGCGGGCAGCGCCGGGCCGATCAAGCCTTTCGAGAGCGTGGCCAGCGCGGCCGCGGCCCAGGCGACGAGCATCCAGCCGCGCCGCGCCGCGGCGGATGCCGTGTCGAGCTGCGCCAGCACGAAAGCGAACACGCCGATCGCCAGAAAGGCCGCCACACCCATGTCCAGCGTATTGAAGTGCCCGAGGGCGGCAAAGAGCAGCGTGCTTGCGAGCACCGTTGCGGCGAGGAGTCCCACCGGCGGGCCGCGCAGCCGGTTGCCGAAGTACCACGTGGCGAGGATGGCGAGGAAGCCGGTGAGCGCGGTCCAGAGCCGCGCGGTCCATTCAGCGAGCCCGAAGGCGACGAACGCCAGAGCGGTCGCCCAGTACTGGAGCGGCGGCTTCTCGAAGTACTTGAAGCCGTTCAGGCGCGGCGTCACCCAGTCGCCGCTCGCGACCATCTCGCGCGAGATCTCCGCGTAGCGGGACTCGTCGGCGCGCACGAGCGGGCGGACGTCGAGCGTCGCGAACCAGCCGACCGCGAGGACCAGCATGACGCCGAGCGCCACGCTGCGGGACGCCCGACCGGTCATCCGCGACGTTCCTTCACTCGAGCAGCAGCGCGGCGCCGACCTTGCGGTCCTCCGCAACGAGGATGTTGTAAGTCCGGCACGCGGCGGCGACGTCCATCACCTCGACGCCGATGCCCGCCTCGATGAGCGGCCGCAGCACCTCGGGGCGCGGAAAGCGGATGCGCGCGCCGGTGCCGAGCAGCAGGATCTCCAGGCCGAGATCCGCCAGCGGCTCGAGTTGTGTGGCGACGAGCGAATCGAACGAGGTGGCTGGCCAGTCGGTGATGAGCCGATCGGGCAGCACCACCATGCTCCGCTCGTGCCGCTCGCCGTTGATGTCCACATAGCCCGGCCCATAGCCCGTGCAGGCATTTTGCCCGGTCATTCCGGCAAGGTGCAGCTTCACGATGGCGTTAAATTGCCGTAAGCGGTTGGAAACGTTACATTATAGGTCTTTTGCGCCGCGCCATCTCCGGTTGACGGCGCAGGCAAACGGATTCCGGCGACCTCATGACAGACTTCGAGCGCATCAAGCGGCTTCCCCAGTACGTCTTCAACATCACCGGCGAGCTGAAGATGGCCGCGCGCCGGCGGGGCGAGGACATCATCGACATGAGCATGGGCAATCCCGACGGGCCGACGCCCCAGCACATCGTCGACAAGCTCATCGAATCCGTGCGGCGTCCCGACACGCACGGCTACTCGGTGTCCAAGGGCATCCCCCGTCTGCGCCGCGCGATCTGCACGTGGTACGAGCGCCGCTACGGCGTCGCGTTCGACCCGGACAGCGAGGCGATCGTGACGATCGGGTCCAAGGAAGGCATCGCCCATCTGGCGCTCGCGACGCTCGATCGCGGCGACATCGTGCTCGTGCCCAATCCGAGCTACCCGATCCACATCTACGGACCGGTCATCGCCGGCGCCGACATCCGGCATGTGCGCATGACGCCGGACGTCGACTTCTTCGAGGAGCTCGAGCGGGCCATCCGCGAGTCCTTCCCGAAGCCGAAGATGCTGATCATCAACTTCCCGAGCAACCCGACCGCGCAGTGCGTGGAGCTCGACTTCTTCGAACGCATCGTGGCGCTCGCCAAGCAGCACGAGATCTTCGTCGTGCACGATCTCGCCTATGCGGATATCGTCTTCGACGGCTACCGGGCCCCCTCGATCATGCAGGTGCCGGGCGCGCGGGATGTCGCGGTCGAGTTCTTCACGATGTCCAAGAGCTACAACATGGCCGGCTGGCGCATCGGCTACATGGTCGGCAACAAGGAGCTCGTTGCCGCGCTCGCCCGCATCAAGAGCTACCATGACTACGGCACGTTCACCCCCGTGCAGGTCGCCTCGATCGTGGCGCTGGAAGGCCCGCAGGGCTGCGTCGAGGACATCCGGCTCAAGTACCAGAAGCGCCGCGACGTGCTCGCGCGCGGCCTCCACGAGGCCGGCTGGATGGTCGACGTCCCCAAGGCCTCGATGTACATCTGGGCGCGCATCCCGGACGCGTACCAGGCGATGGGGTCGCTCGAGTTCGCCAAGAAGGTCCTCGAGGAGGCCAAGGTCGCGGTGTCGCCGGGCATCGGCTTCGGCGAGTACGGCGACACGCACGTGCGCTTCGCGATGATCGAGAACGAGGCGCGCACCCGCCAGGCCGTGCGCGGCATCAAGGAGATGCTGCGCAAGGACGGCCTCGCCCCGCGTCCCGCAGTCGCCGCGGCCGGCTGAGCGCGGGCGGCGGCTCTTCGGATGAAGCCCATCAATGTAGGCCTGCTCGGCATCGGCACCGTGGGCGGCGGCACCTGGAGCGTCCTCGCACGGAATCGCGAGGAGATCAGCCGTCGCGCGGGTCGCGACATCCGCATCTCGGTCGTGGCGGACCAGGATGTCGAGAAGGCCAAGCGCCTGACCGACGGCGCGGCGCGCGTGGTGCCGGACGCGTTCGAGGTGGTCGCGAGCCCGGACATCGATATCGTCGTGGAGCTCATCGGCGGCTACACGGTGGCGAAGGACCTGATGCTGCGGGCGATCGGCAACGGCAAGCACGTCGTCACCGCGAACAAGGCGCTGCTCGCGCTGCACGGCACCGAGATCTTCGCCGCCGCGCAGACCAACGGCGTGATGGTCGGCTTCGAGGCGGCCGTGGCCGGCGGGATCCCGATCATCAAGGCGGTGCGCGAAGGATTGACGGCGAACCGGATCGAGTGGATCGCGGGCATCATCAACGGCACCTCGAACTTCATCCTGTCGGAGATGCGCGACCGGGGCCAGTCGTTCGAGGCGGTGCTGAAGAAAGCGCAGGCGCGCGGCTATGCCGAGACGGACCCGACCTTCGACGTCGAGGGCATCGACGCCGCGCACAAGCTCACCATCCTCGCGGCGCTCGCGTTCGGGGTGCCGATGCAGTTCACTAAGGCCTACACCGAGGGCATCACCAAGCTCACCCAGGCGGACATCCGCTACGCCGAGAGCCTCGGCTATCGCATCAAGCTACTGGGCATCACCAAGCGCACCGCTGAAGGGATCGAGCTACGCGTGCATCCGACGCTCATCCCGGAGCGCCGGCTGATCGCGAACGTCGAGGGCGTGATGAACGCAGTGCTCGTGAAGGGCGACGCGGTCGGGCCGACGCTCTACTATGGCGCGGGCGCCGGCTCCGAGCCGACGGCGAGCGCGGTCGTGGCGGATCTCGTCGACGTGACGCGCATGCACACCGCCGACCCCGAGCACCGGGTGCCGCACCTCGCGTTTCAGCCGGACCGGATGTCCGACGAGCGCGTGCTGCCGATGGAGGACGTGGTCACCTCCTACTACCTGCGGATGCGCGTGCTCGACCGGCCCGGCGTGCTCGCCGACATCACGCGCATCCTCGCCGACGGGATGATCTCGATCGACGCGATGATCCAGCGCGAGCCGGGCGAGGGCGAGAAGCAGGTCGACATCATCATGCTCACGCACGAGGCGCGCGAGCGGCAAGTCAACGATGCGATCCGGGCGATCGAGGGGTTGCCCGTCGTGACCGGGCAGGTGACGCGGATCCGGCTCGAGAACCTGCTGTGAGTAGCGCATGCGCTACGTGAGCACCCGGGGCGGAATGGCCCCGCGACCCTTCTGCGAGATCCTGCTCGAAGGGCTTGCGCCCGACGGCGGGCTCGTGGTGCCCGATCACTACCCGAAAGTGGACGCGGCGACGCTCGAACGCTGGCGCCCGCTCGGCTACGCGGATCTCGCCTTCGAGCTCGTCCGGCTCTTCGTCGACGACATCGCCGAGGGCGAGCTGCGCAAGCTGGTCGACAAGACTTACACCCGCGAGATCTTCCGGTCGGACGCGATCACCCCGCTTGCGACGCTCGAGCCGGGCCTCTACCTGCTGCGGCTCTCCAATGGGCCCACGCTCGCGTTCAAGGACGTGGCGATGCAGCTGCTCGGCAACCTGTTCGAGCACGTGCTCGCGCAAACGGGTGCGGAGCTCAACGTGCTCGGCGCCACCTCGGGTGACACCGGATCGGCAGCGGAGTACGCATTGCGCGGGAAGCGGGGCGTGCGGGTGTTCATGCTGTCGCCGCACGGGAAGATGAGCGCCTTTCAGTCGGCGCAGATGTACTCGCTCCAGGACCCGAACATCCACAACATCGCGATCCGCGGCGTCTTCGACGACTGCCAGGATATCGTGAAGGCGGTGTCCGGCGACGCGCAGTTCAAGGCGCGGCACCGCATCGGCACGGTGAACTCCATCAACTGGGCGCGCGTCGTCGCGCAGGTCGTCTACTACTTCAAGGGCTACTTCGCCGCGCTCGCGGAGACCGGCGCGGAGACGGGCGCGCCGGTGTCCTTCGCCGTGCCGTCGGGAAACTTCGGCAACATCTTCGCGGGGCACATCGCGCGCATGATGGGGCTGCCGATCCGCGCGCTCATTCTGGCCACCAACGAGAACGACGTGCTCCACGAGTTCTTCAGCACCGGGCGGTACCGGGTGCGCGCGAGCGCCGAGGTGGTGCAGACCTCGAGCCCGTCGATGGACATCTCGAAGGCCTCGAACTTCGAGCGCTTCGTCTACGACCTCGTGGGCCAGGCGGCCGGGGTCGTGGCGGCGCTCTGGCGCCAGGTGGAGGAGGAGGGCGGGTTCGACCTCGTCGGCACGCCGTATCTCACCCAGCTGCCGGAATTCGGTTTCGTTTCGGGGCGCAGCAGCCATGCCGACCGGCTGGCGACGATACGCGACGTGCTCGCGCGGCACGGCGTCCTGGTCGACACTCACACCGCCGACGGGATCAAGGTCGCGCGCGAGTATCGCCAGGCCGAAACCCCCATGATCTGCCTCGAGACCGCGCAACCGGTCAAGTTCGCGGCGGCCATCCGCGAGGCGATCGGTCGCGATCCGGAAGTTCCGCCCGGCTACGAGGGGCTGGAGCGACTGCCGCAGCGCGTCGAGATCATGAGTCCCGGCGTCGACGGCGTGAAGACGTTCATCGCGCGCCACACGGGCGGCTGAGCCAGCGTTGCCGCGAGCACTGTCCATGAGACGTCTGGCCATGGCGCTGCTCGGCGCAATCACGGGGCATGCCGCGTACGCCGCTCATCCGCTGATCACCGAGGATACGGGCACCCAGGGAAAAGGGAACTTTCAGCTCGAGCTCACCGGCGAGCGCGGGCGCGAGTCGACCGACGCGGGGACGCTGCGGGCCGACCAGCCGGCGGCCGTGATCGCCTACGGTCTCGTCGACAGCGCGGACCTGCAGGTCGGAACCTCCTATCTTCGCCTCTCGCTCGACGACGGCATCACGCAAGTGCGCAATGCCGGATTCTCCGACGTGACGGTGGACGTGAAATGGCGATTCCTGGAGCGAGGTCCCCTGAGCCTCGCTTTGAAGCCGGGCATCATCATTCCGACCGGAAGCGAAGCGCGGGGGCTGGGACGCGGGAACTGGGCCGGCGGCGCGCTGCTGGTTTTTTCCTACGAGCCGGGCCCGGTCGCGTTTCACTCCCACCTCGGGTACCTCTACAACAACATCGTCGGCGAGCGGCGATCGCTCTGGCATGTCTCCGGGGCGGTCACCTGGCAGGCAACCGATCAGCTCAAGCTGGTCGCGGACGTCGCCTATGACACGAATCCGCTGACGTTCGGCGCCGATGGCGTGTTTCGCACGGTACTGGGCGCGATCTATTCGCCGGTCAAGAACGTGGATCTGGACATCGGCGTGAAGCGCGGCCACCAGCGACCCGCGCTCGGCGTCGCGTGGCTCGCCGGCGTGACTGTGCGCTGGTGAGCATGGCGACCGCGCTCAGGGATTCTCGGGAAAAGTCCGATGGGACGCCGGCGGGCGAACGCTGAACACCGCCGGACGCGCCGAGTCCACGTCCACCACGACCGCCTCGGCGGCCGGCGAGCCCGGAACTTCGACCCGAATCAAGTTGGCCAGCGGCGCACCGGTTGCCGAATCGCGGAGCGGCCGATCGTGCCGGAACGCGTGCGTGTCGCCGTGCGCGAGCAGCATCGGTCGCGCGATCCGGCCGGCGTGCGCGTGCAGAACGCCGCGCAGCGCGGCGTAGCCGTCGGGCGCACCGCGCGGCCGGCGCGCCTTCCCGTCGAATCCCGGATTGGCGTGCAGCAGGATCACGACTCCCGCGAGCCGGTCGCGCTCGGCGAGCTGCATCGATTCGTCGAGCCAGTCGAACACGGCGGCCATGCGGCGCCGATGCTCCGCGTCCATCTCCGCGGTGCGGCCGAGATTGTTGTTGCTGCCCGGCACGTTCAGCCCGACGAACAGCACCGCGCCGTGCCGCCAGCGGACGTGCTCGCGGTAGTCGGCGAAGCGTGCATCGCTCGACTGGCGCTCGAGCACGATCCGGCGCCGCCCCAGACTCGCGTCGTCGGCGTGGAAGACACGCCGCAGCGCGGCGAGGCGCTCGAGCGGGTCGGAGCCCGAGGCGTGGCAATCGGTCCACTCGTTGTCGCCGGGAATGAAGACGAACGGATGGCGCGATGCGTCGAAGAGCTCCCTGCGCTGCCGGAAGAGCGCATCGTCGCAAGGCGCGCGGGCCAGCTTGAAGTCGCCCACGTGCACGACGAACGCGAGCGGCTCCGCATCGAGGGTGCCGAGCGTCGTCGCGAACGCCTGCTCCTCGAACGGCAGGTAGGGCGTGTCCCCGACGATCGCAAAGCTGAATCGATCCTGCGCGGCGGCGGACGCGGCAATCCATAGTGCCGCGAGCACGAGCACCGGGAGGAGCGCGTCGGCGAGACGGCTCACAGCTTCTTCAGCCGGTAGACGAGCTCGAGCGCGTCGCGTGGCGAGAGCTCGTCCGGCTTCACTGCGTCGAGCAGCTCGAGCGCGGGATGGCGCGCGGGCTCCGGCGCCGGTTGGGCGGCCACGAAGAGATCCGCCTGCCCGTCGCGCGACAGGCTCTGCTGCTCGAGCGCCTGCAGATGGCGCCGTGCGGCACGGATGACGCTGCCGGGCACGCCCGCGAGCGCGGCCACCTGGAGCCCGTAGCTCTGGCTGGCGGGACCTTCCTCCACGGCGTGCAGGAAGACGATCGTGTCCTTGTGCTCGACGGCGCTCACGTGGACGTTCACCGCTTCGCGGTGCTCCAGGGCGAGCCGGGTCAGCTCGAAATAATGCGTTGCGAACAGGGTGAACGAGCGATTGCGCTCGACGAGGTGCCGGGCGATCGCCCAGGCGAGCGCGAGCCCGTCGAAGGTCGACGTGCCCCGCCCGACCTCGTCCATGAGGACGAGGCTCGATTCGGTCGCATTGTTGAGGATCGCCGCGGCTTCGGTCATCTCCACCATGAAGGTCGAGCGCCCGCCGGCGAGGTCGTCGGCGGCGCCGATGCGCGTGAAGATCTGATCGATCGGGCCGAGGCGCACCCGCCGCGCGGGCGCGTAACTCCCCGCGCACGCGAGCAGCACGATGAGCGCCACCTGGCGCATGTAGGTGGACTTGCCGCCCATGTTCGGACCCGTGATGAGCAGCATCCGGCGCGTCGCGGCGAGGCGCGCGTCGTTGGCGATGAACTCGTCGACCTCGTCCTCCACGACCGGATGACGTCCGGACTCGATGTCGATGATCGCCTCGGCGGAGAACTCGGGCCGGCACCAGCCGCGCTCGACGGCTGTGCCGGCGAGGCTCGCGAGGACGTCGAGCTCGGCGAGCGCACGCGCCACCCGCTGCAGCCACGGGATGTGCGCCGCGAGCGCCTCGAGCAGCGCGTCGTAGAGCGATTTCTCCAGGGCGAGCGCGCGGTCCTGCGCGGAGAGCGCCTTGTCCTCGAAGCTCTTCAGCTCCGGCGTGATGTAGCGCTCGGCGTTCTTGAGCGTCTGCCGGCGGCGGTAGTCGTCGGGCACCTTGCCGGCGTGCGCGTTCGTGATCTCGATGTAGTAGCCGTGCACCCGGTTGTACTCCACCTTCAGGTTCGGGATGCCGGTCCGGCTTCGCTCGCGAGCCTCGAGCGCCACCAGGAATTCGCCCGCGTTCTCGCGCAGCGCGCGCAGCTCGTCGAGATCCGCCGAATAGCCGGTGCGCATCACGCCGCCGTCGCGGACATTGGCGGCCGGCTCCTCGGCCACGGCGCGCTGGAGGAGAGCGAGCGCCTCGCACGGCTCCTCGAGCGCGGCACGCAGCGCGGCGATCCGCGGGGCCCCCAGGGTCGCTACGCACCCGAAGAGCTCGGGCACGAGCGCGAGCGTATCCCGCAGGCTCGCGAGGTCGCGCGGGCGCGCGCTCTTCAGCGCGATGCGCGCCGAGATCCGCTCGACGTCGGAGATTCTGCGCAGCAGCGCCTTGACCGCGCGCCACGGGCCGCCGCCCGCCTCGCCGGCGAGCTCCTCGATCGCGTCGTGCCGGGCGACGAGCACGGGGCGATCGCGCAACGGGTTGTGGAGCCAGTGGCGCAGCATCCGGCTCCCCATGCCGCAGGCGCACGTGTCGAGCAGGCTGTAGAGCGTCGGCGCCGGGGTGCCGCGCAGGGTTTCGGTGAGCTCGAGATTGCGCCGCGTCGCGGGATCCATGCGAACGTACGCGTCGCGGCGCTCGACCGCGAGCCGGGTGAGGTGCTCGAGCGACTGGCCTTGCGTGCGGCGCGCGTAGCCGAGCAGCGCGCCGGCGGCGGCGAGCGCCGGACCCATGTCGTCGCACCCGAACCCGGCAAGATCGTGCACCTGGAATTGCTTCGCGAGGCTTTGCCGCGCCGATTCGACGTCGAAGTGCCAGGGCGGGAGCCGCGCCACGGAAACGCCCTCGACCGGAATCTCGAATCCCGCGCCATCCGCCACCAGCACCTCCGCGGGCCGGATGCGCTGCAGCTCGGCGAGCCACGCGCGTGGCGCGACTTCCAGGATGCGCAGCTCACCGCTCGCGAGGTTGAGCCAGGCGAGCCCGGCGCGTTCCGTCTCCACCGCGAGGGACAGGAGCAGGTTGTCGGCCTTCTCCTCGAGAAGCGCCGCATCGGTGAGCGTGCCCGGCGTCACGATGCGCGTGACGGCGCGCTCGACCGGCCCCTTCGACGTGGCCGGGTCGCCGATCTGCTCGCAGATCGCGACCGACTCGCCGAGCTTCACCAGGCGCGCGAGGTACTGCTCGAGAGCGTGGTAGGGCACGCCCGCCATCTTGATCGGCGCGCCCGCCGACGCGCCGCGCTGCGTGAGCGTGATGTCGAGCAGGCGCGCCGCCTTCTCCGCGTCTTCGAAGAAGAGCTCGTAGAAATCCCCCATCCGGTAGAGGAGCAGCAGATCCGGATGCTCGGCCTTCATGGCCAGGTACTGCTGCATCATCGGGGTGTGGGCTGAAAGCTTGGCGGCATCCATCGCACGCGTCTCGGCATAGAATCGGCGCGAAGCTCCCCTGAAGCGAGTTCTTCGGGAGTTTCGATGGCGTGATACTACAGTTCTCTTGACGCCGTATCGACGGCTGCGGGCGACCCGCGGTATTTGGACCGCGGTTGGCACCCACGAATCCCGTCTCGGGGAGAGATTGAGTGGAAGAGATGATCGTGCCGCTGGGCGTCGGGGGAGCCTACATCTGCGCCGGGAGGCGCGACGCCTACGATGACCGGGACGCGCGCGGCTACGCCTTTCTAGGCGAGCCCGGCGCGGGCGAGACCCGCGACCTCGAGAAGCTGATCCGGATGGACTCGGAGAAATGTCGGCTGTTCGTGCGCGGTGGGCGCGTCGTCACCGTGACGCCGTCAGGGGCGGGGCAAATCATCAAGATGATCGAGCCGAGTCTGGCTCGCGTGCACATCACACTGAACGCCAAGCTCGCAAGCCACGGATTCCTCATCGGAGTGGATCGGGCCGCGGAGTGCGGATTGTTCTCGGACGGGGAGAAGGCGACGGTGCGCCGACTCGACGAGTCGCTCGCACCGCTCGCCTCGAGCGCTGCCGCCGCCGCACCCGATGCGGCCTGGGTCGCCACCACGGAAGACGGCTGGGTGGTGGCCAACCACGCGCTCGACTCACGCCGCGAGCGCAGGTCGTTGATCGTGCTCGACCGGAAAGGTCGGCCGGTCCGTGAGCACAGGCTCCCCGGGATTTTGAGCCAGGTGGTCGTCGCCGCGAACGGCGCGCTCGCGGCCTGTGCGTTGATCGGCGGCGAGGTCGCGCTGGTCGAACTCGCGAGCGGCGAGACGCGCCGCTTCAAGCCTCACCAAGAGGCGAAGAAAAAGGATTGGGTCAGAATTGTCCTGGAGCCGCGAGGGGCGTATTTCCTCTCGTGGATCACGACCGGAGGCAGCCTGAATCGCACGGACCCGGAGACCGGCAGCACCACGCCGCTCCTCGAGCTCCGCTGGGTGACGCGCGAGGAGACTTTCGCGCAGCGGGGCTGGTTCGGCAAGAAGGCGCCGAAGACATTGCGCCTCGCTTACGTGCCCGATTTCACATTGCACGGAACGCATCTCCTCACCCTCGAGGCTCGGACCGTCTGCGACCGGGGAGATCCGCGGATCCTGTCCATCGGCGAGTCCTTCCCGTCGGAGCTCGAGCGGGGCGCGACCCGGCCCGTCAAGTACTCGCCGAGGCGCGGCCTCGAGGATAATTTGCGCGGTGCCGGCCTCGGCGCCCATCAGGAGACGATCCGCGCGTTCTGGTGGCCCGGCATCGAGCTCGCCGCGCAGCGGACTTCAACGCTCGTGGTGGGGCAGTCGAGACTGGGCGGTCAGCCCGATTGCCCGCCGGCGTTCGAGTGGCCGTCGTACCAGGCGACACCGATGGCGTTCCTCGCCCAGATCGACCTGACCGACGCCGCGCCGTACGCCGCGCCCGGACTGCCAGCTCGCGGCTGGCTGCTGATATTCATTGCCCTCGAAGCGCAGGGATGGCCGCTCGCGATGAGCAAGCCCACCCGCGGACCCGAGCGCTTCGAGATGCTCGAGATTATCCACGTCGATGCGGAGTCGGTGCTCTCAAGATTGGCGCCGCCGGAAGCGATCACCGAGTCCCAGCGATTCGCGCCTTGCCCTTTGAGGGCGACGCGCAGATCGAACGCGTTGCCCGCGGACGACAGTGCGGCCGTGAAGAGCTGGGGGCTGGGTGCGGAGGCGACCGCGGCGTACAGGGCGCTTTGCGACCAGGTCAATGGTGACACCGAGGACGGCGACGACGACGGCCCGCGCCTTCAGCTCGCGGGCTACCCTCACGTGATCCAGGACAACATGATGGAGTACGAGGCCGAGGCGGCGATGAGGGGCCAGGATCCCGATCGGATACAGCCCGACATCAGCGCTGCCGACGCGGCCCACTGGCGACTTCTCCTCCAGGTACCGAGCCACGGGCCATCAGGCGTGGACTGGGGTGAAATGAGCGCGCTTTATCTCTGGGTCCGCAGCGATCATTTGAGCGCGCTCGATTTCGACCGGGTCTACATGACCATGCAGTGACCGGCCGCCGGCGGGCGGCGCGCATCGAGTTCCCGGCGCGCGCTCGCAGAAAAAAGCGCCGGGGGCAGATGCCACCCGGCGCGTGTCGCGGTACGTTGTGTGAAGCGGCGTGGGAAGGCGCCGCCCGGCTACGCCATCGCCTTCTTCATGAACTCCGGCCGCAGCGCCTTGTTCCAGTCCGGGATCGTCTTGATGCGCTTGGCCTTCATCAGCACTTCGGCGTGCTCCTGCATGTACGGCCCAAGGTCCGACGGAAATCCCGGGTTCACGTCGATCGCGGACAGCGCCTTCTTGAAGGTGTCCTTCGACATGGTGTAGCCCTTCGACGTGAAGAACCCGTAGATCACGTCCGCCGGCTTGTCGGGGTTCTCCTTGAAGTCGTTGCCGACTGCCAGCCACGCCTTGAGATAGGCCACGATCGTGTCCGGGTGCTTCTCCACGAACTCGGGGGTGGCGGCCATGAAGACCGGCACCTTGTCGGCGCCCTCGAGCGACGCGATCTCGACGCCGATGCCGTCGGCGACCGCGATGGCGTTGTAGGGCTCGACGTTGACCATGGCGTCCACGGTCTTCGCGGCCAGCGCGGCGACCATGTCGTTCACGTTCATCCGGACTTCCTGATAGTCGCCCGGCTTGAGACCGTGCGACGGCCCGAGCTGATTGACGAAGATGTTGCCGATCGACGAGCCGGTCTGGTTGGCGATCTTCTTGCCCTTCAGCTGCTCGACCTTGGTGACCCCGACATCCTTGCCGACCACCACTTTCGCCGTGCGCCCGACGTTCTCGATCACCGCGATGGCCTGCAGGCCGCCCCGATCGTTGCCGATGATGAACGAGGGCCCGGCGTACGTGCCCATGTCGACCTGGCGGGCGACCATCTGCTGCATGGTGAGGTTGCCCGACGGCACCGCGAACTCCTCGAACTTGATGCCCCGCTTCTCGAGCTCCCCGGAGCGCAGCAGGTAATAGGTGGGCATGCCCCACATGTTCGTCTGGTAGCCCTGGCGGATGGTCGCCATCTCGGCGGCGAACGACGGCCGCCAGAGCCCCGATGCAGCCAGCGCGCCGGCTCCGGATGCCGCGAGGAACTGCCGTCGGTTGAAGTGAAAGTCCTTCTGCGTCATGGTGCTGCCCTCCTTTGAGTGGTCGATCGCGCCCTTCGCACCCAGGTTCTCATTGCACGCCCGTCTTGGCCGGCTCGCTGAGGTGGCGAAGGAGTTCTTTCTGATACTCCAGGAATTCTACGCTCAGTGTGTCACGCGGCCGGGACAAGCGGATCGGGACCTCCGTCTTGATCCGTCCGGGGTGCGGTGTCATCACGATCACGCGGTCGGCGAGGAACACCGCCTCGGCCACGTTGTGCGTCACGTAAATCACGGTCTTCTTCGTCTCCCGCCATACGTCCGCGAGGAGGCGTTGCATGTCGTCGCGGGTCAGGGCGTCGAGCGCCGCGAACGGCTCGTCCATGAGCAGCACCGCCGGGTTGTAGGCGAGCGCCCGGGCGATCGCGACCCGTTGCTGCATCCCGCCCGAAAGGTGGTGCGGATAGGAGTGGGCAAACTTTTCCAGCTTCACCAGCTTCAGCTGCTCGAGCGCGATCGCCTCGCGCTCCGCTTTCGGCACGCCCTTCATCTCGAGCCCGAATGTGACGTTGCCGAGCGCGGTGCGCCACGGGAAGAGCTGCGCGAAGTCCTGGAACACGATGCCCCGGTCCTGCCCGTAGCCGTTCACGGCGTTGCCGCCGATCCGGATGTCGCCCGCGACGGGCGTGAGGAATCCGGCGATGATGTTGAGGAGTGTGGTCTTGCCGCAGCCGCTCGGGCCGACGAGGCACACGAACTCGGAGGGCTCCATCGCGAAGCTCACGTCGTCGACGCCCGGGACCTTGCCGCCCGGCGTGTCGTACACGAGGGAGACGTGGTTCACTTCGATATGCTGCATCGAATCGTCCTCAGCCTTTTGCTGCCCGCACCATACCCCAACGCAGGATCGTGGCGCGCTCGGCAGTGCCGAAGACCACGCGTTCGAAGAAAAAACCGATCATGCCGATGACGGCGAGCGACGCCATCATGATGTCCGCGTTCAGGAACTCTTTCGCGTCGAAGATCACCCAGCCGAGTCCCCAGGCCGAGGCGGCGATGATCTCGGCGCCCACGACCGCGACCCACGAGCGCAGGAACGCCTGGCGCAGCCCGGTGATGATGAAGGGCGAGGCGCCGGGGATGATCACTTTCCAGAACAGTGACTGACCGCTCGCGCCCATCGCGCCGGCGGCGCGCAGCCACAGCGGATTCACGGATCGGACACCGCTCCAGGTGTTCAGGAGCATCGGGAAGGTCGCGGCATAGAACACGACCAGGACCGTCGTCGTGTTCCCGAGCCCGAACCAGAGTATGAATACCGGCACCCAGGCAAGCGACGGGATCGGCATGAGCACGCTCACGAGCGGCATGAAGAACTGCTCGACTCTCCGGTAGCGCGCCATCAGGATGCCGAGCGGGAGCCCGATC
>JBFJOO010000084.1:0-18225 GCA_041617635.1 Burkholderiales bacterium | reverse complement strand
GCCTCAGGGCTTGCGGCCGCGCGTGTAGGCCTGCCGCAGCTCGCCCTTGTCGCAGATCACCACCATCGCGCGCCAGTTCTCGACGCGGTGGTCGGCCTGCTGCTTGCCGATCAGCTCGATCGCGCGGGGGTAGAGCTCGCCGCGCATCCGCTCGTACTCCTCCTTCACCTTCTTGTAGTACCACTCGGAGCACTCCTCGACCGTGACGTCGACGAAGCCCGCCTCGCGCAGGATCTCCGCGTAGCGCTCCGGGGTCTCCATCGCGTAGGTGAGCCCCTCCATCTCGAACCAGTAGAGCATGTCGTCGCTGTACTCGCCCTCGTTCCTCATGAAGTCGTAGCAGGAGAAGATCCCGCCCGGCTCGAGCACGCGCAGCACCTCGCGGAACATCTCGAGCTTGTTCGCGATCTGCGTGAACGCGCCCGCGCTCAGCACGAAGTCGAACGAGTCGTCGGGAAAGCCGAGCGGCCCGGGTTCGACCAGCTTGAATTCGATCTTCCCCTCGAGGCCCTGCTTCCTCGCCCGCCGCCTCGCGCGTTCGACGAGCGGCTGCTCGATGTCGATGCCGACCACGTTCGCCCCGTACTCGCGCGCGAGGAAGACCGCGGGTCCGCCGATCCCACAGCCGATGTCGAGCACGCGCTTGTCGCGCATGTCGAGCCCTTCGGCGATCCTCGCGACGTTGCCATCGCCGCCCGGCGTCATGTACCCCTCGCCCCAGATCAGCTCCAGCAGCGCGACCAGCGCGTCGTCGTATTCTTCCTCGTGTGCCATCTCGAAGTCTCCTCGTCGTCGAAGACCCCGCGCGTGGCTCCGGGCGGGGTCGTCGTTCGCGTGGCCTCGTCCCGGACCGGCGGCCGATCCGGGGGGCCCCGGATTCTACCCGGAAATCCGCAGCGATCATCCCGCCGCGGCCTCGGGCCCTTGTTCGCGCGGGTGGGGGCCGCGATCATCGCGCAAAACGGCCCGGAGGGGTGTCGAGATGCCTGTCTACGAGGGTGGTTGCCACTGCGGCGCGGTTCGCTTCGAGGTCGAGGGCGAGATCGCGGACGTCGTCGTCTGCAACTGCTCGATCTGCTCGAAGACCGCCTACCTGCACTGGCACGTCGAGCCCGAGCAGTTCAGATTGCTGACCACCGAAGCGGTGATCCGCAACTACCAGTTCGGCACGATGACCGCGAAGAACTACTTCTGCGAGCGCTGCGGCATCTCGCCGTTCCGCCACTCGCGCTCCGATCCCGACCTGGTCGACATCAACCTCCGCTGTCTCGACGGCGTCGACATCGAGTCGATCCCGACCGCAGCGTTCGACGGGCGCAACTGGGAAGCGGCGATCAAGGGCTGAGAGCGGAGTCTCGCGCACCAGCAATCCCCCGCCTCGGGGTCGGCGGCCACCGCGCACCGGTTCGGCTCACCGCAGAGCGGGCAGCGCGCGAGATCGAGATCGGAAGCTCTCTCTGCACTCATTCGAGCCGTCCTCGACGGAGTCCGACTCCGCGCGAGGATACAAGAGCGCGCGGCGACTACGACGAGGCTTCCCGCGCCCTGCTGCGCAGCAGCTCGGCGATCGCTTCGCGCTCGAGGTCCTCCGCGAGCTCGAGGGCCGTCTTGCCCGCAAATCCCGGTGCGCCCGAGCCCTCGATCGCGAGGTCGGCGCCCGCCGCGACGAGCCGCGCGACGATGTCGAGGTGGTCGTTGATCACCGCGAGCATCAGCGCCGACAGGTGATGCTTGGCGGTGTGATCGAGATCCGCGCCCGCGTCGACGAGCGTATGGACCGCCTCGAAGTGCCCGTTGCGCGCGGCGAGCATCAGCGCGGTCTGCCCGTAGCGATCGAGCGCGTCGACCTCGGCGCCGCGTTCGAGCAGCTCGGCGAGGCGCGCGGCGTCCCCGGCCGCGACGGCCTGTTGCCACGCGCGGTTCATCTCCGTGCTCGAACTCGTGAGCTTCGGGGAGTGGTCGCTCGTTCGCGCTCGCCCGCGCGCCGCAGGCAGCGGCGCAGCACGCGCCAGGCCTCGACCTTTTCGTCGTAGCCGATCGAGGCGTTGGCCGGGCTCGTCGACGGCAGGCGGTGGTACGCGATGCCGTCCGCGCTCGGCAGCCTCGGCAGCACGTGGCGGCGCCAGGCCTGCTCGGCCTTCGCGCCGTTGAAGCAGATGGTGTGGATCTTCGGGTGCTCGCGCAGGAACGCCGGGAACGGGTTCGAGACGATCGACGACTCCTCGATGTCCGAGTCGAGGCTCGTCGCGCGAACGCACGAGCGCATCACGTCCCAGAGCGCGACGCGGTGCGCGCGCAGGCTCGAGATCCTCGCCTCGTAGGGCGCGCGCGGATCGAAGCCGAGCAGCCCGCCGAGGATCCGCCAGAACGCGTTGCGCGGGTGGGCGTAGTACTGCCCCGCGCGCAGCGAGGCCTTGCCGGGCATCGAGCCGAGGATCAGCACGCGACTCGCCGCGTCGGAGATGGGTTCGAAGCTCTGAACGCGCATCGCACTACCACCGGGCCGGCATTTGCCGCGCGAGGATACCACGCCGATTGCCGACCTCGGCGCTTCGAACCTCGTCACAGCTCGAGCTCCATGCGGTAGTCGTCCATCAGAAAACCGCTGCCGATGTCCGAGACGATCGAGCCGCGGTGCGCAAACCCGATCCGCTCGTAGGCCGCGATCGCGATGCGATTGCGCTTGTTGACCCGCAAGACGAGGCGCGTGCGCGCGTGGGCGCGCGCGTATCGCGCGGCCGCATCCACCAGCCTGCGCGCGCAACCGCGGCCGCGGCGCGCGGCCTCCACGTAGAGCTTGTGCAGCGCGAGCGCGTCGGCTTCGGGGTGGGGTCCGTAGGCGGAAAAGCCGACCAGCGCGCCGCCGGCGAGCGCGCGGTCGTAGCGCACTCCCTCCCGCTCGGACTCGCGCCGCATCACTTCGAGGCTGTAGCCCTCCCGCAGCATGTACTCGATCTGCTCGGGGGAGATGATGCCCGGGTAGTGCTCGCGCCAGATCGCCGCGGCGAGCCGCTGGATCTCGCGGAAGTGCCCGTCTCGAGTGGCGGGCTCGATGACGACTTCGTTTTCCATGCCGCTCGCGCGGTCCCGCTTCCGGGCAGCTGGCGATCCGCCGCGCCCGCGGGCCGAAACATAGGCCAGCGCGGTCCGCTTTCGATCGACCACCGCGTTCGCTCGCTGCCGGGCCAGACTGGGGAAAGAAGTCGCACGTGTGTGTCGATTTCCCACAGCATCGGATGCGCGAGCGCCGGCGATCGTCCGCAGCGCGGCGGGCGTCCGCGCACTCGTCGCGGAAAACGCCGCCGATGCGGCCGCGGCGATTGATGCGCGCGGGCCGATGGGCGAAAATCGGTGTGGCCCCGTTCGATGCGGTGCCTCGTTCGAGCCGACGATTCCAGCGAAGCTTCTCGGGGAGACGGCGCATGGATCTCGAAGCAGTCAAGCAGTCGCTGGAGGATCGACTCTCTCAGCTGACGACGAGGGTCTCCAGGATCGAATCCGACCTCCGCGCGCCCGGCTCGAGCGACTGGCAGGATCGCGCCTCGGAGCGCCAGAACGAGGAGGTGCTCGAGCAGCTCGGCGTCGCCGAGCGCGCCGAGATCGCGAACATTCGAGCCGCATTGATCCGCATCAAGCAGGGGAAGTACACGCACTGCGGTCGCTGCGGCGGCGCGATCGAGCCGAAGCGCCTGCAGGCACTGCCCTACACGAACGCGTGCATTTCGTGCGCGCGCTGAGCGCGGGCGCCGCTCAGGGGAGTCGAAACCGCCAGGCCACACCCGCGGAGACGAAGAAGTCCGGTGCGGAGTCGTTCAGGCCCGCGCCCGCGGAGACGTCGAGCTGCAGGTCGTCGCCGAGAAGCCAGGCGAACCCGCCGTCGATCGAGTGCTGGTCGCCCAGGCCGCGGTTTACGAACACCGCGTAGTACTCGACGAATACACTCGCGCGCTCCGTGAGGGCTGCGCCGAGCGAGAGCGCGGGCTCGGCGCTGAAGGCCCGGCGCGAGTCACTCACGCCGAGGCTGGTCGAGGCGAGCACGACGGTCAGATCGAGCGCGAAGCGCGCGCCCAACGCCCACTCGAACAGCAACGCGCCGCTCGGGTCGACGCCGTCGCTGGTTACGGAATTGCTGCCCGTCGGAAGGCTCAGGCCGAACTCGAGCGCGGTCGCGGGGATGGCGCCGCTCTGGTCGAGCACGCGCGCGCGGCTGCCGAGCGTGAAATCGCTTGCGCTCGCGCGGCTGCTCGCGCCGGCGCGGTCCTCGAACACGAAGCCGTCTGCCGAGGCGCGCAATTCGAGGAAGGGCAGCACCCCCACGCGCAGCAGGCCCTGGGGAACGCGGATGGTGTTCGCATTCGAGCTGCCCGCGGCGGTCTCGCGCTCGAACGCAAAGCCGCCCTCGAGCTGGATCGCGCCCGGCGCGACGACGTTCGGCGGGCTCGACTGCCCGGGCCGGTCCGCGGAGAGGGGATCCGCGCTCGCCGCAGCCGCGAGCGCCGCGCTGGCCAGCGCGCGCGCGAGCGCGCGCGTCGCGCGCCGGCATCCGGCAGAAGTCGATTCGCGGCTCATCGGCGCCCCCCGCGAAGTGCTCTGCTCGCGTGACTCATCGGCGCCCCCCATGGCGCGTCGCTCCCGGGTTTCGTCGGCTCGCCCGATCCTGCCGACGGACTCCCATCGATCCCCTTCGCATCTCGATCGCGCGCGGCACCTCTACTCGAGGTAGGTGCCGAGATAGCCCACGCCCGCGCGCTTCGCCTCTCGGAGCATCGCGGCGGTGATCTCGCCGTGCTCGATCACCGAGAGCGTGAAGATCAGGTCCGTGATCTCGATGAAGTAGTAGAACGCATCTTGCATCGCGTCGGTCTCGGGCAGCTCGAAGTGCTCGGCGAAGACCTCGTGCATCACCCGGCCGACCGCGCGATCGTTGATCCGATCGGCCTGCTTGACCTCGGGCGGCGTCTTGCCGCCGATCAGCAGCTGGCGCGCGGGCGGGTTTTCCGCGTAGACCTTCGCGCCCACGTCGACGAGGTGCTCGGCGAGTGCCTGCCAGCTTCTGCGTCGCGCGGGCGGCACGCGGCGCCGGTGCGCCTCGATGAACTGGTCGCTGAGCTGCTTCGCGAGCGCCGAGAACACGTCGAAGCGGTTCGCGAAGAAGTGGTAGGCGGATCCTTCGGGGATCTCCGCGCGCTCCGCGATGTCGCGGAACGAGACCTCCTCGACGGGACGCTCGCAGAGCAGCTCGTAGGCGGCCGCAAGCAGGCGTCTGCGGCGCTCGCGGCCGCGCTGGCGCGTGGCCGAGGGCGCCTTGCGCAGCCCGATCTTCTGGCGGCTGGACACGCGCGCTACGCGGACGGCGCGGGCTGCTGCTGCGTGATGCAGTGCACGCCGCCTCCGCCGACCGCGATGTCGTGGATCTGCACCTGCACGATCTCGCGCTCGGGATACAGCCGGCGGTAGGTCTCGACGGCCGCGCCGTCGCGCTCGTAGCCATAGCCCGGAACGATCACCGCGCCGTTCGCGAGGTAGGAGTTCACGTAGGAGCTGCAGCCGCCGTTCCAGATGCCGGGGTGGTAGATGCCCTCGTCGATGAACTCGAGCTGTAGCGTGCGCCCCTTCGCGTCCTTCTGATCCTTGAGCGCCGCGGTGTTGATGCGCCCGATCTCGTAGTGCGGGTCGGTCGTGTCCGGGTTGACCTCGACCAGGATGCGGCCGGGCTCGACGAACGCCGCGATGCCGTCGACGTGCCCGTCGGTCTCGTCGTCGGTGGGGTCGCCCGGGATCCAGATCACCTTCTGCGCGCCGAGCGTGCGGCAGAGCTCGGCCTCGACTTGCGCGCGCGTCCAGTCGGGATTGCGGTTGCGGTTGAGAAAGCACGTCTCGGTGGTGACGACCGTGCCCTCGCCGTCCACCGTGACGCCTCCGCCCTCGGCGACGAGCGCCGACGCGTACTCGCGCACGCCCGCGAGCTCGAGGATGCGCGAGCCCATCAGCGCGTCCTGGTCGTAGGGGTCGTACTTTCCCCCCCAGGCGTTGAACTCCCAGGTGGAGCCCGCGAGATCGCCCGCGCCGTTGACGAGGAAGTTCGGGCCCGAGTCGCGCGTCCAGGAGTCGTCGATCGAAAGCTCGAGGACCTCGACGCGGTCGTCGAGTAGCGCGCGCGCGGCAGCGAGCTTGTGGCCCGGGGCGAGCATCTTCACGGGCTCGAAGCGCGCGATCGCGTTGGCGACGTTCGCGTAGGCGCGCTGCGTTTGCTCGGCGCTGCCCCAGAGACCCTCCCGGCAGGGCCAGGCCATCCAGCAGCAGCTGTGCTCGGACCACTCGCCGGGCATGTAGAAGCCCTCGTCGCGGGGGTCGGGTCGCGATCGCGCGTCACTCATGACTGCACCTCTGCGGTTTTCGTGGGGGCCCTGGCGACCGACGCGGAGAAGCCCATCGCGGAGACGAGCAGCAGCGCGATCGCGAACGCGAAGACGCGCTCGTACCGGCCGACTTCGACCAAGCTCGCGGCGAGCCCGGGCCCGATCGCGACGCCGATCGTCGCGGCCGACGAGCCCGCCGCCACCGCGCTGCCGTTGCGGTCGAGCGACGCCATCAGCGCCTGGATGAAGGGCAGGCAGAACGCCCACGCGAAGCCGAGGCAGATGCCCGCCGTGAGGTACCACGCGAAGCTCCCGCTCGTGAGCAGGATGACGAGCCCGGCGATCGCGATCCCGATGCCGGTGGCGATCGGGCCGATCGTTCCGAAGCGCTTTCCGATGGCGATGATTGCGAACGCGCCGGGGATGCCCGCGAGCGAGGCGACCATCAGCGCCGTGCCGATCTGATTGTCCGAGAACGCGAGCGAGACGCCGAGCCGTCCGAGGTAGGTGTACTGCGAGGTGGCGGCCGCCTCGAACATCGCGTAGCCGAACAGCGCGAGCAGCGTGGCGCCCGCGAACAGCACGCTGCGCTCGGATCTGCGCTCGGTTCCCGTCGCGGTATGGATCGCCCGGCCGGGTAGCTGCCGCGCGAGTGCGAGCGCGAACAGATCGCAGGCCGCGAACAGCAGGAACATCCCCGTGGCGCCGAGCTGCGCGGAGTAGACGGGCAGGACGTAACAGCCGAGCGCGGCGACGACGAACTGCAGCGTGATCACGCAGCCGAAACCGCGCTCGGGATCGTCGAGGCGCGCAACCGCGGCCAGCGCGGCGATCTGCACCGCGCCGTTCGCCGCGCCCGTGACGAAGCGCACGAGGAGGAACGCCGCGGTGGGGGCCGCGAGGTACGCGGAGGCCGCATCCGCGGCGAGCGCGATCGCGAGCGCGCCGCCCGCCAGGCGGCGCAGGTCCACGCGGTGCATGCGAAACGCCATCAGCAGCGCGACGGCGGAGAACCCGACGAAGTTTCCCGAGGCGACCCAGCCCGCGAACGACTCCGAGAGCCCGGCCTCGTCGACGAGCACGTTGACCATCGCGGGCAGCACCAGCAGCGGCAGGAAGCTGGCCGTGCCGATCACCGAGCAGACGTAGAACTGCCGCAGGTTCGCGATGCGCATGGGATCAGAGGTCGGGAGTCTTGTGTCTTCCGTCGAGTGTGAGCAGCGAGCCGTACAAGTCGGGCCGCCGGTCCCGAAACACGCCCCACGCGCGCCGGTAGAGGCGCACCGCGTCGAGGTCGATCTTCGCGCAGAGCACGCACTCGCTGGTGCGGTCCGCGCTCTTTACGATCGCGCCGGTGTGGTCGGTGATGAACGACGAGCCGTAGAACTCGAGCTCAACGCCGTTGCTCGACTCCGCGCCGATCCGGTTCGACGCGATCACGGGGACGATGTTCGCCGCCGCGTGGCCGCGCATCACGGTCTGCCAGTGGTCCTTGCTGTCGATCTCGGGCGACTGGATCTCGCTGCCGATCGCGGTGGGATAGAAGAGCAGCTCCGCGCCGTCGAGCACCAGCGCGCGCGCGGCCTCGGGGAACCACTGGTCCCAGCAGATCCCGATGCCGATGCGCGCGTAGCGCGTGTCGATCGCGTAAAACCCCGTGTCGCCCGGGCTGAAGTAGTACTTCTCCTCGTAGGCGGGGAAGTCGGGAATGTGGCTCTTGCGGTAGTGACCCGCGATGCGGCCGTCGGCGTCGATGACCGCCACCGCGTTGTAGTGCGCGTGGCCCGCGCGCTCGAAGAACGGGACGGGCAGCACCAGCTCGCGCTGCTTGGCGATCTCCTGCATGCGCCGGATGGTCGGCTGCTCGTCGATCGGCCGCGCGAGGTCGAAGTGCCTGTTCTGCTCGTCGATGCAGAAGTAGGGCGTCTCGAACAGCTCCTGGAGCAGGATGATCTGCGCGCCCTCGTCTGCCGCGCGCTGCACGAGGATTTCCGCGCGCTCGACGTTGGCCTGGATGTCCCAGCTGCAGCGCATTTGGGTGCAGGCGACGGTCACTTCCATGGCGCGCTCCGGCTCGAGCGCGGCCCCGGTCCGGGGCGGCTCGAAAGAAACTCAAGCTAACTCGACTTTTTGGAGTCGTCAACGCCGCGCGCGCCCGCGGCTAGTGCCGATCGATGATGAGCACGTCGACCGTACCCCGCGGCCCGATGTACCACGAGGCGAGCATGCCCGTGAAGCTCACCACGATCGAGCCGAGCAGCGCGGGCCAGAACCCCGCGATCGCAAAGCCCGGCACGAGGAAGGCCGTCAGGCCGAGCATCGCCGCGTTGACGACGAGCAGGAACAGCCCGAGCGTGACGATCGTGAACGGAATGGTGAGGAAGACGACCACCGGCCGGACCACCGCGTTCACGGCTCCGAGCACGAACGCGGCGGCGACCAGCGGGAGCGCACCCGAGAACTCGATTCCCGCCGAGAGGTTCGACGCGATGAGCAGCCCGACCGCCGTCACCAGCAGCCTTACCCAGAAGCCCGGCAAACCCCTTCACCTCGGTGCCCGCACGCGCCCGAGCGCCCGAGCGTCGGTCCGCCAGCGCGTGCGCACGGCGCCGAAGTGTAACACGGATCGCTGCGTGCGGGCTGCGCGGGATCGAGTCGTTTCATCCGGAAGATGCCTCCGCACGCCGCCGCGCCGGAAGCTAGTCGACGGCGATCATCACGTTGGATGCCTTGACGACCGCATACGCGTCGCCACCCGGTTGCAGGCCGAGCGCCTCCGCGGAGGCGCGCGAGATGATCGACACGATCAGAGCACCGCCGGGCAATTCCAGCACGACCTCCGAGTTCACGGCGCCGTGGGTCACCGTCTTGACCTTCGCCTTCAGCTGGTTGCGCGCGCTGAGCCTCATGCGGCTGCCCCCTTCGTCCTGGTTCGCGTTCGCCGCGCGCGAAGCCGTGTTCATCGCAGCGCCCGTCGCTTGGGCGGCACTTCTCTCCAACGCGCTATTGGATCACGAGCTCGGCGGGCGGCGCTTCGAATTTCGCCTTCTTGTGGGTTCCGTCGCAGAACGGCTTGTTGGCGGACTCGCCGCAGCGACACAGCGCGACCGATCCGGTCTTCTGCTCCGAAGACCCCGCCGCGCTGTACGAAACAGGCCCCTCCGCCTCCAGGATGATCGGCCCGTTTTCGATCAGTTTGACCTTCATCTCTCGATCCTCCGCGAATCGAACGCCGCGCTCCGCCCGACGTCTCGGCGAGTCGCTGCACCAAGCACGGCCGGCCATTGGTCTGCTGGCGCGGGCGCCCGCCGCGCGATTGTATCACGGAGCGATCGGGGCAAACTTCGTGGCGTCGACCGCGGCGTCTCGCTCGGTGACGCGCGCCTCCCGCGCGGCGATGAGCAGCGAGCGCTTGGAGATCGACGGAACCATTCCAGGCGCCGCACCTCGCTGCGTAGCACTCCCCGCAATCCGTTCGGATGCCGATTCCCCCGCGCCGGACGGCGAAACCGCATGGACGTCGGGAAGCTCGAGAGAGCGCCAGAGCTCGAAGCCGACGTCTCGGCACAGCGCGTCGAGATACAGGGTCAGCAGGTTCCGATGGGTCGCAATCGCGACCCGGCCTCGCGGGTGCGCCTCGAAGATGCGATCGAGCGCTCGCTCGCGCGGATCCTCGACTTCGCGAATCGGAAGATTCGAGTGCGCCGCGAGGGGCTCGATCGTTTCGATCACTCGGCCAGCAGCAGCGCCGGCTCAGGCTGCAAAAGGCGACAGCTCGAGCCGATAGCGGACTTGCGCAACAGCACTGTCGCCTCCGAATCCGCGAGTAAAACCGACGCCTGGATCCAGCTGGAATCCGATGCTCTCGTAGAAGATCCGCGCCCGGTCGTTGCGTTCGAGCACCCAGAGAATGAGCTCCCGAAACTGGCGATCCTTCGCCTGGGCGATCGCCGCGTCGCACAACGCGCGCCCGGCGCCCGCACGCCAGTGACCGGGATCGACATACAGCGATGTGAGCTCGCCAACACCGAGACGAGCCTCGGCCTCGTCTCGGGAAGGCTCGATACTGCAGAACCCGATGATGGATCCATCGTGGACGGCCACGAAGGTGTCGTTCCGACCCTCAGCCAACAGCGCTCGCCAACGCGCCGTGCGGTCGGCGACGTCGAGGGAGTCGAGCGTCTCGTCGGGGATCAGCCCACGATACGCTGCGAGCCACGTTCGGACGTGAACGACGGCCAACGGATCCGCATCAGCGGCCGTGGCGAGGCGGATTTGCATCGATGCCCGTGCAACCCTACGCACATGGGCCCAGCCGCGCCGAGAAGCGCCAACCGTTGGCGCGAGCGCAGCAGCGCACGCCGCCCGATTGTACCATGGGTCGATTGGCGGAGCCTTTCTGGCGCGGCGGAGCGCCGTGTTAGGCCGCAGCCCGTGGGAGCTATTTCACCTCGATGTAGAGAAGCTCGAGCGGTCGAGACTCGAGGTTCTCCGGAAGATGGGTGGAAGCCTCCACCCACGCGGTCTGGCCAGCCTTGGCGGAAACCTCCTCGGATTTCCCATCGGGATAGACGAACTTCACCCGCTGGTCGGTCAGGTAGACGAGAACCCCGTCTCTCGGGTGCTCGTGCATCACGGACCGCTCGTGCGGGCCGTATTCGATGCGAACCACTCGGACGCTGTCGTTCTCCAGCTCGACCGTGTAGCGCTTCGGATCGGCCACCGTGGCCTCGTCGGACGACGCACGCAGCGGCGCCAAGGCCAGCACGAGTAAGATGACGAAGCGAATTGCTCCAGATTTCATTGGCATCTCCCCCAAAGAGGCGTCTTCACGTACACGGCGCTCAGCTGCCGGGCCCGCCGACCGGTGCGCTCGGAGCGCCGTCTTGAATGCCAAATCCTACCATGGAACGGTTGGAAGGCGATCTGGCCCGGCCAGCCGCAGCGCCGGGTCGAGCCGCGACCCACAGGAAATCATCGGAGCGGTTGGCCAATTCTGGCCTCGATGTAACAAAGGGCGCCGAGGCCGAGCAGCAGCGCGAGTACGACATGGAAGAATGAGTACTGCTTCGGATCATGAACGGATTCTTCGGCGACCAACGTTTCAGCGGGCAGGTCCGACGCGAGCGTCGATTCGCGCTTCCAGGTATGCCCGCATGCTTCGCATACCCAGCGATTTCTCCATGCGATGAGTGGAAGTTGAAGAAGAAGGGAAATGGCTGCCAAATTCCGCTGCAGGCGAGACGCATGGATTTGACTAGAACGACAATCGGGGCATGAGAGCCAAGCGTCTGCGAGCTCGCGGTCTTGCGTCTCAGCGGGTAGATCCTTCGAGGGGGTGTCACGCAGGATCTGGCGGGCTGCGTCGAGGTCGGTTTCATCGACCATTAGTTTTACGCCACCAATCGCGTATGAATAGAGCCAATAGATGGATGCGAGGTGTTGATCGAGCAACGTAGCCGGAATCCCAAACTGCTCGAGTCGAGTGATCGCAAGCTCGGCATCGATCGGATCGCGATAGCAATCAACGGTTACGAGTGCCATATCGGGTACGTGGCCCAACGTGCATGGCGCAGGGCTGCCGGCCCACTGGCCGGGAGGATCGGAGCGCCGGGTTCGATGCCGAATTCTACCGTAGCTCGATCGAGAGGTGCTGTGGTGCGTCGGCTGCAGCGGGCGGGTCAGCGGCGTCTACTCGACGCCCCTCAGCATCTCTTCGAGGCGGCGGAAGTGGGCCACCGGTCGAAAGTAGACCGTTGACCGATTGCCGTCCGCGTCTACAACGGAGATGGCGTCGACGCCGCCTCCGAGGAGGCTCTGACTCTCATGCTCGAGTCCGAGGGCTCGCAGGATTGCGTACTCTTCGTTGACCGAGATGACCACGAACGCTGAGTCCGACGACTTCCCGTCTCCGGAATCGAGCACAGACCTGACGAGGCCATCGAACCACCGCGCATGGGCATCGGATTCCGCCACCTCGCCCACTTCCTGCAGCGCGACCGCTCGAAGGAAATGCGCGTCGATATCGACCGGACAGGAGTCGAGCCATCGGGCTGAAAGCTCGAGTACGGTATACCAGTTTGCGGCGTCCGCCGCCTCGTACAGCTCGCGTAGTGGGCGATTCGACTCGCAGATTGCGCCGAAATCTCCTCGGTTTCCATACTCCGTTCGAAGCTCCAGAAAGTCGACTGGATCGGTCCACACCCGATCGGATTCGATGGGGGGAGCTTCTCGTCTGCGGTCTTGCGGCGACGCCACCGCACACCCGACCACGAGGAGGAGTCCTGCTAGACCGAGCCGAGAAGTGCGCATCGCGCGTCGCCTAACGTAGCAGCGCCTGACCGCGCCAAGAAGCGCCAACCGTAAGCGTCGGCACAGGGGCACTCACTGCCCGATTGTATCATGAATCGATTGAACGGGGCTTCTTGGCGGCGGCTGCAGCGCCCTGTCAGCCGGCGGGGTCTGGAGCGCGCCGCCTTCCGAAGTTGCGCTCGATGAGCCCTTGAACGCTCGGTGAAACGGGTGTCGGGCCTTCTCCCACCCTTGCCAGGTTCCGGGCTGAGCGAACGCGACGCTCGAGTTGGCCTCGAAGAACGAGAAGCCCTGGCGATCCACGATGCCCTGCGCGGACCGGAACTCGAGGCTCTCCCCACGCCCGAGAAGGCTGCTCATGTACGTTCCGAATCGCCGTTGGCCCCCGGGCGTGAGCGATTCGTAATCCCGTGTTCCAGAAAAATAGATGCGGTTCGGTTCCAGATCGAGAGCTATCTGGTCGACGATCTCGAAGGCGTCCCGGGCACTCGTCTGAAATGAAGACGCACGTACAGAACGGGTGTCGTGGCGTATCTGGGCCGCGAGATACACGAGAGTGGCGAGGGTTGCGACCGCCGCGATGAACTCGCCGAGATTCCCGAGTTCTTGAAGCGTCATGCCCGCCGTTCAACGTATGGGCGCTCGGCCGCCGGCCTGCCGACCGGGGGGCTCGAAGCGCCCGATTTCCGGTGCCAAAAAGTATCAAACGCCGATTGAAGAGCGTGAGATCTCGACTTCGAACACGATCGCTTGTTGGGAGGCGGTTCACGCCATATCATGCGAGCCAGATACGTAGCTGGAGGTGTCGCAATGGCTCGAGCCGGAATGATTCTAGGAGCGGCGATAGCGCTGATGGCCACGCAGGCCACTGCGGGAGGAATGAAAGTAGAGCCGGGAGCCTGGGAGTTCCAGAGCACATCGACAACGCCAATGGCAGCCACTCCCCAGAGTGAAATTACCCGCGAATGCGTCAAAGAGGACGAGATCTCGCCCGAAATCTTCATGGAAGATGCCAGCGGCTGTACGTTGACGGACTCCAAATCAAATGCTTCGATGATGAAATGGAAGATGACTTGCCCCAATCCGGGAGGAGAGATGACGGGCGAAGCCGAATTCTCTTCGACAGGAGAAACGATTCGCGGATCGATGAAAATGGCGATGACGATCAACGGGCAACCGATGAACTTCGAAATGGAATGGAAAGGTCGGCGCATTGGTCCGTGCGAATGATCTGAGGACACCCAGTAAACGGTCTATCACGGCCCGACGAGGTGTCTGATTTCCAAGAAATCGACTCGAGTTCGAAGAAGTTTCATACGCCAATTCAAGCGCGATGCTGTTGCACTGGTGAAGCAGGGGAAACCCGTCACCGAGGTGGCCCACTCCCTCGGCATCGCCCGCAGCGGGTCTTGCGCCTGGCGATGCTGCTCGATCGACCGGAATCCGCTGCAGCATGAGTCGACCGGGAAACGACCTCGACAACGCCGTAGCAGCGAGCTCCTTCGACACGCTGAAGACCGAGTGGATCTACCCCCCGCACTACAAGACGAGGAGGGAGGCGAGATTGGCAATCTCCGAGCACATCGCGGGCTTCTGCAACACCGAGCGTCGCGATTCCCCGCTCGACTACCGATCACCAGAGCAGTGTGAACGAACGCAGTCTGCCGCCCAATCCCGCGTCTACTTCATCGGGGAAACATCAGTCAGCTGCAGCGCATGGCTAGGCGGCAGGTTCAATAAGGCAATTCATCCGGCCCGAGACCAACGTGGTCTGGCTCCGGGTCTTGAGCGAATTGCACGGCGTCAATCCACTCTCGTCCCTCAAGGAGCGCCTTGACCGAGCGGTGCATACCGTCCATTACGGCTCCACTGGCAGAGAGGATGATCGGGAATGAGAGATCTGCTTCGTCAATCAGCTTGATGTGTTCAACCATCGCACGCCACGTGGGTTGTTGATCTTCGCCAAACCACTCTTCGTCTAATTCTCGAATTTCTTTGAGTGACACCTTCTTTTGTGGTAGATGACTCGTGAGCCGAACCAGGCGATCCACGTCCCATGACAAGAGGCCGCGATCGGATGGCAGGAAGTAGTATTGTTTCCGCACGCGAGACCGCCTTCCGGTTCAAGGAAACGCTTTGCGTTACGTTCCGCCGCCTAATGGATCGGCAGTTCCGCCGCGCCCAACAGCGCTGACCGCCAACGCTGGAGCGGGGTGGCCGCCGCCAGAATCGTACCACGGATCGATTGGAACAAGCTGTTGGGCGGCAGCTGCAACCGCTCGTTAGGCATCATTTCGCGAAACTTCTCGTTGGGAGTCGACGTATGCGGCGAAATCCTCGTGGAACTGGCTTCGAGCGATGGACCAGTACTGATCGAAGTGTTTCGTCTGTGTGAACATGCGAATCACGAGCTCGTAAGACGTCGAGATCGTCTGGTCCATGAGGCCCTGTTTCGAGAGATTGAACTGGAGTTCGTACAGGCGGAAGTAGGACTGGTAGAACGAGTAGCGGCGGGCCGCGTCCGCGTCGTCGAAGTCACCGCGGATCTCGGCCCAGATGTCTGCCAACCTGTCATTCGAAGCGTTGTCCATGATGGCAGCTCTGGAGGCGAGCATGAGGTCCTTAGTCATTGATGCTCGCGACATCTGGGTGTTCTGTCGAATCTGGAAGGCGAGATAGAAGAGCGTGGCCACAACCGCGATCGCACCTACGACCTCGCCGATGGCTCCAATCGCATCCCAGTTCACGACGTACCTCGAATGACGCCTAACGTATGGGCGCTCAGCTGCCTGGCCCGCTGGCCGGGAGGCTCGAAGCGCCAGGTTGAATGCCAGATATTACCATGGATCGATTGGAAGGAGCTGTGGCCGCTTAGCTGCAGGGCCTTGTTAGGCGGCAAGCTAGTGACGGCTGCGCCTGAGGCTGTGGATCGCGACCCCGACGAACGCTCCTCCGACCCCGAGCAACGGGAGCGCGACGAGGGCTAAAGGCGAGAGGCCCACAAACGCCCGGTGCGGATTCGACGGGTTGTAGTGGACCGTGAGCCGCTCGCCGACCGCGATACGGCGCCGCGAGGTGATCGCGTTGCCGACTCGTACAACTTCTCCGGAGGCCGTCGTGAATCGGATCGGGCGCCGATCGTTGTCGGCGAACATCACCGCCTCCGCAGTCTCCCACGCGCAAAGGCGGTATACGTGAACTCCCATTCCAACGACGCCAGCGAGAAGCACGGGAAGTCCGACACCAAGATGGATCCACCGCGGCGATCGCGAAGCGTTCACCGATGTGCCCTCTTCACGGTAGGGTCTCTGAGGAAACCGTAGTCGAAATCGAGTGCCGCCACCACGGCATTGCGACACGCCTAAGGCCAGCGCTGATGTAGCGCGGCGCAATGGCTTGCCGAACGGCGGGGGCGCTCTTGCCGCCTAACGTATGGGCGCTGAGCCGCGGCAAACAGCGCTAACTGTCAACGCTGGGGCTCATGCGCTCGCCGACAGAGTATAGCATGAATCGATTGGATTACGCTATTTGACGTCGGCTCCAGCGCCTTGTTAGGCCGCGCTGCCGAAATTCAAGTTTCGGCGGAATCAATCTGAAATTGAATACCACCGATCCGGGGAGCGATGACATTATAGAGCCAGCACATCAACGCAACGCTTAGGAAGCCCCCGATCGCATAAAGAAACGGCATCACCAGAAGAAGGCCAATACCAAAACTTTGCTTGCCTCCCATAATTAGCGGAATGGCCATGAAGGGGAGAAACACGAAGCTGAGAAAAAAATAGAGGACGGCGGAAACTTTTGCAGCGGGAATAGCCGGAATTCGATTGATTGTTCGGATCATAAACTATCTCCCATGCAAGGAGTGCGGCCTAACGTATGGGCGCTCGGCTGCCGGCCCGCTGGCCGGGGGGCTCGGAGTGCCCGATTTCGATGCCAAAGGGTACCAAACGTCGATTGGAAGGTGCTGTAGCCGGTCAGCTGCAGCGCCGGGTTAGGGGGCGGACGTCCGCTCAGCGCTAACGAAGTGCCAATAACGTTCCTTTGAAATCAAAGTAGATATCCAGCAAGCAATCTACGCCTCGACCTTCCAAATGAAGGTTGGCAGACCCATACCAGGGCCCGGCATAGGCATACGAGTCGAGTTCGCCAGGTTTAGTTGGTCCGAGAACTCCCGTGTCTCGGGTCGAGCCACTCAACTCCAGGTTGACCGGACCACCCAGACTTCGGCCGGTGACGAACAAGCGTAGATAATGGGGCTTGGTGCCGAGCGCCGGTTCGAGCTTAATTGTCTGTCTTGAGCATTCGCGAACCTGCAGGCTAGTCGGGCGATTCGTGCCCCAAATGACGTATCCGGTACCGATGCCGATTGCGACGCCGATCAGTGACGCGAGTGCGAGTCGAAATGGTTTCAGATTGGCACTCAACGTCGAGAGTCCTCCGCCTAACGTATGGGCGCTCAGCTGCACCGAACAGGGCTAACCGTTAGCCAGCTGGCGAGAGCGGACGCCGCCAGATTGTACCACGGATTGATTGGATCGACCTGTTTGGTGTCAGCTGCAGTGACTTGTTAGGTGGCGCGCGCTTTATGCCTATGTAGCCTGCCCAATCACAAACTGTGTCAAGTTTTCGAAATGTCGAGGGCCGTCGCCATCCGGATACATCTCCTGCAGCACCGCTCGCTGGGCGGCTTGCTGTTGATCCAAAGGAAGGTTGGCTGTGGTGACACCAGCGAGAGCCGCCCATGCAGAGTGGAAGTCGGGGAAGTCGAAGCCGAGCACCTGAGTCTCGACGTGAGCCTTGAGTCCTGCTTCGGCCAGTTGTTGAAGCAGGGGCGACGGATCAGCTAGGGCACCTGGTCCCACTCCCGCGACGGGGGGAGGGCCGGCAAACCGGCCGGCGGTCTGCTGGAATCTAACGATGTCGCACTCGTTTGGTCCGCCCCAAACCGAAGCGATCAAGCGGCCGCCGGTACGCAGCACCCTACCGATCTGCCGGGCGGTAGCTGATCGATCAATCACGTACATGAGGGTCAGGGAAGACAGCACCACGTCGAAGCTACTCGCATCAGCGGGAATGTCCTCGCCTCGCCCTTCGCGGAGGGACACATTAGAAAGATCGCGAGCCGCGAAACGTTTCCGTGCCAGAGCAAGCATCTCTGTGCTGATATCAACTCCGACAATCTCGCCGGCCGCACCGACCTTCTGAGCAGCCCGTTCGGCGACCGCGCCCGTTCCGGTGCCAAGGTCGAGGACACTCTCGCCTTGCTTCAGCTGCGCGCGTGTGATGAGCGCATGAACGACCGGAGCGAATCGCTGATCGATTTCGCGAACGTAGACGTCCGAGATACCGTCCCATACTCCGACTTGCCAATCGAAAGCCTCGTGGTCGCCCTTTGGCTCCGCCACGTGGAGTCCCCCATCTGACTCTGATTATCTCGGGCCGCGCTGCCTAACGTATGGGCGCTCAGCTGCCTGGCCCGCTGGCCGGGAGGCTCGGAGCGCCCGATTTCGATGCCAAAGGGTACCAAAGGTCGATTGGAAGGCGCTGTGGC
>JBFJOO010000083.1:0-18839 GCA_041617635.1 Burkholderiales bacterium | reverse complement strand
GCCTTCTCGAGGTCGTTCAACCCGAGATGCCCGGCAAGGAGCGTCCAGCGGGCGATCTCGAGCAGATCGCCCGACCCCGACGGCACGAACGGGTCCTGGATGTTGTCCGAGGCGCCGGCGACCGTCACGCCGGCAGCGAGGAGCTCGGGCACGCGCGTCAGCCCACGCGGCGCGAGCTTGCCGGCATCGCGCCCTTGCAGGAAAAGGTTCGCCGCCGGCAGCGTCACCACGCCGATTCCCGCGGCCGCCATCGCTTCGATCAGCCGTCCGGCCTCGCGCGGCTCGAGCGCGCTCAGCGCCGAGCAGTGGCTCGCCACCACCCGGCCCGCCATGTCGTGCGCCCGGGTGCGCTCGATCACCGCGTCGAACTGGTGGCGCGTTGCATCGAGATGCTCGTCCAGGTGAAGATCGATGGGCCTTCCGTGCCGCTCGGCGGCGGCGAACAGCATGTCGAGGAAGCGCGTCGGGTCGTCGGCATAGGCCGGTGTGCCACCGATCACGTCGGCGCCGAGCGCGAGCGCTTCCTCGAGCCACTCGCGCGCCGGCACGCCCGCCTTGGTGGCCCCTGAGGTGACGAAGGCGACGACTTGCAGCCGCAAGCGGTCGCGCCAGCGCTCGCGCAAGGCGACGAGCGCCTCGACGCCGCGGCAGCGCGCCTCCGGATCGACGTTGGCGTGGGAGCGGATCGCCACCGTGCCGCGTTCGAGGCACGCCTGCATGGTGCGTTCCGCACGCGCCGCGATGTCCGCGCCGGACATGTCGGCGGCGTAGCGGGTGAACGCCTGGATCGCCCCGTAGAGCGTGCCTTCCGGGTTCGGTATCGCAAGTCGCGTACGCGTCTTGTCGAGGTGCTGGTGAGCGTCGATGAGACCGGGCGCGACGAGTCGCCCGGCGAGCTGGAACTCCGACACCCCGGGCGCCGGGTCGATCTCCGGGGCAACGCGCTCGATCCGGCCGTCGTCGCCGACGAGGACATCGAGCAACTCCGGTTGGGCTGCGCCGGAACGGACCACGCGTCCGCCGCGAAGAAGAAGGCAAGACAAGGGCAAGCGATCCTGCGGTCGTGGTTGCGCTCGAAGGGCCGCCTCTCGTCTACACACACGCGAATCGGCGACGCCGAAGTCTGCGTGGTTTCGCACCGCCGGGTCAAGGCCCCGCGCGCGCCGGACGGGCTGCGGCGTTCGTGCCCGTTCCGGTTGCACGGGATGACCGATCACGGCGGAACGCGCCGGACCGCGCTAGACTAGGGAATGTCTGAAGAAGTCCGTCTTTCCCGCGAATGCGGAATCCAGACCGCGCTGATTCAAGGGCCCACTGGATCCCCGCTTGCGCGGGGATGACTATTTCGGAGCATTCCTAGCGCATGGGATCCGCCCCTTACGAAGACGAGATCATCGTTTCCTGGGTCGAGCTGCACCGGGACGCCAGGTATCTTTCCGAAGTGCTCCACGAGAAAGGTACCTTCAAGGGCATCATCGCGGTGACCCGCGGCGGCTTGGTCCCTGCGGCGCTCGTCGCGCGCGAGCTCGGCATCTACCTGGTCGATACCATCTGCGTCACCAGCTACGCCTCGGGCGGCGCCGTCGGCGCGGCGCAGATCCAGGGCGACGTGCAGCTGTTGAAAGGCGTTCCGGGTGACGGAGATGGATACCTCCTGATCGATGACTTGGTGGACACCGGGCGTACCGCCCAGGTAGTCCGCCGCCTCCTGCCGAAAGCGCACTTCGCGACGCTCTACGCCAAGCCGGCGGGGCGGCCGATCGTCGACACCTTCGTCAAGGAATTCAAGCAGAACAAGTGGATCCATTTTCCGTGGGACATCGAGTACAAGTTCGCCACGCCGATCAAGGACGGCGGGCGAACCTCCGCGGGCCCGGACTGAACGCGCGCGCGTAGCCTATTCGACCGCGAACGAGCGCTCGCGCGCGTGCGCACGGATGAAGGCGATCACGTCGTCGGCGGACGAGCCGGGGCCGAAGACCTCCTTCACGCCCATCTCCTTCATGGGCGCGACGTCGCGCTCGGGAATCACGCCGCCGAAGATCACCAGCACGTCGTCGATCTTGAGCTCGGCGAGCCGGCGGGTCAGCTCGCGCGCGACCGGCATGTGACCCTCGACCGAGCTCGAGACGCCGATCACATTGACGTCCTCATCGATCGCGGTCTCGATGATCTCGCGCGGCTCGAGGAAGTTGATGAACACCACTTCCATCCCCGCGTCGCGCAGCTTGGTGGCGAGATAGCGCACGCCGCGGTCGTGGCATTCCATGGTGGTCTTGCCGAGCAGCACGCGGATGATTCGTTCGGGCATTTCAGGCTTCTCCAGAAATCACTGAACTCGTCGTTCCCGCGTAGGCGGGAACCCAATCCTGCCGTGTCAAGTCGAACTGGTTTCCCGCTTGCGCGGGAATGACGGTTACCTCTCGCATTCGTCCGCGCGGCCGGTGTCAGTACGGCGAACCCCAGCCGAGGTGCTTCTTCAGCGCGCCCATCAGCTCGCCCGTGGTGGCGTCGGCATCCGAGGCCTCGATCATCGCCGGCATGAGACCGCCGATCTCGCCGGCTGCGCAACGCTTGGCGGCAGCATCGAGCGCCACCATCGCGCGCTCCCATTTTCCGGCGTCGCGGCGCGCGCGCAGCGCCCGGACCCGCTCGACGGCGATCCGCTCGCTCTCCGGGTTCACGCGAAACACCTCGATATCCTGCATCTCGGCGGACTCGTACTTGTTCATGCCCACCAGGACGCGCTCCTTCGTGTCCACCTGGTCGCGCCACCGCGCGGCGCTCGCCTCGATCTGGGCGCGGACGTAGTCGTGGCACTTGTGGTAGCCGCCACGCGCCTCGACCTCGTCAAAGATCTGCTCCGCGGCCGCCTCAATCTGGTTAGTGAGGCTTTCCACGAAGTAGGCGCCGCCGAGCGGATCGGCGACGCGCGTGATGCCCGATTCCTCCTGGATGATCTGCTGGATCCGGAGCGCCATGGTGTGCGCATGCTCGGTCGGGATCGCGAGCGCCTCGTCGAACGAGCTCACTTCCATCGCCTGCACGCCGGAGAGCGCGGCGCCGAAGGCGTGCAGCGTCGTGCGAATGAGGTTGTTGAGCGGCTGCTGCGCCGTGAGCACCGAGCCGGCCGTGTGCGTGTGGATGCGCACGTGCATGCTCTTCGCGTCGCGCGCGCCGAGGGCGTGGCACTTGCGCGCCCACAGCCGGCGCAGCGCGCGGATCTTGCAGATCTCCTCGAAGAAGTCGTTCGACTGCGAGATCTGGAAGCCGAAGCGCGACAGAAACTGATCGGGCGCAAGGCCGCTCGCAACGCACGCGCGCGCATAGTCGATACCGGCTGCCACCGAGAAGGCGACTTCCTGCACCGCGTTTGCGCCGGCTTCCTCCATGCCGTAGCCGAAGATGTTCACCGTGTTCCAGCGCGGCATCTCGCGCGTGCAGAAGTTGACGAGCTCGGTCGCGAGCGCCATCCCCGATTTCGGCGGGAAGCAGGTCATGCCGACGTAGGCGCTCTGGTAGTACCAGCTCATCGAGTTGCCGCCGAGCTTGCCCCACGGCACGCCGCGCCGGCGCGCGTAGGCGAGGTAGTGCGCGAGCACCGGCAGCACCTCGTAGTACGAGATGTGAATGACGTTGATCTTGTCGAGCGCGAGGCCGTCGAAGAGGCGGGCGTTGTCCTCGAGCGAGTACACCGCCATGTCGCACTGGCCGACGCGGCCCTCGGCCGCGGGGTGGTCGGGATCGAGCCCCTCGTGCGAGACGAGGTCGTAAACCAGGTTGTAGAACGTGTTGCCGAAATACCCGGTCATGCCCTGGCTTTGCAGGTAGTCCATGCGCTTGCGCGTGTCCTCCGGCAGCCCGTAGCCGATCACGGGCTGGTTCGCCCAGCGCATGAACTGGTATTGCGCGGGATAGAGCCCCCGGGTGAAGGGATACATTCCCGGGGCCGAAACCATTCCGTAGGACTGGCCGGCGACGTCGTGCGGGAAATAGGCCGGCTTGAGCGGCAGCCCCGAGTCGGTCTTCAGGCTGTAGGCGGCGGGATCGACGCCGAATTTCTGCGCGATGGCGTCGAACTTGGCGCGCCACTCGGCCTCGAGCTTGCGGGTCGCCGCGAGGAACTCCGGATCGAACTGCTCCGGGAGCTCGGCTCCCGCCGCTTCCGCGCTCTTCTTGGGATCGAGCACTGCGCTCATTTCGTTTCTCCCTAATCAGCCAGTTCGAGCACCGCCGCCGTGGCGATGCCGCCTCCGCCGCCGATCGTACAGCAGCCGTAGCGGACGCTCGCGCGGCGCATCGCGTGCACCATCGTGACGAGCGTCCGGCAACCGCTGTTCCCGACCGGGTGGCCGAGCGCGATGCCGCCGCCGGCGGCGTTGACCTTCTCCAGCCCGATGCCGATCTCCTTCATCGACGAGAGCACCACCGAGGCGAACGCCTCGTTGATCTCCCACCAGCCGATGTCCGCCGGGCGCAGCTTTGCGCGCTCGAGCGCCAAGTTGGCGGCCGGACCCGGGCTCATGCAGATGAGCCGCGGATCGACACCGACGCGCGCGGTGCTGCGGAACGTCGCAAGCGCCTTGAGGCCGAGGTGCTCGGCCTTGCGACGCGACATCAGGAGCACCGCCGACGCACCGTCGCTCACCCCTGACGCGTTGCCGGCCGTGACCGTGCCGTCGTGCTGGAACGCGGGCGCGAGCCGCGCGAGCTTCTCGAGCGAGGTCCCGCGGCGCACGTGCTCGTCGGTGTCGAACGTCGCCGGGCCCTTGCGCGTTTGCACCTCGATCGGGACGACCTCGGCCTTGAAGTGACCCTTGTCGATCGATTCTGCGGCAAGCTGCTGCGAGCGCAGCGCGTATTCATCCTGGGCCGCGCGCGAGATCGCGTATTCCTGCGCGATCCGGTCGCCCGACATGCCCATGTTGAACCGGCCGAAGCGGTACGTGGATGCGCTCCACGTCGATTCCTCGAACTGGTCGATGATCTCCGAGTGGCCGCGGCGCGTGCCCCAGCGATGTCCCGTGACGCGGTAGGGCGCAGCGCTCATGTTCTCCACGCCCGCGCCGATCATCACCTCGGCTTCGCCGGTCAGGATGTCGCGCACCGCGCAGTTGACCGCCTCGAGCGACGAGCAGCAGGCGGCGTTCACCGAGTAGCCGTTCACGGACAGCGGCAGCTCCGCTTCCATTGCGCAATAGCGCGCGATGTTGAGCGCCTCGGAGCTCTGGTACACCTGGCCCATCGCGACGCCCTCGATGTGCTTCGGGTCGATGCCGGAGCGGCGCACCGTCTCCCGCAGAACGTGGGTGGCCATGTCGTGCGCCGGAACGTCGCGCAGCGCGCCACCGAAAGTGCCCTGCGGGGTGCGGCAGGCTTCCACGATCACCACTTCGCTCATGACTGGCCTCCCTTCGGGGCCTCACTAAAATAGTCGTACCATCCGCCGCGGCTGCCGGGCTTGAGCGCCGGCGCGCCCCGGTAGCCTTCGCCGAACACCCGCTGCGCGATCTCCGGAATGGCCCAGCGCTCGCCGAGCTTCTCGTGCAGATATTCCTGCGCGTGGTACCAGGAGTCGAACGATGCGGTCTTGTCGAGCAGCTCGAACACGCCCATCGGCCAGCCGAGCCCGGTCTTCACCATCTCGTCCACCTCGGCGATGCCGCAGATGCCCTGCTCGACGGAGTGCATCGCTTCGGCGATGAAGAGGTTGATGAAGCGCGTCGTGAAGAAGCCCGGCGCGTCGTTGACGACGACCGGCTTCTTGCGCAGGCGGGAAAGGAAGCTCACGACTGCGTCCACGACCCACTGCGCCGTCTGCGCCCCGCGGGCGACTTCCACCAGCGGCATCACGTTCGCGGGGTAGAACCAGTGGGTGCCGATCAGCCGCTCGGGCCGCGCGAGCGCGGCGCCGATCTCGGCGATCATGATCGACGAAGTGTTCGTCGCGAAGATCGCGGACTCGGGCGCCGCGGCCTCGGCTTCCGCGAGCACCGCGTGCTTCGCGCTGACCACTTCCGGCACGGTCTCGAAGACGAGCTCGGCGTCCCGCACCGCGGCCGCGAGGTCCAGCGTCGGGCGCGCGCGCGCGAGCGCGTCCTTGAGCCCCTGCTCGGTGAGCTTGCCTTTCTTCACCAGCCCGCCGAGGCCGAAGGGCCCGCTCTCCAGCAGCTGCATGCCGTGCGCGAGCGATTCGGGGCGTCGCGAGACGAGCCGGATCTCGGCGTCCGGATGCCCGGTCAGGCACGCTGCGACGATGCCGTGGCCCATCAGGCCACCGCCCCCGATCACGGCGATCCGGCGAATGTCGGGCATGTGCGCGGCGTCGGTCATGGATGGTCCGGTGGATAGTCGGTCGACGACATCGTCCAATGCCCGGCCGAACCGCATTGTAGGGCAGGGGAACGGAATTAATCAAGCGCTTGCTCAGTTAATGCCGTGGCCCTACCATGCGGCATGGCCCGACCCGAAGACCCGGCGCGCCGCCGCGAGCTCGTCGCGGCGGCGGCGCGCCTCTTCCGCCGCTATGGTTACGAGCGCACGACCGCCCGTGAGATCGCTCGGGCGTTCGGCGTGCAGTCGGGGAGTATCTTCTATCACTTCGAGAACAAGGAGGCGCTCCTCGTCGCGGTGATGCTCGAGGGCATGCGGCAGTTTGCCGCGGCCGCGCGCGGGCCGCTCGCCGACGCCCACTCCCCGCTCGAGCGGCTGCGCGCGCTCTTCTATGGCCACCTCGTCGCGCTGCACGGCGGCGGCGACGAGCAGGCGGTGGTCATCCAGGAATGGTGGAGTCTTTCCACGAAGGCCCGCAAGCGGGTCGTGGCGCTGCGCGACGAGGTCGAGACGATGTGGCGCGAAGCGCTCGACGAGGCGGCGACGGCGGGACTGGTGACGGGCGACCTGCGCCTCCTGCGCCTCGCGATGCTCGGCGCGCTCAACTGGACGCTGCAGTGGTATCAGCGCGCGGGCCCGCTCACCGTGCGCGAGCTCGCGGATGACCTCCTCGCGGTGTTCGTGCCATCGGCGGGGCGCGCGGCCCGTCTGCCGCGACGCAGAGGCGCGCCGCGCGCGGCGGCGTGAATCCCGCGGCGCGCGTGGCGACGCGCTTACTCCGGGTACGAGCCCAGGCCGTACATGACCAGCAGGCCCGGTGAAGGCGCCGCGTCCGGGCCGAAGGCGCCCTTGAAGATCTCGGGGAGCGCGGCGCTCTGGTAGATCTGCGCCAGCGCGCGGTTCACGGCCAGGCGGAACGACGCGTCGCCGCGCGGTAGGACGATCGCGTACGGCTCGAAGCCGAGATCATCGGGCAGAAGCTCGTACTGCGAGGGATCTTTCACCTTTCCGGCAAGGCCGAGCAGCAGGATCTTGTCGCCCGAGAACGCGTCCACCGACCCGGCCTCGAGTGCGGCGATGCCCTCGTCGCGATTCTTGACCGGAACGACGGTGGCGTTCACGAGTTGCTTCTTGAGCGAGCCCTCGAGTGCCTTCTGGTTGGTCGTGCCGGTGACGACGGCGACCTTCTTGCCGGCAAGGCCGCTCAACCCTTTCGCGCCGCTCGCCTTGCGTACCAGCAATCCCGTGGTATCGACGAACACCGCGCTCGAAAAGTCGACGATCTCCATGCGCGAGAGCGTCGCCGTGGTCGATCCGCACTCCATGTCCGCCTTGCCTGTCTTGACCAGATCGAGGCGGTTCTGCGACGTCGCCGGCACCCACTCGACCTTCAGCTTGGTCTTGAGCTGCTGCTCGATGCTCGTCGCCACCCGCTTGCACAGCTCGACCGTGTAGCCGGCGGGCTGCTTGTCCTGGCCCGCGAACGAGAACGGCAGGGCATCGGTGCGATAGGCGATCGCCACCGTCTTCGCGTCGCGGATCTTCTTGAGCGTATCGGGCGCTTGGGCCTGGACGAGTGCTGGAACTGCGAGGCAGATTAGGAGTGTGGCGAGGCGTAGCATGAGGTCCTCCCTTAGTTTGACGTGCTACCAAGCATAACCGTTACCGGTTATCGAGAAACGCCCCCGTGATTCAGCTGCGGGCGGAATCAGTCGTCTGCAGAAATTCACCCAGCCGCACCCGGTCGATTGCGCCGGACTCGGTGACGGGCAGCGCTTCGAGAAAGTGTACCTCGCGCGGCAGCTTGAACCCGGCAAGATGCGGACGCAGTCGCTCCTGGAGCGTTGCGGCATCGAGTCGCGCATCTGGCTGCAGCACGCAGCACGCGACCACCCGCTCGCCCCACTTCGCGTCGAAGCGCCCAACGACTGCGACCATGCGCACCTCGGTCGCGGCGGCAAGGATCGCCTGCTCGACCTCGAGCGCATCCACGTTCTCGCCGCCCGACTTGATGCTCGCGCCCAGCCGGCCCGCGAAATAAAGGCAGCCCTCCGGGTCGGCGCGCGCGAGATCGCCGGTGCGCAGCCAGCCGTCGGGCGTGAGCGCCGCGGCGGTCGCCGCGGGCGCCTTGTGGTAGCCAAGGAAGACGTTCGGCCCCTTCACCCAGATCTCGCCGACTTCGTCGACCTGCGCGTCGGCCCCGTCGGGCCGCACGAGCCGCACGCGGTTGTACCAGACGGGCCAGCCGAGCGAATTCTCCTTCCAAAGCGTCTCGCCCGAGCTGGCGGCGATGGTGACGATGGGCGAAGCCTCGGCGAGTCCGTAGCCGAACAGCATCCGGTCGAGCCGTAGCCGGTAGGTCGCCTCGGCGAAGAGCGCGCGATCGTACTGCCCGGCCGCGCCGATGACCGTCCTGAGCGAGCGCAGGTCCGCACGCTGAAACGCCTCGCTCTCGAAGAGCTGGCGCATCGCGGTCGGCACCATGATCGTGACGGTGCATTGCTCGCGGGCGATGAGCTGGCAGACGATGTCCGGTCGCCATTGCCGCGCGATCACGACGGTCGCGCCGCGCACGAACGCGGCGATCGTCAGGATGTGCAGGCCCGCGACGTGGTTGAGCGGCATCCCCTGGAGCAGCCGGTCGCGCTCGGAGATGCCGGCATAGGTCATCGCGGTAAGGGTGTCGGCGAGCACGTTGGCGTGGCTGAGCAACGCGCCGAGCGGTTTGCCCTGCCCCTTGAGCGTGTAGAGCAGCAGTACGGGCTGATCGGGCGACGGGTCCGGAAGCGCGCGTGGGGCCGCCGGCGCCGCCTCGATCAGCGCTTCGTAACGTGCCCAATCCGGGTGAGCCGGATCCCCTCGGTGGACGACAATTGCCGCGGACAATTGCTTCTCGATGTTTTGCAGCGATCCTTGCAGCTCATCATCCACTGCGACGAGGCGCGCGTCAGAGTGCGCGAGCGTCCAGACCAGCTCCTCGGCCGAGGAACGCGGGTTGACCGGGCAGAGCATTGCGCCCAGGCGCGCGCAGGCGAAATAGAGCTCCAGGATCTCGTGGGCGTTGTGACTCAGCACGGCCACGACGCTGCCAGTACTCACGCCCTGAGCATGCAGCCCATGCGCCAGGCGATCCACGCGGCGGTCGAGTTCCGCGTAGGTGATGCGCCGCTCGCCGTCGACGATGGCCTCGTGGCGCGCATTGCGAGCGGCGCTGGCGCGCAGGGCTTCGCCGAGAGTGAGAGTTGTCATGGCTTGTAGATCTGGTCATCCCCGCGCAAGCGGGGATCCATCAGGCAGTCAAGTAGGCATCCACCGATACTGGGTTCCCGCTTGCGCGGGAACGACGCCAAGTCTTTCAAAGCACCTCGAACAGCCCCGCCGCGCCCATGCCGCCGGCCACGCACATCGTCACGACGACGTGCTTCACGCCGCGTCGCTTGCCCTCGAGCAGGGCGGCGCCGACGAGCCGCGCGCCGCTCGTGCCGTAGGGATGGCCGAGCGCGATGGCGCCGCCGTTCACGTTCAGGCGCTCGTCCGGGATGCCCAGCGTGTCCCGGCAGTAGAGTGTTTGCACCGCGAACGCCTCGTTCAGCTCCCAGAGGCCGATGTCGTCCATCTTGAGACCGGTGCGGTTGAGCAGCTTCGGCACGGCGAACACCGGACCGATGCCCATCTCCGCCGGCTCGCACCCCTCGACCGCGAAGCCGCGAAACAGGCCGATCGGCTCGAGATGCCGGCGCTCCGCGATCTTCGCATTCATCACCACGCAAGCCGCGGCGCCGTCGGAGAACTGGCTCGCGTTGCCCGCGGCGATCACGCCGCCCTCGATCGCCGGCTTGATCTGTGAAATACCCTCGTAGGTCGTGTCCGATCGGATGCCTTCGTCGCGATCGGCGGAAACCTCCTTGATCGTCTCCCGCCCGGTTTCCTTGTCGACGATCTTCATCCGCGCCATCACCGGAAAGAGCTCTTCCTTGAACTTGCCCGCTTTCTCGGCCGCCGCGGCGCGTTGCTGACTGCGCGCGCCGTAGCGATCCTGGTCCTCGCGCGAGATGCCGTATTTTTTCGCCACGTACTCGGCGGTCTGCAGCATGGGCCAGTAGATCTCCGGCTTGTGGCGCACCAGCCATTCGTCGTTGAGCATGTGCTTGTTCAGGTCGTTCTGCACGCACGAGATCGACTCGACGCCGCCCGCGACGTAGATGTCGCCCTCGTCGGCGATCACGCGCTGCGCGGCGAGCGCGATGGCCTGCAGCCCGGACGCGCAGAACCGGTTCACGGTCATGCCCGGCGTCTGCACCGGGCAGCCCGCGCGGATCGCGATCTGGCGGGCGATGTTGGAGCCGGTGGCGCCTTCCGGCAGCCCGCAGCCCATGATGACGTCCTCGACCTCCGCCGGCGCGATGCCGGTGCGCTCCATCACGTGCTTGACCGCGTGGCTGCCGAGCTTCGCGCCGTGGGTCATGTTGAACGCCCCGCGCCAGCTTTTGGTGAGGGCGGTGCGGGCGGTGGAAACGATGACGGCATCTGGCATGCGGGGCTCCCTTGTCGACCTGATTGTTCTAGGTGTCGGGCCGGACAGGTGATTCCGGCCGCGGAAGTAGGTCGATTATCGGGGAAAAGCGCCCGCGGGGTGAACCAAGGCGATGGCCCGCCCAGGCGGCTTGCTCACGCCGGGATCGGGCGATCGCCTTCAAGTCCCCTTGCCGCGTGCGATGGCGTCCAGGATGAAGCTCCGCGCTTCGGACACGTCGCCCCAGCGCAGGATCTTCACCCATTTTCCGGGCTCGAGATCTTTGTAGTGCTGGAAGAAATGCTCGATCTGGCTGCGCGTGATCTCGGGCAGATCGGTGACGGTCTTCACCGAGTCGTAGCGCTGGGTCAGCTTGTGGGTGGGCACCGCGATGAGCTTCTCGTCCATGCCGGCCTCGTCCTCCATCACCAGCACGCCCACCGCGCGGCAGTTGATCACCGATCCCGGAACGAGCGCGCGCGTGTTGGCGACCAGCACGTCGAGCGGATCGCCGTCGCCGCAGAGCGTGTGCGGAACGAACCCGTAGTTGCCCGGATAACGCATCGGCGTGTAGAGAAACCGGTCGACGAAGAGCGCGCCGGATTCTTTCTCGATCTCGTACTTGATCGGCTCGCCGCCGACTGGCACCTCGATGATCACGTTGATATCGTCGGGCGGATTCTTCCCGACTGGAATGGCGTCTAGGCGCATGGGAAATGCCCTTGGAAAACGCGGTCAAGCCGCGGCCGAGCGCTATTAGATGCCGGAAAGGCTTTCGCCTGCAAATTCGGGCAGATGAGACGGCGCCCGACGCATGCATGATCGCTGCTGCGGCGCACGCACGAAAATCGGCTGTGCCCCCAGTCCCGTGCGGCCCTTTGAAGCAGCGGGGTATTTCTGGTACAAGCCCAGGGATGGAGGCATTACGTTATTCGGCGGTGGTGCTCGCGGCAGGGCGCTCGACACGCATGGGTGGGCGGCACAAGCTCCTGTTGCCGATGGGCGACGAGCCCGTCATCCGGCGCACCGTGCGGGCCGTGCAGGGCGCAAAGCCCGAGGAAGTTGTCGTTGTCACTGGCAGCAATGCGGATGCAGTCGCGAATGCGCTGGTCGGGCTCGGCGTACGAATGGAGTTCAATCCGCGCCATGCAGAAGGGCAGATGACATCCGTCGCCACGGGCGTTGCGGCGCTCAGCGCATCTTGTGACGCGGTGATGGTCTGCCTCGGCGACATGGCGCTCCTCGAGTCAGCCGATTACGCAGAGCTCGCCCAGGCCTTCTCTGCGCAGTCGCGGGCAGCCATCCTCGTGCCGCAGCGTGCCGGAATGCGCGGCAATCCAGTGGTGTTTGCATCGAGCTTCATCCCGGAGGTGCTGGCGGGCAACCGGAATCTCGGCTGCCGCAAGCTGATCGCCGATCATTCCGAGGACGTCTACGCCTACGAGCCGGTGCATGATCGCTTTTTCATCGACCTCGATACGCCGGAAGATTACGCGCGGCTGCGCGAGCGTCTGGGGCTTCCCGCCGAGGACGCAGCCCTTGCGGGCTAGACCATGACGACGCTCGCCTCGGGACTCACCGGCGCGATACGCCGGCACACCATGGCCGCCAGCGCGCTCGTCGTGCTCGGCATGGCGTGGTGGTGGCAACTCGCCGCGCTGCGCGAGCCGCATGAGCTCGTGTGGCTCGCGGTGACCGCGTTGTCGGTGCTCACCGGCTTCATCGCGCTCGGTTGGCTGCGTCCGGCGCGGGTCGGGATCACCGCGCCGCAGGCCATGATGCTACTCGGCACGCTGGGGATGCTCGGTGGGCTTGCGCTCGACGTGCAGCGCGCGGGTCTCGATGCGATCGCTTCGATGTGCGCCGCCTCCGCGCCGGATTTTCTGGCGGTTGCGCGCCTGCACCTCGAATGGCTGCCGGCGATGCATGTTGGCATGGTCGCCGGCGGGCTGGGCGCACTCGTATGGCTCCGCCGCGTGCGCCCCGGGTGCCGGCGGCAGTTCTGCGCGCGCTTCCTGCAGAACATCGCCTGCTCGGGCTGGATGATCGTCGGCATGGTTGCAGGGGTGGTGTTGTATTACCGGCTCGCGACCTGGCTCGGCGGCATGGGTGTATCGGCAATGCTCGGCGGGATGATCGGCGGAATGGTCTGGGGTATGGTCGTGAGCGTGTCGATCTACCGCGTGTTCATCGGCCTGCGCGTCATCGGCGCCCCTTCGGAGCATCGCGCAGAAGCGCAGGGGCGGACGCCGCGCTCCTAGCGCCCTCCGGCCTCTTTTCATGAACGAGGAAATTCGCGCCGTCCAGGCGGAGATGGAGCGCCACGGCTACGTCGCGGGGCCCACGATCGCGACGGCGGTGTTCCTCGCGCGCGAGATGCGCCGGCCGCTGCTCGTCGAGGGCGAAGCCGGGGTCGGCAAGACCGAGATCGCGAAAGTGCTCTCCCGCATGCTCGACACCGAGCTCGTGCGGCTGCAATGCTACGAAGGGCTCGACACCCACACCGCCCTCTACGAGTGGAACTACCAGCGCCAGCTGCTGCGGCTGAAGATCGCCGAGCGTGATCCTGGAACGCTCGAGCGCGATCCGCACCGGCTTGAGGACTTGATCTTCGGGCGCGAGTACCTGCTCGAGCGTCCGCTCCTGCGCGCGATCACGCGCCGCGAGGGGCCGGCGGTGCTGCTGATCGACGAAGTCGATCGCGCCGACGAGGGCTTCGAGGCGTTCCTGCTGGAGGTGCTGTCGGATTTCCAGATCACGATTCCCGAGCTGGGAACGATCTCGGCCGAGCATGTGCCCTTCGTGCTGCTCACCTCGAACCGGTCGCGGGAGCTCAGTGACGCGCTGCGCCGCCGCTGCCTGTATCTCTATATCGAGCACCCGGATCTCGAGAAGGAGCTGCGCATCCTGCGAAGCAAGGTGCCTGGAGTGAGCGACCGGCTCGCCAGCACGGTGACGCGCTTCGTTCAGCGGCTGCGCGCACGCGAGCTGCGGAAGCTCCCGGGCGTCGCCGAGACGATCGACTGGACGACTGCGCTGATGCGCCTGGACCAGAACGAGCTCGATGCGGAGACGGTTGGGGCGACGCTGGGGTGCCTCCTGAAGGACGAGCACGATCTCAAGTCGACCGGTGAGGCCGCGATCGCCGAGTTGCTCGCGAACGTGAACCAATCGGCGAGCGGGCCGGGCTGAGCAATGGGCGCGCGCGGACAGGGCCTGCTCGGGCAGCTCGCCCGCTTCGCCACGGCGCTGCGCGACCGGGGCCTGCGAATCGGCCTCGGGGACGAGGTGGACGCGGCAACCGCGCTCACACTCGTCGATTTGATCGATCGCGCCGAGGTGCATCGCGCGCTGCGCATCGCGTTCAAAGTGCCGCGCGAGGCGTGGGACGCTTTCGACCGGCTGTTCGAGGAATATTGGGACGGCGTTCCGACCCCGCAGCACGATGCGTGGCCCCGAACGTCGCCGCGCGAGCATCGCAGGCCGATGCAATGGCGGTGGGATGGCGAGCGCGTCCGGCTGGTCGCCTCGAACGATGACGAGGAGGAGGGGCGCGAGGGCGATACGCCGGGGTTCAGCCCTGAGCCGATGCTGCGCCGTAAACCGTTCGAACTTTGCTCCGCGGCCGAAATCGAGCAGCTCGAACGGCTGCTGCAGCGCCTTGCGCGGCGGCTTGCCGCCCGCAAGACGCGGCGGCTGGTTCCCACGCGCGGGCACGGCAGCGTCGACCTGCGCCGCAGCTTTCGCCACGCGCTCAAAAGTGAGGGCGACCTGGTGCGGCTCGCGCGCCGCGCTCGCGCGATCGACGCGCCGCGCCTGGTCGTCCTGTATGACACCAGTGGTTCGATGGACAGCTACACGCGCATGCTGCTCGCGTTTGCATTCGCGTTGCGTCGCATCATCAAAAAGGTCGAGATCTTCGCGTTCAACACCGCGCTGGTGCGCGTGACCCGGATGATCTCGTCAACCGAGATCGAGCGGACGATCCAGCGACTTGGAGAAAATGTTCCGGACTGGTCCGGGGGCACGCGGATCGGTGCCTGCCTGGACGAGTTCAACGCGCGCTATCTGAATACCACGGTCAATCGGCACACGACCGTCGTGATCTTCAGCGACGGCCTGGATCACGGCGATGGTGCGGTGCTCGGATCTGCCATGCGCGCATTGCGGGAGCGTGCCGCGCGCATCCTCTGGCTGAACCCCCTGCTGGGCGATTCGCGCTACCGCCCCGAGACGGACGGTATGCGCGCGGCGATGCCGTTCGTGGATTACTTCGGCCCGGCGCACAATCTCGAGGCCCTGGAGACCTTGCTGCGGGTCGTGCGATGATGTATCGTGCTCCGAGATAACAAGTGTTCGCTCGGCGAGGGCGGCGGTCGCGCTCCCGAAGCAGAAGACGCCGCGCGACATGTTCCCGTCCGCCGTCGCGTTTCCACGTCGCATCTCCATAGTGACGTTTCCGGTCTGTTACGAGGAGCCGCGCGGCTCGCGCGGAAAGGAGAAGGCCGATGATTCCCGCCGCATTCGATTATCACCGTCCGGGCTCGCTCGACGAGGCGATTGGACTGCTCTCGCGGCACGGGGAGCAGGCAAAGCTGCTCTCGGGCGGCATGAGCCTGCTGCCGACACTCAAGCTGCGCCTCGGCGCGTTCGAGCACCTCGTCGACATCGGGCGCATTCCCGGGCTCGACTACATCAAGGAAGAGGGCGGATTCATCAAGATCGGGGCGACGACGCGGCAGGCTGCGCTGGAGCGCTCCGATCTGATTCGCGGCAAGTTGCCGATCCTCGCGGACGCCGTGCCGCTGATCGCCGACCCGCTGGTGCGCAACCGCGGAACCATCGGCGGCAACGTGGCGAACGGCGATCCGGCGAACGACGAGCCGGCGATCATGCTCGTGCTCGGTGCCACGCTGGTCATGCGCGGGCCGAAGGGCGAGCGCACCGTGGCGGCGAACCGCTTCTACACGGATACCTACACCACCGCGCTGGCGCGCGACGAGATCCTCACCGAGATTCGCATCCCCGTGCCGCCCGCCCGCAGTGGCGGGGCATATCTCAAGCTCAAGCGCAAGACCGGCGACTTCGCCGTCGCAGCCGCGGCAGTGCAACTGACGCTGGACGCCAAGGGCGCCATCGCAAGCGCCAGCATTGGCCTCACCAACGCGGGCCCGACCCCGCTCGAGGCGCTCGACGCCGCGAAATTCCTCGTCGGCAAGCAGCCCGACGCAAAGACCACCGCCGAGGCGGCGAAGCTGGCGGCGGCGGCGAGCCATCCCAGCGCCGACGTGCGCGGTTCGGTCGAATACAAGCAACAGATGGTGCGCGTCCTCACGGAGCGCGCGCTGCAGAAGGCGCTCGAGCGCGCAGGAGGGAAGTGACCATGGCCAGGCACAAGATCAGTGTCACGGTTAACGGCACCGAGCACCAGGCCGAAGTCGAGTCCCGCTTGCTGCTGGTCCACCTGATCCGCGAAATGCTGCGGCTGACCGGCACGCACATCGGCTGCGACACGTCGCACTGCGGCGCGTGCACGGTGATCCTCGACGGCGACCCCGTGAAGTCCTGCACGGTGCTCGCCGTGCAGGCCGACGGCGCGAAGATCACCACCGTGGAGGGGCTGGAGCAGGGTGGCAAGCTCCACCCGGTCCAGGAAGGCTTCATGGAGAAGCACGGCCTGCAGTGCGGCTTCTGCACCCCCGGCATGATGTTGAGCAGCGTGGCGCTCCTCGAACGCAACAAGAGCCCGAGCGAGCAGGACATCCGCGAGGCGATCGCGGGGAACCTGTGCCGCTGCACCGGATACGTCAACATCGTCAAGGCCGTGCAGTACGCGGCCGAGAAGATGCGCTGAGGCATGACCGACTTGTGTCGCCCCTAATTTTCGGAACCTGCGTGTTGGCGGGTTCCCAGGAGACGAAGCCATGACTACTCCCAGGACCGACGCCAAGATAAGCGGCATGGGCCACTCCATGAAGCGCAAGGAGGACCCGCGCTTCATCCGCGGCCAGGGCCGCTACGTCGACGACATCGTGCTGCCCGGGATGCTCTACATGGACATCGTGAGGAGCCCCCACGCGCACGCGAAGATCAAGAAGATCAACACCGAAGCGGCGCTCAAGATCCCGGGCGTGCTGGCGGTGATCGACGGCCCGCTGCTGGAGAAGTACAAACTGCACTGGATGCCGACCATCTCGTCCGACACGCAGATGGTGCTGCCCATCGACGAGGTGATGTACCAGGCGCAGGAGGTTTGCGCGGTGATCGCCACCGAGCGCTACATTGCTGCCGACGGCGCCGACGCGGTCGAGGTCGAATACGAGCCGTTGCCGCCGCTCATCGACCCGTTCAAGGCGATCGCGAAAGGCGCGCCGGTCCTGCGCAAGGACAAGAAGGACCAGAAGGACAACATCGCGTTCCACTGGGAGGCGGGCGACCGCGCCGACACCGACAAGGCGCTCGCCGGTGCCGAAGTCGTGGTCACCGAGAACGTGTACCTGCCGCGCATCCACGTGGCCTCGATGGAGACATGCGGCTGCATCGCCGACTTCGACTCGGCCCAGGGCAAGCTCACCGTCTACATGACTACGCAGGCCCCGCATGCGATCCGCACCGTGTTTGCGCTGGTGGCCGGGCACGTCGGCCTATCGGAGGAGAAGATCCGCATCATCTCGCCCGACATCGGCGGGGGGTTCGGCGGCAAGGTGCCGGTGTACCCCGGCTACGTCATCGCGGTGGCCGCCTCGGTGGTGATCGGCAAGCCGGTGAAGTGGATCGAGGACCGCATGGAGAACCTGCAGGCGGACTCGTTCGCGCGGGACTACCACATGAAGGTGGAACTGGGCGCGAAGAAGGACGGCACGATGACCGCGCTGCGCATCAAGACCGTGGCCGACCACGGCTACTCGAACGCCTCGGCGAACCCGTCGAAGTTCCCGGCGGGAATGTTCTCGATCTGCACCGGCTCCTACGATCTGAAGCACGCCTTCTGCGAGGTCGACGCGGTGTACACGAACAAGCCGCCCGGAGGCGTCGCCTACCGATGCTCGTTCCGCGTCACCGAGGCGGTGCACGCGATCGAGCGCATCACCGATTCGCTTGCGAACAAACTCGCCATGGACCCGGCCGAGCTGCGCATGAAGAACTTCATCAAAGCCGAGCAGTTCCCCTACAAGTCCGTGCTCGGCTGGGAGTACGACAGCGGCAACTACGCGCCGGCGCTCAAGAAGGCGATGGACATCATCGGCTACGACGCGCTGCGCAAGGAGCAGTCCGAAAAGCGGAAGCTGGGCCAGCTGATGGGCATCGGCATCTCGAGCTTCACCGAGATTGTCGGCGCGGGTCCGTCGCGCGACTTCGACATCCTCGGCATCAAGATGTTCGATTCCGCGGAGATCCGCGTGCACCCGACCGGCAAGGCGATCGCCCGCTTCGGCACCAAGAGCCAGGGACAGGGCCACGAGACGACCTATGCGCAGATCGTCGCCGAAGAGCTGGGGCTCCCGGCTTCCGACGTGCAGGTCGAAGAGGGCGACACCGACACCGCGCCCTACGGCCTGGGCACTTATGCCAGCCGCTCGACGCCGACTTCGGGCGCGGCCGCCGCGCTTGCCGCACGCAAGATCCGCGACAAGGCGCGCAAGCTCGCCGCGCACCTGCTGGAAGTGAAGGAAGACGACCTCCAGTGGGAGCCTGGCAAGTTCACCGTCAAGGGCGCGCCGCAGAAGTCGAAAACCATCCAAGAGTGCGCGTTTGCCGCCTACACCAATCATCCGCAAGGAATGGAACCGGGGCTCGAGGCGACGCACTACTACGATCCGCCCAACCTTACCTTTCCCTTCGGCAGCTACATCTGCGTGGTGGACATCGACCCCGGCACGGGCGTGGTCAAAGTGCGCCGCTTCATCGCGGTGGATGACTGCGGCAACATCATCAACCCGATGATCGTGCAGGGCCAGATCCACGGCGGCCTGAACCAGGGCCTCGCGCCGGC
>JBFJOO010000082.1:0-19308 GCA_041617635.1 Burkholderiales bacterium | reverse complement strand
GCGGCCGACAGGTCGGGCAGCGCTGGATGACTTCGCCGGCAAGATAAAGGGCATCGACCCGGAAATGATCATGGCCGTCGGGCATGCCGACCGCATAGGCTCCAATGTCTACAATCAGCGCCTTTCCGAGCAGCGCGCGGAAGCCGTCAAGGCCTATCTGGTCAGCAAAGGCGTCGCGCCGGATCGCATGCGCACCGAAGGCAAGGGTATGACGCAGCCGGTCACGAAGCGCGGCGAATGCGACGGCGCCACGAGCGCCAAGGTGATCGCCTGCCTGCAGCCAGACCGCCGCGTCGAAGTCGAAGTCGTGGGCACTCGGGTCGCCAAGTAATCGTCTCGGCAGCGGTTTCGCTGGACGAGGAATGCCCTGCCCATGCGGGGCATTTTTTTGCGGGTGAGGCCTGCTCGGGGGCGGGTGTGCCTGGATTACCCAGCCGACCTGACCGAGGCCATGGCGACGAGCAACGTAGCCAAAGAAATGGCCCGGGACGGTAGGGCCGACATCGGGCCATGTGCAAAATGCGGGCTAGGTACTGCAGGTGTTCATAAGAGAGGGAATGAACACCCATCTCGATGATCTCCGCATTCACGGCAATGTTCTGTGCGCCAGCACACATAAGAGACATGAGCACAGCTGCCCTAGCGGGGGCGTGCCGGTTCGCCCGCGTACTCCTTCTCCTGATCTAACGGCGCATATACCGCGTCCTATGTTCGACAGCGCACAGAACATGTCGCGGAACGGGGTATATCTGATGGGACGCGGAAGAGTTTTTCCCGTCAGTCTCATTTCCACGAATCGAGGAGGTTCCATGAACATTCCCAAAATTCCTGCTCAAACGTCGCCGTTTCTCTGGGGCGCAGCAGTGGGCGCGATCGCGCTCGCAATCGTCGGATTCAATTGGGGCGGCTGGGTGACCGGCGGCACGGCGGAGAGAATGGCCGCCGGGCGCGCGGATGCTGCGGTCGTATCATCGCTCACCCCGATATGCGTGGCCCAGTTTCAAAAGAGCGACGACGCGGCGGCTAAGCTCACAGCGCTGAAGGAAATCAAGAGTTGGGAGCAGGGCGCATACGTCGGGAAAAGCGGTTGGGCGACGATGCCCGGTAGCACCGCCGAGCCGAACCGCGAAGTCGCATCGGCCTGCGCCGAGGTACTCAACAAGCTCGTCCTGTAAGCGGAGAACCCGGCAATTCTTGCTTCTGCCGGGACTCGCCGGGCGCGATCACCAAAGGCGGTGAGGAGGAGGTCGCGCGCCGGCATCGCGGGATGCCACTACTCCGGGGTCGTGCGCAAGCGCAGTCGCGCGACCCGCGCCTCCGATTCAGTTTGACTTAATCGGGCGATAGTCCTTGTTGGTTTCTTCAAAGGCCTTGATCTGCTCCTCAGCTTCTTCCTTCGAGATGCCGTAGGCTTCCTGAATCCTCGCCGTCAATTGATCGCGTCTCCCCGCGATCTGGTCGACGCTATCGGCGGAAAGGTTGTCCCACTCGGCCATGACCTTTTCTTTGAGTTGTTCCCAGTCGCGTTCGATGATCTCCCAGTTCATGGGAATCCCCGAAAAACGGCGGTCCTGTCTGAGCCGCTTGCCGGCGATTTGCGGCGTTGACGCAGTATTTCCCGAACACTTCGTGCGGTGAGAATGGCAAGAAAGCCAGTGATGCGTGCGCCTACTTGTAGCGCGTCCCACTTCTCCTCGTAGAGCTGCGCGACTTCATCGACCGGCACGCGCGCTTCGTCGGCCAGGAACTCGATGGCTCGTTGGTGATGGAATCCCAGGTTGGGATGAGCGGACATGGCAGCGCGCGTTCGTGGTTTGTCGTCTACGCAGACTACGCCGCATGCTCAAGGAGGCGCTGTACGGTAGCGCGCTTAGCGCCGGATTCTCTTAGGGGACGGACGGAGCGCAGTCCTCCTTCCAGCCCTTCTTCACGAAGCAGTGCCGGCGGTCCGGGATCTGGCTTGTCGAATAGATGGTGTTTTCTGTTTTTCCCCTCCTTTCAAGGAGGGGAATCTTCGTTTCACGCAGCGCTCATGCAGCTTTCGTGGCGTGAATCGCCTTCCACACGCGGTGCGGAGAGGCGGGCATGTCGATGTGCTTCACGCCGAGCGGGCGCAGGGCGTCGAGGACCGCGTTGATCACCGTGGGCGGTGCGCCGACCGAGCCCGCTTCGCCTATGCTCTTCACGCCGAGCGGATTGGTCTTGCACGGCACGTTGTGGAAATCCATCTCCGTTGCGGGGACGTCGTCTGACCGCGGCATGCCGTAGTCGGTGAACGTTCCTGTCAGGAGCTGGCCCGACTCCGGGTCATAGACGACCTGTTCGAGCAGCGCCTGGCCGATCCCCTGCGCGAGCCCACCCTGCACCTGCCCTTCGCAGATGAGAGGATTGATCACGACCCCCACGTCGTCGACGACCGTGTAGCGCTCGATGGTCACCATGCCGGTATCCGGATCGACCTCGACCTCGCAGATGTGGCAGCCGTTCGGAAAGTTTGGCGGATCGGTTGCCGCCGACCCGCTCGCCTCGAGGCCGATGCCGAAATGCGCGGGCAGCCCCACGGGACGGTAAAAGGCTTTCGCCACGTCGGTGAGCGGCGTCGATCGGTCGGTGCCCTTGATGTGGAACCGTCCATCCTTGAACTCGACGTCACCCGCCGCGGCTTCCATCAGATGCGCCGCGAGCGGCTTCGCCTTCTCGACGATGAGCTCGGCCGCCGCCTTCAGCGCGCCGCCGCCGATCATCACGCTGCGCGACGCGTAGGTGCCGCGCCCGAACGAGACGTGATTCGTGTCGCCTTGCACGAAGCGGATGGTCTCGAACGGCACGCCGAGCCATTCCGTCACCATCTGGGCGAATGCGGTTTCATGGCCCTGGCCGTGCGAGAACGTGCCGGCAACGATCGTGAGATGGCCGCTCGGATCGAAGCGCAGCTCCATGCGGTCGTTGAACACGCCGCAATCCTCGATGTAGTAGGTGATGGCGCGCCCCCGGCGCTTGCCCTTCGCTTCGCTCGCCTTGCGGCGCGCCTCGAAGCCCTTCCAGTCCGCGAACTCGACGCAGCGCTCCATGGCCTTGACGAACTCGCCGCTGTCGTAGACGAACCCCGTCCCGTTGGCATAGGGCATCGCATCCGGCGGAATGAGGTTGCGGCGCCGGATCTCGACCGGATCGATGCCGAGCTCGACTGCCGCCTGGTCGAGCAGGCGCTCGGCCATGTACACGGCCTCGGGCCGCCCCGCGCCGCGGTACGGCGCGGTGGGCGACGTATTCGTGAATACCGCGCGCGTCGCGACGTGAACGGCCGGAATCCGGTACGCGTTCGGCGCGAGCTTCAGGGCATAGAGCACCGGCACCACCGCCGCGCCGGTGACGCAGGCGCCCACGCCGTTCACCGCGCGCGAGCGCAGCGCCAGGATCTTGCCGTTCTTGTCCAGCGCCAGCTCGCCGTACACGACCTGGTCGCGGCCGTGATCATCGTTTTGCAGGCTCTCCGAGCGGGACGGTATCCATTTCACGGGGCGACGGCAGCGTCGCGACGCCCACAGCACGAGCGCCTCGTCCGGGTAGGTGTCGCCCTTCATCCCGAATCCGCCGCCGACGTCGTTGGCGATCACGCGGATCTTCGTTTCGGGGACCTTGAAGACCGCCTGTGCGATCACCGTTCGGACGCCGTGCGGATTCTGTGTACTCGTGTAGAGCGTGTAGGAGTCGTCGCCCTGGTGATAATCGCCGATCGCGCCGCGCGGCTCGAGCGCGTTCGCGGAGAGGCGATTGTTTTCCAGGCGCAGCGATACGACATGGTGCGCGCCGGCGAACGCCGCGTCGGTCGCATCCTTGTTGCCCATCATGAGCGGGAACGCGATGTTGTCCTTCGCGTCGTCCCACACCTTGGGCGCGCCGTCCTTGGCCGCTTCCTCTGCGCTGACCACTGCGGGGAGCAGATCGTAATCGACTTCGACGAGCTCCACGGCGTCGCGCGCCTGGGCCTCGGTTTCCGCCACGACGAAGGCGACCCGGTCGCCCACGAAGCGCACTTTCTCGGTCGCGAGGATCGGCCGGAACGTCCGGTAGCCCTTAGGCCCGCCCATGTCCTCCGGCATCATCTGTGGGGGCAGGCCGCCGAACTTCTCGGCGACGACGTCGGCACCGGTGAGCACGCAGAGCACGCCTGGCGCCTTCATCGCCTTCGATATATCCACCCGCTTCACGCGCGCATGCGCGTGCGGCGAGAGAACCAGGGCAGCGTACGCTTGATGGGGCAGGTTGATGTCGCCGACGAAGCGACCGGTGCCGGTGAGAAAGCGCTGGTCCTCGACGCGTCGCACGGCCTGACCGATGCCGAATTTGTTCATGAACGCCTCATTCCGTGGAGGTGGCGGATTCCCGCGAGCCGAGACTGACGCGGGCGAATTCGTTGATGCGCGACAGCGCGCGCGATGGAAGTGTACTGCATCCGCCGGCGCATCCATGATCCGTGCGTGTTGCGCGCCGCAACAACCACGCCTCCGGGTGGGTCGGCCCGAGATCGATCGCGTCCACGCGTCCTGCGTTTGCGGCATGGAGTCCGCTCGGCTACGCTGCGGGCGTCACCTTTCCGGTTCGCGTGATGCCCTTCGATCCACCCCGTCCCCAGCTCGAGCTCGTTTTCCGCGCGAGCGTCGCCGTCGCCGCGCCGCGGACGCTCGGGCAGACTCCCCTCGGCGAGCGGCGCATCATCGACATCACGGGCGGCGAGGTTTCCGGCCCGAAGCTCTCCGGTCGAATTCTTCCCGGTGGCGCGGACTGGCAGATCGTCCGCGCGGACGGCGTCGCGGTCCTCGAAGCACGCTACACGATCGAGACGGCGGATGGCGCGCTCGTCTACGTCCAGAACTTCGGCTATCGACACGGCCCCGCCGACGTGCTCGCCCAACTCTTCCGGGGTGAGGACGTGGATCCGGCGCGCTACTACTTTCGCAGCACGCCGGTGTTCGAGACCAGCACGCCAGCGCTCGACTGGCTTAACCGCACCATTGCCGTGTGCTCCGGTGTGCGTACCCGTGACCGCGTGATACTCGATGTCTACGCGGTGGGCTGACTCAGCCTTGACACTTGCGGAATATTGCACGAAAGTGAACGCGTTCGAAAAGATCCGCGATGGCTGAGAGAAAGACCGCCCTGGTGACCGGGGCCGCAACGGGAATCGGGCGTAGCGCGGTGCTCGCGCTCGCGCGCGCGGGCTACGACGTGGCGATCAACTACGGCTCGAGCGAGGCGACCGCGCGCGACACGGTTGCGCAGGCTGAAAAGCTCGGCGTCAAGGCGCTGCTCGTGAAGTGCGACGTGAGCGACGAGGCCGGCGTGCGGGCAATGCTCGCGAAGGTCGACGCGGCGTTCGGGCATCTGGATGTCCTCGTGAACAACGCCGGCACGACGGCTGCATGGAAACCCAAGGACCTGGAGAGCCTGTCACTCGAAGACTGGGACCGGGTGTTTGCGGTGAACGTCCGTGGGCTCTTCCAGGTGACGCGCGCGTCGGTGCCGCTGCTCAAGAAAGGCACGAACCCCTGCATCGTGAACACGGCGAGCATCGTGGGCCTGCGGCCCGGCCCGCAGCCGCTTCCCTATGCAGCCAGCAAGGCGGCGGTCGTCAACCTGACCAAGACGCTCGCCTGGAACCTCGGCCCGGAAATCCGGGTGAACGCGGTCGCGCCGGGCTGGATGGAGGGCGAGTGGATGCAGCGGATGCTGAAGGACAAGTATGAAGACCTGATGGGCAAGCGTGCGAAGGCGACGCCGCTCAAACGCTGCGTCACCGCCGACGATGTGGCCGAGACCATGATGACGCTGATCCAGGGCAATCGATTCGTCACCGGCGAGATCATCGTCATCGACGGCGGTTTCACGGCGTCTACCTGAGCGGGAGGCGAGAGCATGCTGGAAGGCGTCGTTCCTTTTCCTCCGGAAGACCAGAAGCGCTGGCGGGCGAAAGGCTACTGGCAGGACAAGTCGCTGGCGCAGGAGTTCGCAGTGCTCTTCGAGCGGTATGCCGACCGCGTGGCGCTCATCGCGGGCGATCGGCAGTATACGTATCGCGACATCGATCGCATCACCGATAACCTCGCGCTCAATCTCCTCGAGATCGGCCTGCGGCCGCTCGACCGGGTCGTGCCCACGCTCCCCAACGTGGCCGAGTTCGTGCTGCTCTACGTGGCGTTGCAGAAGATCGGTGCCATTCCCATCGCGGCGCTGGTCACGCATCGCTACCTGGAAATCGATCAGTTCGTGAAGCTGTCGGAAGCGTCGACCTGTGTCTATCCGGAAAAGGCGGGCGAGTTCCAGTTCGGGCCGATGGTCGAGCGGGTGCAGCAGCAGAATGCGTCGCTCAAGTTTCGGCTGGTGCTCGGCGCTGCGGGCCCGGGCGAGCATTCGCTCACCGAGCTGATCGAGCGACCCGCGACGCTCGCGAGGAATGCGCTCGAAAAGATCGCGATCGATCCGACCGATCCCGCGATGTTCCAGCTCTCGGGCGGCACGACCGGGATACCGAAGCTCATTCCCCGGACGCACAACGATTACGCGTACAACTCGAAGACGGCGGCGGAGGTCTGCGGCGTGACCGGCGACACGGTGATGCTGATCGCGCTGCCCATCGCGCACAATCTGCCGCTCGCGTGCCCGGGGATCCAGGGCGCGTTCTTCAAGGGCGGCAAAGCCGTGCTCAGCTCCACGACGCGGCCCCAGGAAGTCTTCGGGTTGATCCAGAAGCACCGCGCTACCCATCTCAAGGTGGTGCCGGCGTTCCTCATTCGCCTGATCAACGAGCCGTCGATCGGCGATTACGATCTCTCGTCCTTGCGGCTGATCCAGAGCGGCGGCCAGCGCATGCAGCCGGAAGTCCGGCTGCGCACGCACGAGCTATTCCCCGGCGCGTTCGTGCAGGAGAATTTCGGGATGTCGGAGGGCCTGCTGATGTTCGTGCGCCTGGACGACCCGGAAGAGGTCAAGCTCGAGACCTGCGGCCGGCCGATCTGCCCCGACGACGAGGTGAAGCTGATCGACGACGAGTGGCGCGAAGTCGCCGCCGGCGAAGTGGGCGAGCTTGCCTGCCGCGGCCCGTACACGCTGCGCGGATACTTCGGCGTGCCGGAGTACAACGCGCGGCAGTTCTCCCCGGACGGCTTCTTCCGCACCGGCGACCTGATGCGCTTGCACCCCACCGGCAACTACGTGGTCGATGGGCGCGCCAAGGATCTCATCAACCGCGGCGGCGAGAAGATCAGCGCGGAGGAGGTCGAGAACCTCATCCTCATGCACCCCGCGGTGGAGAACATCGCCTGCGTGCCGATGCCCGACCCGAACCTGGGCGAGAAGATGTGCGCGTTCGTCGTGCTGCGGCAGGGCCGCGCCCTCACCCTCAAGGAGCTCACGACGTTTCTCATGGGCAAGGAGATCGCGAAATTCAAGCTGCCCGAGCGGCTCGAAATCGTGGCGGAGCTCCCGGTCTCGACGTTCGGCAAGGTGTCGAAGAAAGCGCTCGCCGAGACGGTCGCGAAAAAGCTCGCGGCCGAGCGCGTCGCGAAGCCGTCGTGAGTCCGGTCACCCGGGAGATCCCATGCGCATCATCGACCTGCATTGCTACCCTGGCACCCAGACCTGGATCGACAGCCAGGGGCCGTATGTCGAGGCGCTCGCGAAATACTGGAAGCGCGGCTGGGTTGCCAAGCCGGAGGAAGAGGTGCTCAAGGATTTCACCGCGGCCGGGGTCGAGGCGTGCCTGGTCGCGCTCGACCTCGAAACCACGGTCGCCACGCCCCCGTGTACGAACGATTACGTGCATGCGATGTGGAAGCGCCACCCGAAGCGGATCATCCAGTGCTGGGGCACGCTCGATCCGTTCAAGGGCGAGCTCGCCATCCGCGAGGCGCGCAAGGCCGTGCAGGAGCTCGGGTTCATCGGCTTTCATTTCCATCCGATCATGCAGCACTTCGCCGTGAATGACCGGCGGTTCTATCCGCTCTTCGAGGAGATCAACGCGCTCGAGGCCGCGGTCATGATCGACGTCGGCACGACCGGGATGGGCGCGGGCATGCCCGGCGGGATGGGCGCGCGGATCCGGCACGCGCATCCGTCCGCGATCGACGATCTCGCGGCGGACTTTCCGGATCTGAACATACTCATGGCCCACCCGGGCTGGCCGTGGGTCGACGAGACCACGGCCGTCGCGCTGCACAAGGGCAACGTGTACTGGGAAATGTCGGGCTGGGCGCCCAAGCACTTTCCCGGCAACCTCAAGATCGACATGCGCGCGCGGCTGCAGGACAAGGTGATGTTCGGCAGCGACTATCCGAGCATGCCGTACGACCGGATCCTGAAGGAGTGGGGCGAGCTCGGCTACAAGGACGAGGTCATGGAGAAGATCTTCCACAAGAACGCCGAGCGCGTGCTGGGGCTGTAGGAAGTCCGTCAGCAAGTCATCCCCGCGGAGGCGGGGATCCAGCATGCCTTCGAGAATGCCGTGGGTGGATGCCCGCTTACGCGGGAAGACGAGCCGCTCCGTACAAGGTCCATATGGCAAAACTCACCAGGTCCAGAGCAAAGCGGCGCGCGAGCTCGCCCGTGATCGACTTCCATTCGCACATCATCGTCATGGAGGTGTGCGACTTCGTGAAGCGGAACCGGCTACCGGAGGCGACCGAGTACCAGCTCGTCGACAACTATCTCCGGGGGGCGGCGGCGCAGCGCAAGCGTCATCCGCGCGCGACGTCGGACGAGCTCGCCGCGCGGCTGCAGGACATGGACGAGTTCGGCATCGACATCCAGGTCGTGTTCTGTCACGTGGCGCAGTACTGCTACTGGGCGAGCTCCGAGGATGGCGCGCGCATGGCGCGCATCGGCAACGATCGCCTGGCAGAATTCGTGGCGCAGAAGCCCGACCGGTTCGTCGGCATGGGCATGGTGCCGCTGCAGGATCCGACGGCAGCCGTCGGCGAGCTCGAGAGGATCGTCGGTCACCTCGGCCTACGTGCCGTCGCGGTGAACACGCACGTCGACGGCGTGGAGCTGGGCGACGAGCGGCACATCCCGTTCTGGGCGAGGGCGGAGCAGCTCGGTGTGCCGGTGTTCGTCCACCCTTCGGGATTCTCCCATCCGCGCTTCAAGAAGCACCTGATGTGGAACGGCGTCGGCCAGCCGATCGAGGAGGCGATCGCCATGTCGTCCCTCATGTACGAGGGCGTGCTGGACCGCTTTCCGAAGCTCAAGGTGGGCATTGCGCACGGGGGCGGCTTCCTGCCGTACTACGCCGGACGGGTCGACCGGAATTTCAGGAACCGGCCGCACGAGACGCCGCGGATCGACCGGGAGCCGAGCGAGTACATGCGGCGGCTCTTCTACGACACGGTCGTCTACAACGTGGACATGCTCGAGTTCCTGGCGCATAAGGTCGGGCCGGGGCAGATCGTGCTCGGCGGCGACTATCCGGTGGGCGAGGACGATCCGGTTGCCTTCGTGGAGCGGGCGCAGTTGCCCGCCGCGGCCAAGCGGATGATCCTCGGCGAGAACGCGGCGCGGCTGCTCGGAATTACGGTCTGAGCAAAGCGGACGAGCTATCTGCCGCGCGGCGCGAGTCCTTCCATCTGCAGCCGCAGCACCCGTCGCAGCTCGGCGACGCCCGTCGCCACGCTCGGCTTGGGCGCCGCGATCCACCAGCGCAGCGCCGCCGCGTAGAGGAAGAAGATCTGCCGGGCAATGCGCCGCGCGTCTGGAGTCGACCGGATGCGGCGCGCGCGCTGGGCATCGGCGACCAGCCGCTCGATGCCCGCGATCAGCTGGCCGCGAATCGCGTGAAAGTTCTGCGACTGCTTGCCCTCCGAATAGAACGTGAGCTCCTGCAGCGCGAGCCGGGTGAGCGTCGGATGCTTCGCGAACTGCTGGTAATGGCGCTTGAAGACGGCCATGAGCTGCTCGAGAAGCGCGGCATTGGGCCGCGGCGCGGCGAGCGCCCGGCCGGTGAGCGGATCGAGCTCCGCGTTGAAGATCAGGAACACGAGGTCGCGCTTGTCGTCAGCGTAGCTGAACAGCGTGCCGAGCCCCACGTGCGCGCGCTGGGCGATCTGGCGCATCGTCGTCGCCTCGTAGCCATGCTTCCTGAAGAGCTCGCGCGCGGCGTCGCGGATCCGCTGCGCCTTGTCGAGCTTGTTTCGCTCTCGCAGGCTGATCCGCGCGGCAGGCGCGCGCTTGGTTCGAGGGGGCATGATCGTCCGAATCGTTTCGATGCGCCGTGCCGGAACGGCGCGGTGCACGCACGGCATAGTCGCGCATAATGTAGTGCGCATAATGTACAGGAAAGGCGTTCACGCATGGAGCGTCCATGAAGACTAGAGGAATGAGCGGAGCGCAAGCGCTGCTGCGCATCCTGCGCACGATGGGAGTGGAGAAGATCTTCGCCTCGCCGGGATCGGACTGGGCGCCGCTCTGGGAGGCGCTCGCGCAGCGCTACCAGCCGGGCGAGGTGCCCGACTACATCTCTTCGCGCCACGAAGAGACCGCTGCCGGGATGGCGATCGGTTATGCCAAGGCCACCGGAAAACTGCCGGCGCTTGTCCTGCACACCACGGTTGGCACGCTGAAGGCAACGATGGCGTTGCGCGCCGCGCTGCACGAGCGCATCCCGATGGTGGTTCTGGCAGGCGAGTCGATCGCGTTTGCCGAGGCGCCGCTCCCCGATCCGGGGCGCCAGTGGCTGCGTCTCCTCACCGACGTGGGCGGACCCGCGCGCCTCGTGGAGCCCTGCGTGAAGTGGACGTTCGGCATGAATAGCGGTCTCCTCCTGCCCCATACCATCCAGCGCGCCTGCCAGCTTGCGATGGCAGCGCCGCGCGGGCCGGTCTTCGTCTCGGTGCCGCTCGAGTTCACGCTGGCAACGCTTACGACGGATCCGCCCGCGGCGGCCGGACACGCGAGCGCGCCCGCGGCGCAGCCGGCGGCGATCGAAGCGCTCGCGCGCGAGCTTGCCGCCGCGAAGAATCCGGTGATCATCACCGAGGCGGTCGGCAAGAGCGTCGCGGCGGTCGAGCAGCTGGTCGCGCTGGCCGAGACGCTCGGCGCGCCGGTCGTGGAGGCGTGGCAGCCGACCTATGTCAACTTTCCGCGCACGCACCCGCTCTACTGCGGCATCGCGGGCGTCGAGATGGCGGAGGCGCTGCAGGACGCCGATCTCGTCTTCCTGGTGGAAAGCGTCGGTCCGTGGCACCCGCCCTCGGCGCTGCCGGCCGCAGGCACGCGGGTCGTCGCGCTCGGCGAGGATCCCTTGCACGCGCGCCTGCCCTTCTGGGGATATCGCACGGATCTCGTCGTCGCCGGCGAACCCGAAGCGTCGCTCGCGATGCTGGTCGCGCAGTTGCGCAAGACCGTTGCGTCCGGCTCGCGTGCTGCGGCGATCGAGCGCTGGCGGGCACGCAACGACGCGCGGCGCGCGGCGCTTCGCGAAGCGGCGCGGACAGCCGGTGCGCGCGCGACGATCGAGACAAGCTGGGTCGCGCACGAGCTCGACGCGGTGCTGCCGCCCGAAGCCGTCGTGGTCAACGAGACGATCACCCACCGCCTGGACATCACGCGGGTCCTCGACCGCATGACGCCAGGAAGCTACTTTGAGGCGAGCTATGGCGGCCTCGGGCTGGGCATCGGCATGGCACTCGGTGTGAAGGCCGCGCATCCGCAGCGAACCGTGGTGAACCTGATCGGTGACGGCGCATTCCACTACAACCCGGTGGTCGGCTCGTTCGGCGCGGCCCAGGAGCACGGCCTGCCAATCCTCGTCGTGCTGTTCGACAACGCGGGGTACCGCTCGCAGAAGGGCGACGTGATCAACGAGTATCCGGACGGGTGGGCGGTCAAGGCGAACCGGTTCGTCGGCACGTCGATCACGCCGCGTCCGGACTACGCGCTGCTCGCCCGCGCCTACGGTGGCTACGGCGAGACGGTCGCGGCGCCCGGGGATGTGCGCGCCGCGCTCGCGCGTGGCCTGGAGGCCGTGTCGAAGGGGCAGCTCGCGCTGGTCGCCGTGCAGCTCGATCCCGTGAATCCGCAGGACCTCGCGTAAGCCAGTGAAGCTCTGATCGAGTCATCCCCGCGTCCGCGGGGATCCAGCAACCCTAGGATGGGCTCAATCTGGATTCCCGCATGCGCGGGAATGACGAAATTCGTGAGAGGTTCCCTGGCTCATCGCCAGAGCCGCCGGCTGGCGAGGCGCGCGCCTTCGGCGAGCGCCTCGAACTTCGCCCACACGATGCGCTCCTGGATCTCCTCCGATCCTGCGAAGGTGCCGAAGCCGCAGTCGGCGCCGGCGATGACGTTCTCGCGCCCGACCACCGAGGCGAAGCGCTCGATGCGATCCGCGATCGTCTCCGGATGCTCCACCATGACGTTCGAGTGCGTGATCACGCCGGGGATGAGCACCGTGCCCTCGGGAAGCTTGACGTCCTTCCAGACCTTCCACTCGTGCTCGTGGCGCGGATTGCCGGCCTCGAACGAGTAGGCGCCGGCGTTGATTCTCGGGATGAGATCGACGACGTCCTTCAACTCCATGTCGTGCACGCGCGGGCCGATGTTGATCCCGTAGCAGGTGTGGAAGCGGATGCGGTCGCGGGGCAGGCCGCGGAGCGCATGATTGAGAGCCTCGATCCGCCGCTCCGCCCACTTGCGGCAGTCCGCGACGGTGGCGTCCGACGCGACGTTGTAGTACGTGACCAGCCGCGGATCGTCGATCTGCAGCAGGAGCCCTGCGTCGACGATCGCCTGGTACTCCTCGTGCATCGCCTCGGCGATCGCGAAGACGAATTCCTCGTCGGTCTTGTAGTACCGGTTCCGCTGCCACTCCTCGACGTTGGACGGCGAGACCGCGGGCATGAACGCCTCCGAGACGGTCATCTTCGCCAGCGCGGCCTTCAGGTTCGCGATGTCGGTCTGGAGCGCTGCGTGACCCTTGTACGAGATCGGCCCCGTGCAGTCCATGTGCGGGGCCTTGGCTGCCGGGCTGGGGGCGTCGCGGCTCTGGGCGGCATAGAACTCCGGGAACGACTTGAAATCGCGCGAATTGGCGAACGGGCTCTGCGGGGCGGCGCCGCTCCGCGGCTCGAAGCCCGCGAGGCGCTCGTTCACGTAGTGCATGAACCCGGCCTTGCCGAATTCACCGTCGTCGACGACGTCCAGCCCCACCCGCGCCTGGGTCTGGACGACCTCCGACACGGCCTTTTTCAGTCGATCCGGGTAGGCTTTCGCGTCGAAGGGCTCGCCGCGATCCTTGGCGAGCGTCATCTTGAGCAGGTCTTGCGGCCGGGGGAGGCTACCGACGTGGGTGGTCAGGATGCGGTCGGTGCTGCGCTTCATTTCGACTCCTCGGTGTGGGAACGGCGCTCGGGCCGAATTAGAGCATGTTTCGACCGCGCGCCCGGGGGAGCGGTTTCGCGAGACGCATTAACATGGCGGCCGAATGGGCGTACGCTGTTGCGGCAATTCGGAGGAGGACACGATGAAAAATCTCATGTTGGTTGGACTGGCTGCGGTGCTCGTCGCGGGCTGCGCGACGGACGGAATGATGGCTACGGCCGAACGCGATGTGGTCGAGCGGTCGAAGGCGATGGTGCCGAGCCCGCCATGGCCGGCACGCGACGAGCGCGGCATGGCGAACGCGATCGGCGCAGGGACCTGGATGCGCTGCGCGTATTTCCTGTCGCAGCCGAATGCCAAGGAGTACGAGGTCGGGCACGTGCGCTCCAACACGATGCCGATGTCGCCGTTCAGCGGCCCCTATCAGTACAAGTTCAACCCGACCACGGTCCTTCCGGGCACCGTGCACGCCTTCAACACCGAGGCGCTCGCAAGCGGCGAGCCGCAGGCGCAGGGCACGCAGATGGACGCGCTCGGCCACTTCGGGTATCTCAAGTCGCCGTGGGATGGCAAGAGCGCCAATCCGGCGGGAGGTGCGCTCTATTACGGGGGCTTTACCCAGAACGACGTGAAGCCGAGCCCGAGCTCGTTGCTGCAGCGGCTCGGCATGGAGAAAGCGCCGCCGATCATCACTAGCGCGGTGCTGCTCGACGCCAAGAGCCATCTCGGGAAGGGCGAGGCGCTGAAGCCCGGAGCGGTCATCACCACGCAGGACATCGAGGCGATGCTCGCGGCGCAGGGGCTCGGGTGGCGGGGCATCCTGCCCGGTGACGTCGTCTACGTGTACACGGGATGGGGCGATTTCTGGAAGGACCCGGACACCGAGAAGTTCTATTACACCAAGGCACCCGGCCTTTCGTATGACGCGGCGAAGTACCTCGGTGACCGTCGCGTCGTCGTGGTCGCCCTCGATACGCCGTTCGTCGACCCGGTGAACGAGGGCCAGATGCAGGGCAAGGCGGGCCCGCCTGCGGGCACGCCGCCCGGCACGCCCTTCGCGGTCCACCACCACTTGCTCACGCAGGCGGGAGTGCATCACATCGAGAACGCGAACCTCACCGCGCTAGCGCGCGACAAGGTCTGGACTTCGTGCACGATGATCCTGCCGCTGCGCGAGCAGGGTAGCGCCGGATCGCCGATCCGGCCCGTGGCGATCGGCGTGCCGCAACGCTAGGGAAGGGTCGTCATTCCCGCGGAAGCGGGAATCCAGACTGGGTTCACCCGAACGCTTACTGGATCCCCGCTCACTTCAAGGGCTCGGTAAGCGTCGGGCCCCAGCGGGGCACTTCTTCCTTCGGCTTCGCCTTCGTGGTGCGCGCGAGCTCGTTCAGCTCGTAATCGTCGTGCAGCGCCTGTTCCGCCCGCTCGCGGGGGAACCGCGTGATGTTGGGCGACGGCGGTTCGGGTCCGCTGGCGCCGCGCGTCACCGCGTTGCGGCTTGCCGATGCATCGAGCTCCTGGAGCTGACGGCTGTGCAGGGCATCCTGCTGCTGGCGCTGCTGGAGATGCTGCATCTGCATCTCGCGCCGTACCGACGGGCTGCCGCCGCTCGCGCGCTCGATCTCGTGCTGCTGCTGCCACTGGCGCAGCTGCAGCCCGAACTCCGCGCTGCGCTGGTCGAGGATGAGGCTCCCGCGTGCGGGGTCCGGGACCTGCGCGCCCGCGGACAGCGCGGCGAGCGCCACCCACGCGCCGGCGAGCGTGAGGGCGCGGCGGGCAAGGTGGTGAGTCCGCATGGAAAGCATCGAAATTTGCGCGAGCATCGATTCTTTGATCCGACCCACATGCCGAAGTTCAGATCGACGGGCTCACGGCAGGGCCGCAACCGTGAGGCATGCTCCGGTGCCGTGAGTGGGTATCATGCCGCCCACCCGTCCATTTTTGGCGAAATCATGAAGCGAATCCAAGCATGAGGTGGTCGGTGCTCGACCAGTCTCCGACGCCCGAGGGCCGCACGCAGGACCTCGCGATCGGCGAGTCCCTGGCGCTCGCGCGAGTGTGCGACGCGCTCGGGTATCACCGCTACTGGGTCTCGGAGCATCACAACAGCGGCAGCATCGTCGGCACCGCGCCGGAGATCCTGATGGCCGCGGTGGCCGCCACCACGCAGCGCATCCGCGTGGGCAGCGCCGGTGTCATGTTGCCGCATTATTCGGCGCTCAAGGTTGCCGAGCAGTTCCGCGTCCTCGAGGGCATCGCGCCCGGGCGCATCGACCTCGGCGTGGGCCGCGCGCCGGGATCCGACCGGTTGACGGCGTACGCGCTGAATCCGAACGTGAACGCGCACGAGGAGTTCCCGCGCCAGGTGCAGGAGCTGCAGCTCTGGATCACCGGCGAGCCGCTGCCGGCCGATCATCCCTTCCACCAGATCGCCGCGTTGCCGCAAGGCCCCACCAGCCCGGAGCTCTGGATCCTCGGGAGCTCCGATTACGGCGCCCAGCTCGCGGCCTACTTCGGGCTGCCCTACGCGTTCGCGTACTTCTTCACCGATGGCCGCGGCGTCGAGCAGGCGCTCGCGCTCTACCGGCAGAACTACCGGCCGAGCCCGCGTTATCCGGCGCCGATCGCGACGATCTGCGTGTGGGCACTGGTGGCCGATACGGAAGCCGAGGCACGACGGCTCGCGACGACGCGCGAGTACTGGCGCATCGTCGATTTCGAGCGGGGCCGGCGCGGCCCGCTCGTCTCGCCCGAGAAGGCCGCCGCCCATCCGTACAGCGAGGCGGAGCGCGCACGGCTCGAGGAGATGCGCCGCAAGGCGCTCGTCGGAACCGCGGCGCAGGTGATTGCGAAGATCGAAGCGCTGGCGCGCGAGCTCGCGCTCGACGAGATCGTGGTCAACACCTGGACGTTCGATCCGGCCGCGCGGCGGCGCTCCTACGAGCTGTTGGCGGAAGCGGCCGGGCTCCGGCCCGGCCAGCACCAAGGCCCGGGAACAGGCAATATGGAAACTTCTCGAGTGGAGCCGTGACCGGATGGACGACGAGAAGATCAAGCTGCGCGTGACCGACACCGGACAGACCATGGAAGTCGTGGTGTTGAGCAAGCGCGCCGACCGGATCCAGGTCGTCCTCGGCACCGGCATCCACAACGTCAAGTGCGATCTGACCCCGACCCGCAACGGGCTCGCGTACGCCGGCAACGCGATGGGGCGCGAGATCGTGTACGAGCGGAGTCGAGAGCAGGTCCAGGCGGACATCGATCTGCGCAATCCGGGCGTGCGCGGTCCCCGCAGGCGTTGATCCGCCGGTTGACTCGCCCGGAGGAGGTTGCTTGGTGGTGTACGTTGCGGCGGCAGCGCTGATCCTCGCCGGCATCGGCGCGGCACATGCGGACGCGAACTGGCCGGCGCCGCCGCAGTTTCCCCGGGCGGCGGCGTTCGAGCCGCGGAGCGCACCGGCCTCGGCGCGCCAGCAGGCGGCAATGGTGCGCGTCCCTGGGGGCGAGTACCCGATCGGTGCGCCCGAGGGCGCTGCCCGCCCCGCGCATCGCGTGCAGCTCGCGCCGTTTCGCATCGATCGCACCGAGGTCACCAACGCGCAGTTCGTCGAGTTCCTGGGCGCGCTGCCGAGCAAGCCGTCCGGCACGGCGGTTGCCGGCAGCGTCTCTGCGGCGAACTTCAGCGACGCGAATGAAGGCCGGCTGTTCGTGGGATCGGGCTCGCCATACCCGCTCATCGAGCTCGACGACGACGACGCGCGCATCGGCGTGCGCGATGGGCGCTTCGTGCCGAGCGCGGGACACGACGAGGTGCCGGTCACCGAAGTGACGTGGGGCGGCGCCGCGGCCTACTGCGCATGGCGCGGCGCGCGGTTGCCGACCGAAGCCGAATGGGAAGCGGCCGCGCGTGGCGCGGCAGGCCGCAAGTACCCATGGGGCGACGCACCCCCGAGCGCCGAGCGAGCGGTCGCGGGCCGCCGCCCCGGCGACCTCCCGCCGGTCGGTAGCGCGCCGCGCGGCGCGACGCCCGAGGGGCTGCTCGACATGGCGGGGAGCGTTGCGGAATGGACGAGCACGCTCATGCGGCCCTATCCGTACCGCACCGACGACGGTCGCGAGGATCCGGGGCTGCCGGGCGAGCGCGTGACGCGCGGCGGCGACTACGTCTTCGACTTCGCGCCCGAGAAGCTCACCACCTGGTTCCGTACCGGCTTCTCACGGCGCGTCAACGCCGGGCACCGACACATCGGATTCCGCTGCGCTGCGAACGGCTGATGCGTGTATCCCCGTGCCGAGGAAGGCGTAAGTGACGATCGGGCTCATATTCGCGATCTGCCTGGGCGCCGTGCACCTGCTCGCAGGCAAGCAGCGGTGGCTCGCCGCGGTGCCGGTGCGGCGGCGCGTTTCCTTCGGTGCGGGGGTCTCGATCGCCTACGTGTTCGTCGAGGTGCTGCCCTCGCTGCGCGAGAGCCAGGAGCGGCTGCAGGCCGTGAGCGGCATTCCGCTCCCTGGCTCCCACCATCACGTCTACCTGCTCGCGCTGGCGGGGCTCGTCGTGTTCTTCGGCCTGGAGCTGCTCGCGCAACGCTCGCGCGCGCGCAACCGGGCGGCCGGCGTCGGAAGCGTCACCAGCGCCGATGTCTTCTGGGTGCACATGAGCGCGTTCGCCGTCTACAACGGATTGCTCGGCTACCTGCTGCGCGATGCTGAGAAGCACGGGCTGCTCACCTGCCTGCTCCTGTTCGTGGCGCTCGCGCTGCACTTCAGCATCAACGACTATGCGCTGCAAGCCCGCCATCAGGCCGCGTACGCGCGCATCGGCCGCTGGGTGCTCGCGTTCGCGGTGGTGGTCGGCTACGTGATCGGCCTCTTTTTTCCGGTCGGCGAGGCGGTGATCGCGGCGCTCTGGGCGGTGCTCGCGGGTGGCGTGATCCTGAATAGCCTGAAGGACGAGCTGCCGGAGCGGGCCGAGACGAGCTTCGCGACGTTCCTGGTCGGGCTCGTGGGCTACGCCGCGCTGCTCGTCTGGCTCGCGCATCTCGATCCGCTCGCGTGACGACGGAAGCCGTTCCCGCGCTTGCGCTATGTTACGTTGCGCAAGCGCCGGGCCCGCTTTCGCGGCGATCGGGCGGCGAAGGTCGGCGAGTTGCGCGGCGGTGATGTCTTTGTACGCGACGGACGCCAGGGTGGTGAGGCAAAGTTGACATCGGAGTGGGCCGCCCTTAGGCTCCCTCGACGCTTGGAATCGCCGCGTGATTCGCTTCGAATACCTAGAACCCTCCACGCTTGACGAAGCGGTCGCGCTCCTCGGACGGCACGGCCCGGATGCGCACGTCTTCGCCGGCGGAACCGACCTGCTGGTCGAGATCAAGGAGCATCTGCGCAAGCCGCGGTACGTGATGGACATCAAGCGGATTCCGGGTATCGACGCGCTCGGCTACGATCCGCGCCAAGGCCTGCGCGTCGGCGCGCTCGTGACCACGCGCGCGCTCGAGGTGATGCCCGAGATCGGGCGCCACTACCCCGGGCTCCTGCAGGCGCTGCGCGAGCTCGGCTCGATCCAGGTCCGCAACCGCGCCACGCTCGCCGGGAACATCTGTCGCGCCTCGCCTTCGGCCGACACGCTGCCGCCGCTGATCGCCGACGGCGCGCGGGTCCGCCTCTACGGCCAGGGCGGCACTCGCGAGGTCGCGCTCGAGGATTTCTTCACCGGTCCGGGGCGCACGCAGATGCGCTCGGACGAGCTCCTGACCGAGATCGTCGTCCCCCCGCCGCCCGCGCATTGCGGCAAGGTGTACATCAAGCACGGCCGGCGCAAGGCGATGGAGCTCGCCACCGTCGGCGTCGCCGTGTCGGTCGCGCTCGACGCCGGGCGCCTCGGCGACGTGCGCATCTGCCTCGGTGCGGTGGCGCCAACGCCGATCCGCGCCGGGAAGG
>JBFJOO010000081.1:0-19477 GCA_041617635.1 Burkholderiales bacterium | reverse complement strand
TGTGCGAGCCTGTGGCGGACGATTTGTGCCGCAGTCGTCGGTGGCGGGTGGTTTGTTGCGCCCTGTCGTGTGTTGACTGGGCGCAGCAAACCGGGTCCCCGCCCCGAGGACGCGCTTTGCGGCACCATGAGGCCGCCGCAGGCTCGCTCACCCCGGGCAGCAGACTCGTTCGCACATCATGAGCCCGAGCCGGGCTGGCTCGCCCCACGCTACCGGGTCACGACTGCCAAATAGTGTTGAGAAGCCGCGCGATCCAAGAGCGGCTTTGGTTCGGGCGCGCATGCGCCGCGCGCTTGTGGGCGTAGCTGTGCGCGGCGAGCTCGAGCCCGGCGCGATCGATCTGCCTGAGCGCTTCGATCTCGGAGTCGTCGAGCCCCTTGCCTCGGGTCGCGCGCGCGGGATCGGCGAGAAACACCTCCCGCAGGCGCGCATCGGTGTAGAGCCGGGCGAGAAAGGACTCGAGATTCGCGGCGCTCATGCGGCGAGCCTTTGCGTTGCGAGCGCCGCGCGTTCGCGCCCGCGGGCGAGCGCGGCGCGTGCTGCGCGCACTTGGGCGAGCATGGTCTCGATCGGCGGATAGCGACCGTCGCGCTCGATGATGACGTCGAGCGGCTGCGGCGCCTGTGCAGCGAGCGCTTCGAGGAGATCGTAGACGGGCGCCGGGACGTCGTGCAGGTGATCGTCCAGCAGGCGATCAGGTTGCCCGTCACGCCCGCCGATCCAGACACCGCCGGAGAGATGCACCATCCGCACGCGCTCGAGCGGGAGCGCATGGAGCATGACGCGAGGGTCGGCGCCGAAGTTCAATGCGTTCGCGTAGAGGTTGTGCAGATCGAGCAGCAGTGCGGCGTCTGCCTGTTGCACGATCGCGCCGATCCACTCGCACTCGCCCATCGCGCTCGCGGGCGGGTCGATCAGCGTGGCTATATTCTCGAGCACCGGCGCGGTGCCGACGACGATGCGGGCGCGCGCCAGGTTGCGCAGCGTGCCCTCGATCGTCGCCGCCGTGCGTGGTGGCGCGGCAAGATGGCCGATCTCGGATCCGCCTGCGCGCACGAAGGCGAGATGCTCGGACCACACTGGCAGGTGCGCCGCGTCTGCCAGGCGGGCGAGACGCGCGAGGCGGCGCTCGTCGACGGGATGCGCGCTCGCAAGCCCGAGCGACACGCCGTGCAGGACGACCGGGACCTCGGTGGCCAGTGCGCGCAGCCCGGCGCAGCCATGACGATCCATGAAATTCTCGGCAACGACTTCGACGAGGTCGATGCCATCGAGCTGCCGGGCGAGCGGCGCGGCGATCTCCGGCCGCCAGGCGAGGCCCACGCGGTCGCGGAGCTCAGCCACCGCAGCCTCCGCAGCCGCCGCCGCATCCCCCGCCGCCGCAACTCGATCCGCAGGACGAGCACGACGATCCGGAATCCGTCCCGCCGCTGTGCGAGGATTTCGGCGGCGGGAAGACGCGCGCGAGAAACGGAAACTGATCGGCGGGAAGCGCGGCAAGGCCGAAGACCGCGGCGACGAGCGACGCATCGAAGCTGTCGGCGGGCGAAACGCTCTGCGCGATCCGCCGCTTCGCGCCCGCGTAGAGCCGTTCCAGGCCGCGCAGCGTGTCGGCACCGAGTGCGGTGAGCCGCTTTCGATAGGCGATGACGAGTGCGACCGCGCAGATGATCGCCAGCAGGATGAGGAAGCCGACGTTTGTGCGTCCCCTCGAGAGCGCGTAGACGATGCGCACGACCGCTACGCCGAGCATGAACGCGAGGGCGAGGACGAGCGGCGTGAAGCGCGCGGCGCGGGTCTTCCGGCCGGCGAGCAGCTGGTTCTTCTCGAGCGCCTGCTCGTATGTCTTGCAGGCGGCGAGTGCGGTTCGCGACGTGATCGCCTGCTCGGCCGGGGCGGGGACCCGGAAGCATTCCAGGAGGGCGCGGTCGAGGGGATGGCGCACGAGCGCCGTGGCGTCGGCGCGCGGCGCGAAGAGCCGCCCGTCCTCCTCGGTGAGCAAGCCGCGGTCCAGGAGCGTGACCACCGCCACGCGGATCGCCTCCTCCGGACCGCCGCGCAGCAGCGCGATCTGGTACGGATCATTCGTGAGGCTCAGCGCCCCCATCCGTGCCTCGCGCTCCCGCGCGCCGTAGTGCCAGCGCAGCCACAGATTCGCCGCCACGGCGAGGACGACGTAGAGCAGGAGGAACTGCGGTCCGGTGACGCTCATCGCCGCGTCGCGCTCCGTCCGGCGCGCTCGCAGAGGAGCGCAGCGAGGCGGGAAAGCGCGAGCAGGGTCGCGCCCGCGCTACCGGGCGATAGCGTTCCCGCTTCGCGCGCGCGGGAAAGATTCGCGACCGCGGCGGCATACTCCGCGCCGGCCTCCGCCGCGAGATTGGCCAGCGCATCGCGCGGCGCAGTCGCCTTCGCGCCTTCCAGCCGCGCGAGCGCCGCCGCGGCGGAGCGCAGCGGTCCGGCCGCATCCGCGACCACCGGCACGAGCTGCTCGTCGCGGATGGACAGGCGCACATAGCGCTCGCGCAGGCGCAGCGCGGTGTTCATGAGGATCTCGCGCGCCTGCCGGCGCACGTCGTCCTCCGGTATCTCCAGCCGCTCGAACGGGTCGCTGCCCGCGAGCACGCGGTGACGCGCGCGCATGTCCGAGTACTTCACCGGAAAGAGCCGGGCCGCCGCCTGCAGCTCCGCGTGCGTGAGGATCATCACCTCCGCGCGAATGGCGGCGTGCGCCGCGCGCAGCGGCTCGCGAAACGCGTCGAGCGCGGCCTGCTCGACACGCTCGAGCAAGATCATGAGGTTGACGTCGGAGCTCGCGCGGAGGCGATTCTCGGCAGCCGAGCCGAAGAGCAGCACCGAGACGAGTGCGGTGCCGAAGGCGCCCCGTGCCGCCTCGGCAAGCTCGGCGAGGACCGGCTCGACGACCGCGGATTGCGTTTCGCTGCTCATTGCGGGCTCCTTCGGGTTTCGCGGGCGGTCGGGGTCGCGGCGATTCGCTTCCCGAGCCCGATGGCCCGCGCGCTACTTCACGACTGGCAGTCCGGCGTCCTTCCAAGCGGCAATGCCGCCGCGCACGTTCGCGGTCCCGGTGTAGCCGCGCTCGGTCAACGTGCGGGTGGCGCGCTCGCCGGAGTTGCCGTCGCCGCAATACACGACGATGGACCGGTCCTTGGCCGGCGCGAGCTCCGCCAATCGCCGATCCAAATCCTCGATCGGGACCGAAACGGCGTTCGCGACGCGCTCGCGCGCGTAGGCGTCACCCGGGCGGACGTCGAGGAGGAGGGTGTCTCGCTCGGCAATCACCCGGCTCGCCTGCACGGGATCGAGCTGCCGGATCGGGGTCCGGTTCGCGCTTGCGAACCACACAACGGTGACCAGGGTCACCAGGAGCACGACGGTGAGCTGTTGCGAGGAGATGAATTTCACGGCGCGGTCACGAGAGAGATGCGACGGTCGCCAGCCTATCGCAGACGCCACGGCTCCGCGCAGCGATGCCGGGCGAATACTGCGGCATTCTTCACGCGGTGCGCCGTCGTTCGACATCGGTGGCGACTTTGGCCACAATCGCCCGGACCATGGCCGCCAAGCGCCCGACCCGTCGCCGCACGAGCCTCGCCCCGCGCAAGGTCAAGCGCGGCCTCGACGCGGCGGAGATCTGTCTCGCGCCGGACGCGCCCGAAGTCGCGCCGCTCAGCGCCGAGGTGCGCGCCGCCGGCGGCGCGCCGATCGGCGCCTATCGCGAGCCGCTGTCAGGCCGCGCACTGCTGCTCGCCGCGCTGCCCGTAGCGGCCGTGCAGCCGACGCCGTTCCAGCGCGATCTCTCGCCCACCCACACGAAGCGCCTCGCGCAGAAGATCGACGAGGCGAGCGCGTTCCTCGATCCGATCATCGTCGTGCGCGGCGAGGACGGAAAGCTGTGGACGCCGAACGGCCGCCATCGCCTGGCGGCGGCGAAAGTGCTGGGGCTCAAGCAGATCTCGGCGCTCGTGTCACCCGACGAGCGGCTCGCGTTCCGCATCCTCGCGCTCAACACGGAGAAGGCGCACAACCTCAAGGACCGGAGTCTCGAGGTCATCCGCATGGCGAAAAACCTCGCCAAGCGCCACCCGCGGAGCCGCGAGAGCGAGTTCACCGCGGAGTTCGAGGCCCCGGAACTCCTGACCCTGGGTCTCCTCTACGCAGAGGACCGCCGGTTCGCCGGCGGCGCGTACGGACCGTTCCTCAGAAAGGTCGACCGCTTCTCCGAGCGCACCCTGCCCGTCGCGCTCCGCGAGCGCGCCGCCTACGCCGCCCGCCTGCGCGGCATCGATGCGGACGTGCGCAAGCAAGTGAAGGCGCTCGAGGCGCGCGGGTTCAAGTCGCCGTATCTCCGCGCGTTCGTGGTCGCGCGCATCAACCCGGTGCGCTTCCATCGCGCCAAGCCGGGCGACCGGAAGCCGCCGATGCCGCTCGCGGCGGCGCTCACGCGGATGGCCGCCGCGGCCAAGCGCTTCGACGCGAAGCACGTCAAGCAGGCCGACCTCGCGCTGGTCGCCGCGGTCTCGCCCGACAGCTGAAACAATCGTCTGCCCGAAAGGAGAATCACGTGCCTCGCGAAGCTGTGTCATACAAGAGTGAAGGGCTCACGCTCAAGGGCCATTTCTACATCCCCGACAACGCGCGCCCGCCTTACCCGTGCGTGGTGATGGGCGGCGGCTGGTGCTACGTGAAGGAGCTCATCCAGCCGGCGTACGCCAAGTACTTCACGGATGCGGGTTACGCGGCGCTCACGTTTGACTACCGGCACCTGGGCGAGAGCGAGGGCGAGCCGCGTCAGCACATCAATCCCTGGAGCCAGATCGACGACCTGATCAACTCGATCACGTACGTCTCGCTGAGGGGCGATGTGGACGCCGACCGGATCGGCGTGTGGGGCATCTCCTACGCGGGGGCCCACGTGTTTCCGGTGGGCGCCCTCGACGCCCGGGTGCGCGCCATCCTGTCGGTGGTGCCCATGCTCGACGGCTACTACAACACGCTGCGGGCCAACTCCAACGTGGGATATCGCGAGCTGCTGGCGCTCATTGCGCGCGACCGCGTCGAGCGCTTCCAGACGGGCAAGCACGGCACCATCGCGCACTCGGCCCATCCCCACGAGAAGCCTTCCAGCTTTCCGGCGCCCGAGACGTGGCCGGTGTTCAAGAAGTTCAAGGAGACCGTGGCGCCGAACCACGAGCACTGGACGACGGTGCAGAGCTTCGAGTACGTGCTGCGATACGACGTGACGCCCTACATGAAGCGGATCATTCACACGCCGGTGCTGATGGTCACGTCAGCCTACGACGACATCACGATGACCGAGTTCGAGGTGCCGGCCTTCAACACGATCCCGGCGCCGCGCAAGAAGCTGGTGCAGATCGGCGGCGATGCTTCGCACATGTCGCTCTACGACAATGCGAATCACCTCGAGCTGGTGGGCTCGGCCTGCGCGGCGTTCGCGCGTGAGTATCTCTAGCGACGGCGCGCCCCTCGCTACCAGGGCAGACGCTTTCCGTCGTAGTTCCAGTAGGTGCCGGTGTCGTCCAGCGTCAACCGGTCGATCACGCCCCGCATCCCGGCGACCGCGTCCTCCACGCTGTTGTATGCGTTGGGGCCGCCCAGCTCCGTGCGCGTCCAGCCCGGCGCGATCGACACGACGGTGATTCCGCGGGGCTGGAGCCAGGCGCCGACTCCGCGCATCAGCATGTTGAGCGCCGCCTTGCTGGTGCGATAGGCGTACCGCCCGCCCTGCCAGGTATTGGCGATGGACGAGAGGCCGGAGGCCATCATGACGATGAGCTTGCGCTCGCTCCTCGCAACGTGGTCGGCGAAGGCGCCGGTGACGCGGCCCTGCCCGATCACGTTCGTGTTCAGGAGCGCGAGCCAGCCTTCCATGTCGTAATTCTTCAGATCGGGATCGTCCTTGCCTTCGACGACGCCGATGCCGTACGAGTCGGCCACGCCGGCGTTGTTCACCAGGATGTCGATCGGGTGGCCCGCGAGTGCTTTGGCGACCGCTTGGACCTCCCCGGCATCGTTGACATCCATCTTGTGCAGGCTGACTCTCTGGTTCGTCGCGTCGGCCAGTCGTTTGAGCTGATCCGTCGAGCCGAGGCTGCGGCAGCAGGCATGGACCCGCCAATCGGCCGCGGCGTACTGCCGGCAGATCTCGAGCCCGAGACCCCGGCTCGCGCCCGTGACTAACAGAGAAGGCATGCTCGAGCTCCTTTCGATGTTCGCGATCTCTTCCTGCGCTCCATCCGTTCCACCGAAACGGTGCCAGAGATGATACTCGGCCGCCGCCTCGCGTAGAATTGGGCGGTCGAATCGCACGGACGGTCAGGATCCACATCCATGGAAACCGGCGAAGCCCTCCTGCTGGCCCGCGCGCAGTTCGGGCTGAACATCGGGTTTCACATCCTGTTCCCGACCATCACGATCGCGCTCGCCTGGATCCTGGTCTATTTCCGGGTGCGGTACGCGCGCTCCGGCGATCGTGCGTGGCTGGAGACCTACAAGCTCTGGACGAAGATCTTCGCGCTCACGTTCGCGATGGGCGTGGTGTCCGGCGTCGTGATGTCGTTCCAGTTCGGCACCAACTGGCCCGGGTTCATGAACGAGGTCGGCAACATCGCGGGCCCGCTGCTTGCCTTCGAGGTGCTGACGGCGTTCTTTCTCGAGGCGACATTCCTCGGCGTGATGCTCTTCGGCATGAACCGGGTTCCGGGCTGGATGCATCTGACGGCCACCGTGCTCGTCGCCGGGGGCACGACGCTCTCGGCCTTCTGGATCCTGGCGCTCAACTCCTGGATGCATACGCCGGTCGGGCACGGCATGGCGGACGGCCAGCTCGTCGCCGCGGATTGGTGGCAGGTGATCTTCAATCCGTCGTTCCCCTATCGTCTGACTCACATGCTGCTCGCCTCCGGGCTCACGGCGGCTTTCGTCGTGGCGGGGCTGTCGGCATGGCGGTTGCTGAAGTCGCCCGGTGACGCGGCCGCGGCGCGGACCCTGCGCACGGGCATCCTCATCGGCGCGGTGCTGGCTCCGGTCCAGGCGTTCGTCGGCGACCTGCACGGGCTCAACACGCTCGAGCACCAGCCGGCGAAGATTGCCGCGGTGGAAGCGCTCTGGGAGACGGAGCGCGGCGCGCCGCTGGTGCTGTTCGCGATACCGAACGAGAAGGAACGGCGCAACGACTACGCGATCCAGATTCCCTGGGGGGCGAGCCTGATCCTGACCCACTCGCTCGACGGCGAGCTGAAGGGCATCAACGAGTTCGCGCCCGATGCGCCGCCGGTCGCGCCGCTCTTCTTCGCGTTCCGGGTGATGGTGGGAATTGGCGTCCTGATGATTGCGCTCTCATGGTACGGCGCGTGGCGGACGCGAAAGGGAATCGTTCCGCCCGTGTGGCTGCTCTACACGTTCGCCGCGTTCACGTTCTCGGGCTGGGTCGCCACGCTGGCGGGCTGGATCGTCACGGAGATCGGCCGGCAGCCGTGGCTCGTGACGGGGATCCTCAGGACCGCGGATGCCGTGGGGCCCGTCGGCGCGGCGTCGCTCGGAGCGAGCCTGACGAGCTACATCATCACGTACGCCCTCATGCTCGTCGCCTACATGGTCGTCCTCACCCATCTCGCCGGCAAAGGCGCAGTCAGCGTCGAGCTTCCCGGTACCGGCCGGCTTCCGGCGGGAGCGACGGCATGACCATCGACCTGCCGGTCATCTTCACCATCCTCATGGGCGCGGCGATCTTCGCGTACGTCACGCTGGACGGCTACGACCTCGGCGTGGCCATGCTCATGCCCGCCGCGACCGAGACGGAACAGGAGCGCATGGTCGCCTCCATCGGACCGTTCTGGGATGCCAATCAGACGTGGCTCGTGCTGGGCGTCGGTCTGCTGCTCGTGGCCTTTCCCGCCGCGCACGGGATCGTGATGACCGCCCTCTATCTTCCCGTCATCGCGATGCTGGTCGGGCTCATGCTGCGGGGCGTCTCGTTCGAGTTCCGCGTGAAGGCCGAGGGCTGGCACCGCGAGATGTGGAACTGGCTGTTCTGGTTCGGCGCCTTCCTCGCCTCGGTCGCGCAAGGGCTCATGCTGGCGCGCTATATCACCGGGTTCGAACCCGGCTTCGGCTACCTCGTGTTCGGCCTGGTGGTCGCCGGGGGTGTCTGCGGCGGTTACGTGCTGCTCGGCGCCACCTGGCTCATCTGGCGCACGGACGGAGACCTGCAGCGCAAGGCGGTGGCGTGGACGCATTGGGGCCTGCTGTGGGTTGCCGTCGGTGTCGCGCTCGTCAGCCTCGCCACGCCGTTCGCGAGCGATACGGTGTTTCGCAAGTGGTTCGATTTTCCGCGCACGCTGGCGCTCATGCTGCTGCCGCTGGCGAGCGGCGCCGTGTGGCTCTGGGTGTGGTACGCGGCGAGCCAGGTTCGCAAAGGGACGGCGATGCCGCACTGGGCCCCGTATGCGGGCACGGTCGTGCTCTACCTCCTCGCGTTCGCCGGGCTGGCCTACAGCCTCTTCCCGTACGTCGTCATGGACCGCATGACGATCTGGGAGGCCGCCGCGCATCCGTCGTCGCTCAAAGTCATTCTAGCCGGCGCGCTCGTGGTGCTGCCGTTCATCGTCGGCTACACGCTCTACGCCTATCGCGTCTTCCGCGGCAAGGCCCCCGCGAAGCTCTACGAGCAATAGCGCGGAACAAAGAGAGAGCGGCAGGAGCGGCGGCAGGTATGGCCTGCAGCCGCTCCCCCGCCGGAAAACGCCGCGCCGGGAGGAGGTTGGCGGCGACGTTACTTCATGGCGAGCGCCTGCTTGACCTTGCCGCTCGATTCGGCCATGACCTGCGTCGTCTGGCCAGCGATCCAGCGCCGCTCGGCGGCCCAGTACTCATGTGATCGCTTGCCCGACTTGATCGACTCGGCGCCGATCGCCATCAGCGTCGCGACCAGTTTGTCCTGCTGCAGGGCCGCGTAGTCGATCGCCGTCCAGTCGATCACCTCGTCGATGAGCTGTCCGCGCACGTCGCGCTCGTAGGCGCTTCGCCAGCCGAGCTGCTCGGGTCGGAACATGGTCACGATCCCCGTGTTCTTGGAGCCGACCTGGAAGGGCTCAGTGCCGGTGTGCCGGTACACGACCGCGAGCAGGATCACGCCGCGCGAGCGGGTGTGCGTGTAGTCCGCGACGATGACGTAGTGCCGCGCGACCGACTCCGGCATGCCCTGCGAGATGAGCAGGCGCTGGAACGCATTCGACGCATCCGCGAGCGCGCCGGGGCGATAGCGTCCGAACCCGAATCCGCCGTCGTCGGCGACCTGGCCGGTCTTGCGATCGACGCGCGGATCGCTGAGCGAGACGCCGTATGCGGCGCGGTACGAGTCGTCGAGGCTCACGGCGTGCGCCTCGAGCAGCGCCCGATTGATGTCGTCGAGGGCCAGACCCGCGACATAGGGGAGGAATGCCAGCCCCTGCAGGAGTCCCGCCACGATCATGAACGGCGAAAGGATCAGGCTCGCGAGCCCGGTGCCGACCGCTTGCATGCCGCGCTGGGCGCCCTGGTAGGGCGGGTAGTTGGGCGCCGCGCAGCTCGACAACACGAACACGCTTGCGACTGCGGCGCTAGTGACGCGTTTGAGTCCGAGTTTCATTTCTACCTCCGTTCGTTGTGCCGTCCGCCGGGCAGGCGTCCGGCGCCAGCGCCCGGCCGCTCGGCGGCGCGCTCCGGAGAGGAGACCCTTGCCGGGGTCCCGCGCGGGGGGCCGGGCGGGGCCGGAGAGCGATACGTTGCGACCGGGCGAGGCCATCCTCGCGCCGCCCAGCGTTCGGCACCCTTACGCCGGAGTTACTTTTGAGTTACTCGTTGTAACCGATGGAAAACGCAGGAGAAAATCGCGCACTTGCGGGGGAGTCAGCGCGTCGCGACGAGGCCTTCATATATGGCGCGGGTTTCGGGCGCCGGCTCGACGCCGAGCCTCCCGGCGAGCGTCTTGCGACAGCGGCTGTAGACCTCCACGGCTTCTGCGCGCTGGCCGAGGGCCGCGTGGCATTGCATGAGCCCGCGATAGAAGCTCTCGGCGAGGTCGTCGGCCTCCAGCGCGCGCTCATAGTGCGCGAGCGCGCGCTCGGCCGCGCCGGTCTGCTCCCAGTGGCGGCACAGCGCGCCGACCGTGCGCACGAACCGGGCGCGCAGGCGCTCGCGCGTCGCAAGGGTCCACGGCGTTTCCGGTTCGTGTTCCAGGAACGGTCCGGAGTAGAGCGCGAGCACCCGATCGCCGAGCGCGGCGAGGCGCTCGGGGCCGGCGCGCCCGTGGGGATCGCGCAGCATCTGCTCGACCTGGTTGGTCGCTCGCTCGAACGCCCACACGTCTACCCAGACGTAATCGCCGTCGAGGCTCAGCTTGCCCTCGGACAGCGGCAGCGCCTGGTCCTCCGCGAGCAGCTTCCGCAGGCGATGCAGATTCGTCGTGAACGAACGGTGTGCGGAGTCGCCCGCGATACGCGGCCACACCGCTGCGGCGAGGTTTGTATCGCTGACCTGCCGCCCCCCGTTCGCGACGAGCGCCTTGAGAAGCTCGAGTGGCTTGCGCTGCCCCTTGCCGGTGAACGTGATCTCGCGATCGCCCTTCTCGAGACGGAAGCGGCCGAGCGTGTGGACCCGGAACGGCCACGGCCAGTCGGCGAGCGGGTGACGCGCTGCATCGAGCTTCAAGTTCCGGGCGCGGATGATCTCCGCGACATAGCGCGGCTCGACGCTGGCCTCGAGCGCCTGGCTGCAGAGGCGCGCGAGCGGGTCGCGCCGCCACAGCAGAAACGCGGTGAAGCCGCGCGGCTTGCCGATCTCGAGCGCGCGACGCATCGCCCACGAGCCGGTGCGCGGGCGGCCGCCGCGCTCCGGCATGGCGCAGGCGAAGCCCATCAGGCCGGTGAATTCCAGCAATGTGTTGTTGATCTGGCGCGCGATCTCGTAGAGGCGTTCGAGGTGCGGCATCGCGTTGCGTTCCTCGCCGCTCTCGAAGAGGACTTGGCCCGATGCCAGTCGGCAGAGCGCCTCGAAGTAGGGTGATCCAACCTCGATCGCGAATCGCAGGGCGCGTTGCTGGTGCCGATACGCGGCTAGCTTGTCGCCGCTCGCGAGCGCGTGCCAGGTGGAGAACAGATAGTAGAGACACTGGTCGAACCGCGGCTTCTCGATGGGCAGCGCGGCGATCTCCGCGAGGTACGAGCCTGCCGTCTCGAGGTCGCCCACCATCAACGCGCCGCCGGCCGCATAGGCCAGCAGCTGTCCGGTGTGTACATGGGCGCCCGCGGCGTCCTCGATCGCGCGCCCCTCGCGCACGGCGGCGAGGCAGGCCTCGAGATCCGCGGTATGCATGAAGTACATCGCCTCGATCAACTTCAGCATCGTGCGGGCGAAGGCGGAGACTTCCGCCTTCGCGGCGAGCGGCCGCATGGCGTCGATCATCTCGCGCGTCTTCGGATAGTGTCCGGCCCAGAGAATGCTGATGGCCACGCGCGGCTCCACCGACATCTGCAGGCTCGCATCGGCTTGCGCGCGCGATGCCCGGTGGGCGCGCTCCACCCAATGCTCGAGATCGGGGTGATGCGGTTGGCGCACCACCATCGAGGTGAACAGGCTGCTCGTCAGGCGCGCCTCCTCGGCGCCGGTCGCGATGTCCGGATGCTCGCGCAACAGGCGTTCGAGCAACCCGATCCAGCGGTCGAGCAGCGAGAAGTCGTCGAGCTCGTACAGGATCGCGTCCATGGCTCCCGAGGCTGCAAGTGCGAGTCCCCGCACGTCCGGCTGGGGCTGACGCGTGAATAGCGCGAAGGCTTGCTCGTACATGAGCCGCCCTTCGCGCGGCGAGACCGGCGTCACGCTCGCGGCGAGCCAGTAGGTCGCCCAGGGGTGCTTTTCGAGGATGCTGCGCGGCAGCGCCTCGACCCACCGCCGCAGCGTGAGTCCCATCGCGCGGTTCGCCATCTCTTCGCCGTGCCGGCCGATGAGCCCGACGAGCGCTTCCCAGTCCCCCGTTTCTCGCAGGAGCGCTGCCGATTCCACGAGCTGTCCCGCCGCCTCGAGGAGCTCGGCGGACCTGCGCTGCAGCGCCGCCCGCTGCTCCCTGGGCAGTGTCTCGCGCGCCTGCGAGAGGAGAAACTCGTGCATGAGCGGATGGATTTGGTAGATCGCCTGCGGGCGCGCCTGGATCAGCATGACAAAGTAGTTGTTGCGATGCATGTCCGCGAGCCGCGCTCCGGCGTCTTCCTGGCCGGCGAGCGCGCGGGCCATATCGGCGGTCATGCGGGGCAGGTAGGCGATGCTGAGCAGTAGCACGCGGGTGTGCTCGTCCGCCTTCTGGAAAATCTCGCCCGCCAGATAATCGAATACGAGTTGTGGCGCGTCGAAGTCGGCGCGCGCGTCGAGCGCATCCTGTCCGCTTGCGTGCTCGAGCAGCAGGATCAGGCCTGCGGCCCAGCCCTGCGTGCGGGCGTAGAGCTCGGCGCGTGCCTGCTCGCCGAGGCGGTGGCCGCGTCCCGCGACGATCGCATCGGACTCCTCGCGCGTCAGCCGCAGGTCGTCCCAGCCGATCACGGTCATGCCTTGGCTCACGCGCAGGCGCGCCATGACCGGTGGCGGGTCTGCGCGACTGATGATGATGACGCAGCCGCCGCGCGGCACCGCCTCGAGCCCGTCCCGCATGAGCTCGTGGAATTGCGACTGGGCCGGAATGTCCTGATAGCCGTCGAACACGGCCAGAAATTCCTTGCCGAGCCGCTGGAACGCGGCCTCGGCATAGCGCTTGACGAACGCCGGCAGCCCGGACTGGTACTCTGGGGTGAGCCGCGGCAGCGGCGGCGCCTTGCCCTTCGGCTGCTCCGCGATGGCCAGGTCGAGGTGGTAGAAGAAAGACGCGACGTCGGTGTCGCTCTCGTCGAGCTGATACCAGAGCGACCGTGCCTTGCGGCGCTCGAGGTAAGTCGCGATGAGCGATGTCTTGCCGGCGCCGGGCGGGCCGGTCAGCCAAATGACCCGGCTCGCGCGCGCCGCGTCCAGGCGTGCGAAGAGCCGCTCGCGCGGCAGGATGCCGGCGAAGCTCGGCCGCGTGGTCTTGGCGAGCGAGACACCCTCACGCGAGAACCCCCTGGGCTTCATCCGCTGGCGGCCTCCCTCGGTTCCGCTCGCAGCGTTTGCGCTAGGTCTGCGGGATTCTAGATCAGAGCAGGCGCCAGCCCACGAGCCAGACGGCGAGCGGAAAGAGCACCGCGGTTGCGAGCCCGTTCAGGCCCATGGCCAATCCGGCGAATGCGCCGGCTTCCTCGCTTACCTGGAATGCGCGCGCTGTGCCGATGCCGTGCGCCGCGAGCCCGACGGCGAATCCGCGCACGCCGTGATCCTTAATGCGCAGGGCGTCGAGCACGTACTTCGCGAGCACCGCGCCGAGTATGCCGGTGGAGACCACCAGCACCGCGGTGAGGGAGGGCAAGCCGCCGAGCTTTTCGGTGATGCCCATCGCGATGGGGGTGGTGACGGATTTCGGCGCGATCGAGACCAGGGTGGTCGCGTCCGCGCCGAGCAGCCAGGCAATGCCGACCGCCGACGCGATCGCGGTCGCCGAGCCGGCGAAGAGCGCGCCCGCGAGCGGCAGCCACGCCGCCTTCAGCTTGTCGAGCTGGGCGTAGAGCGGAATCGCGAGCGCCACCGTCGCCGGTCCGAGCAGGAAGTGCACGAACTGCGCGCCGTCGAAATACGTCTGGTAAGGCGTATCGGTGAGCTTGAGCAGCGCCACGAGGACGGCCACCGCGATGGCCACCGGGTTGAGCAGCGGATGGAAGTTCGCGCGCTTGTAGATCCAGTACGCGCCCTGGTACACGACGAGCGTGATCGTGAGGCCGAGCAGCGGCGACGCCGAGAGGTAGACCCAGATGTCGGTGAGGTTCGGGCTCACCTCGACTCCTGTGCACGCTTCCGGCGCATCAGGCCGCGCATCACGAGCGCCGTCACTGCGATGGTCACCGCGGTGCTGACGACCAGCGCCGCGACGATCGGCAGCCACTCGTCGCGCAGCCGCGTGAGATGCGCCATGACCCCGACGCCCGCGGGCACGAACAGCAGCGACAGGTGCGCGAGGAGCCCGTTTGCCGTCTCGCGCAACTCCTCGTTCACCGCGCCCCGCGCAACGAGCGTGGCGAAAAGCGCCGCAAACCCGATCACCGGCCCCGGCACCGGCAGACCGAACGCCAGTGCCACGACCTCGCCGAGCAGCTGATAGACGAGAAGCAGGGTAATCGCGGCGAGCATGGCAGTACCTTAGCGGTACAGCGACAATTCCGTCAATAAATTAGCTGTTTGGCGACACGGCCAGCAGGATTCGGTGATTCTAAGCGGTCTGGCGACAGCACTTCGAAGGCGAAAAACCGTCCAGGGGCCAAGATTCCGCCTAGAATATAGCGAACTGGCGACAGCTGTCTCCCGAATACATGCCATCCCAAGCAGTTGAGCGACAAGACGAGGTCCTGATCACGCGCGGGGCGCCCGCCGCCGTCGCCCGTGCCATCCAGCGCCGCGCCCGCGCCGGGGCGCTGGTGAAGATCGCGGAAGGCGTCTACGTGCGCGAGACGGAACGCGATGGGCAGGTCGCCACCGCGCGACGCCATTGGGCGCGTGTCGTGGCGGCGCTCGTTCCCAACGCGGTCGTTTCCTATCGCAGCGCATTCGCCGGGGGTCCGTCGGCCGAGGGCGTGCTCTTTCTTTCCCACCCGAGCAACTTCAACCGCACGATCAAGCTCCCCGGACTGCGTGTCGTACTCGTGAAGGGGCCGAACGCCCTCGCCGGCGACATGCCGCTCGGCAACGAGCGACTCTTCTGCGCGTCTCGACCACGCCAGCTCCTGGAGAACCTGGCGCCCCAGCGCGGCGCGCGCGGCAAATCCGCCGGCGCGAAAGCCGTCGAGGAACGCCTGGTCTCGATCCTCGACGCCGCGGGCGAGGCCGAGCTCCACCGCATCCGCGACGCTGCACAGGGTCTGGCAGGGCCGTTGGGTCTCGATGTCGAGCTCCGGAAGCTCGACGCGATCGTCGGTGCGCTCCTCGCGACGCGCGTTGCAAGTGCGCCGAAGACCCGACCAGAAGGCTCGGTCGCGCAGGCCACGCCGTCCGATGCCGCCCGGCTCGCCCGTTTCGAGATCCTGGCTGCGCGGTTGCGCGCCGAGCCGCTTCCTCGCCGCGCGGCGACCGCGACGGCCGAGCCCGATCGATCGAACTTCGCCTTCCTCGAGTCTTACTTCTCGAGCCATGTGGAGGGCTCCGAGCTCTCGATCGACGAAGCGCGCGACGTCGTGCTCCGCGGCCGGCTCGTCGCGGAGCATTCGAAGGACTCGCAGGGCGTGCTTGGAGTCTTCCGGCTGGCACTCGAATCGCCCTGGCGCGACACGGTGCCGCCGTTCGGCGCGGACTTCCCGGCGGAGTTGGCACGGCGCCACGCGCAGATGCTCGCGCAGCGTCCCGAGAGCGGCCCCGGCCGGTTCAAGGTCGAGCGAAACCGGGCCGGCGGCACCTGGTTCGTCGATCCGGCCCTGGTGCGCGGCACGCTGATCGAGGGCTCGACGCTCGCCCGGAGCGTGCCCGAAGGGCTCGCCCGCGCCATCTACTATGCGTTCCTCGTCTCCGAGGTCCATCCCTTCGCAAGCGGCAACGGGCGTCTGGCCCGCCTCGTCATGAACGCGGAGCTCGCGCGCGCCGGCGAGGCGCGCATCATCATTCCGACGCTCTTCCACTGGGAGTACGTCGACTGCCAGCGCCAGCTCTCGCGCGAGGACGATCCGAACGGCCTGGTCCGGGCGTTGACACTGATGCAGGCGTGGACGTCAGCTTTCGACTATTCGGATATCGATGCGCTGATCGCCGCGGTGACCCGCACGCACGCCTTCGAGCGTTCCAGGTCACAGTTCATCCAGCTCCTCATGCCCGACGGCACGCCCCTCGCCTCCTGAGCGAGGATCCCTGCGAAGGACGACGCAACTTACGAGAGTGTTCTACTCCGACCGGGAAGGGGGGTAACGGGGGGAAACCGGGTGGTTTCCCCCTGTTCGTGACGTAGCGCGATTTCCGAAGGACGGCGCCTCTTACGAGAGTGTTCTACTCCCAGCGGGAAGGAGGGTAACGGGAGGGAACCAGGCGGTTCCCTCCTGTTCGTAACCTTCAGAACGTTCAGAGACGCCCGCTGCGCTTTATATCGAGATATCTATTCACCAGGGCGATCGGCATGTTCTCCGGTTCGACGTCCAGACACACCGCCCCGCCCTTCTCGATCTTGCGGAACGCGAGCTCGCGGGCGCCGAGATAGCCCGCCGCCGCCGCGTGCGTGAGCGCGCGCTCGAACGTGTCGACCCGGGTGGCGAGGGCGCGCGTGAGGATGCTCTCGCGCAGCGATGCGAACAGCACGAGATGGCGCGACTGCAGGAGCCGCAGCGCCGGGCCCAGCGTGTCGTCGTCCTCGTCGCGCATGTTCGAGAGGATCACGACCAGGGTGCGCTTGCGGAAGCGCTTCATCACCTCGAGCGCGGCGTCGTAGTAGTCGGAGGCGGCGAGCGAGGGCTGCAGATCGAACACGCGGTTCAGGATGAGGTTGATCGTCGCCTGGGATTTGCGCGGCGCGAGGTGGCGGCGCTCGCCGCTCATCGTCATCAGCCCGACGGCGTCGCCCTGCCGCAGGGACGCGTAGGCGACGAGGAGGGCGGCGTTGAGCACATGATCGAAGTGCGAGATCTCGCCGTCCCGTGCGCCCATGCGCCGGCCGCAATCGATGACGAGCAGCACCTGCTGGTCGCGCTCGTCCTGGTACTCGCGCGACACGAGCTTCGCCGAGCGGGCCGTCGCTTTCCAGTCGATCTGCCGCGGCGCGTCGCCCTCGCGGTACTCGCGCAGCTGGTGGAAATCGAGCCCCTCGCCGCGCCGCCGCCGTTGCAGCACGCCGATCTGCGAGAGCCGGTTGTCGGTGGCGAGGAGCGCGTAGCCGGTCAGCGCCGCGAAGTTCGGATAGACCTTGACCTCGCAATCCTGGCCCAGGTGGCGGGTGCGCAGCCAGAGGCCGAGCGGCGATGCGATGCGCGCCTCCACCGCCCCGAAGCGCGCGATGCCCCGCTCGACGGGGCGTATGCCGTAGCGCAATTCCGCCCAGCCGCGCGCGGGCAGGGTCACGCGTCGCGGCAGACCCTGGCACTCGAAGCCGGGCGGATGATGGTCGAACGCGTCGAGCGTCATCGGCCGCGCGACCGGGTTCGCGAAACGCAGCGACACCTCGTCGCGCACGCCGAGCGGCAGCGAGCCGGGCACTTCGCGGCGCGCCGCGGGGGCGGGCGTCCGGAGCGCGACCAGCAGATCGACGAGCGCGATGACGCCGAGGCCGCCGGCAAGCACGCTCCACGCCGGCAGGAGCTCGGGCTCGATCGACGCGGCAAGCGCGGCGGCGAGCACGAGGCCGACGAGCCACAAGAGCCGTGTCGCCGGGACGACCGGTCGCGCGCGGCGCGCCGGCAATGCGGGTGCCGGTATCACGTGCGCGGCGCCTCCACCTGCGCGAGCAGCGCTTTCAGGATCGTGTCGCTGGTGTGGCCCTCGATCTCGAGCTCGGGCGCCGGCAGCAGGCGATGCCGCAACGCCGCCGGGGCGATGCGCTTGACGTCGTCGGGGGTCGCGAAGTCCCGTCCAGCGATGAGCGCGATGGCGCGCGCGGCCCGCACGAGCGCGATCCCGCCCCGCGGCCCGCAGCCCATCGCAACCCCGTTCCAGGTGCGCGTGGTCCTGACGATGCGCACTGCGTAGTCGGTCACGCTGTCGTCCACGGTAACCGCCGCGGCGACGCTCTGCAACGCCAGCACCGTGGCCGGCTTGATGAGCGGCGCCACCGCGTCGACGTTGAGTCGCTCGCCGACGTGACCCGAGGTCACGCGCTTCACCATCTGGGTTTCCTCGTTCGCGGACGGATAGTCCATGCGGATCTTGAGAAGGAACCGGTCGAGCTGCGCCTCGGGCAGGGCGTAGGTGCCTTCCTGCTCGATCGGGTTCTGGGTCGCGAGCACCATGAACGGCGGCGCGAGTGGATGCGGCGCACCCTCGATGGTGACCTGGCCTTCCTGCATGACTTCTAGCAGCGCGGCCTGGGTCTTGGCCGGCGCGCGGTTGATCTCGTCGGCGAGCAGCAGATTCGTGAACACCGGGCCGCGGCGCGTGGTGAACTGGCGCGTGCCCTGATCGTAGAGCGTGTGACCCGTGACGTCCGCGGGCATGAGGTCGGGCGTGAACTGGATGCGGCCGAAGTGACCGTCGAACGTGCGGGCGAGCGCGCGCACGAGCAGCGTCTTGCCGAGCCCCGGGACGCCCTCGATCAGGACGTGGCCGCCGGCGAGGAGCGCGGCGAGCGTCTGCTCGACCACGTCGGCCTGTCCGACCATCGCTTTCGCGATCTCCGCGCGCATGGCGGTGAGGGCCTGCACCGCCTGGGCAAGGCTCTCCGCCGGGATGCTCGAACGAACTGTCATGGCTTCTCCTTGGAATCGGTGCGGCGCCCGCGCGCGAGCCGCTCGTGGACGATCTGCAGGACGCGGATGCCGCGCACGAACTCGGGGATCGTACGCGGCGTTTGGGGCGCGAGCAGGCGCTTGGCGTCTTCCGGCGCGAGCCCGAAGGAGTTCGCAAGGCGCGCCGCGCGCTCGGCCGCGGTGAGCGATGCGAAATCGGGATGGGCCCGGCTCACGCGCCGCAGCGCCGCCTCGCGCGCCGACTCGGCGAGCTGCGTGCGCTGGCCGGCGTTCCACAGGAACCGGCCGCTCGCGCGCAGATGGTCGAGCAGGCTGCGCCGCGCCCGCTCGGGGTCGGGCGCGATCGGGCCGAACCGCGGCGCGATGCGCCAGAGCCAGAGAACGAGGAGCGCGGCCGCGGCGGCAAGCACTGCGAGCGCATTCTCGCGCAGCCAGCTCGTGAGGGAGAGTCGCTCCGGATTGTTGAATATGAGCAGGACCGAGGCGGCGGGTGCGCTTGCGCCCACGATGCGCCAGCCGAGCTCCGCGTGATCGTGGGTGCCGATCCCGCGGTTCTGCAGGAACGCGAAATCGTTGACCACCGTGACGAGCCCCTTGCCGTGCGCGAGCTGCAGCACCATGGCGCTCCCCGCGTTGCCCTCGGCGATGCGCGGCGCCCGCGCCTCGAGCACCTGCCAGGGGGGAAGATCGGCGCGCAGCGGGCGCGCCGCCCCCGGCCATGCGATCTCGGCCGGCTTGCGAGGGCCTTTCGTGCGCACCGCTTTGCGCTTGACCCCCAGCCCATCGAGCAGCGGATCGGGCGTGCGAGTCGGCTCCGCTTCGATGACGAGATGCCCGCCGCTCGCGGCCCACTCGAGCAGCCGCGCCCGCTCGCGCCGCGCGAGCTCGCCGCGCGGCTGCGGAAGCAGCAGCACGCCCTGCGG
>JBFJOO010000080.1:0-19526 GCA_041617635.1 Burkholderiales bacterium | reverse complement strand
CCGTACCCCGGACCATAGCCGCCCATCATGCCGGGCCCCATGCCGTACCCCGGACCATAGCCGCCCATCATGCCGGGCCCCGTGCCGTACCCGGGGCTGTAACCCTGTCCCGGGCCGTATCCACCGCGCGAACCCCCTCCGGGCGCACTGCCGCCCATCATTCCAGGTCCCATCCCGGCACCCGGTCCCATGCCGGGTCCCGGCTGTGGCTGCGCCCACGCCGCGCCGGCAAGCGTGCCGGCCAATGCGATCGCGAGAACTGTCTTCGTCACTTTCATTCGAGAAATCCTTTCGTTAAGATGCGGCCTACCGCGCGGCCGCCAAAATTTCAAGTCATAGTTTGCGCCCGCGCAATCGAGCCCATTTGATCTCTCGCAAACGCGGTCTAGACCGAGACCGGCCGCGTGAATTAGCGCGCGATACTCCACCCAAAGTCCTGCTTCGCCAAATCTGGCTCTCGCACAGGTTTTCTCAATTGGCCGGCGCGATGCGCGTGACGACGTAGGCGCCGCCGATCTTCTCGGCCGTGAACTTCACCTTGTCACCGTCCTTCACCTGGTCGAGCAGCGCGTCATCCTTGACCTGGTAGACCATCGTCATCGGCGGCATATCCATGCTGGGAATCGGGCCGTGGCGAATCGTGAGCTTCTTCGCGTCCTTGTTCACCTTGCGGATCTCGCCATCGGCCATTTCCCCAGCCCCGCCGGTCGCCATCGGCCTATCGCCCACGTTTCCTTGGCCTTGCATCTGCTGCGCACCGATGGCTGCGGTCATGCCCAGCAGGATTACGAATGTTGCGATGCGTCTCACTTGATACTCCTTTCAAGACTTATCAGGCGTCGGTGCGCCAATCTCAGGTCCGCACTACTTCACCGTAACTTTCCCGATCATGCCGGCCTCGAAATGGCCCGGGATCAGGCAGCCATAGTTGAACTCGCCCGTCCTGGTGAACTGCCACACGATCTCTCCGGTCTTGCCCGGCGCGACGTGCGTCATGAACGGGTCGTCGTGCTCCATGCCGGGGAACTTCCGCATCAGCTCGGCGTGCGCCTGGAGATCCGCCATGGTCCCGAGCACCATCTCGTGCAGCAGGGCGCCCGAATTCTTCACCACGAACCTCAGCGTCTCGCCTTTCTTGGCGGTGATCACCGCCGGCGAGAAGCGCATTTTGTCGGACATGGTGATGCGCACCGTCCGCGACACCCTCTTCCGGTCCCCGGTGCGGCCGAAATCGGTCTCCACCATGGGCTGTACGGCTACCGGCTGTTCGTGAGTGTCGCCGTGGGCGCGCGCGAGGGGTGCAACGATCAGAAGCGCCACCAAAACAACGAGGGTTCTCGTCATCCTATACCCTCCTCTTAGTGTCCGGAATGACTGCCGCGACGGATCTGAAGCGCGCCCGATCCGGACGGCGCCGGCGTGACCCGCGCGAGCTTCGGCGCCTCGCCGGTCCACTCGTACGCCACGGTGCCCTGCGGATGCTTATACCAGCCCGGATCCTTGTAGTCGTTGCGGGCGAGTCCCTCGCGAACCTTCACGACCGTGAACATGCCGCCCATCTCGATCGGGCCGAACTGGCCGCTGCCGGTCATCATCGGCAGCGTGTTGTCCGGCAGCGGCATCTCCATCTCGCCCATGTCAGCCATTCCGCGCTCGCCCATCACCATGTAATCGGGAACGAGGTTCATCACCTTGCGCGCGAGGCCGCGATGGTCCACGCCGATCATCGTCGGGACGTCATGGCCCATCGCGTTCATGGTGTGGTGCGACTTGTGGCAGTGGAACGCCCAATCACCGGGCGCGTCGGCCGTGAATTCGATGGCGCGCATCGCGCCGACAGGGAGGTCGACCGTGACCTCCGGCCACTGTGCCTCGGGGCGCACCCATCCTCCGTCGGTGCCGCTCACCACGAAATCGTAGCCGTGCAGATGGATCGGATGGTTGGTCATGGTCAGGTTGCCGATGCGCACCCGCACCCGGTCGCCCTGGCGCACGGCAAGCGGATCGATGCCGGGAAACACGCGACTGTTCCAGCACCACATGTTGAAGTCGGTCATCGTCGCGATCTTCGGCGTGCGCGCCCCGGGATCGATGTCGAACGCGTTGAGCAGGAACACGAAGTCGCGGTCGACCCGGCGAAAGCTCGGGTTCTTCGGGTGCACGACGAGAAAGCCGAGCATTCCCATAGCCATCTGCACCATCTCGTCGGCGTGCGGATGGTACATGAACGTGCCCGATTTCTTCATCGTGAACTCATATACGAACGTCTTGCCCGAAGGGATCTGCGGCTGTGTGAGCCCGCCTACTCCATCCATGCCGTTCGGCAGCAGGATCCCGTGCCAGTGGATCGTCGTGTGCTCCGGCAGGCGGTTGGTGACGAAGATGCGAACCTTGTCGCCCTCGACACACTCGATCGTCGGTCCGGGCGACTGCCCGTTGTAGCCCCACAGATTGGCTTTCATGCCCGGCGCTATCTCGCGGACGACCGGCTCCGCGACGAGGTGGAACTCCTTCCAGCCGTCTTTCATGCGCCAGGGCAGCGTCCAACCGTTCAGCGTCGCCACCGGCTGATAGGGTCGGCCATTCTGCGGAGCGAGCGGTGGCTGCATGCCAGCTTTGTCCATCGTCGGGGCCTCGGGCAGCGACGCGGCGCCCGCGCGCGAGACCAGTGCTGCGCCGAGGGCTACGGCACCGGCACGTCCCAGAAAGTTGCGTCTCGAAGTCATCCGGATATCTCCCTCGGTTCCTCAGTGTTCCTTCGATCCACCCGCGGCCATCGCCGGCGCATTGCCGGCAACCCTGCTCATGCCCGCTACGGCGCCGTTCTGCGCCGCCTGAAGGTTGGCGTCGGCTAGCCAGAAGTCGCGCTGCGCGTCGATCGCGCCATTGACGGCGGCGATGCTCTCGCGCGCGTCGGCGAGCAGTTCGAACACGCCGATCAGCATACCGTTGTAGCGCAGCAGATTCTCCTCGGAGATCTTCTTGCGCAGCGGCACGATCTCGTCCCGATAGTGCCGGGCAAGGTCATAGGCCGTACGGTAGGCAGCGTAGGACTCGCGCACCTCGGAGCGCGCATTGATCGCCGTCTCGGCGGTGCGGTTCGCGGCCTGCATATAGAGGGCCTCGGCTCGCACCACCCGCGCCTGGCCCCAGTCGAAGATCGGAATCTCGAGGCGGATTTCGTAACCGTTCAATACATTGAACGGCTCGCGCTCCTGCACAACCCCGAGCTCAAGCGCGTTGATGAAGCGCGTGGCCTTGGTGAGGCCAAGCGACTCGGCGAGCGTCTCAAGATCGCGCCTCGATGCCTGCACGTCGAGCCGGGTGCGCATGGCAGTCTGCTCGGCATCGCCGGACTCCTCCGGTGCACCCGGCAGATCGGGCAGACGGTCAGGGAGCCGGAATGCGACATCCTTGCCCCACAGCCCCATGAGGCGCGTGAGCCGCTCGCGCTCCACGACGGCCGTCTGGCGCGCGCGCGCGAGCTGTGCGACCGCGTCGGCGTAGAAAACCTGCTCGCGCGCGCGCTGCAGCGCAGTATAGTTGCCGGCCGCGAACATGCGCCGGGCAAGCTCGGCGCCCGCTTCGGCAGACTCCTTCACTTGCTCGAAATACCGGATCGACTCCTGCGCGGCCACCGCGCCGTAATAGGCGCGACGCGTCTCGGCCGCAACACCGAGCATCTCGGCAGAGACCGCGAGTTTGACCTGCTCGAAGCGGCGGGCCGTGATTTTCGTGGCGAGCGGCATCGTCAGGAGCTGGATCACGTTGAAGCTGAGCACGCGATCGATCTTGATCTCGCCGCCACCGCGCACGTTGACGTAGCCGAAAGACGGGTTGGCGATACGCCCTGCCTGGACGAGATCGGCCTCGGCGATCCCGAGCTCCGCGTAGGACGCCTGCAGACCGCGATTGTTGATAAGTGCGATCTGCACCGCGTCTTCCACCGCGAGCGGCTTTGCAAGCAGTGCTTGCACCTGCCTGCCCGCGGCGTCCTCGTCGGCTTCGTTCCGCAACCATTTCGCCTCGCTACCGAGGCGTTCCTTCGCGGTGGTCTGCACCGCACCGAAACCGCCGTCGTCGCTGAAGGTCGCACAGCCAGAGAGAACGAGTGCGGCGACGACGGCGAGCATGCTTCGGCACGGAGTGCGACGCGCGTTCATGGGTGAATGAGCCATTCGTTCGCTCCCGGTCATTTCTTGTGCACACCGGGCGTGCCGGGCGGCATGTCTTTGGCGGGTTGCGGCTGCGAGGCCGCGGCGGCGGGCTGTGCGGCGCCCTGCTGCTCCGCACGCAGCACGCCGACGTGGCCGCCGACCTGCTGCGCGGTGTCGTTCACTTCGCGCCACGGTGCAAGCGGCTCGTCACGAAACGGCTGATAACCCTTGAAGGCCGAGTCATACGCCGTCGGCGCAACCGGGGTTGCCGCGTCGTCGGGCTTGGGCCGGCTTTGGGCGTGGGCCGCGCCGGCGATGGAAGCGCTGGCCACGAGGGCCAACGCAAGCTGCCTGTTCATATGGATCCTCGTCTGATACGTGGGCGCATGAAAAGACCATGCGGCCGCAAACGGCAATGCGTGGATTTGCGAAGGCGGCGCCTTGCGAAACTCAGCTTCGCGCGGCAGTCGCAATCGTCAGACGAGGTGCGCCAGAGGGGGGCGCTTCAGAAGATCCGGAATGAAGTCGTAGAGGAGCGGGGGGGAATGCGGTGCAACGCTCTCCGCGACGGTAACGCCCGCGGAGATGGGAGCGGCCTGCGCCACGCCGGAGAAATGATGGCAGCAAGTATGGACAGCGTTCGCGCCGTCCGGGTCATCAACATCCGCGACGCTCTGATCGCCCGCGGACGAATCGTGCGCGTGGCCCGCGTGCTGCATGGCGTGGTGGTGCATGCCGGACCCGCGCTGGTCGCACTGGAAAGCGAGCCAAGGCATCGCCGCCGCCTGCATCGGGAGCCAGGCGAGCAACATCAGCAGGATTAATCGGCGAACCAAGCGTTTCACTTTATAATCATTGACTTAGCGGCGCGCGGAACAGTAACAGCAGTTTCAATTGACTGCAGTTCCGGCCGCAAGTTCCCGGCGCAACTATGACCGGATCCCGCGGACTCGCTGCCCCGGAGAGCGCGCGAGCGCTCTCCGGGGCGGACAGACCGGTCACCGCCACTTCCAGTACGGGCGATGGTGGTAGCGCCAGTGGCGCGGCCCGCCGTAGCGGTGCCTCCAGCCCGGATGCGCGCGATAGCCATGCCACCCGTACGGCCGGTAGTGGCCGCGGTAGTGCCCGTAGTGGCGCGGCGGCGCGTAGTGCCTGCGCGGCTGATAATGCCGTGGCGCCGCGCGGTGTGGGCTACTGTAAGCAGGCGCTTGCGACGGCCCGCGCGAGTATCCGTTCCGGCCGCCGCGCTCCTGCGCCTGCGCGGCGACCGCGACAGCCGAAAGCAGCGACGCGGCGGCGATTCCGATGATGAGACGCTTCATGGTTCTCTCCTTTCGTGGCGTGACATGGCGTCACGTGAGAAAGAAAGTGCCTCATGGCAGCGTCGCGTGGACGAAATGATGTAAGCGCCTGTTGCGCGCTCGCGCGGTGGAAAAGGTTGGTTACAAAAAAGCCGGTTACAAATTCGCCGTCGTTCAGGCGAATCAGACCCGGTGCTCCGGTGCGAGCTCGCAGCGCTCGGTCGTGTCGCCGACCTCGATCTGCACCGTTGCGTGATGAATGCCGAATCGCTCGGCAAGCGTGCGCCCGAGATCGTTGAGGAAGGCGTCGCCCGGATGGCCGGCGGGCATGACGAGATGCGCGGTGAGCGCGTTCTCGGTCGTGCTCATCGCCCAGATGTGCAGATCGTGAATCTCGGACACGCCCGCGAGCGCGGCGAGATGCGCGCGCACCGCAGCGGGCTCGACGCCGTGCGGGACCGCCTGCAGACTGAGCGCGAGCGAGTCGCGCAACAGACCCCAGGTGCCAAACAGGATGGCGCCAACGATTGCGATGCTCACGACCGGATCGAGCCACTGCCAGCCGGTAAGAAGAATCGCCGCGCCCGCGATCACGACGCCCATCGAGACCGCCGCATCCGCCACCATGTGCAGGTAAGCACCGCGGACGTTGAGATCGCGCTTGCGGTCGCGCAGGAAGAGCGCGGCGGTCGCCGCATTGATGACGACGCCCGCGGCGGCCACCCAGATCATCACCGTACCGCTCGTCTGCGCCGGCGCATCGAACCGGCCGATCGCCTCCCACGCGATGCCCCCGCAGGCGACAAGCAAGAGCACCGCATTGGCGAACGCCGCCATGATGGTCGAGCCGCGCAGCCCGTAGGTGAACCGGGCGCTGGGTGCCCGTCGCGCGAGCGATGCGGCACCCCATGCGAGCAGGAGACCGAGCACGTCGCTCAGGTTGTGGGCGGCGTCGGCGAGGAGTGCGAGCGAATTCGCAAAGATCCCGAAACCCGCCTCGACTACGACGAAGACCGTGTTGAGGGCGACGCCGATCGCAAAGGCGCGCCCCGGCTCGATACCGGGACGGTGCGAATGGCCAGCGTGGTCGTGGTGCGCGTGTTCGTGTGCCATGGCTTCAGCTAAGAGCGCCCGCTGCAATGGTAACCGGTGTGGGCACGGATTCGCGTTGCGCAGTACGCGCCGCTGGTAAGATTCGCCCGGCGTATCCCCTTCGCATGTCCCAGCTCTCCCTCACTCCACCGGATGCCGCCACGCCGACCCTCGCCTTGGCGGGCAGGCTCGACGCGGTCTCGCTCGGGCCGATCTGGGCGCAGGCCCGACAAGCGCTGGCACGCAATCCGGACCGGCCGATCGTCGTCGACTGCGCGCAAGTCGACTACTGCGATGGTGCCGGAATCGCGCTGCTCGTCGATCTGCTGCGTACCGAACGTGCGCCCGGCGCCGCGGTCCGGGTCGAGGGTCTGCGCGCTGGATTCCAGCGGCTGCTCGACCATTACGACCCGGCGGAGTTTCGCGCGCCACCGCCGCGGCGCGAGAGCGCCGGCTCCCTGATCGAGCGGCTCGGGCGCGCCGGCCGCACTGCGTGGCAGGACACGCGCGATCTCATCACCTTCGTCGGCGAGAGCGTGGCCGCCGTCGTCGCCGCGCTGCGCCATCCGCGCTCGGTCCGCTGGCGCGACGCGATCCAGATGGCCGAGGAAGCGGGCGTGAACGCGCTGCCGATCGTCGCGCTCATCGGCTTCCTGATGGGCGTGATCATCGCGTTCCAGTCGGCGGTCGCGATGCGCCAGTTCGGTGCGGAGATCTATGTCGCGGATCTCGTCGGGCTCGCGATGACCCGCGAGCTCGGCCCCTTGATGACCGCGATCCTGCTGGCCGGCCGGTCGGGCGCGGCATTCGCAGCCGAGATCGGGACGATGAAGGTGAACGACGAAGTGAACGCACTATCGACGATGGGGCTCGATCCCGTGCGGTTCCTGGTCGTGCCGCGCGTGCTGGCCGCGGTGGCCATGACGCCGCTGCTCAGCATTTTTGCGGTGCTGATCGGGCTGGTCGGCGGCGCCATGGTGATGCAGCTCTTCGATATACCCTTCTACACGTACTATCTCGAGGTCGTGAACCGGGTGAAGCTGAACGACCTGATGTCCGGGCTTTTCAAGTCAATCGTTTTCGGCGTGCTGGTGGCCGGCATCGGCTGCCTGCGCGGTCTGCAGACGCGCACTGGCGCAGCCGCGGTGGGTCTCTCGGCGACCAGCGCGGTGGTCACCGGCATCATCCTCATCGTCGCGGTAGACGGTATCTTCGCGGTCGTTTTCTACTATCTGGATATCTAGCGTGCCCGCCACGGACCGGGAGGTGGTGATCAGGGTCGAAGGGCTCACGGCCGCCTTCGATGATCGCACCATACTCGAAGACGTGAGCCTGGAGGTCTACAAGGGCGAGGTGTTCGGGATCCTCGGCGGCTCGGGGAGCGGCAAAACCGTGCTAGTGCGGCACATCATCGGGCTCTACGAGCCCGCAGCTGGCAGGGTGCTGATCGAGGGCCAGGACGTCGCGGCATCGCAGGGCGCGGCGCGCCTCGCGATCCTGCGTCGCATCGGCGTGATGTACCAGCTCGGCGCCCTGTTCGGCTCCATGACGCTGCTGGAAAACGTGAGCCTGCCGCTCGAGGAGTACACCGAGCTTCCGGCCGAGGCGATCGAGCTGGTGGCCCGTCTCAAGCTCAAGCTGGTCGGCCTGGATGGCTTCGAGCATCACATGCCTTCCGAGCTCTCGGGCGGCATGCAGAAGCGTGCGGCGATCGCGCGCGCGATGGCGCTCGATCCGGCGATTCTGTTCCTGGACGAGCCGTCATCGGGACTCGACCCGGTGACTGCCGCCGATTTCGACCAGACCGTGCTGCGGCTCGCCCGGACGCTCGGCATCACGGTGGTGGTCGTGACGCACGACCTCGCCAGCACGTTCACCATCTGCGACCGTGTGATCATGCTTCACAAGGAGACGAAGGGAATCATCGCCGAAGGGGATCCGCACCAGCTGCGCGAGAAAAGCGACAATCCCCTGGTGCGCCATTTCTTCAATCGTGAGCCCGAAGCCGAGACGGCGTAGTCGATGCCCGCAAAGGCCAACTATTTCAAGCTTGGGCTTTTCATCCTCGCGGCGATCGCGATCGGCGTCGCAATGGTGCTCGCGCTCGGCGCGGGAAAGATATTCGAGCGCACCGTCGCGCTCGAGACCTACATCGACGATTCGGTCCAGGGTCTCGACATCGGATCGAAAGTCCGCTACCGCGGCGTGCTGCTCGGCGAGGTGAAGCGGCTCGGGTTCACCGCCGAGCAGTATGAGCTCGACAAGCCGCTCGGCCAGCGCAAACCCTACGTGCTGGTCGAAGCGGTGCTGAATCTCAGTCGGCTCGGACCGCTCGGCGAAGCGGATGTCGAGCTCATGCAGCAATACATCGATCAGGGCCTGCGCATCCGGGTCGCGCCCCAGGGCATCACGGGCATCAATTACCTGGAGCTCGATTTCGTCGACGCGCAGCTCAACCCGCCGCTGCCGATCGACTGGCAGCCGCGCAACCCCTATATCCCCTCCGCGCGCGCCAAGTTCGTGCAGTTCACCAACCAGGTCGAGACAGTGCTGCGAGCACTCGAGGAACTTGATCTCAAGAAGCTGACCGGGGACGTCGACAATCTGGTCGTGGCCGCGACCCGGAAGGTCGATGCGCTGCCGGTCGAGAAGATTGGTTCCGAGGCGACCGCGCTGCTCGCCGAGCTGCGCGCGACCAATCGCAAGCTTGCGGAGCTGGTCGGCGGCGGAGAGACGAAGGCGACCATCGCGGAGATGCGCGCCGCAACCGCCCGTTTGCGGCAGGTCCTGGCGAATCCGGCCCTCGATACGCTGCCCGATGACGTCGCGGCCGCCGCCGGCCGCGTGCGCGCGGTCGCGGACAGCGAACGGCTGCATCGGGCGATCGCCAATCTGGACAGCATGCTCGCTCGGCTCGACCAGGCGCTCGCGGGCAGCGAGCAGGACATCGCCGCCACGCTCGCCAATCTTCGCCAGACCACGGAGAATCTGCGCGAGCTGAGCGAAAGCGCCCGGCGCTACCCGGCGGGCACGCTGTTCGGCGAGCCGCCGGCACCGATCCGGAGGCGCGAGTGATCGCGCACCGCGGCAGCCGATCGCTCGCCATCGGGATTCTGCTGGCAGCGGCGACGGGTTGCGCGGTCACACGACCGTCCCTCGAGCGGCACTCTTTCACCCTCAGTGCCGAACGTCCTGCGCAAGCCGCTGCAGCGCGCAATCCCGCCCCGTTCTCCGCGACGCTCAAGGTGGGCCGCATCAGCATGCAGCCGCCCTACGGTGGCACGCCGTTCGTGTATCGCACCGGCGAGCTGCGCTACGAGGCGGACCCTTACAACAGCTTTTTCGCCTCGCCCGGAGACCTCCTTGGGCATCAGATCGCGCGCTGGCTGAGCCGCTCGGCGCTGTTCACGGCGGTACGCGAGCCGGCGAGCACGCTCACCGGCGACTACGTGCTGGAAGGGCTCGTGACCGAACTGTACGGCGATGCGCAAACCCCGCAGCAGCCCGCTGCCGTGCTGTCACTCCAGCTCAACATCCGACGTGCCAGCGCCGAGCGTGGAGTCGTGTTCGAGCATGACTACTCGCAACGTGTCCCGATCGATGACACATCCCCAGAAGCCTTGGCGCGCGGGTACGGCGCCGCGTTGAGTCGAATCCTCGGCGCACTTGAGCGCGATCTCGCAGCGCTGGAATTGGCCAGGTGACGCGCCCGGAAATTCACTCGACCGTCACCGGTTTCGCCAAGTTCAGCGGCTTGGCAAGTCATTCCACCGTTACCGATTTTGCCAAGTTCCGCGGCTTGTCAACATCGGTGCCGCGATTCAGGGCCGCATGGTATGCGAGCAGCTGCAGCGGGACGACGTGCAGAATGGGCGACAGCAGCCCCGCATGGTCGGTCAGCGAGATGACGTGTAGCGCGTCGGATTCCTCGATCTGCACGCCCTGGTCCGCGAAAACATAGAGCTGACCGCCGCGGGCCCGCACTTCCTGTAGATTCGATTTGAGCTTCTCGAGCAACGCGTCGTTGGGCGCCACGGCGACGACCGGCATGTCGCGGTCCACGAGCGCGAGCGGGCCATGCTTGAGCTCGCCGGCCGCATAGGCCTCTGCATGGATGTAGGAGATCTCCTTCAGCTTCAGCGCACCCTCCATCGCGATCGGGTAGTGAATGCCACGACCGAGGAACAATGCATGCTCCTTGTCCGCGAAACGGGCCGCCCACGCCGCCACCTGCGCCTCCACCTCGAGCACGTTCTGCAATGCGGCCGGAAGGTGGCGCAGCGCGCCGAGGAGCTCCCGCTCGCGCTCGGGCGCGAGACGCCCGCGCTGCTTCGCGAGAACCATGGTGAGCAGGAACAGCGCGGCGAGCTGGGTGGTGAACGCCTTGGTCGAGGCCACGCCGATCTCCGGCCCGGCGCGCGTCAGGAACCGCAGCTTGGACTGCCGCACAAGCGCGCTCTCGGGCACGTTGCAGATCGTGAGCGAGCGGTCCTGCCCGAGGCGTTTCGCATGCTGGAGCGCGGCGATGGTGTCCGCGGTCTCCCCCGACTGCGAGATCGTCACGACCAGCGTCGACGGGCTCGCGACCGAGTCGCGATAGCGGTACTCGCTCGCGATCTCCACGTTGCATGGCATCCTGGCCACGCCCTCGATCCAGTAGCGGGCGACCATCGCCGAGTGATAGCTCGTGCCGCAAGCGACGATGAGCACGCGATCGATCTCTCCGAGCAGCTTCTCTGCGTCGGCCCCGAACAAACCGGGTGAGATCGCGCTCGCATTCGCCACCATTTCGAGCGTGTTGGCGAGCGCGCCGGGCTGCTCGATGATCTCCTTCTGCATGAAGTGCCGGTAGGGCCCGAGCTCGATCGACGCGGAGGTGAGCTGGCTCTCGTGCACTTCGCGCGCGACCGGCTGCCCGTCTGCGTCGAGCACCTCACATCCCTCGCGCCGGAGCTCCGCAGTGTCGCCCTCCTCGAGGTAGACCACCCGCTGGGTCACCTGGAGCAGCGCGGAGACGTCCGAGGCGGCAAAATTCTCGCCTTCGCCCAGCCCGAGTAGCAGCGGAGCGCCCTTGCGGGCCACCACGACGCAATCGGGGTGCTCCGCGCAAATCACGCCGATCGCGTACGCGCCCTCGAGCCCGGCGATGGCTGCGCGTGTCGCGGCATGCAGATCACCCCGGCTGCGCATCTCGCGATGGACGAGGTGCGCGATCACCTCGGTGTCCGTGTCGGAGCTGAACGTGTAGCCGTCGGCCTTCAACCGCGCGCGCATCGCTTCGTGATTCTCGATGATGCCGTTGTGCACGACGGCGATCGCGCCGGAAGCGTGCGGATGGGCGTTGCGCTCCGAGGGCACGCCGTGCGTCGCCCAGCGCGTGTGCGCGATGCCGACACGCCCCGCGAACTCCTGCGCTGATGCGAGCCCCGCGAGCTCGGCCACCCGTCCCTCGGTGCGCAGCCGCTTCAACCCGCCCTCGGCCAACGCCATCCCGGCCGAGTCATAGCCGCGATACTCGAGGCGCTTCAGGCCCTCGAGCAGCTGGGGGACGATGTCCCGCGCAGCGATGCCGGCGACGATTCCGCACATGGTCTATTTCTTCTTCGTAGGGCGCTTCCACCCGCGCACGGTGAGCTGCTTCGCGCGTGAGACGGTCAGCTCGCCCTCCGGAGCGTCCTTGACGAGTGTCGTCCCGGCGCCGAGCGTCGCGCCCCGGCCCACGCGCACCGGCGCGACCAGCTGCGTGTCGGAGCCGATGAAGACATCGTCCTCGATGACCGTGCGGTGCTTGTTTGCGCCGTCGTAGTTGCAGGTGATCGTCCCGGCGCCGACGTTGACGTTGCGGCCCACCGAGCTGTCGCCCACGTAGGACAGGTGGTTCGCCTTGGAGCCGGCGCCGATCTCGCTCGCTTTCACCTCGACGAAATTGCCGATGTGCACGTCCTCCGCGAGACGAGTCGCGGGGCGAATGCGGGCGTACGGCCCGATCCGGCAGTTGCGTCCGATCTCGGCATCGGCGATGTGACAGAACGGCTCGATGCGCGTGTCGGCCGCGACCCGCACGTCGCGCAGCACGCAATGCGCGCCGACCTGGACGCCGTCGGCGAGCTCGACGCGGCCCTCGAATATGCAGTTCACGTCGATCGTGACGTCGCGGCCGCAGGCGAGCTCGCCACGCACGTCCACGCGCTGCGGATCGGCGAGCGTCACGCCCGCATCGAGGAGCTGCGCGGCGATGTCACGCTGCAGGACGCGTTCGAGCGCCGCAAGCTCGGCCTTGCTGTTCACACCGAGCGTTTCCCATGCGTCTGCCGGCTGCACGGCACGCACCGGTACGCCGCCGGCGACCGCCAGCGCGATCACGTCGGTGAGGTAGTACTCCCGCTGCGCGTTGTCGTTGCGGAGCCGGTCCAGCCACCCCGCAAGCCGGGCGGTGGGGAGCACCATCAAGCCGGTGTTCACCTCGCGTATGGCAAGCTCCGCCGCGCTCGCGTCCTTCTGCTCGACGATGCGCACCACGTCCGCACCACGTCGCACGATTCGTCCGTATCCCGAAGGATCATCGAGTTCCACGGTGAGCAGGCCGATCCCGTCGCCCGCCGCGTCGAGCAGCTTGTCGAGGGTCGCGCGACGAGTGAGCGGCACGTCGCCGTAGAGCACCAGCGTTGCGACGGAAACGTCGAGCGCGGGAAGCGCCTGTTGCAGCGCGTGGCCGGTGCCGAGCTGCGGTGTCTGGCGCACCCACTCCAGGCCCTCCGCGGCAATCGACTCGCGCACGGCTTCGCCGCCATGCCCGTAAACGACCACGATCCTCCGTGGGGCGAGGCTGCGCGCGCTTGCCAGCACATGCGCCAGCAGCGCGCGCCCCGCGAGGCGGTGCAGCACCTTGGGCAGTTCAGAGCGCATGCGCTTGCCCTGCCCCGCCGCAAGGATCACCACATTCATTGGGCGAACAACCGAAAAAGCCTGGAAAAATCAAATGTTATCACGCGGTTCGGCGCGTGCGCCGCGCGCTTGCGGCGACGCACCGGGCAAACGCCACAACCCCGGGCCCCGCCTTGCAATATGGCAACAATCCGCTCGCCGGGTCCGAGCGTAGAATGAAGCATGGCTCGTTTGTGCATTGAGGTTCGCCACGTCGTCCCGGTGGTCGGATTGGTGGCGGCGCTTGCCAGCGTTCCCGCAACGGCAGATCTTTACCGCTGGGTCGACGCGAAAGGGGTGGTCAATTATTCCAACATCCCCCCGCAGGGCGTAAAGGCCACACAGATTCCGGAAACCCAGCCGACGGTCAGCGTGATTCCGCTCCCCGAGCAGCGGCCGGAGGTGCAACAGGCCCAGCGGGAGGCGGAGTTGCTGCGCCGAATCGTGCAACTCGAGAATGAGCTCTCCGCAATGCGGACAGCAAGCACGCCAACAGTGATTTACCCTGTCCCGGTCCCAGTGCCTTCCGCGACCTACACGGTGCCGATCGTCTACCCCTTCGCGGTCAATCCGTGGCCAGTCTTCAAGCACGGTGGGGGACATCGATTCCATACCGGGGGACATCGATTCCATACCGGGGGACATCGATTCCATACCGGGGGACATCGATTCCATACCGGGGGACACCGATTCCACTCACGCCACCACAGAATGGGACAGCGCGGGAATGTCAAGGGGAGCCCACCGGTGGCAGGGCCGCACGGCAGGCACTCCGGGTTGGCCGTGCGCGCCCGCTTCTGACACCGTGATTGCTGTCGTGGCTATCGTAAAACGCATGCTCGCGAGCGCCGCAGGCGCTTTCGCCCTCCTTCTCGTGGCACCCTTCGGGTGGACGGGCGCGAGCGATGCGTCCGAAATCTACAAGTGGAAGGACGAGAAAGGCGTCGTCCATTACTCGAATTCGCCGCCCCCACAAGGGGCCAACGCGACGGTGCTCGACGAGAGCAAGAGCAAGGTGAGCGTGGTTCCGGCGTACAAGCCCCCCGAGGGCGCCCTCGGATCCGCCGGTGACCCGGCGCTCCAGGATCGGGTCAGGCGACTCGAGCGCGAGCTGGACCAGGAGCGACAGTCGCAATCGGCGGCGGCGCAGAGTCAGGCCAGCGCCTACGAGCAGTGGCGCGCGCAATGCCTGGAACAGCGTCGAACCGACTGCGATAATCCGAACGCCGCGGTCGCCCCGATATATAGCGGCTTTCCGCCTGCGCAGGTGGTGCGACCGCCCGGCCGCCCCATCAATCCGGGTTCTCCGGGCATCATCGCGCCGCCCGGTTACACCGTCGGGCCGGGGCCGGGCGGAATCGGCGGCCAGTACGTGCCAAATCCGCCGCGACCGGTTCCGAACGGCAACGAAGAACCCCTCCCGGAGCCGCGTTCCCCGCGACGTTAGGAGGACATCGGTCGATTCAGCGGGGCAAGCTCGAGTGCCCCATCAGGAACTCGTCGACAGCCTTTGCGCATTGGCGACCTTCCCGGATCGCCCACACGACCAGCGACTGTCCGCGGCGCATGTCGCCAGCGGCGAACACCTTCGTCGCACTGGTCGCGTAGCACCCGGGTCCGTCGGTCGTCGCGTTGGCGTTGCCGCGCGCATCCTTCTCGACGCCGAACCCTTCGAGAATCGACTGCACGGGCGAGACGAATCCCATTGCAAGCAAGACTAGGTCGGCGGGCAGCTCGAACTCGGTGCCCGAGATCTCCTTTAGCTTGCCGTCGCGCCATTCCACGCGCACTGCGCGCAGCGCCTTGACCTTGCCGTTGTCGCCGATGAATTCCTTGGTGGCCACGGACCAGTCACGCTCGACACCTTCCTCGTGCGAGCTCGAGGTGCGGAGCTTGATCGGCCAGTCGGGCCAGACGAAGTGCTTGTTCTCGTGCGCGGGCGGTTGCGGGAGCAGCTCGAACTGTGTCACGGACCTTGCGCCGTGCCGGTTCGATGTGCCGACGCAGTCCGAGCCGGTGTCGCCGCCGCCGATCACGATCACGTGCTTGCCGCCCGCGAGAATCTGGCCGGGCACCTTGTCGCCGGCCACGACCTTGTTCTGCTGCGGCAGGAATTCCATCGCGTAGTGCACGCCGTCGAGCTCGCGGCCGGGTATCGGGAGATTGCGTGGCGCCTCGGCGCCCCCGGACAGCACGATCGCGTCGAACTCTCCCAGCAGCGTCTCGGGAGCGACGCTGGTGCGGGAGGGATCGAACACGCCCTCGCCCGATCGCAACGCCCCCACACGCACACCGGGCCGGAACTCCACGCCTTCGGCCTCCATCTGGCGGATCCGCCGGTCGATGTGGCTCTTCTCCATCTTGAAGTCCGGGATGCCGTAGCGCAGCAGGCCGCCGATGCGGTCGCTCTTCTCGAACACGACGACGGCGTGACCCGCGCGGGCCAGCTGCTGCGCGCACGCGAGTCCCGCCGGGCCCGATCCGACCACCGCAACGCGCTTGCCCGTCTTGCGCTCGGGAGGCTCGGGCTTCACCCATCCCGACTCCCACGCCTTGTCGATGATCGCGTGCTCGATCGACTTGATGCCGACCGGATCGTTGTTGATGTTCAGCGTGCACGCCGCCTCGCAGGGCGCCGGACAGACGCGTCCGGTGAACTCCGGAAAATTGTTGGTCGAGTGCAGCACGGCGATCGCTTCGCGCCAGTTCTGCTTGAAGACGAGGTCGTTCCAGTCCGGGATGATGTTGTTGATCGGGCATCCGGTCATGCAGAACGGCGTGCCGCAATCCATGCAGCGCGCGCCCTGGACGGCGGCGTCAGCGTCGCTCAGGTGCTCGATGAACTCGCGATAATGCTTGATGCGCTCGCGCGGCGCCTCCGCAGCTTCGGCGAGCCGCTCGTACTCCAGGAATCCGGTTACCTTGCCCATCGCGTCTCGAATGAGTTCGTCAAGCGGCGAGCTTCTTCTGCTTCGCCGCCAGCTCGCCGAGCGCCCGACGATACTCGTGCGGGAACACCTTCACGAACTTGCCGCGGAACGCGGTCCAATCGGCGAGGATGCGCTTTGCCTGCGCGCTCCCGGTGTATCGCACGTGCTTCTCGAGCAGTTCCTTCAGCATGACCTCGTCGGCAAGCCCACGGTGCCATAACTCGCGCGACACTTTCGCGTCCTGCTCGATCTCGGAGTGCACCGGCTCGAGCGCGACCATCGCCAGGTTGCACCGCTCGGCGAATGTGCCTTGTTCGTCCAGCACGTATGCGATCCCGCCCGACATGCCGGCCGCGAAGTTGCGCCCCGCGTCGCCGATCACCGTTACCGTTCCGCCCGTCATGTACTCGCAGCCGTGGTCGCCCACGCCTTCGACGACCGCATCGGCGCCGGAGTTCCGCACGCAGAACCGTTCGCCCGCGACACCGCGGAAGAACGCTTCGCCCATGATCGCGCCGTATAGCACGACGTTGCCGATGATGATGTTGTCGAGCGGGTTGCCACGGAACTTCGGTGACGGTTGCACGATGATCCGCCCGCCGGAGAGTCCCTTGCCGCAGTAGTCGTTGGTCTCGCCGATCAGATCGAGGGTGATGCCCCGGGCGAGAAACGCACCGAAGCTCTGGCCGGCCGAGCCGGCGAACCGGACGTGAATCGTGCCGTCCGGAAGCCCCTCCAGCCCGTAGCGCTTCGCCACGTTCCAGGAGAGCATCGTGCCGACCGTCCGGTTGATGTTGCGCACTGGCATCTCGATGGTGACCGGCTCGCGGCGCTCGAGCGCGGGCTCGGCAAGCTCGACCAGCCGGTTGTCGAGCGCCTTGTCGAGCCCGTGATCCTGCGCCTCGCAGTTGTAGCGCGCGACGTCCGCCGGCATGTCCGGCATGTGAAAGATCCGCGAAAAATCGAGCCCTTGCGCTTTCCAATGCTCGATGCCTTTGCGCACGTCGAGCAGGTCGGCGCGGCCGATCAGCTCGTTGAACGTGCGCACGCCGAGCTGGGCCATGAGCTCCCGGACTTCCTCGGCGACGAAGAAGAAGTAGTTCACGACGTACTCGGGCTTGCCCGAGAACTTTCTCCGCAGCACCGGGTCTTGCGTCGCGACGCCCACCGGGCACGTGTTGAGGTGGCACTTGCGCATCATGATGCAGCCGCCGACCACGAGCGGCGCCGTCGCGAAGCCGAACTCGTCGGCGCCGAGCATCGCGCCGATCACGACGTCGCGCCCGGTTTTCATCTGGCCGTCCACTTGGACCGCGATCCGGCCCCGCAAACGGTTGAGGACCAACGTCTGGTGGGTCTCGGCGAGGCCAAGCTCCCAGGGCGTGCCGGCGTGCTTGATCGATCCCCACGGCGAGGCGCCCGTACCGCCGTCATGGCCGGAGATCGTGACGTGGTCGGACTTTGCCTTGGACACCCCGGCTGCGACCGTCCCGACACCCACCTCCGACACGAGCTTGACGCTTACCGACGCCTCGGGGTTCGAGTTCTTGAGATCATGGATGAGCTGTGCAATGTCCTCGATCGAGTAGATGTCGTGGTGCGGCGGCGGGCTGATGAGCTCGACACCCGGAGTCGAGAAGCGCAGCTCCGCGATGTACTCGGAGACCTTGCGCCCGGGGAGCTGACCGCCTTCGCCGGGCTTGGCGCCTTGCGCAATCTTGATCTGCAGCTGCTGCGCGCTTGCCAGGTACTCGTTCGTGACGCCGAACCTTCCGGACGCGACCTGCTTGATCTTCGACTTCAGCGAATCGCCTTCCTGAAGCACGATATCGGTCTCGACGCGGTCGGCGCCGAGCCGGCTGCGCAGCGTTTCACCCGCCTTCACGGGCGCGTAGCGCCGCGGGTCCTCGCCGCCCTCGCCGGTGTTCGACTTTCCGCCGAGCCGGTTCATCGCCACCGCGAGCGTCGTGTGCGCCTCGGTGGAGATCGACCCGAGCGACATGGCGCCCGTTGCGAAGCGCTTCACGATCTCCTTCGCGGGCTCGACTTCCTCGATCGGCACGGGCGTGCACCGGCCGAAGCGGAACTCGAACAGCCCGCGGAAGGTCATGTGCCGTTTCGACTGGTCGTTAATGATGCGCGCGTACTCCTGATACGTGTCGTACGCGTTCTTGCGGGTCGCGTGCTGCAGCTTCGCGATCGCGTCCGGCGTCCACATGTGCTCCTCGCCGCGCACGCGGAACGCATACTCGCCGCCGGCATCGAGCGCGTGCTCGAGCACCGGGTCGTCGCCAAACGCCGTCCGGTGCACCCGGATGGCTTCTTCGGCCACCTCGAAGACGCCGATTCCCTCGATGTTCGACGCTGTGCCGGCGAAGTACTTGTCCACTAGCGCACTCGCCAGCCCGACGGCTTCGAAATTCTGCGCGCCGGTATAGGACATGTAGGTCGAGATGCCCATCTTGGACATCACTTTGCGCAGCCCCTTGCCGACCGCCTTGATGAAACCCTTGCACGCCTGTTTGGCGTCGGCGCCACCGAGCTTGCCCGCCTCCGCGAGCGCAATGAGGGTCTCGAACGCGAGGTAGGGGTGGACCGCTTCGGCCCCGAAGCCGCCGAGCAGGCAGAAGTGATGCACTTCGCGCGCCGAGCCGGTTTCGACGACCAGGCCGGTGCTCGTCCGCAGCCCCTTCTCGACGAGGTGCTGATGGATCGCCGAAAGTCCGAGCAGCGCAGGAATCGCGACGTGCTCCCGATCCATTCTGCGGTCGGAAATGATTAGGATCGTGAAGCCGGCGCGCACCGCGTCCTCGGCCTGCGCGCACAGACTCGCCAGCCGCGCCTCGATCGCCTGCTTGCCCCAGCTCACGGGATAGGTGAGGTCCAACTCGCAGGAACGGAACTTGCCATCGGTGTACTTCTCGACGTGCCGGACGGTCTCCATCTGGGCGAAATCGAGTACCGGCTGGCTCACTTCCAGCCGTAGCGGCGGGTTCATCTCGTCGACGCCGAGCAGGTTCGGCTTCGGGCCGATGAAGGAGACGAGGCTCGTCACGAGCTCCTCGCGAATCGGGTCAATCGCGGGGTTCGTGACCTGCGCGAACATCTGCTTGAAGTAGTGG
>JBFJOO010000079.1:0-20268 GCA_041617635.1 Burkholderiales bacterium | reverse complement strand
CGCCCAGTCAACACACGACTGGGCGCAACAAACCACCCGCCACGGAGGACTGCGGCACAAATCGCCCGCCCCGGGGCCGACTCGCCTCGACGAAACGCCGTGCCGCAATCAGCTGCTGAAAAGTGCGTCGGTTTTCCTGGGCCCATGCACAGTGCACGCATATCTCGGGGCAGCGGCCAATGACTGGCCGGTGCCTTTGGGCCGCGCCCTCCGTCATGGGTGGTTTGTGCGCGGGTAGTCGTGGGTTGACTGCCCGCCGCAAACCGGGACCCATAGGAGGGCACGCTTGCGGCCCTAGGCGCCGGACGGGCATGGCCGCTGACCCGCTACTGGTAGTCAGCTCGACCTGGGCCGACTCGCCTCACGCATCTTGCTCGCCGTGGGCGCTTCTCACTCGGGCGCCTTGGTGCCTTGGCCGGCGATGTCGAGCATGAGTTCGTTCACGCGGCGGACGAAGCCGGCGGGATCCTCGAGCGTGCCGCCCTCGGCGAGGAGGGATTGCTCGAAGAGCAGGTTCGCCCAGTCGTCGATGCGGCGCTCCTCGGTCTTCAGACGCTGCATGATCGGGTGCGAAGGATTCACTTCCAGGATCGGCTTGGCCTCGGGGACTTTCTGGCCGACCGACTTCAGGATCCGCTGCAGGTTGCCGCCCAGATCGGTCTCGTCCGCGACCAGGCATGCCGGCGAGGACGTGAGCCGGGAGCTCACGCGCACGTCCTTCACGCGGCTTTCCAGGACGGTCTTCAGCCGCGCGAGGACGTCCCGGAACTCATCCGCCTGCTGCGCCTGTGCGCTCTTCGCCTCTTCCCCGCCGAGCTTGCCGAGGTCCAGGTCGCCGCGCGCGACCGACACGAGCGCCTTGTCCTCGAATTGGTGCAGGTTCGCGACGACCCACTCGTCCACCCGGTCGTGCAGCAGGAGCACCTCGACGCCTTGCGCGCGAAACATCTCGAGGTGGGGGCTGTTCCGCGCGGCGAGGAACGACTCGGCGGTGACATAGTAGACGGCCTCCTGCCCCGCCTTCATCCGCGCGACATAGTCCGCGAGCGAGACGTTCTCGTCCTCGGCGTCGGAGTGCGTCGAGGCGAAGCGCAGCAGCTTCGCGATCCGTTCGCGGTTGGCGTGATCCTCGCCGACGCCCTCCTTCAGCACCCGTCCGAACTCCTTCCAGAAGGACGCGTATTTCTCCGGCTCGCTCGCGGCCAGCTCCTCGAGGGTCGCGAGCACGCGGCGTGCGCAGCCCGCGCGAATCGCCTCGACGTCGCGCGACTCCTGCAGGATCTCCCGCGAGATGTTCAGCGGCAGGTCGTTGGAGTCGACGACGCCGCGGACGAAACGCAGGTAGGCGGGCAGCAGCGCCTCCGCATCGTCCATGATGAACACGCGTCGCACATAGAGCTTGAGTCCCTTGCGGCTCGTGCGATCCCACAGATCGAACTGCGCGTGGGAGGGAATGTAGAGCAGCTGCGTATATTCCTGGCGGCCCTCGACCCGGTTGTGAGCCCAGGCGAGCGGCGCTTCGAAATCGTGCGCGACATGCTTGTAGAACTCCTGGTACTGCTCCTCGGTGATCTCGGACTTCGGGCGCGCCCACAGCGCGCTCGCCTGATTGACGGTCTCGTCCTCTTCCGTCGTGCGGTACGCTTTCTTCGCCTCGTCCCATACCCGCTTCTTCATCAGGATCGGAATCGCGATGTGGTCGGAATAGCGCCGGATGATCTGCCTCAGCCGCGCGTCGTCGAGAAGCTCGTCCTCGCCCTCACGCAGATGCAGGATGACGTCCGTCCCGCGGCCAGCCTTCGCCGCGCTCTCCAAGGTGTAGTCGCCCTCCCCGCCCGACTCCCAACCCACCGCCTCGCTCTCCGTAAGTCCGGCGCGACGGGTCTTGAGCGTCACGCGGTCCGCGACGATGAACGACGAGTAGAACCCGACGCCGAACTGCCCGATGAGGTGCGCGTCCTTCGCCTGGTCGCCGGTGAGCGTGGCAAGAAATTCGCGCGTCCCCGACCTCGCGATCGTGCCCAGATTCGTCACCACCTCGTCACGGGACATGCCGACACCGTTGTCCGAGACGGTGATCGTCCGGGCTTCCGGGTCAACGGTGACGCGAATGCGAAGGTCCGTCTCTTCGCCGAGCAACGCGGGATTGGAGAGCGCTTCGAAGCGCAGCTTGTCCGCGGCATCCGACGCGTTCGAGATGAGCTCGCGCAGGAAGATCTCCTTGTTGCTGTACAGCGAATGGATCATGAGGTGAAGCAGCTGCTTCACCTCGGTCTGGAAGCTCAGGGTCTCCTTCACCGTCGCGGACACGCTCTCCCCCCTTGGTTGGCCGACCAGTCGAGTTTGGGGGCTCGCGCCCGGTTTTCAAGGGCCTATTTGCCTGCTGCGGAGCCGGGCGGCATGAGGCGCTGGCGCTTGCCCTGCTAAGATCGCAGCGTTTCACGGGGCCGTCGGACGCGTCCCGTGCGCGACCGACCTACTGGCCACCGTTGATCCGCTCCCCGCACTTCCGCGCCGGCCTGCGAGCCTGCCTGCCCGTGCTCCCGGGTGTCGCGGCATTCGGTGCCATCAGCGGCGTGGCGATGGTCGGCGCCGGGCTTTCCCCGTGGCTCGCCGTCATGATGTCCGTCGTCGTCTATGCCGGGACGGCTCAGCTCGCGGCGCTGCAGCTCATCACGGCCGGCGCGCCGCTCGGAGTCATCTTTCTCGCCGGCCTGATCCTCAACCTGCGGTTCATGCTCTACAGCCTGTCGATTGCCCCGCATCTCCAGAGCCTGCGCCCACGCGCGCGCTGGCTGGCCAGCTACTTCCTGTCCGACAACGGTTACGCGCACACCATCGCGCGTATCGCGTCGCAGCCGACCGCTCCTGCGCACGCCGAGTATTACCTGGGCGCGTGCACCGCGATCTGGATCACGTGGGAGGCCGCCACGATCGCGGGGATCGTCGTCGGCGCCGGCATTCCCGCCAGCTGGTCGCTGGAGTTCGTGGTCGTCCTGACCTTCACAGCCCTCGCAGTGGCCTCGATCCGGGACCGCGCAGCCGCCGCCGCCGCATTCGCGGCCGGAATCACCGCGATCGCGGCGGTCGATCTGCCGTACCGCCTCGGGCTCATCGCTGCGGCCATCGCCGGTGTCGCGGCGGGAGTGATCGCGGAACGATGGACACGCTGACCGCGCTCGCGCTGATCGGGTTGCTCGCCACGGCGAGTTTTGTGCCGCGGGCATCGTTCGTCCTCTGGCTCCATCGCGTCAAGCTGCCCGGCTTCGTCCAGCGGGCGCTGCGGTTCGTTCCGGCCGCGGTCTTCACCGCGCTGGTCGTGCCGGAACTCGCCTTCGACGGCGGCTCGCTCGATATCGGTTTGCGCAATGCGAAGCTGGTCGCGGGCTGCGCGGCAGTCAGCTTCGCCGTCGTGACCAGGAATCCGCTCGCAACCATCGTTGCCGGCATGGCCGCACTGCACTTGGCACGGAACTTTCTAGGGGGATGAGTTATCAGTAGAATCACGTTTTGGGTCGAATGCCCCTACCACAATCGAGGGTTTTAATGTCGATCTTGCGCTGGTTTGCCGCCGCCCTCCTTGCCCTGCCCTTGGTCGCGGGTGCCGAATCCGCTGCCAAGGAGTTGCTCCCGCAGGGCTTTTCCGCGGGGCCTACGCTGGCGGGCATCAGCGAATATCGGCTCCCGAACGGCCTCCAGGTGCTGCTGATCCCGGACGCGTCGCAGGACACGACCACCGTGGCGATCACCTACCTGGTGGGATCGCGGCACGAAGGCTACGGCGAGCGGGGCATGGCCCACCTGCTCGAGCACATGCTCTTCAAGGGCACCCCGCGGCACGAGAACATCAAAGGCGAGTTCCTGAAACGCGGGGTGCGCTACAACGGCACGACCTCGTACGATCGCACGAACTACTTCGGCACCTTCCCGTCGAGCGAGGAAAATCTGGCTGCGCTGCTCGACCTCGAAGCCGATCGAATGGTGAACTCGAAGGTTTCAAAAGCGGACCTCGAAAGCGAGATGACCGTGGTCCGCAACGAGTTCGAATCGGGCGAGAACAGCCCGTTCAGCCTGCTGCGCGATCGCATGATCGGCACCGCCTACCACTGGCACAACTATGGGCGCTCGGTCATCGGCACGCGCTCCGACATCGAGAACGTGCCGATCGAGCGGCTACAGGATTTCTATCGCAAGTACTATCAGCCGGACAACGCGACGCTCGTGATTGCCGGCCGATTCGAGCCGGAGCGAGCGCTGGAGCTCGTGCACAAGCATTTCGCGCCGATTCCGCGGCCCGCGCGCGTCTTGCACCAGACCTACACGACCGAGCCGCCGCAGGACGGCGAGCGCCGGGTGGTGCTGCGACGCGTGGGCGAAGTGCAGCTTGTCGCCGCCATGTACCACATGCCCCCGGGGTCTGACCCGGACTTCGCCGCCGTCGACCTACTCACTCAGGTCCTCACGAACCGACCGTCCGGCCGGCTGCACAAGGCGCTGGTCGAGACCGGCAAGGCGACGTCATCCTTCGGTATCGAGCGCCAGACCCGCGAAGCGGGATCGGCGTATTTCGGCGCAGCCGTGCCGAAGGGACAGTCGCTCGAGGACGCCCGCGAAACGCTCCTCGGGGTAATCGAGGGATTCGCGAGCGCTCCCGTCACCGACGAGGAGCTGCACCGTGCGCGGGTGAAGCTGCAGAACGACATCAAGGACCTGCTCACCAACTCGCGCGCGCTGGCGATCACGCTGTCCGAATTCGTGGCGATGGGCGACTGGCGGCTGCTCTTCTGGTACCAGGATCGGGTCGACAAGGCGACGCGAGAAGATGTCCAGCGCATCGCCACGACCTATCTGCGGCCGGAGAACCGCACGCTCGGGCTCTTCATTCCGACGGCGAAGCCGACGCGCGTCGCCATGCCGCCCGTCCCCGACGTGCGCGCATTGCTCAAGGATTTCTCGGGGCCGGAGACGGTCGCCGCCGGCGAGGCGTTCGATCCGACCCCGGCAAACCTGGAGGCGCGGCTGGTTCGGCGCGAGCTGCCCGGCGGGATGAAGCTCGCGATGCTGCCGAAGCGCACCCGCGGCGAGAAGGTGAACGCGGTGCTGGTCCTGCGCTGGGGCGACGAGCGGGGCACGATGGGGCGCAGCGCAGCCTGCAACGTCGCGAGCGCCATGCTTTCGCGCGGCACGGCGAAGCGCACACGCGCCCAGCTGAGCGATGCGCTCGACAGGTTGCGCGCCGATGTATCTGTCAGCATCAGCGGCGCCTCGATCAGCACTGTGCGCGCGAGCTTTCCGGAGGCACTGCGCATTACCGCGGAAATGCTGCGTGAGCCGTCGTTCCCCGAGAGCGAGTTCGCCCAAGTCAAGAAATCGATGCTCACATCGATCGACGTGCAGAAGAACGACCCCTCCGTACGCGCCGGCCGCTCCATCAGCCGCCATCTAAATCCCTACCCGGACGGCCACTGGCTCTACACGCCGACGCTCGAGGAGCGCGCCGCGGAAATCTCGGCGGTCACGCTCGAAGACGCGCGGCGCTGCCACGCGGATTTTCTCGGCGCCTCCCACAGCGAGCTCGCAGTGGTGGGCGATTTCGATCCGGGTGAGGTGGCACCCCTTGCCGAGGAATTGCTCGGAAGCTGGAAGACGCCGTCGCCATACGAGCGCATTGCGACCCGCTACTTCGATGCGGCCGCAATAACCCAGGACATCGTCACGCCAGACAAGGCGAATGCCGTCTACCGCGCGGGCTTCAACCTCCCGCTCCGTGACGACAACGCCGATTTCCCGGCCCTCGTGCTGGGCAACTATCTCATCGGCGGCTCGTCCGACTCGCGCCTCTGGCGGCGAATCCGCGAGCAGGACGGGCTCTCCTACAGCGTCGGCTCCTGGTTGACGGCAGGATCGCGCGACGCGGCGGGGGAATTCGGCGTATCGGCGATTTACGCTCCCCAAAACCGTGCGCGGCTGGAAACCGCGGTGCGCGAGGAAATCAAGCGCGCACTGGAAGAAGGGTTCACCGACCAGGAGGTGACGGATGCCGCGAAGGGATTGCTGAAGCGGCGCCATCTCGCGCGCAACTCCGACGCCGCGCTCGCTTCCCGCCTGTGCAACTACCTCGACCTGGGTCGGACGTTCAAGTGGGACGAGGAGTTCGAGGCCCGCATCGCTTCCTTGAAAGCCGCGGAGGTGAACGCAGCGCTGCGGCGCCACTTCGCCCTCGACCGGCTGTCGGTGGTCAAGGCAGGGGACTTCGACGCGAGCGCGACGCAGGCGTCGCATAAATCGACCCAGTGAACCGCGCTTGGCGCGGGTCTAGTCGATCGGCGCGTAGCGAATCGCGAGAATCTCGAGCGCCTCCGTCCCCACTGGGGTCTTGAGCGTCACCGTGTCCCCGATCCGGGCGCGCAGCAACGCCCGCGCAACGGGCGATATCCACGACACCCGGCCGCGCGCCGGTTCGGCCTCATCGATGCCGACGATGGCGAGCGTCTGCTCGACGCCGGTGTCCGAGCGCACCGTGACGGTGGCGCCGAAGAACACCTGCTCCCGATTGTCCTGTCGCAGCGGATCGACGATCTCCGCCTGCTCCAGCCGCTGCGACAGAAACCGGATCCGCCGATCGATATCACGCAGGCGTCGCTTGCCGTAGATGTAGTCGGCGTTCTCCGAGCGATCACCGTTCGAGGCCGCCCAGGCGATCGTCTTCACGAGCTCCGGGCGCTCGGCCTTCCAGAGATGCTCGAACTCGGACTTGAGCCGCGCGTGGCCGGCCGGAGTCATGTAGTTCTTCGCACCGGCCGGCACCGGAGCCGCGCCGGCCTCACCCGGGTCGTCGTCGGGCGCGGCGTCGTTCTCGCGTACGAATGCCCTGCTCATGACGCTCACCATGGTATCAGGCCTCGGTATGTCGGGACCGTTTGGCTGCGTACCACGCGATCGCAGCGACCTGGAGCACCAAGCAGGTGCCGAGCGCCACCCGATAGGCCGCCAGCGGATACTGGCCGTTCTCGGCGGGCCAGAGACTAATGATCGCTCCCAACCCCCACTGCGTCGCGAACGCGCCCACGAACACGAGAAAGTTCAGCCCGGTGTTCACGCGTCCGGCGAGATCGGCCGGAAACCGCCGCGAAAGCATCGCATAGGCGAGCGCGGATGCGGGGCTGCTGAAGTTGATCGCCAGCCAGATCGCAAGCGCGCCGGTGGTCACGCCCACGACGACGAGCGCCAACCCTACGATGTTGATGAACGTTCCGATGATGAAGAGACGCTCGGCACCCCACCGGTCCGCAAGCGCACCGAAGAATGCGAACCCTGTGGTCATGGCGAGCGCCATGAGCAGGAGGTAGTTTGCGACCGTTTCCCGCGAGAGCCCGGCCACGTCGCGCAGCCAGGGCGCCACCCACAAGCCCTGAACTGCGAGGAATGTCGCCAACACGGTCATGCACACGACGGCCACGCTCCAGAACCCCCCGTCCCGGAAGATCCGCACGACTCCGCGCAGCATCGCAGCTGCGCCCGGCCCGTCTGCCGCCGCGACCCGCTCGGGCACCACCAGCATGATCCCGCCGGCAACGACAAACGTGACGCCGGCCAGCACCTCGAATACGCCACGCCAGTCGGTGAAGTGCAGCGCGGCCTCGACGGGCGCCGAGGCGGACAGGGCGCCCAGCCCGCCGATCGCCATGAGGTAACCGTTGAGCGAAGCGAGCCGCGAGAGCGGGAACCAAAGGGTGAACGCTTTCATAGATGCCATGAGCGCGGCGGATACGCCGAGGCCGATCAGCGCCCGTCCGAGCGCGAGGCCCGCGAACGCTTCGCTTTTTGCGAAGACGATCGCGCCGACGCCGGCGATCATGAGCAGCGCCGCGTCGACCCGGCGCGGTCCCAGCCGGTCGAGCAACATCCCGAGCGGCAGCTGGAACATCGCGAACGTGAGGAAGTAGGCGCTCGTGAGCAGCCCGAGCTGGTTCGCATCGACGCCGAGGTCTCGCACCATGTCGGGGGAGATCACCGCGTTGACGTTGCGGTAGAGATACGAGAGGTAATAGCCGCACGCGAAGGGCACGAAGACGCGCACGACGAGCATGCTCGGTGCTCCGGAAAGTTGCGCAGCCTTCATCGTTGTCCGCCCACGGCTCCTCCGGCTGCGGATGTTACCCGAGCGTTCTCTTCGGCCCGCCGGGAGGGGCCTCGCTCGCGCCTGCGCGGCTCACTCGTGTGAGAGCGGCAAACCCCGCTGCTACAATGGCGCCTCAACCCGGAGAATGCGTGATGGCCGCCCCGAAACTCCCGCACCTCGACACGCTGAGCCTGCACGCTGGCCAGCAGCCGGATCCGACGACGGGCGCGCGCGCGGTACCGATCTTCCAGAGCACGTCGTTCGTCTTTCGCGACACGGATCATGCTGCCGCGCTCTTCAACATGGAGCGGGCCGGGCACGTCTATTCGCGCATCTCGAATCCGACCAATGCCGTGCTCGAGGAGCGTGTGGCGGCGCTGGAGGGCGGTGTCGGCGCGATCGCGGTCGCGAGCGGCCAGGCCGCGCTGCACCTTGCGATCGCGACCTTGATGGGTGCCGGATCGCATGTCGTCGCAAGCCGGTCGCTATACGGCGGCTCGCACAACCTGCTCGCCTACACGCTGCCCCGATTCGGCATCGAGACGACTTTTGTCGATCCGCGCAATCTGGCGGGCTGGCGCGCGGCCATCCGTCCAAACACGAAGCTCCTGTTCGGCGAGACGCTGGGTAATCCCGGGCTCGATGTGCTCGACATTCCCGCCGTCGCCGCGATCGCCCACGACCAAAAGCTGCCGCTGCTGGTCGACGCCACGTTCACCACGCCTTATCTGATGCGACCTTTCGACCTCGGCGCAGACCTGATCTTTCATTCGGCGACGAAGTTCCTCTGCGGGCATGGCACCGCAGTTGCCGGCGTGCTGGTCGACGGCGGAGCGTTCGACTGGGAGGCCTCCGGGCGGTTTCCGGAGTTGAGCGAGCCTTACGCGGGTTTCCACGGCATGGATTTTCAGGAGGAGTCCACCGTCGCGGGGTTCCTGCTACGCGCCCGCCGCGAGGGGCTGCGCGATTTCGGCGCGTGCATGAGCCCGACCACCGCATGGATCGTGCTGCAGGGCATCGAGACGCTGCCGCTGCGCATGGCGCGGCACGTCGAGAATACCCGCAAGATCGTCGAATTCCTCAAATCGCACCCGGCAGTTGCCGCGGTGAGCTATCCCGAGCTGCCGGAGCATCCGGATCATGCGCTCGCGCGTAAGCTGCTTCCGCGCGGCTGCGGCGCGGTGTTCCCGTTCGAGGTCAAGGGCGGCCGGGCGGCGGGACGCCGCTTCATCGAGACGCTGCGGCTTTTCTCGCATCTTGCCAACGTCGGGGATGCGAAGTCGCTCGTGATCCATCCTGCCACGACGACCCACTTCAGGATGGACGACGCGGCACTCGCGGCAGCCGGCATCGGGCCGGGAACCATCCGGCTTTCCATCGGACTGGAGGCGGCGGAAGATCTGATCGAGGACCTTGCGAGCGGGCTGCGCGCCGCCCAGAAAGGCTGAAGGAACCGAGGCCGGTCATGGAGCTCGAAGTTCGCAACGCGAAGGTCTACGCGTACACCGGCGGCAGGCCGTTCGACACGACGCTGCCCTGCGTGGTCTTCGTTCATGGTGGCGAGTCCGATCACAGCGTCTGGGGGCTGCAAAGCCGCTATCTCGCGCACCATGGGCGCGCGGTTTTGGCGCTCGATTTGCCCGGGCACGGCCGCTCGGAGGGGCCGCCGCTCGATTCGATCGAGATCATGGCCGACTGGCTGGCCGAAGTCGTCGCGGCGGCGCGCGTCCCACGCGCGCAGATCGTCGGCCACAGCATGGGTGCGCTCGTCGCCATCGAGTTTGCGGCGCGGCACCCGGAGCGGGTGGATCGCATTGCCCTGCTCGGCGCCGCGTTTCCGATGCGGGTGTCGGCCGAGCTTCTCGAGGCCACACGCACGGATGAGGCGCGCGCCCGGCAGATGATCAACGTCTGGTCGCACAGCGCCTATGCGCACTATCCGAGCAGCCCAGGGCCCGGATTCTGGGTGCATGGCGCCAATCTGCGCCTGATGGAGCGCCAGAGACCCGGTGTGCTCCCGGTGGATTTCGCCGCGTGCAACGACTATCGCGGCGGGCTGGCGGCAGCGGAAAAACTGCGTTGCCCTACCCTCTTCCTCAATGCCCGGCGCGACCTCATGACTCCGGGCCGGGCGACGGTGGATCTGGTCAGCGCGATCGAGGGCGCGCGGGTCGTCGAGATCGAAGGCAGCGGCCATTCCATGATGGCCGAGAAACCCGACGAGGTGCTCGACGCGCTGCGCGGATTCCTGGCAGGCGCCACCTCGCCCGCATAACGCCGCGGCCATTTGATCCGCCGCGCGAGATCAGGAGTATCAAGCATGGCCTTCAGCTGGATCGCAGCCTTCAAGATCATCCCGTGGACGGATGTGATCGCCGCCGCACCGACGGTTGCCCGCGCGGCGCGGGACGTCTGGCGCGGCATCAGCAAGACCAGGGTCGACGAACCCGTCGCGAGTCCGAATGAAGACGCTGCCGGCCGGGCGCCGCCGACCATGGAAGAGGATATCCGTGCGCTGCGCGCCGAGCTCGCTGACACGCGCGCGCAACTCCTGTCATCCTCGGAGGTCCTGCGGGCGCTCGCCGAGCAGGACGAGAAGCTCATCGCGGCCATCGAGGTGCTGCGCGTGCGTACCCGGGTGCTAGCATTCGTGTGCGTCGCGCTGATCGTCGCGTGCGCGGTCCTGCTGGCGCGCTAGGCTAATCGTCGCGCAACCGCAGCAGCATCGGCTGGTGATCGGATGCCTGGGTCTTGCCGTTCACCGTGACGCTTTCGACCCGATCTCCGAGATCTTCCGTCACGAAGATGAAATCGCTCGCGTAGGGCTCGCCGGGCCACTGCTCTTTGTCATAGACGCCGAGGGTCGGTTCGTGCGCTTCGCCGGGATGGGCGATCTGCCATGCGTCCCGCAGCGCGGGAACGGAACCGGGGAACGGCGCGTGGATGCGGGCATGCAACGGGTCGTCGGGCCGGAAATTGAAGTCGCCGGCCAGAACGGCAGAAGGCGGCCGCGGCTGCCATGCGTAGGGTCCGCGCGCCTCGCTTTCGTCCGAGTCCTTTGATTTCGCGGCGCGCAGCGACGCCTCGGCATGGAGCTCGCGCAGGCGCTCGACCTGCGCGGCGCGCTGCACCGCAGAGTAATACTCGAGATGCGTCGTGATGACCCGTAGCGGTCCCCACGGCGCGTCGACGACCGTCTCCAGTGAAACTCTCTGCATGCCGTTGCGCGCCGGATCGAACGGCCACGGCAGGAGATGCCTGAACGCGCGTCTGATCGGGTACCGCGAGAGAATCACGTTCCCGAAGTAGCGCCGCCGCCCGTCGCCCGCCGGGACGTCGAGCCCCGACCCGAACACCGGCGTGTACGCCGGCAGGACGCCCGAGATCGCGGTGACCTGATCCTCGCCGGCCGAACCGTCCAGCGCCGCGAAATTGACGGCCACTTCCTGCAGACAAAGGACATCGAAATCGGCAATCTCCCGGCAGACCCGCACGATGCGCCCCGGATCCACGCGCCCGTCGCAGCCACGGCACCATTGCACGTTCCAAGTGATCAGCAGCATGGGGGCATTAGCTCAGCACGCTTTGCGCGCATACAGTCGAAGGTACCGCAAACGCGGGTAACCCGCGCACCACACCGGGTTCGCCGTGCGGCATAATCCGGGCCGCTGGGAATGCGGCGGCGCGGCACGCTCCCGATGCCGGGAATCAGGGCCACTGACCCGCACGCGACCGGTCCGCCCACATCAGGCCGATCATGGTTTTCGAGTCGGTGATCCGGCCATCGCGGACCCATTCAAGCGCTTCCGATAGGGGCAGCGTGAACGTTTCCAGGAACTCTCCGTGGTCGAGGGCGGCGCCCTGAGTCGCCGCGAGCCCGGTCGCGAGAAAAAGCTCGATGTGCTCGTTCGAGTAGGCAACCAGCGGATGGATCGTTCCAAGATGCCGCCATCCGGCCGCGATCTGACCGGTTTCCTCGCGCAGCTCCCGCTTCGCGGTGTCGAGCGGATCCTCTCCGGGGTCGATCTTGCCGGCCGGAATCTCCACCATCTCCCGGCCGAGCGGATAGCGGAACTGGCGCTCGAGCAGGACCATGTCACCGTGCACGATCGGCACGATTGCGACCGCACCCGGATGGTCGATGTATTCGCGCACCGCCGATCCGCCGTCCGGAAGCCGCACCGCATCGCGGTGGACGTGGAGCAGGACGCCCTCGTAGACCTTCTCTCCTGAGACCTTGTGTTCCACGAGATGACTCGCGTCCTTGTTGCGCATCACAGATCAGCGCAGTCCGTAGGACTGCTCGATGGCGTACAGACAGAGCGCCATGAGCGGCTGCGGCACGATTCCGAGCAGCAGGATCGCCAGGCCGTTCGCCGATAACAGCACTCGCATGTCGGTCGCCGGCGCGATCGGGCTCGCATCCTCGGGCGGATCGAAATACATCAACTTCACGACCCGCAGATAGTAGAAGGCTCCGACCAGCGAGAACAGGACCGCGACCACCGCCAGCCACACATGCCCGGCCGCCAGGACTGCCTGCAGCACGGCCAGCTTGGCGTAGAAACCGACCGTCGGCGGAATGCCGGCGAGCGAGAACATGAACAGCAGAGTCACGAACGCGTACCACGGGCTGCGCTGATTGAGCCCCTTGAAATCGGAGAGGTTGTCCGCCTCGAAACCGGCGCGCGACAGCAGCAGGATGACGCCGAAAGCGCCCAACGCCATCAGCACATAGACCACGACATAGAACATCGCAGAGCCGTAGGCGTCACCCGCCGACAGCAGGTTGCGGTTGATGACTCCCGAGAGGAGCGCGAGAAGCATGAAACCCATGTGCGCGATGGTGGAATACGCGAGCATGCGCTTGATGTTCGTCTGCGCGATCGCCGCGAGATTGCCGACCGCGAGCGACAGCACCGCGAGGACGATCAGCATCTGCTGCCAGTCGATCGCGAGCGCGAGCAACCCGTCCACCAGTAGTCGCATCGCCATCGCGAAGGCCGAGATCTTCGGTGCCGACCCGATGAAGATCGTCATCGCATTCGGCGCGCCATGATAGACGTCGGGGATCCACATGTGAAACGGCACGACGCCGATCTTGAACGCCAGCCCCGCAACCAGGAAAACGAGGCCGACCACCAAGACCATCGGCGGAACGCCGCCGCGGCTGATCCGCGTCGCGAGCTCGCTCAGCTCCAGTGTGCCCGTCGACCCGTAGATCATCGACATCCCGTAGAGCAGCAGACCCGATGCCATGGCGCCCAGGACGAAGTACTTCATGGCTGCCTCGGTCGACGCGCTCGAGTCGCGATTCAGCGCGATCAGCGTGTAGAGCGAAAGGGAGAGCAGCTCGAGCCCCAGATAAAGGATGAGGAGATGATTCGCCGAGATCATCACCATCATTCCGAGGAGCGCGAAGAGCGTCAGCGCAAAGTACTCGCCGGTCAGCAGCCCGCGCTCCTCGAGATAGCGACGCGAGTAGACCAGGCAGGCGGACACGGAGATGTAGGTGGCCAGCTTCAGAACGCTCGCCATGACATCGCCGATGTACATGTTGCCGAAGGTGTATCCGGTCACGCCCCCGAGCGTCTTCGCGATGCCGACCGTGAGAACTGCGCAACCGGCAAGCGTCAGCTGCGTAAGAATATAGATGATCCAGCGACGCCGCTCGCCGAGAAAAACGTCCGCCATCAACACGACGAGCGCCATGCCGAACAGGAAGATCTCCGCGTAGGCGGGGAACAGCAAGGGGAGGGACTGGTCGCTCATGGTCAGAGCTTGCTCGTGGCGACGTGGCGGGCGAGCTCGCCGATGGTTGCGTGCATCACCTCGCTGAACGGCTTCGGATAGACGCCCATCCCCAGGACCGCGACCGCGAGGAGCGCCAGAACGACGAATTCCCGCCGGTTGATGTCGACGAGCTCGGCGACGTGCCGATTCCCGATATCACCGAAGATGACGCGCTTGTACATCCACAGCGTGTAGGCGGCGCCGAATATCAGCGTCGTGGCCGCAACGAATGCGATCCAGAAGCTGAACTCCACGGCGCCCATGATCACCATGAACTCGCCGACGAAGCCGCTGGTTCCCGGCAATCCTGCATTGGCCATGGCGAACAGCATCATGAATGCCGCGAACTTCGGCATCGTGTTCACCACACCGCCGTAGTCGGCGATCTGCCGCGAATGCATGCGGTCGTACATGACACCCACGCAGAGGAACAGGGCGGCCGATACGAATCCATGGGAGATCATCTGGATCAGCGCGCCCTCGACGGCGATCGGGATCAGCTCGCGCCCGTTGAACATGAAGAAGCCCAGGGTGACGAAGCCCATGTGCGCGATCGACGAGTAAGCGATCAGTTTCTTCATATCCGCCTGCATCAGCGCGACAAGTCCGATGTAGGCCACCGCGATCAGCGAGAGCGTGATCATGAATCCCGAGAGGGCGATGCTCGCGTCCGGAAGGATGGGGAGCGAGAACCGAATGAACCCGTACGCGCCGAGCTTCAGCATGATCGCCGCCAGCACCGCAGAACCGCCGGTCGGCGCCTCGACGTGGGCGTCCGGCAGCCACGTGTGGACCGGCCACATCGGCACCTTCACCGAGAACGCCGCAAAGAACGCGAAGAAGAGCAGCTTCTGGACATCGAGCGACAGGGGCACCTTCCAGAAGTCAAGAATCGCGAAGCTGCCGCCTGACTTGTTGTACAGGTAGATCAGTGCCACCAGCAATAGCAGCGAGCCGAGCAGCGTGTAGAGAAAGAACTTGATGGCGGCGTAGACCCGGTTCGTCCCGCCCCAGACCCCGATCACGAGGTACATCGGGATCAGATTCGCCTCGAAGAACACATAGAAGAGCGCGGCATCGAGCGAGGCGAACACGCCGTTCATCAGGCCCGACATGATGAGAAACGCCGCGAAGTACTGGCTCACCCGGCTGCGGATGACGTCCCATCCCGCGACGACCACCAGGATCGTGACGAAGCTGTTCAGCAGCACGAAGAGGAGCGACACGCCGTCCACGCCGAGGTGATAGTTGATGTTGAAGCGCCCGATCCACGGCGTGAGCTCGACGAACTGCATGTCGGCCGTCCCGAGCTTGAAGCCGGCGTAAAGCGGCAGGGTCACGAGGAATCCGACGATCGCGCCTACGAGCGCGAGCGCGCGTGCGATGTGTGCGTTCCGGTCTCCGCCCGTCGCGAGGACGGCGACGCCCGCGAGGACGGGGATCCAGATCGCCAGTGAGAGCCAGTAAGTCTGAGCCTGCATTGTCGTTATCGTGCTAGAACCCGGCTCGAGATATCGCTGCCGTTGCGCAGGAGGGGATATACAAGGGGCAAGCGCGGGGTTTCGTCGAGCTCGACTGCTCGAGCTCGATGCCGCGCGCGCCGGCTCGCCATGCAGGGCGAGCCATGGAACGCGCCCCTTGTTCGTGCGACCCCTCTTGCATGAGTAAGCATGGCTGCAATTTCGAGATAGCTTCTATTGCGGTAGGGCGTCGCGCCAGAACCAGAGCCAGATGGACAGCAGTCCCAGCAAGCCGATGAACATGGTGAAGGCGTAGTTGTAGATGAACCCGGTCTGGAATCTGCGCACGATCCCCGCAATCCAGCCGATGAGGCGCGCCGAACCGTTTACGAACAGCCCGTCGATCAGCGTCACATCGCCCACTTTCCACAGGCCGGTGCCGAACTTGCGCGCGCCGCCCGCGAAGAACCAGTCATTGAACTCGTCGAACCCATACTTCTGCTCGAGAATCCGGGTCAGGATGCCCCCCTTCTCCCGAACCACGCCGGCCAGGTCCAGCCGGGCGATGTAGAGGTACCAGGCAGTCGCCAGCCCGCCGACCGCGAGCCAGAACGGCAGCGTCGTCACGCTGTGGAGCACCATCGCCCAGGCACCGCTAAATTGCTGCGCGAGCGCGGCGATCCATCCGTGGTCGCGGAGCACCAAAATGGACGACCCGAAGTACTCCCCGTACACGATCGCCCCGATGTAAAAGCCCGCGAGCACCGAGGGGATAGCGAGCATGACGAGCGGCAGCGTGACGACCCAGGGCGGCTCGTGCGGCGGACCGCCATGCCCGTGATCGTCGTGGCCGTGATCGACGGCGCCGTGACCGCCATGCGTGCCGGTCGGATCGAACCGCTCCTTGCCATGGAACGCGTAGAAAATCAGCCGGAACGTGTAGAGCGCGCCGACGAACGCGCCCCCAAGCGCGAGCAGGTAAGCGAACCCCGCTCCCGGACGTTGCGCGACGTGCAGCGCCTCGATGATGGCGTCCTTCGAGAAGAAACCCGCAAAGGGCGGGAGCCCCGCGTTGGCGAGGCCGGCGAGCACCATCGTGACGTACGTGATCGGCAGGTACTTGCGCAGCCCGCCCATCTTGCGCATGTCCTGCTCGTGGTGCATCGCTATGATCACCGAACCCGCGCCGAGGAACAGCAGCCCCTTGAAGAAGGCGTGCGTCATCAGGTGGAACATCCCCGCGGAGTAGGCCGACGCGCCGAGCGCCATGGTCATGTAGCCGAGCTGCGACAGCGTCGAGTACGCCACCACGCGCTTGATGTCGTACTGCACGAGGGCCACCAGCGCCATGAAAAAAGCGTTGATCGCGCCGATCACCAGCACGAACGAAAGCGCCGAATCGGAGAGCTCGAAAAGCGGCGACATGCGCGCCACCATAAATATTCCCGCGGTCACCATCGTCGCCGCATGGATGAGCGCGGAGATGGGCGTCGGGCCCTCCATCGAATCCGGCAGCCAGACATGCAGCGGAAACTGCGCGCTCTTGCCCATTGCGCCGATGAACAGGCAGATGCAGATCACGGACAGCAGGGCCCAGTGCGTCCCCGGGAGGATCTGGATCGTCTTGGCGGCCATTGCGGGGGCCTGCTCGAAGACCGTCGCATAGTCCAGGCTGCCGAAAAAGGCGAGCACCAAGCCCACGCCCAGGATGAAGCCGAAGTCGCCCACCCGGTTCACCAGGAACGCCTTCAGGTTCGCGTAGATCGCCGTCGGCCGCTTGTACCAGAAGCCGATCAGCAGATACGACACCAGGCCAACGGCCTCCCAGCCGAAGAAGAGCTGCAGAAAATTGTTCGCCATCACGAGCATCAGCATCGAGAAGGTGAAGAGGGCCGTGTAGGCGAAGAACCTCTGGTAGCCCGGATCCTCCTGCATGTAGCCGATGGTGTAGATGTGCACCATGAGCGAGACGAACGTCACTACCACCATCATCAACGCGGTCAGCCGGTCGATCAGGAATCCGATCTCGAGCTTCAGGGACCCGGCGGTGAGCCACGTATAGACGCTCCCCTCGATGCGGGCGCCGCCGAGCACTTCGTAAAAGATGATGCACGACGCGACGAACGCGACGCCGATGCTCGAGATCGCGACGCGGTGCGAGGCGACGCGGCCGATCGCGCCGCCGAACAGCCCGGCCACGACGGCGCCCGCGAGCGGCGCGAGCACGACCAGGACCGCGAGTTTCATCATGCCGGTCATCGCCGATTCATCCTCTCAGGCTGTCCAGATCCTCGACGTGGATCGTGCGCAGGTTGCGAAACAGCACGACCAGGATGGCGAGGCCGATCGCCGACTCGGCAGCGGCCACCGTGAGGATGAAGAAGACGAAAATCTGCCCGCTGAGGTCCCCCAGGTAATAGGAGAAGGCGACGAAGTTCATGTTGACCGCGAGCAGCATCAGCTCGATCGCCATCAGCAGGATGATGACGTTCTTGCGGTTCAGGAATATCCCAACGATGCTGATCGCAAAGAGAGCCGCTCCCAGGATCAGGAAGTGCGAAAGCGAAAGCAATGAACTCCCCCTTTTTTCCTGTCGTCTAGCGGCGAGGGCTGAGGAGCGGGGAGAGCAGGCGACGCTGCGCGCCGCCTCGCTTTCCCGCACGCCTTACCCCTCGCGCCTCACTCTTCTTTCTCTGTCGGCATCGACACCAGCCGCACGCGATCCTGCCGCCGCACGATCACCTGCTTTGCCGGGTCCTGCGACTTCGTGTCCGTCCGCCTGCGCAGCGTGAGCGCGATGGCCGCAACGATGGCCACCAGCAGCAGCACCGCCGAAAGCTCGAACGGATAGATGTAATCGGTGTAGACCACGCGCCCGATTTCCTTGGTGTTGCTGTAGCCTGCGCCCGGATCTCCCGGGGCGGGCAGCGATCCCGAGCCGAAATACGGGCGGCCGAGCACCACGATCATCTCGACGAGCATCACGACCGCCACGGCGAGCGCGAGCGGCAGGTGGTGCCAGAATCCCTCGCGCAAGCGGTCGAGGTTGATATCGAGCATCATCACGACGAACAGGAACAACACCATCACGGCCCCCACGTAGACGAGCACCAGCGCGATGGCCAGGAACTCGGCCCGCAGCAGCAGCCAGATCGCCGCGGCCGTGAAGAATGCCAAGACCAGAAACAGCGCAGCATGCACCGGGTTGCGCGCGGTGATGACGCGTGCCGCGGAAATGAGCAGGATCGTGGCGAAGACGTAGAAGACGATCGATTCGAACATGCTTCCGCGCTAACAGTGTGTCGAAAAACGCCGCGCATGCGCGCGGAGGGATATACAAGGAGGCTTCTCCCCTTGTTCGTCGGACCGGGGTTTGCCCGGCACGTCAAATTCGCCTGTCGAAGTCGCCACGGGCCGCACTCTCGATAGCCTCCTACCGGTACGCCGCGTCGGAGGCACGGTCGGCCGCGATCTGCGCCTCGTACTTGTCGCCGATTGCGAGCAGCATCTCCTTCGTGTAGTAGAGGTCGCCGCGCCGCTCGCCGTGATACTCGAGGATCCGCGTCTCGACGATCGAGTCGACCGGGCAGGATTCCTCGCACATGCCGCAAAAGATGCACTTCGTGAGATCGATGTCGTAGCGCGTGGTCCGGCGCGTGCCGTCCTCGCGCTGCGTCGAATCGATCGTGATTGCCAGCGCCGGACAGATCGCCTCGCAGAGCTTGCATCCGATGCAGCGCTCCTCGCCGTTCGGGTAGCGGCGCAGCGCGTGCAGGCCGCGGAAGCGCGGCGATATCGGCGTCTTCTCCTCCGGGTACTGCACCGTGATCTTGCGCGCGAAGAGATGCCGTCCGGTGACCGCCATGCCCTTCATGAGCTCGATGAGCAGAAAGGTCTTGAGGATGTCGCGCACTCGCTCGATCATCGCGTGCCTCGCTCGGCACATGGCGCGGTGACGCAAGTCATGATCCGCTCCAGATGTTGTACGGCGTTTGCATCCAGATCCCGATTACCACCACCCAGATCAGCGTGAGCGGGATGAACACCTTCCAGCCGAGCCGCATGATCTGATCGTAGCGATAGCGGGGGAACGTGGCGCGAAACCACAGGAAGCAGAAGAGCAGCGCCGCCACTTTCAGGGCGAGCCACAGGATCGGGGGTACGGCGTTGGCGAACGTCGAGTCTATGGGGGGCAGCCAACCGCCCAGGAACATGAGGGCCGCCAGAGTCGCGACGAGGATCATGTTCGCGTATTCGGCCAGGAAGAATAGCGCGAACGTCACGCCGGAGTACTCGACGTGAAATCCGGCAACGATCTCCGACTCGCCCTCCGCCACATCGAACGGCGCCCGGTTCGTCTCGGCGACCGCCGCGATGAAGTAGACCAGGAACATGGGAAAGAGCGGCAGCCAGTTCCAGGACAGGAAATTGAGCCCCTCCCCCGCGAAGTGGCCCCGGTTCTGCCCGTTGACGATGTCCGAGAGGTTCAGGCTTTGCGACACCATGAGCACGCAGATGAGCGCGAAGCCCATGGCGATCTCGTAGGACACGATCTGGGCCGCCGAGCGCATCGCGCCCAAAAAGGCATACTTGGAATTCGCCGCCCAACCGGCGATGATCACCCCGTAGACGCCCATCGACGTGATCGCGAGCAGATAGAGCAAGCCGGCATTGACATCCGCGAGAACGAGCTCCGGCGCAAAGGGAATCACCGCCCACGCGGCGAGCGCCGGCATCAGCGACAGCATGGGCGCGACGACGAAAAGAAAGCGGTTCGCGCCAGTCGGCACCACGACTTCCTTTACGAGGAGCTTCAGCACGTCGGCAAACGGCTGCAGCAAACCGTTCCAGCCGACGCGGTTCGGACCGATGCGCACCTGCATGTAGCCAATG
>JBFJOO010000078.1:0-20695 GCA_041617635.1 Burkholderiales bacterium | reverse complement strand
GGTGCTCGGCTTGATCGTGAGCGAGGGGCAGCCCGACAGGCGCACGCAGGAGTGATCGCCGGTGCACACGTCCTCGTCCACGCCGAAGCGCTCGCGCACCACGCGCTCGCCGCGCTTGAGCTGCGCGGCCACCAGCGGGCGGAGACGTCGCTGGCGCTCGAGCTGGCACTCCGCATCGGCGATGATCACCTTGAGGCCCTTGTATCCGGTGGTCATCGCCTGTTCCAGCACCCGCTTCATCCGGTCGACGCGATACGTGTAGACGTTCTTCATCCAGCGCACCCCCAGCCCCTTCAGCGTGCGCTCGATGGACATGTCTTTCGACTTTCCCGCGTCCTGGTGCGGCGAGGAGGGGATGTTCTGGGTGCCGGTCGCGGAGCTGTAGCCGTTCTTCATGATGACCAGGATGCCGTCGCCCTGATTGAAGACGGCGTTCGCGACGCCCGAGGTGAGGCCGTTGTGCCAGAAGCCGCCGTCGCCCATGATGGTTACGGTGCGCTTGTCGAACATCGGCGCGACCGCCGAGTTCGACGCGAGGCCCAGCCCATAGCCGAGCACGGTGTGCCCGATGTTGAATGGCGGCAGCGTCGAGAAGGTGTGGCAGCCGATGTCCGCCGACACGTGGATCTTGCCGTGCTCGCGCTCGACGAGCTTCATCGCCGAGAACACCGGGCGCTCGGGACAGCCGACGCAGAATCCCGGGGGGCGGGCGGGCAGTGACGCGCCGAAGATCTGCGCCGCCTGGCGCTTCGGCGTGACGAGCGACTCGAGCCTGCGTTGCACGTCGGCCGTATCGACGCCCCGCGGCGCGGCCGCTTCGATCCACCGCGCGACGCCGGTCAGCACCGTCTCGCCGGTGTATTCGCCGGCCATCGGCAGCACGTCCTTGCCGTGCACGCGCGTCTGCAGGTCGGCGCGGCGCAGGACCGCGTGGAGCGCGTCCTCGAGATAGGCCGGCTGGCCTTCCTCGACCATCAGCACCGCGCGCTTGCCCGCGCAGAACCGGTTGACTTCCGCGGGAATGAGCGGGTAGGTGACGTTCAGGCAGTAGATCGGGATGCGCGCTTCGCCCAGCGCGTTTGCCAGGCCGAGCAGCTGCAGGGCGCGGATCACGGCGTTGTACATGCCGCCCTGGCAGACGATGCCGACATCGTCCGCGGCGCCCTCGAACACTTCGTTCAGGGCGTGCTCGGCAATGAACTTCACGGCGGCCGGCCAGCGCACCTCGACCTTGTGCTTCTCCTGCGCGTAGGTCGACGGCGGCAGCGCGATCCGGTTGAAGTCGAACACCGGCGCGGAGAGCGCGCGCCGCCGCGACACTGCGGGCGCGCGGTTCGGCTTGGTCTGGAAGGTGCCGTGCACGTGGCACGCCCGGATGCGCAGCTCGAGCATCACCGGCGTGCTCGATGCCTCGGAGAGCTCGAAACCCTGCTCGACCATGCGCGTGATCGTCGGCAGGTCGGGGCGCGGATCGAGCAGCCACATCTGCGACTTCATCGCGAAGGCGTGGCTGCGCTCCTGGATGATCGACGCGCCTTCGCCGTAGTCCTCGCCGAGCACGATCAGCGCGCCGCCGGTCACGCCCACCGACGCGAGATTCGAGAGCGCGTCCGACGCGACGTTGGTGCCCACCGTCGACTTGAACGTGACGGCGCCGCGCATAGGGTAGTTGATCGACGCGCCGAGCATCGCCGCGGCGCCCGCCTCGGACGCGTTCGTCTCGATGTGGATGCCGAGCTCGTCCATGATGTCGCGCGCGTCGTTCAGCACGTCCATCATGTGCGACACGGGGGCGCCCTGATAGCCGCCGACATAGGCGACGCCCGACTGGAGCAGCGCCTTGGTCACCGCGAGGATGCCCTCGCCGTGGAAGGTCGCGCCGTCGCCGAGCTTGAGCAGCTCCACCTCTTTCTCGAAGCTGCGTTCCATTGGGGGGCTCCTCGGGGCGGGAAAACCAGTCGAGCCTAGGCCCCGGCCCTGCATGTGTCAAATTGATGGACGACATGCTATTCATTCATAATCGAAATGGCGCGAGGCATCCCTGCGGAAGGCCGGAAGACCTTGAGCAGCGGGAATCTGCGGTGGCATGAGGCGGTGGCATGGACCTGAAGGACCTCGATCTCAATCTGCTCCAGGTGTTCGACGCGGTGCTGCGCGAGAAGAGCGTGACCCGTGCCGGGCAGCGGGTCGGGCTCTCCCAGCCGGCGATGTCCAACGCGCTCGCGCGGCTGCGCAAGCTGTTCGGCGACCCGCTGTTCGTGCGCACGCCGGGCGGAATGAACCCCACCCCCTACGCGCTGCGGCTCGCCGACCCGGTGCGCCAGGCGCTCGATCTCCTCGCGCTCACGCTGCGCGAGCAGGCGGGCTTCGATCCGGCCACATCGACCCGCACTTTCCGGTTTCACATGTCCGACATCGGCGAGGTCGTGTTCCTGCCGCCGATGCTCGAGCGTCTGAAGCGCGACGCGCCCGGCGCGCGAGTGGAGGTCGCGCAATACCCCGTCGACGGCATCCGCGAGTCGCTCGCGACCGGGAAGATCGACATCGCGCTCGGATTCATGCCCGAGCTGGGCGGCGGCATCGCGCAGCGGCGGCTGTTTCGCGACCGCTACGTCTGCCTCGCGCGCAAGGATCACCCGGTCATCCGGCGGACCCTCACGACCGGGCAGTTCCGCGCCGTCCGCCACGCGCTGATCGCCTCCTCGGGAACCGGGCACGAGGTGGTCGAGCGCACGCTGGACGAGCAGGGGCTCGGCGGCAACATCGCGCTGCGGGTGCCGCACTTCATGGTGGTGCCGATGATTCTCGCGCGCACCGATCTCGTGTGCACGGTGCCGTGGCAGCTCGCGCAGGCGTTCAAGGCGATGGGCAACTTTCGGGTGCACGAGATGCCGATCGCGATCCCGTCGTTCGACGTGCGCTTGCTGTGGCACGAGCGGTTCGAGCAGGAGCCGGGCCACCGGTGGCTGCGCGAGCAGCTGCTCGCCCTGTTCGCGAAATGAGGCGCGCGCCTCAGGCCGCCGCGCGCGTTCCGAGGTAGGCGGCGATGACCCGCGGGTCCTTGAGCACCGTCTCGGGGTCACCCTGGGCGAGCGGGACGCCGTACTCGAGCACGTAGATGCGATCGGCGAGGTCGGCAACCATCTGCATGTCGTGCTCGACCCAGATCATCGCGATGCCGAGCTCGTGCTTGATGCGCAGGATGTGGCGGGCGAGGTCCTCGCGCTCCTCGCGGTTCAGCCCCGCCGAGGGCTCGTCGAGGAGGAGCACCTTCGGTTGCATGGCGAGGGCGCGCGCGAAGCCGACGATCTTCTGGATGCCGAACGGCAGCGCGTCGACGTGCTCGTGCCGGTGGCGCTCGAGCTCCACGAACTCGAGCACCTCCTCGACCGCGCGCCGGTGCGCGGCCTCCGCGGCCCGCACCCGCGGCAGAAACAGGCCCTCCGCGAGGAGCCCCGTGCGGATCTGCGCGTGCCGCGCGACGAGCAGGTTCTCGATGACGGTCATGTGCGGAAAGAGCTCGCCATGCTGGAACGTCCGCGCGACGCCGAGCTGCGCGATGCGGTGGGGCTTGGCGCGCGTGATGTCCCGGCCGCCGAAGGAGATGCTGCCGACCGAGGGCCGGTAGATGCCGCAGATGCAGTTGAGAACGGAGGTCTTGCCGGCGCCATTCGGACCGATCAGGGCCAGCAACTCTCCTGGCCGCGTGGCCATCGAGACGCCCTCCAGCACCTGCAGGCCGCCGAAGGCGAGCGAGATGTCCGCCAGCTTGAGCTCCGCCGCGTCAGCCATACCAGCGCCTGCTTCTGCGATACTGCTTGACGTCGCGGTAGCTCCGGCGCCGCTCCCCGCCGCCGGCGCCGAGGTAGAACTCCTGGATGTCGGCATGTGCGCGCAAGCGATCCGGTGTGCCGTCCAGCACGATGCGGCCGTTCTCCATCACGTACCCGTAGTCCGCGACCTCGAACGCGATGTGCGCGTTCTGCTCCACGAGCAGGATCGTGGTGCCGAGCTCGGTGCGCACGCGCAGGATCTGCTTCATCAGCTCCTCGACGATCACGGGCGCGAGGCCCTGCGACAGCTCGTCGACGAGCAACAGGTCGGGCGCGCACGCCAGCGCCGAGCCGATCGCGAGCATCTGTCGCTCGCCGCCGGAGAGATAGCCGGCCTCGCGGCCGCGCAGACGGGCGAGCGCCGGAAAGAGCTCGAATATCGATTCCGTGAGCCTTCGCCGATCGGCGCCGGGACGCGGCACCACGGCCTCCAGGTTCTCGCCGACCGTGAGATTCTCGAAGACCTTGCTGCGCTCGGGCACGAGCGCGACGCCGAGCGCGGTGACCCGGTGCGGCGCGAGGTTCTCGATGCGCTCGCCACGATAGCGGATCGCCCCCTCGGTCACGCGCGCATCGTCGAGCCCGATGAAACCGGAGATCGCGCGCAGGGTCGTGGTCTTGCCCGCGCCGTTCGTGCCGAGCAGCGCGACGACGCCGCCCTTGGGCACCTCGAGCGACACGCCCTGTACCGCCGTGATCACGCGGTGGTAGACGACCTCGAGGCGCTCTAGTTGGAGAAGCAGATCACTCATGCGAGAGAGGACCGTGGAAAGGAATCGCGGCGGCGTGTAGTTCGTCATTCCCGCGAAAGCGGGAATCCAGGCCTTGCTCATCTGGAGGCACACTGGATCCCCGCGTGCGCGGGGATGACTTGATCAGAGATTCCCTGGTGGTTGTTGCCAGCTTCATCGGGAGCCCGAAAGCGGCTTGTGCTTGAAGGGCCAGAGGAGGAACCAGGCCTGCACGCGGCGCCAGATGCCCACGAGCCCCTGTGGCTCGAAGACGAGGAAGAGGAGCATCACCAGGCCGAACGCCGAGTAGTTGATCGCAAACACCACCGAACTCAGGGTCTCGGTGAGACCCAGCGCTTCCATCAGCCACTCGATGAAATAGGGAAAGAGGATCACGAAGATCGTGCCGAGTATCGCGCCGAGGATCGAGCCCATCCCGCCGATGATCACCATCGCGACGTACTGGATGGTGAGGAAGAGCGAGAACGCCTCGACCGAGACGAACCCGCGGAAATACGCGAAGAGGCAACCGGCGATGGAAGTCAGGACCGACGAGACGACGAACGCGGTGAGCTTCGCGCGCTGCACGCTGATGCCGAGCGCGCCCGCCACCGCCTCGCGCCCGTGGATCGCGCGCCAGGCGCGGCCGGTTTTCGAGCGCAGCAGGTTCAAGCTGAAGAGTACGGTGGCGACGGCCGCGACGAGCAGCACGAAATACCACGCGCGCGCGTCGTAGAGCTGCCACTCGCCGATTGCGGGCGGGTCGACCAGGATGCCGGTCGAGAAGCCGCGCTTCGTCTCGTACTCGCTGCCGAGGTAGATGACGATGAAGTGCAGCGCCAGGGTCGACACCGCCAGATAGAGCCCGCGCAGCCGCAGGCTCGGCAGGCCGAAGATGAGGCCGAGCGCTGCGCCGACCAGGGCCGAGGCGGGCAGCGTCACCCAGAATGGCGCGCCGAGCTCCTTGTAGAGGATGCCGGTCGTGAACGCGCCGGCGGCGAGCAGCCCCGCATGGCCGAGCGAGATCTGCCCGGCATAGCCGGTGAGCAGCATGAGCGCGACCGCGCCGACCGCGCCGAGCAGCACCTGGTTCGCGAGATCGAGCGCGAGCGGCCCGGCGACGAACGGGTACGTTGCAAGCACCACCGCCGTCGCCGCGAGCCAGACCTTTTGCGTGCGCGTGTCGACCAGCACGAAATCGCGGTCGTACCGCGTGCGGAAATAGCCGCTGGCCCTCGGAACGCTCATACTCTGTCAAGCTCCTCGCGCGAGCCGAAGAATCCCCAGGGCCGCACGACGAGCATCGCGAGCAGGATGAAGAACGGCACCACGTCGGAGAGCAGCGGATCGATGTAGTGGACCATCAGCACTTCCGCGCCGGCGATGACGAGCGAGCCGAGCAGCGCCCCCAGGAGGCTGTCGAGCCCGCCGACGAGCGCGGCCGGAAACGCCTTGAGCCCGATCACGACCATGGTGCTTTCCAGTCCCGCGTCGCTGGCGAGGAGCATGCCCGCCAGTCCGCCGGTCAGCGTCGCGAGCCCCCACGCGAGCGCATAGATCGCATGCAGCCCGATCCCGCGCTGCGCGGCGAGCAGCGGGTTCTGGCCCGCGGCGCGCATGCGGATGCCCCAGCGCGAAAACCGCAGGAAAGCGAACAGGAGCGCGTAACAGCCGGCGGTGCTGAGCACGAGCGCCAGTCCCGCACCCGAGATCCGGGCGTCGCCGATCGCGATCGACGCATTCGCCCAGCCGAGCTCCTCGAGCGGGTAGCGCGTCTGCGTCCCGAAGGCGAGGATCATCGCCCCGCGCAGCAGGATTCCGAGCGCGATCGTCGCGAGCACCGCGGCGAGCACCGACTCGCCGGTCATGCGCCACATGAGCGCCACGTAGACCAGCACGCCGACCAGCAGCGCGAGCCCCAGGGCTGAGCCGACGGCGATCAGCGGATGTCCCGTGAAGAGCGAGGCGGTGGCATAGAGACCGTACGCGCCGAGCATCATCACCTCGCCGTGCGCGAGCGAGAGCACGCGGCTCACGCGATAGATGAGCACGTAGCCGCAGCTGATCAGCGCATAGATCGACGCAAGTACGGCGATGTTGACCGCTAGCTGCATGGTTTGGCGGGAGAGTGGGGCACACGCCGGTGGACTCGGACGGGGCGTGGGGCCCGTCGAACGGCGCGGCGCGGGTGCAGATCACCCGCCGCGCGGCCGCCCGGGCCGCGCGCGGGCAGGTTTCGCATCGGGCGCGCTCAGCGCTTCGCGCCGATCACCTTCCAGTCCTGCACCCGGACGATGGCGTTCTTCGCCGGATCCCAGTGCCAGACCCGGTAGTACTGGGCGGTGCGGAAGTGATTGGCCTTGGTCCACTCGAGCGGCCCGCCGCGCAGCCCCTTGAGATCGACTTTGAGATTGCTCATCGCCGCGGCGACCTTCTTGGGCGTCGGCGGCCAGGCCGTCTTCTTGAGCGCGGCCTCGAGCACGAGCCCCGCCACGAAGCCTTCGGTCAGGTAGGACGTCGGGTACTTGAGCCCCGCGCGATGCGCGATCGCGCGCATCTCCGCGTGGGCCGGCAGGTTGTCCTCCAGGAACGCGTTGGTCCCGATGACATAGAACTTGCCGTCCTTGATGCGCTCGAGCTCTTCCTCGGCATTGAGGTGTGCCCAGCTCACGTAGCTTCCGTTCCAGCCCAGTCGCCGCAGCGCTTCGAACGTGCGCACTTGCGACACCCACGGCGACCAGGAGAACACCCAGTTCGGGTCGGCGTCCTTGATCTTCGTGGCGAACGGCGTGTAGTCGGGCGTGGGCGGCGGCGTGTATTGCGTGCCGACCGCCTTCATGCCGAGCGTGGCGGCGAATTTCTCGGCGTGCTCGATGCCGGTGCGCACCAGCGGGATCGCCATGCCCGCGAATCCGATGTTGATGGGCCCGCTGGTCGTCGACTTGATGAACGACAAGGCCGCTTCCGAATCGAGGTTGGCGCTGTACGCGGTGGAGCAGAACTGCAGCGGATCGGCGGGCGGGTAAGTCTCCTGCGGGCACACGCCGCCCGCATACAGGAGTGGCACGCCGGAGCGCCGCGACTCGGCGACCATCGGCGCATAGGTCGAGGACAGGCTCGAGTTGATGAGCAGGATGACGTTGTCCTGCGAGATGAGCTTCTTCGCGTTGGTGGCCGCCTTCGAGGGCTGCGCCCCGTCGTCCTGCACGACGATCTGCACGGGCTTGCCGTTGATGCCGCCCCGCTCGTTGACCGCGTCCATGTACGCCTTCATCGATTCGACGATCGGCGCGTAGCCGCCCGCCACAGGGCCGGTCATGGCGCCCGATACGCCGATCACGTACGCGTCCTGAGCGAGCGCCGGCGCGGCACACAGGGCCGCGGCGACCGGAACTGCAAATGCAAGTCTCGTTATCTGCTTGATCATGACTGCCTCCTCCTTTTGGTGCTTCCCGTTCGATTCTACTCCCGGCCGATCACGTCGCCCGCGCCGGCCGCCAGCAGCTGCTCCTCGCGACGGTCGTACATCGCGTCGACCAGGTCGCGGAACCGCTCGATCATCAGCGAGCGCTTGACCTTGCGCGTCGGCGTGACCGGCTCGCCTTCCTCTTCCGGATCGAGCGCCTTCGGCAGGATGCGGAACGTCTTGAGCTGCTCGACGCGTGCGAGCTCGGCGTTCGCACGCGCCACCTCGCCTTCGAGCAGTCGGCCCACTGCGGGGTTCTCGGCGAGGTTCGTGAAGCCGGTGTAGGCGATGTTATGGGTGCGCGCCCAGTCCGACACCGCGTCGAAGTCGATCTCGATGAGCGCGGTCAGATACTTCTTGCCGTGGCCGATGACCATCGCCTCGGCGACGTAGGGGCTCGCGCGCAGCAGGTTCTCGATGTAAGACGGCGAGAGCGTCTTGCCGCCCGACGTGACGATGAAGTCGCGCGCCCGGTCGATCAGTCGCAAGCCGCCATCGCGCCACTCCCCGATGTCGCCGGTGCGCAGCCAGCCATCATCGCCCTTCGTCTCGCGCGTCGCGGCGGGATTCCCCCAGTAGTCATCGAACAGGTCGGCGCTGCGCACCAGGATCTCGCCGCGGGTCTCCGCTTCCTCCGAGAGCCTCACCTCCCACCCGGGCGGCGCGGTGCCGACACTGCCGGGACGCGGGAACCGTCCGCGCTGTCCGGTGATGATTCCCCCCGCGGTCTCGGTCTGGCCGTAGAGCTCCATCGTGTTCACGCCCCAGATCTGCCAGAGCGCCATCGTGTCGGGTGGCAGCGGCGCGCCGCCGGCGAGGAGCAGCTCGACCTGGTCCAATCCGATCTTGTTGAGCAGCGGCCTGAACACCGCAACCCGCGCGAGGGCGTAGGCGAAGCGGGCGGCCGGGCGGTTCTCCCAGAGCGCACGAACGTGTCGCCGGCCGACTTTCATCGCGAGCTCGTAGGCGGCGCGCTTGAGGGCGGAGGTGCCCGTGATGCCGACCAGCACCTGCGACGCGAACTTCTGCAGGTAACGCGGCACCGTGAAAAGGACGGTGGGCGCGGTTTCGAACATCGTCTGCGGCAGGTCCTCCACGCTCTCGCCGAAGTGCGGCACCATCTTCGAGAGCAGTGGCAGCGTGACCGCGATGTCGCGCCCGAAGATGTGGCACAGCGGCAGGTAGGCAACGGTGCGGTGCGCCCGCTCGACCAGCGTCGCGTAGTGCACGACGATGTTCGCCGCCGCGGCGAGGTGCGTGCCGTGCGCCACCAGCGCGCCCTTCGGGTGACCGGACGTGCCCGAGGTGTAGACGATGAATGCGCCCGCCGCCGGGTCGATCGCGCGGCCGAGCCGTTCCAGCTCGTCCAACCCGACCTCGCCCGCGGACTCGAAGAGCTCCGCGAAGCTTCTGAGCTTGGGGTGATCGTAGGCGAACATCGCGGAGTCGTCGATCACCACGATCCAGCGCAGTGCCGGCAGCGCATCCACGTAGGGCAGGATCTTGTCGACGTACTCCTGGTTCTCGGCGACGAAGATTGCGGCCCCCCCGTCGCGCATCTGGTATTCGACCTCGGCCGTCGACGCGGTGGGGTAGATGCCATAAGTGATTGCGCCGAGCGTCTGCGCGCCGAGGTCGCACAGGATCCATTCCTCGCAGGCATCGCCCATGATCGCGACGCGCTCGCCCTGCGCGACGCCGAGCGCCGCGAGTCCGCGCGCGCTGCGCGCGACGAGCTCCGCGTACTCGCGCCACGTCCGCTCGCGATACAGCCCGAGATGCTTCGCCCGGTACGCGACCGTGTCCGGTTCGCGGCGCGCGCGCTCGGCGAGCAGCAGCGGCGCGCTTTTGCCGCGCAGCTCGGCATACCACGCGGTGGCGTCACGCATGGCCGCTCGCATCGCCAGGTTCTCCTCCTCCGCTCGCGCGCATCGGGTCGATTGTCCATTGATACGGCAACCCGATCAACCTGCGATAGAATTTCGCCAGCGCGACCGCTGCGGCCACCCCGTCGCGGCACTTCCCTGCGTTTTCCTGCGAGCAAGGAGCCTCCCATGACGCAACAGCCCGACGGGCGTCCGCCATTCCGCGCCGATCACATCGGCAGCCTGCTGCGGCCGCCGCAGCTGCGCCAGGCGTTTCGCCGGCACGCGGCGAAGGAGATCGACGATGCAGCATTCCAGGCGATCCAGGACGCGGCGATCCGCGACGTCCTGAAGTTGCAGGAAGACTGCGGCCTCCAGGTGGTCACGGACGGCGAGTTCCGGCGCGTCTCTTACTGGGCGCGGTTCGTGTATCGCACCGAGGGACTCACCGTGAAGGAGGCGCTGTTCAAGTTCCACGACGAGCACGGCCACGAGACCGACTTCACCACCCCGCACGTGAACGGGCGCGTGCGCCGGCGCGGGCCGATCACGGTCGACGAGTACCGCTTCGTCGCCGGCGCAACGCGCGCGACGCCGAAGATCACCATGCCGTCGCCCTCGACGATGCACTTCTGGCGCGGCAACCAGTACGCCGACGCCGGCGTGTATCGCGACCCGGCCGAATTCTTCGCCGAGCTCGGAAGCGTCTACCGCGAGGAGATCGCGGACCTCGCGGCCGCGGGCGCGCGCTATGTGCAGCTGGACGAGGTCGCGCTCGCAGCGCTCTGCGATCCCAACGCGCGCGAGCGGGTGAAAGCGGGTGGCGGCGATCCGGAGCAGCTCGTCGATCTGTATGTGGAAGCGATCAACCAGGCCGTGCAGGGGACGCCTGCCGAGGTGGTCGTGGGCGTCCACATGTGCCGCGGCAACTACAAGGGCCAATACCTCGCCGAGGGCGGGTACGAGTCGGTCGCGGAGAAGCTTTTTCAGCGCGCGAAAGTGAATCACTTCCTGCTCGAGTTCGATACGCCGCGCGCGGGCGATTTCGCGCCGCTGCGCCTCGTCCCGAAGGGCAAGGGCGTGGTGCTCGGGATGGTGAGCTCGAAGGTTCCGCAGCTCGAGTCGCTGGATACGCTCAAGCGCCGGGCCGGTGAAGCGGCGAAGCATATCGATCCCGCTCGCCTCGCGATCAGTCCGCAATGCGGATTTGCGAGCACGATGGGCGGCAACCCCGTCACCGAGGCCGACGAGCGCGCGAAGCTCAAGCTGTGCGTGGACGCGGCGCGGGCGATCTGGGGCTGAAACCGGGGCCGGCCGAGCGCGACTCGCGCTCGGCTACAATCGCCGCATGACCGGCGATCGCAAGACGCCGCGGGGCCTGGCCCGCGGCCTCACGAACTACGGCGACGCGGATTTCTCGCTCTATCTGCGCCGCTCCTTCGCGCGCTCGATGGGCTATTCGGGGGAGATGCTCACGCGCCCGGTGGTCGGCATCGCGGACTCCGCCAGCGGATTCAACAACTGCCATCGGCACTTTCCGGAGCTGATCGATGCCGTGAAGCGCGGCGTGCTCGCCGCGGGCGGCCTGCCCATCCAGTTTCCGACCGTCTCGCTCGGCGAGGTGTTCCTGCACCCGACGAGCATGATGTTTCGCAACCTCATGTCGATCGACGTGGAGGAGATGATCCGCGCCCAGCCGATGGACGCGGTGGTGCTCGTCGGCGGATGCGACAAGACCGTGCCGGCGCAGCTGATGGGCGCCGCCGCGGCGGACGTGCCGGCGGTGCAGCTCATCGCCGGTCCGATGATGCCGACCCGCTGGCAGGGCGAGCGGCTCGGCGCATGCACCGACTGCCGGCGCTTCTGGGCGACGTATCGCGCCGGCGGCATCGACGCGCGGCAGATCGAGGAAGTCGAGGGAAATCTCGCCACGACCGCCGGTACGTGCGCGGTCATGGGCACCGCGAGCACGATGGCGGCGATCGCCGAAGCGCTCGGCATGACGCTGCCCGGCACGGCCGCGATTCCGGCGGTGCACGCGGACCGGTTGCGGGCCGGCGAGGCGAGCGGCCGGCAGGCCGTTGCGCTGACGCAAGCGCCCGTGCGGCCAAGCGAGATCATCACCGAGAAGTCGGTCGCGAACGCGCTGCGCGTCTTGCTCGCGATCGGCGGCTCGACCAACGCGGTCGTGCACCTCACTGCCATCGCGGGGCGGGTTGGCGTGCCGATTCCGCTCGCGCGACTGAACGAGCTGTCGGACTCGACGCCGGTCCTGGTCGATCTCAAGCCCACCGGCCAGCACTACATGTCGGACCTCTTCTCAGCCGGAGGCGTCGGTGCCCTGCTGCGCGAGCTGAGGGACCTGCTGCACCTGGATTGCCGCACCGTCACCGGCGAGACGCTCGGCGAGCGGATCGCGGCGCCGCTCGCCTACGTCGATCGGGAGATCGTGCGGCCGATGTCGGATCCCTTTCAGCGCGAAGGCGGCCTGGTCGCGCTCTTCGGCAGCCTCGCGCCGCAAGGGGCGATTCTCAAGCGCTCGGCCGCCGATCCCAGGCTCTTCGAGCGCGAAGGCCGCGCGGTCGTCTTCACTTCGCTCGAGGACCTCGCGGCGCGCATCGACTCGCCGGAGCTCGACGTGACGGGCGACGATTTTCTCGTGCTGCAGAACGCCGGACCGCGCAGCGGCGTGGCGATGCCCGAGGCCGGCTACCTGCCGATCCCGGCGCGACTCGCACGCTCCGGCGTGAAGGACATGGTGCGCATCTCCGATGCGCGCATGAGCGGCACCGCGTACGGCACGATCGTGCTGCACGTCACCCCCGAATCCGCGATCGGCGGACCGCTCGCGCTGGTGCGAAACGGCGACCGCATCCGGCTCTCGGTGCGCGAGCGCCGGATCGAGCTGCTCGTGGACGAGCGGGCGCTGGCGCAACGGCGCGCCGCTTGGCGCCCGCCGGTCGAGCCGCCGGTGCGTGGCTACGCAAAGCTCTACATGGACCACGTGTTGCAAGCCGACGAAGGCTGTGACTTCGACTTCCTGCGCAAACACGGTGGAATCAGGAGCGAGGATTAGGGAAGCACACCAAACCGCGCCATTTTCGGAGGAAGACCTGGCCTGACGGGCGGTTTACTCCTACCGGGAAGGAGGGCAACGGGAGGGAACCAGGCGGTTCCCTCCTGTTCGTAACCTTCCATGTGACGTTGAAAGAAGGAATGAAGATGACACTTAGGAGACTACGCGGGGTGCTGGCGCCTGTCGTGACGCCGTTCACCAAGGATCTTGCGCCGGATACGCAGCGCTTCGTTCGCCACTGTAAATGGCTCCTCGCGCACGGCTGCTCGGGGCTCGCGGTGTTCGGCACCAACAGCGAGGCGAACTCGCTCTCGGCCGAGGAGCGGATGCTGCTGCTGGAGGAGCTCGTCCAGGCGGGGGTGCCGGCGGAGACGCTCATGCCGGGCACCGGCTGCAGCGCGCTCACGGACTCAGTGCGGCTCACGGCCCATGCGGTCAAGCTCGGCTGCGCCGGCGCGCTGATGCTGCCGCCGTTCTATTACAAGGGCGTGCCCGACGAGGGGCTGTTCCGCAACTTCTCGGAAGTCATCGAGCGCGTCGCCGACGAGCGGCTGCGGGTCTACCTCTATCACATCCCGCCGGTCGCGCAAGTGCCGATCACGCTCGGGCTGATCGAGCGGTTGCTCAAGCGCTACCCGAAGATCGTCGCGGGCATCAAGGACTCGTCGGGCGACTGGTCGAACACCAAGGCGGTGCTCGACGCGTTTGCCGCGCAGGGCTTCGAGGTCTTCGCCGGCAGCGAGGTGTTCCTGCTGCGCAACATGCGCGCCGGGGGCGCGGGCTGCATCACCGCGGGCGCGAACGTGAACCCGCACGGAATCGACAAGGTCTATCGCAACTGGGAGTCGGCGGACGCGGAAGCGCTGCAGGCCTCGATCGACGCAGTGCGCAAGATCCTGCAGTCGCAGGTCTCGATGATCCCGGCGTTGAAGGCGGCGATCGCGCACTATGCGGGGGATGCCGATTGGATGACGGTTCGCCCGCCGCTCGTCGAGCTCACGAGCGACCAGCAAGCGGAGATGGTGAGGGAGCTCGGCAAGGTCGGTTTCGACATGCCGGGAATACGCTAACCGCGCCGCTCGCGAGCGGTCAGCTCCCGCGCTCCCGCTCGAAGACCTCAAGCGCCGCGAGGAGCGCGCGGTCGTAGCGCGCTTTCTCCGCGGCAGTGCGCTCCGGAGTCCACTCGTAGAACCCGGCGCCGGTTTTCACGCCGAACTTGCCGGCTGCGACCCGCTCGCGTAGCACGGTGGAAGGCTCGGAGTCGTTGCAGAGGCTCGGGTAGATGGTCGCGGCAGCCGCGCAATGGATGTCGAGTCCGGCCAGATCCTTCTGCAGGATCGGCCCGGCCGCCACGAAGCGAAAGCCGAAGCCGTAGCGCACCGCGGCGTCCACATCCTCCGGCGTCGCGAGCCCCTGCTCGATCAGCGCGAAGCACTCGCGCATCATCGCGTGCTGGATGCGGTTGACCAGGAAGCCGGGAACGTCCTTCTTGACGTTCACCGGCACGCGCCCCAGCGCGCGCATCGTGGCGGCGAGCCGCTCGCACACCGAGGGGTCGGTGGTTGCGCCGCGGATCACCTCGACCGCCGGCACGAGATGCGCGGGCATGAAGAAGTGCAGTCCGCACATGCGCGCCGAGGAGCGCAGGCCGCGCGCGATATCCGTGATCGGAAAGCTCGAGGAGTTGCTGGCGAGCGTCGTGTCCGGCGCGGCCAGTTGCTCGAGCTCGGCAAACACCTGGCGCTTGATCGCGAGATTCTCCGGCGCGCACTCGATCACGAGCGCGATGTCACGCCACGGCAGCGCCGAAGCTGCGCTGTGCGCGACGAGCCGCTCGGCTGCATATCGCCCGCCGATCTGCCCGCACGCCTTCTCGATGCGCGCCGCGAGCGCCGCGCGGGTCGCCGCGCCCGGCTCGACCACATGCGCCGTCCAGCCGCCCGCCACGAAGATTGCTGCGACGTCGGCACCCATGGTGCCGCCGCCGATCACGGCTACCTGATCCATTTGCGTCCTCCAGGCGCGCCGCAGGTCTTCTTCGCGAGCGCCGGGACCATGATAGCTCCGCGGCCGGCGGCTGCTCGCGGGCGGAGTCTTGCGACGGCGGAACTGGAGCCGCACGCCGGGGTGGCGGGACCTGCCCCGGCGCCGGCCCGTCGCGCGCGGGCTCAGCTCGCGCGCACCTCGATCTTCCGCGGACGCAGCTCGGCGCGCCGGGGGACCCGCAGCGTGAGCAGGCCGTCCTTCAGGCTCGCATCGATCTTGTCCGGTTCCAGCTCGCTGCTGAGGGTGAAGCTGCGGCGGAACAGCGCGGAGCGCACCTCCGCGTACACCGCTTCCATGCCCTGCGGCATGTCGACCTGCCCCTTGCCCTCGATGACGAGGTTGTTGCGGTCGGCGTGGATGTCGAGCCGGTCCCGCGAGACGCCGGGCATGTCGAGCTGCAGGGTGATCCCTTCGGCGTCCTCGAAGATGTCCACGGGCGGCCGCAGGACGATCTCGGACTCGCGCTCGCCGCGCTCCACGTCGGTGGATTCACGCGTTGAAACTTTCTTGTCGGCCATTTTTCGCCTCCTGTCGCTCAATTGACCTGGATCTGCCGCGGCTTGGCGGATTCGCGCCGCCGCACGCTCACCTGGAGAACCCCGTCGCGGTACTTGGCGTCCACGCGCTCGGGATCGACGTCGTCCGGCAGCGCGACCACGCGCCGGAATTCGCCGCCGAAGCGCTCGCGCCGGTAATAGGTGGCGTTCTCCTTCACCGGGACCGGCCGCTCGCCCGTGACGGTGAGCAGGTTCTGCTGGATCGAGAGATCGATGGTCTTCGGATCGAGGCCGGCGGCGAACAGATAGACGTGCACCTCATCCGGGGTTCCGCCGACGTTGATCGCGGGGAACGTGCCGCGCGCGACGGACCGGATGCCCGCCGGCGGGGTCCAGCGGCCGAGAGCCTCGTCCACCTCCTGCTCGATGCGCCGGAACTCGTCGAACAGGTTCTCGAAGTTGATCAAACGCTCGTACATTTCTCATCTCCTCTTGGCTATGCCAGGGAAATCGGCCCCGCCTCCCGGCGCGCCACGAAGCGCGCCCCCCTCGCCCGCTCGCGCGAGTAGAGAAGTTGGGGACAGGTCGCGGCCGTTCCTCCGATGCAGCGGAGAAATAGGGTCCGGGTCGGGAAATTCAAGTCCTGCCGAATGCGGCCCCCGGCAGGGGGCGGGGCGCCCCGGCGCGACCGGTTTCCACCGGCGCGGCGCCGGATTCTGCGCCGCAGCACCCCGGCCTTTGCCTTCCACCGGACCCCGCGGTATAGTTTGGGGGCCAAACAAATGCCGCCACTGGCCGTTCCTGGCCGCGGGCGGCCGCCATTCGGGGGATCGCATGGACGTCGTCCGGGAACGCGCCGTCGCAGCGGAAGAGAACGTCCGCATGCGCATGCGGGTGAACGGCGAGGAGGTCGACATCCTCTTCGCTCCCTACAAGACCCTGCTCGAGGTGCTGCGCGAGGACCTCGATCTCACCGGAACGAAGCACGGTTGCGAGCTCGGCGAGTGCGGCGCGTGCGCAGTGCTGGTCGACGGCGAGCCGGTGCTCTCGTGCCTCGCGCTCGCGCTCGATTGCGAGGGCCGCGCGGTCGAGACCGTCGAGGGCCTTGCCCGGGGTCCCGAGCTGCATCCGCTGCAGGCCGCGTTCGCGGACCTCGGTGCCGCGCAGTGCGGCTACTGCACGCCCGGGATCCTGATGACCGCCAAGGCGCTGCTCGCAGCGGAGCCCGCGCCGAGCCGCGAGCGCATCAAGGACGCGATCTCGGGCAACCTCTGCCGCTGCACCGGCTATCTGCAGATCTTCGAGGCGATCGAGGAAGCGGCGCGCCAGATGCGCGATGAAGGAGGCGCACGATGAGCGCGCGAACCCGGTTCAACGTCATCGGCAAGCCAAGGCGGCGCGTCGACGGGCGCGCGAAGGTCACCGGCCAGACGCGCTTCGCGGACGACATCAAGCTGCCGCGCATGCTCCACTGCAAGATCCTGCGCTCGCCGCTGCCGCATGCGCGGATCGAGTCGATCGACGTCGCGCGCGCCGCGGCGCATCCGGGCGTGCACCTGGTGCTCACCGGCAAGGACTTCCCGGTCACTTACGGCATGATGCCGGTGTCGCAGGACGAGTACCCGCTCGCCCCCGAGCACGTGCGCTACGTAGGCGACCCGGTGGCGGCAGTGATCGCCCGCGACGAGCAGACCGCCGCGCACGCCCTCGACCTGATCGACGTCAAGTACCGGGCGCTCACGACGATCGCGACGATCGAGGAGGCGCTCGCCACGCCCGAGCCGCGCATTCACGAATACGGCGACCGGGGCAACATCCATCGCAACCAGTCCTACGAGTTCGGCGACGTCGAGGCAGCGCTCGCGAAATCGGACCACGTCTTCGAGGACCTGTTCTTCTTCGAGGGCAACACGCACCTCCCGATCGAGCAGCACGCCGCGGTCGCGGCCGTCGATGCCGACGGCAAGCTCACGCTCTGGTCGAGCACCCAGGTGCCGCACTATCTCCATCGCGCGCTCTCGCGCGCGCTGCAGGTTCCCGCCGCGCACATCCGCGTCATCGCCTGCCCGAACGGCGGCGGCTTCGGCGGCAAGTGCGACCTGCACAACCACGAGATCGTGGTCTCGCGCGCGGCGCTCCGGCTCGGCCGCCCCGTCAAGATCTGCCTCACGCGCGAGGAGGTCTTCTACATGCACCGCGGTCGCCACCCGGTGCTCATGAAGATGCGCACCGGCGTGACGCAGGACGGCAGGCTCACGGGGATGAGCGTGCAGACGGTGCTCGACGGCGGCGGCTATGGCGGCTACGGCGCGGCGAGCACTTTCTATACGGGTGTGCTGCAGCCCGTAACTTACGAGCTCCCCCGGTACCGCTTCGACGCTGCGCGCGTCTTCACGAACAAGCCTGCCTGCGGGCCGAAGCGCGGCCACGGCACGCCGCAGCCGCGTTTCGGCCAGGAAGTGCAGCTCGACAAGATTGCCGAGCGGCTCGGGATGGACCCGGCGGAGTTCCGCCTGAATATCGTCGCCAAGCCCAACTCGCTCACCGCGAACTGGCTGAAGATCGGCTCGATCGGTCTCGCCGAGTGCATCCGCAAGGTGGTGGACGCCTCGGGCTGGAAGGACAAGCACCGCAAGCTCCCCGAAGGCCGCGGCGTCGGCATCGCCTGCGCGGCGTATCTCTCCGGCGCCGGAGTCTCGATCTACTGGAACAAGATGCCGCACTCGGGCGTGCAGCTGCTGCTCGACCGCAGCGGTCAGGTCACCGTCTTCTGCGGCGCGACCGAGATCGGTCAGGGCTCGGACGACGTGCTGGCGGCCATCGTGGCGGAAGTGCTGGGCATCGACGCGTTCGACGTGCGTTGCGTCACCGGCGACACCGGCATCACGCCGGTCGACCTCGGCTCGTACTCGAGCCGCGTCACGGTGATGATGGGCAACGCCGCCATCCAGGCCGCCGAGCGCGTGCGCGAGCTCATCGCCGATGCGGCCTCCGAAGAGCTCGAGGTTCTGCCCGAGCGGGTGGTGTTCGCGCACGGTCAGGTCTTTGCCGCGGAGGATCCGTCGAAGACCATGCGCTTCCGCGAGGCGGTGGCGTTCGCCGAGGCGAAGTACGGCACGATCGGCTCGGTCGGCTCCTATTCGCCTCCCAAGGCACCGGGCAAGTTCAAGGGCGCCGGCGTGGGGCCGTCGCCCGCGTACTCCTACACCGCGTGCGTCGTCGAGACGGAGGTCGATCCGGCCACCGGCTGGATCACCGTGCCGAAGATCTGGGTCGCGCACGACATCGGCCGCACGATCAATCCGGTGCTCGCGCGCGGGCAGGTGGAAGGCAGCATCTACATGGGGCTCGGCGAGGCGCTCATGGAGGAGCAGGTCTTCCGGCGCCTGCCGGCCAAGCTCTCGAGTGCGCTGGTCCACAAGATCCCCTCGATGCTCGAGTACAAGAGCCTCACGTCGCTCGACATGCCGGACATCGAGACCATCCTGGTCGAGGATCCGGACCCGAACTGCCCGTTTGGCGCGAAGGAGGTCGGCCAGGGGCCGCTGCTGCCGGTGATGCCGGCAGTGGCGAACGCCGTCTTCGACGCGGTCGGCGTGCGCATCGACGAGGTGCCGATCACGCCGGACAAGGTGCGCGCCGCGCTCGTCAAGAAGGCGAAGGGCGAGGCGCCGCGCGTCGGGCCGGAACGCTTTCCCGACGTGCCGTATCCCGAGCCCATGTTCGTGCTGCCGCCCTGGGAGGGCGGCGACGGCACCGCGACCAAGGCGCCGCACCGGGACGAAGCGGAGCGCGTCAAGGAGCCCGCCGCATCATGATGCGGCTGCCGCACTTCCGCTATCGCGCGCCCGACTCGATCGGGGAGGTGGCGCGCATACTCGCGGGCGAGGGGCCGAGCGCGATGCTGATCGCCGGCGGCACCGACCTCGTCCCCAACATGAAGCGGCGCCACCAGGAGCCGACCACGCTCGTCGCGCTGCGCAGGATCGATGCGCTGAAGAAGGTCGCGAACGGATCGGGCCTCGCGCTCGGCGCCGGCCTCACGCTCTCCGAGGTCGTGGGCGCCGCGCCGGTGCGCGACCACTACCGCGGCTTGTGGGAGGCCGCGTCCCAGGTCGCCACGCCGCAGCTGCGCAACATGGGCACGCTCGGCGGCAACGTCTGCCTCGATACGCGCTGCACTTACTACAACCAGAACTACGAGTGGCGCAAGGCGATCGATTTCTGCCTGAAGAAGGACGGCGCGATCTGCTGGGTCGCCACTGCCAGCAAGCGTTGCGTCGCGGTCTCGTCGACCGACACGGCTCCGGCCTTGATCGCGCTCGGCGCGAAGGTCAAGCTCGTGTCCGCCGCAGGCGAGCGCGAGGTCGCGCTCGCCGATCTCTACAACAACGACGGCATCGACTACCTGACCCGCAAGCCGGACGAGATCCTCACCGAGATCATCCTGCCGCCCGCCGAGGGCTGGCGGAGCGCGTACTGGAAGCTGCGCCGGCGCGGCGCGTTCGATTTTCCGGTGCTCGGCGTCGGGGCGGCGGTGCGCACGGCGCCCGACGGCACGGTCGAGGACGCGCGGATCGTGCTCGGCGCGGTCGCCTCGCGCCCGGTTGTCACCAAGGCGGGCGAGCTCCTCGCCGGCAAGAAGCTCACCGACGAAGTCATCGCCGAAGTCGCGACGAAGGTCGCCACGCGCGCGAAGCCGCTCGACAACACCGACCTCGAGATCTACTGGCGCAAGGAAGTCGTCCCGTCGTTCGTCGGCTACGCGCTGCGTCAGATCCGGGGTGACGACATGCGCGCCATGCGGCTGCGCATCGCCCGCCAGTCGCTCGTGGCATAGCACGCAGCCGTAATTCGGCACCAGGTTTCGACGCGCTCGCCACCGGCGGGGCAGCGGCCATGCCCGTCCGGCGCCTACGGCCGCAAACGCCCTCCTGCGGGGACCCGGTTTGCGGCGGGCAGTCAACCCACGACTACCCGCACACAAACCACCCGCCACGGAGGGCGCGGCCAAAGGCGCCGGCCAGGCATCGGCCGCTGCCCCGACAGACGCCCGCGCCGCGCATACGCTGAAGGGAGCTCGCGGTTTTCAGGCGCATGCACGGCACGGCGCCTCGACGGGGTGTGCGAGCCTGTGGCGGACGATTTGTGCCGCAGTCGTCGGTGGCGGGTGGTTTGTTG
>JBFJOO010000077.1:0-21051 GCA_041617635.1 Burkholderiales bacterium | reverse complement strand
GCGGCTATGGTCCGGGGTACGGCATGGGGCCCGGCATGATGGGCGGCTATGGTCCGGGGTACGGCATGGGGCCCGGCATGATGGGCGGCTATGGTCCGGGATACGGCATGGGGCCCGGAATGATGGGCGGCTATGGTCCAGGGTACGGTATAGGGCACGGCATGATGGGCGGTTATGGTCCAGGGTACGGCATGGGGCCCGGAATGATGGGCGGCATGATGAGCGGTTACGGTACTGGCGCCGGAATGATGGGTGGCGGGCTCTGGTCGCTCGATTTGAACGACGCCCAGCGCAGCCAGATCGCCAAGATCCAGGACGAGTTGCGCCGCATGAACTGGGACCTCCTGGGCAAGACGCTGGATGAAACGGCGAAGCTGCGTGACGCGTATTCCTCCGGCAAGCGCGATCGCAGTGCAATTCTCGGGGGGTACAAGAAAATCGGCGAGCTGCGGCTCCAGCGCATCGAGAACTCGCTTGCGGCCGCCGAGAAGCTCGAAGGAGTGCTCACCAAGGAACAGCGCGAGCAGCTGCGCCGCTGGGGGCCGTGGTGGATGATGGGCGCCGAGCAGTAGCGTGCTGCTCCTTCACACGGCGGCACGGAGCACGAAGAGGTTCCCGGGCGGGCTTGATGTCAATCAAAGCTCGTACCTGGGGGCGGCATAGACTGTGCGATTGATGATGAATTCCGACCAACCCATGCGCAGGGTATTGGGCATCGCGTGGCGCAGCTTGTGGCGAAGCATCGCCGGGCTGGTTATTTTCGCGCAGATCGCCGCCGCGTCGGAGCTATGTTCACAGGAGCGGCTACCCGACGAGCGCCTCGCGCTTGCCGGCGCCGTCGCGGACGATTATCACGATCTTGATTCTCATTGCGCAGGCGACTTCGTTCCTGCGGGCCAGGCTTCTACGTCCAAGGTAGAGCGCCCAGCACCCGACATGGGCGCGCCAGTGCTGGCGAGCTGGGATGTCACGCCAGTTGCGAGTTCGCCGCACGTGTCGTATGCGCTGATCCGTGCCGGACCGTCGCTCCGGCTGCAGTTCGGCAACCTCCGACTCTGATCTCCTTTCCGCGGCCGGCAGCGCTGGCGCCTGTCGCGCCGCCATCGCGCCTGCCGCGGCATCCCTTGCTCGCAGACGCTCAAGGCAATTCTGCAACGGATCCGCGGGCGCATCGCCCACAGATCATCGGCCGGAAAACGGCCGGGGAGAAATCAGATGAACGGAAGTATTCTAAAAGCCGCGCAGTTCGGCTGCCTCGCGCTGGTCACGTTGCTCGCCGTGTACTTCGGCCTGCTCGCGCTCGTTTCGGGCTGGGAGTTCACTCTCGAGCAGTTCGGGCTTTATTGGCCTTATGTGGTCGCGCTCGCGGCCGGATTTGGCGTGCAGATCGCGCTCTTCGTGTACCTCCGGCGGCTGGTGAGTGGCTCGCAGGCCCACGGCAAGGTCGTCGCCGTTTCGGGCACGGCATCCACGGCGGCGATGATTTCCTGCTGCACGCACTATCTCGCGAACATCCTGCCGATCGTAGGTGCCGCGGGGCTGGTGACGCTCGTCGCGCAGTACCAGGTCGAGCTCTTCTGGGTCGGGCTCGCATTCAACGCCGCGGGAATCGTCTACATCGGCAGCAAGGTCGCCGCTGCTGCAAAGGAGCATGCGCGATGCGCCGTCCCCGCCTGAAGGCACTTGTCTCGCTCGCCGCGGCGATCGCTGTGGCGGCCGCATCGGGCATCGCGTCGGCGCGGGAGCTTGCGCAGCAGACGAGCCGCGACCGGGGCGTCACCGTGCGCGTGAAGCCCATTGATACGTCGGCGAGCGCGAAGCTGTGGGCGTTCGAGGTCGTACTCGAAACGCACAGCCAGGAACTTTCCGACGATCTCGCGCGCGCCGCGACGCTGAGCGGCGCCGGCGGCGCGCAGCAGGCGCCGACGTCCTGGGAAGGCGATCCACCCGGCGGGCATCACCGCAAGGGCGTACTGCGCTTCGTGCCGATCGTCCCTGCGCCGGATGCGGTGGAATTGCGGATCCAGCGTTCTGGCGAAACCGCACCGCGAAGCTTCCGATGGCAGCTCAAGTGATCGCCGTGCATCGGCACGCAAGCAACGGGGGCGGCGCCAAGGTCGAGTGGACCTGCCCAATGCATCCGGAAATCGTTCGCGATGCGCCCGGCAACTGCCCGATCTGCGGCATGGCGCTCGAGCCGCGCGCTGCAACGCTCGAGGACGTGGAAGACGTCCATCTCCAGGACGTCACGCGGCGCTTTTGGGTCGGCGTCCTGCTGAGCGTGCCGCTCGTTTTCGCCGCCATGTCGGAACTCGTGTGGGGCAACGCCGTGCGCGAAGCGATTGGCGAGCCCGTCTTTGGTTGGCTGCAGCTTGCGCTTGCGACGCCGGTCGTTGTTTGGGGCGGCTGGTCTTTCTTCGTGCGCGGATGGACGAGTTTTCGCACGCTAAATCTCAACATGTACAGCCTGATCGGGCTCGGCGTGGCGGTCGCCTACCTCTTCAGCGTGTTTGCAGTTTTCTTTCCGGATGCGCTGCCTGACAAGTTCAAGATCGAGGGCCTCGTGCCGCTCTATTTCGAGGCGGCGGCGGTGATTACGACGCTGGTGCTGCTCGGCGAGGTACTTGAGCTGCGTGCCCGCTCGAAGACGTCGAGCGCGGTGCGCGCGCTGCTGGGGCTTGCGCCGAACACGGCAATCCGCGTCGAGGCGTCGGGCGAGGAGCGGGAGGCCCCGCTTTCGGAGATACATCCGGGCGATACGCTCCGGGTGCGGCCGGGCGCCAAGGTGCCGGTGGACGGCAAGGTCGTCGACGGCCGCTCAGTAGTCGACGAATCGATGATCACGGGCGAGCCGGTGCCCGTCGAGAAGACACAAGGCGCTGCAGTCACTGGGGGTACGGTCAACCAGACCGGCACATTCACCATGCGCGCCGAAAAAGTCGGCGCCGACACGCTGCTCGCGCAGATTGCGCACCTCGTCGGCGAGGCGTCGCGGTCGCGCGCGCCGATCCAGCGCCTGGCGGACCTCGTTTCGGCGTGGTTCGTGCCCGGTGTGATCGTCATCGCGATCATCTCTGCACTGGTGTGGTGGGCGGTCGGTCCGACGCCGACGCTCGGCAATGCGCTGCTCGTCGCCGTCTCAGTCCTCATCGTCGCCTGTCCGTGCGCGCTCGGTCTTGCAACGCCCATTTCCGTCATGGTCGGAGTAGGCCGGGGTGCGCTCGACGGCGTGCTGATCAAGGACGCCGAAGCGCTTGAGCTGATGGAAAAGGTGACCACGCTGGTGGTTGACAAGACCGGCACGCTCACCGAAGGCAAGCCGAAGGTCCAGGCGGTCGAGGTAGCCGGCGGCATCACCGAGGAAGAGCTCCTGCGGCTCGCTGCCAGTCTCGAGCGTGCGAGCGAGCACCCGCTTGCGGCGGCGATCGTCGCGGCAGCCGATGAGCGCGGCGTGAAACTCGCGCAGGTCGCGGATTTCGATTCGGTGACCGGCAAGGGCGTACGCGGGTCGATCGACGCGCGGCGCGTGGCAATCGGCAATGCAAAGCTTCTTTCGGACGAAGGTGTTGAAGGCGCGGCGCTCGCAGACCGTGCGAGCGCCCTGCAGAACGAAGGCCAGACCGTCATGTTCATGCTCGTGGACGGCAAGCCCGCCGGGTTGATTGGTGTTGCCGACCCCATCAAAGAATCTACGCGCGATGCGGTCGAACAATTGCGCGCGGACGGTGTCAGAATCGTGATGCTCACCGGCGACAACCGTCGCACCGCGCAGGCGGTGGCGACCGCCCTCGGGCTCCGCGACTTCGTCGCCGAGGTGATGCCACAGGAGAAGCATCGCGTTATTCAGGAGTTACAGGCGAAGGGTGAAATCGTCGCAATGGCCGGCGACGGCATAAACGATGCGCCTGCGCTTGCCCAGTCGAATGTCGGCATAGCGATGGGCCACGGCACCGACATCGCGATGCAGAGTGCGCGAGTGGTGCTCGTGAAGGGCGATCTGCGCGGTATCGCGAAAGCCCGGCGGTTGTCGCGCGCGACCATGCGCAACATCCGCCAGAACCTGTTCTTCGCGTTCATCTACAACTCGCTCGGCGTTCCGATCGCGGCGGGCGTGCTCTATCCGTTCATCGGCCTGCTGCTCTCGCCGATGATCGCGAGCGCGGCAATGAGCCTCTCGTCGGTGTCGGTGATCAGCAACGCGTTGCGACTGCGACGCGCTGCGCTGTAGCGTGGAGCCTGATCGAATGGCCCCATACGCGCGCAGGACCGAAGCTGTTGCTGCGGAGGGATGCAAATGTGCCACCTGATGCTCGTTATGCCGGTGCTCGCGCTCCCGGTGCTGTGGTTGCTCCCGCTCGGAGAGGGTGTCTCGGTGTACGCGGTGGTGCTCCTCGTGACTGGCGCCGTCTACTGGCTCGCCCTCAAGGCGATGCGGGCGCCGATAAAGAGTGGCACCGAGACGCTGCTTCGCAGCCGGGGTCAGATGCGTGCCGCGGAGGGTCGGCGCGGGACGGTCTGGGTCGCGAGCGAGCTCTGGTCAGCAGAGTCCCGTGATGGGCTGCTCGCCGTTGGCGACGCCGTCGAGGTGGTCGGGTTCGAGGGATTGAAGTTAATCGTCAAGAAAGTCAACGCGGAGCTCGAGGGCTTTCAAGGTAAACGAATTCGTTAAAGGAGATGCATATGATGGGTGGATTTGAAGGATTCGGCGGCGGAATGGGGTTTGGCGGAATAGGGATGCTGCTCTTTTGGGGGCTCCTGATAGCAGGGGTGGTGCTGCTCGTGCGCTGGTTCGGCGCCGGGCCGTCATCGAGCGCCTTGCCGCCGGTACGCGGCAAGTCTGCGGTCGACATCCTCGCCGAGCGCTACGCGAAGGGCGAGATCGACAAGGAAGAGTTCGAGCAGAAGCGGCGTGATCTCGGAGCGAGCTAGAAGAATGGCCATGAATGTGAAGCGCCGCGAATTCCTGACCGCAGCGGCGGCGACTGCGGCGTCCGGCGTATTTCCGGTCGTGGCGCTGACGCGCGCGGCGAGCGCGCAAGGGAGCGAGGAGTTCCGCCCCGACGTCGAGATTGATCTCGTTGCGCGACCTGATCGGGTGCCGATCCTACCGGGCCGGCCGACCGAGGTGTGGGGCTACGAAGGGCGTGTCTTGCGCGGCCCGTCACACACGGTTGCGCCTATCGCCGGGACCTCTCTCGGCCCCATCCTGCGGCTCAAGGCAGGTGACAGGGTCCGGATCCGCTTCCGCAATCAGATCACGCAGCCGACCATCGTGCATTGGCATGGCATGATTGTTCCCGAACGCATGGACGGCCATCCGCGCGACGCGGTTGCGCCGGGTGGCGGGTATCTCTATGAGTTCGAGGTTCGCAATCGTGCGGGCACCTACTGGTTCCACCCGCATCCGCATGGATTGACCGGCCCGCAGGTCAACGCCGGATTGGCCGGACTCCTTCTAGTGAGCGACGAGGCAGAGCGTGCTTTGAAGCTTCCCGAAGCGGAGCGCGAGATCCCGATCGTTCTTTCGGACCGCACTTTCGACGGTGCGAACCAGCTCGTCTACGTTGCCGCGCTCGGGCCTGGAATGATGGGCACCATGACCGGCTTCGTAGGCGAGCGGATTCTGGCCAATGGCCGGCCATCGCTCGCGCTTTCGGCCGCGAATGACGCCTACCGCATCCGGCTTCTCAACGGCTCGAACTCGCGCATCTATCGCGTCGGTCGCTCGGACGGCAAGCCGCTCGTGGCGATCGCCGCTGACGGTGGCCTGCTCGCCGCCCCGGAAACCAAGCCGTTCGTGGTGCTTGGGCCCGGCGAGCGGGTTGAGCTCTGGTTGGATCTCCATGATCAGTCGATGGGCAGCCGCGTAGCGCTCGTCGCGCAGCCGATCGACTTCGCCGGGACGGGGATGATGGGCGGCATGATGGGGCGCGGCATGATGGGCGGCGCGCCGCCGCAGCCAGGCCCGCCGCATGCCTTCGCGGTGTTCACCGTGGACAAGCGTGGCGCCGGAGTTCCGGCGTTGCCCGATCGACTCGCCGAGCTCCCGGCGGCGAGCTCGCCGCGCGACGCCCGGTCGCGACGCATCGCGATCAGCGTCGGTCACATGCAGTGGGGCCTCAATGGGCGCACGTTCTCGATGGAAGAGGTGGCGCCTGACGAGCGCGTCCGGTTCGGCGATACCGAAATCTGGGAGTTCGCGAATCTCACGCGGATGATGGCGCTGCCGCACCCGATTCATGTGCATGGCGTCCAGTTTCGCGTGCTCGAGCGGCGTGGCGAGACTCGCGGCCTCGAATGGCTGCGCGCGGGTTTTGTGGACAGCGGCCTGAAAGACACCGTGCTGGTACTGCCTGGAGAAAGCGTGCGGTTCGCCGCGAAGTTCGACTCTCACCGCGGCATGTTCCTGTATCACTGTCACAACCTCGAGCACGAGGACATGGGAATGATGCGGAACTATCTCGTTGCTTGAAAAAGGGCTGCGGCGGGTATTCGACGCACGCCGCGCACGGCGAAGTGAACGGTAGACAACCGGAAGGAGACCGAAGATGTGGGGCGACTATGGCATGGGTTGGGGGTGGGGATTCTTCGGCGTGGTGCACATGGTGCTGTGGTGGGCGCTGATCATTCTCGGCATCGTCGTGCTCGTGAAATGGCTGGCCGTGGGGATCGGCCCGTCTCGCGGCGGGCCCGCTACCGAAAGCCGCGCACTCGAGGTCCTCAAGGAACGCTATGCTCGGGGCGAGATCGGCAGGGAAGAGTTCGACCAGAAGAAACGGGATTTGCTGAGCTAGCGTCGCGTAGCCGATCCAGCAATTCTCTGGAGCCATCGATGGACTGGTGCGATGAGCGCAGACCGGAATACCGTGGCCGATTGGTTAGCGATCGCCGGGAGACGAGCGAGAAGGAGCTGGGACCATGGAAGGCTTGTTGTGGTTGCTGATCTTCGGGGTGCTGTTCTTCGTCATGATGCGCTACGGTTGCGGCGCGCACATCACGCACGGTGGACACGGCTCTCATGGTGACCCCGCCGGCACGCAGGCCGGCGGCAAGGATCCGGTGTGCGGCATGGACGTCGCCCCCGACAAAGGCTATTCGATGGCCTGGAGCGGCAAGACGTACCGCTTCTGCTCGCGAAGCTGCCTGGAGAAGTTCGAGGCCGCGCCGGGGAAGTTCGTCGCATTCGCGGGGGGCGGGACATGAGCGCGTCCGCCCTGCAGCGCGACCGCGCTGCCCGGATCGTGTCGCCCGGCTCGCACAGCGGCTTGAACGGGGACGGTCCGCGGATCGGCGGGCGGCCCCTCAAGCGCTACCCCTGGTACGTGAGGCTGATTCTCGCGGCGCAACGGCGCAAGTACGGCCAGGAACTCGAGCCCGCGCGGTTGTGGGGACGCCTTCCGCGGTCATTTTTCGCGCTGACGCTGCTCTACCGCACGCTCGACGGGGCGGGGTCGCCGATCGATCCGGTACTGCGTTCCCTCGCCCAGGTGCGCATCTCGCAGATCAACGGTTGCGCATTCTGCGTCGATCTCAATTCGGCCACTGCGATCGAGCGGCACGCCGCGTTCGACAAGCTTGCCGCGATCGAGGACTTCGAGCATTCGCCACTTTTCAATGAGAAGGAGAGAGCGGCGCTCGCCTATGCGGAGGCGATGACCGACACGCGCCGCCGTGTCGACGACGCCGTGTTTTCCCGCTTGCGCCGAGAATTTGACGAGAACGCCATCGTCGGGCTCACGGCGCTCGTCGCATTTCAGAACATGTCGAGCAAGTTCAACGCCGCCCTCGGCGTGCCGGCGCAGGGCTTCTGCGCGGCACCCGGCGCGAAGGAGGGATCATGAGGCAGGGCATCCCGCTTGTCGCGCTCGGGCACACAGCGAGCCTGTTTCTCGCGATCACGTTCACGGTGTGCGTGGCGTTCGACCTCGCATTTCCAGACCACGCGATGTATGAGGCCTGGCGCAAGCTGCTCCCGGGATTCCAGTGGATCAGCTGGCAGAGCTTCTTGCTGGGGCTTGCCGAGAGCTATGGCTACGGCTGGTATTTCGCCCTCATCTGGGCACCGCTTTACAACTTCTTTGCCGGTCGTGCGCGGGGGGCGTAGCGGCGTGCTCGCGCCGCCGGCGATACTCGCGCGAATCGACATCGTCCGATTGGAGTACGACCATGATTCAGACACCCAATCCGGGCAAGACCTCTTTCCTGCGCAGCGGGGCCGGTATTGCGCTGCTCGTATTCGGCGGCGTGGCCGGGTTCTTTCTTGTCATGGAGCACCGCGCGCATCTCTACGGAATCCCCGATGCATGAAAATGTGCATCAGCGGGCAAAGCGCCAGGATCAGAAAGGGACATCCATCGACAGTTTCTTACGGGTGTAGCCGAACGCGCACGCTCGGCTCCGCGTCGCCCGACTTGGACGAAATTGCACCAGAGCCTGGCGCGCGCCGAGCGGCCGAGGTTCGGCGTGCTGAGAACGGGTGCCACGTTGATGCTCGCTGTTCCGCTCGCATACGCGACGTGGACCGCACTCGCCCTCCTATTTCCGGATGCGCTGATGGCTGTCCTTGGCCTGCTCTTCCACGGGCTGGTCGTGCCTCAAACGGGGGGCGTCCGCCGCGCAGTTGTCGCTCCAGCATTTCGCGACCGCCGCCGGCCTGTGGGCGGCGAAAGGACTCGTGTTCGGCGTCGTATTCGCCGTCGTTCACAACGTGCTCGAGCGGTGGGCGGCGGAGCTCATGCCGCTCGTGCGCTAGCTTCAGGCGGAGTGACCCGCAACGCCCGGTCGACGCCTCCGTAAGCCGCGCGCGAGCGCGGCGGACGCGATGACCGACGCGACAAGCATCGGGCTCGTCACCGCCTTCGTAGCGGGGCTTATCTCGTTTCTTTCGCCGTGCGTGCTGCCGCTGGTGCCGGGGTACGTCTCCTTCATCGCGGGGCAGAGCGCGCAACGCGTGCACGCGCGGCTCGCCGCGCGCCTTGCCACGCTCGGCACGAGCGCCTTTTTCGTCGCGGGTTTTTCCACGGTCTTCATCGCATTCGGGGCGAGCGCCAGCGCGCTCGGTCAGCTCGTCGCGCGGTACCGCTACGAAGCGAACATCGTCGGCGGGATCATCATCGTTCTGTTCGGCCTGCTGATGCTCGGCATGCTGCGCCGCTTCGCCTGGCTGCAGCGCGATCTGCGTTTTCATCCGCGCATCGTCGGTGGTCATCCTGTCACGGCCTACGTGATCGGCCTCGCATTCGGTTTCGGCTGGACGCCGTGCATCGGCCCGGTGCTGGGGGCGGTCCTCGCGGTGAGCGCGGTCGGAACCAGCGTAGGCGGCGTGGCGCTGCTCGGTGCCTACGCGCTGGGGCTCGGCGTTCCGTTCCTCATTGCCGCGCTGTTTCTGGATCGCGCGACTCCCGCATTGCGCAAGATGCGCCGTCTCGGCGTCGCGCTTCAGCTGCTCGGCGGAGCGGTATTGATTGCATTCGGGATCGCCATGATCACCGGTTACGTGTCGGTGGTCGCGCTTTGGATGCTCGACGCATTTCCAGCGCTCGGTCGGATCGGCTGAGCCGCGGGCGCCATGATCATTTCACTTCAAGGGAGCTCTCAGAATGAAAGTGTTGAGATACTTCGCCGTTTGCATCGGCCTGGGGGCTTCGGCCGGCGCATTCGGGCAATCCGCGAGCGAGCTCCTGCCGGGACCGGGTTTCATGCCGAATCCGGCGAAAGGCAAGCAGCTCTTCGAGAGGAACTGCGCAGCCTGCCACGGCGACAATCTCAAGGGCACGGACAAGGGCCCACCGCTCCTGCACCGGATCTACGAGCCGAATCACCACAGCGACGTGGCCATCCAACTCGCGGTGAGGAATGGCTCGCGCCAGCACCACTGGCGATTCGGCGACATGCTCCCGGTGACCGGCCTGACGCGCGAGGACGTAGGGCATATCACCGCATATATCCGTCGCCAGCAGCGCGCGGCGGGCGTTTTCTAGCGGCAGCGCATGCGCTCGATCCAGGCCTTACATGAGCGCGCGCGCCTCGAGCGCGTCATCGACGCGCTTTGAGGCTGGATGCAGGGCATTAGCGAGGCAAGGTGCTCGTCGAGCGCCTCGATTTGACGTACGTCAAGCGGAGCGGGCCGGCGGTGCATAGCATCGTCCGGTGACCCCTGCCGCCCCGCCGGTCCCTCCGTGCTTTCATTGCGGGCTGCCCGTGCTCGAGCCGGGTCGCCATGGCGCGTCCGTGCTCGGTGCGGTGCGCGAGTTCTGCTGCGCCGGCTGTGAAGCGGTGGCGCGCACCATCGTTGTCGGCGGTTTCGAGCGGTATTACGAGACGCGTCAAGCGCCGCATCCGGTCGCGCTGCCGGCGCGGGATCTGACCCCCGCGGAGATCTTCGACGACCCCGTCGCGCAACGCCAGTTCGTCGTCGCCCCGAGCGAGCACGAGCGCGAGGCTGCGCTCATCCTCGATCGCATCCATTGCGCCGCTTGTCTCTGGCTGAACGAGCAGACCCTGCGGCGCATTCCCGGCGTCCTGCGCGTGGACATCAACTACGCGACCCACCGTGCTCAGGTTGCCTGGGACGCGCGGCGCGTGCGCCTGAGCGCGATCCTGGAGGCGATCCGGGGGATCGGCTATGACGCCTACCCCTACGATCCCCGCCGACAGGACGAGCTGGAGCGCCGCGAGCGGCGCCGGGCGCTGTGGCGGCTCTTCGTCGCCGGATTCGGTGCGATGCAGGTGATGATGTACGCGTTTCCCGCCTACGTCGACGCCGGTGCGGGCACCCTGACCCGCGAGGCGGAGGGCCTGATGCGATGGGCGAGCCTCGCGCTCACGCTGCCGGTCATGCTGTTCGCGTCCGGCCCCTTCTTTTCCGCCGCGTGGCGCGACCTCCGGCAGCGACGGATCAGCCTCGACACACCGATCGCGCTCGGCCTCGCAGCGGGATTCGCCGCGAGCGCCTGGGCGACCTTCGCTGGCGGCGGCGAGGTGTACTTCGATTCGATCGCGATGATCGTCTTTCTCCTGCTCGGCGCGCGCTATGTCGAGCGGGCGGCACGCCAGCGCGCTGCGCGCGAGCTCGATCACCTCCAGCGCTGGATGCCGGCCTTCGCGTGGCGGCTGCGCGACCCGCGCGACGCAGCGAGCGCAGAGCGGCTCGCCGCCCACCTGCTCGGCCCCGGCGACCACGCGCTGGTGCCGGCCGGCGAACGCGTCCCCGCGGACGGCGTGGTCGTTTCGGGCGCCTCGAGCTGCGATGAGTCCCTGTTGACAGGGGAGTCGCGACCGGTCGTCAAGTGCGCCGGTGTCGAGCTGACCGGCGGCGCCGTGAACCTCGAGCAGCCGCTGGTGATGCGTATCGAGCGCGCGGGCGCGGAGACCCGGGCGGCGGCGATCGCGCGGCTTGTCGAGCGCGCGGCTGCCGGACGCCCGCGCCTCGTCGAGAGCGCTGACCGGATCGCACGCGCGCTCACCGGGCTCGTGCTTAGCGCCGCCGCGCTCGCCTTCCTGTGGTGGTTGCACGTCGCGCCGGACCGTGCGCCATGGGTCGCGGTCGCGGTGCTGGTGGCGACCTGCCCGTGCGCCCTCGCGCTCGCCGCGCCCATCGTTCTCACGCGCGCCAACGCGCAGCTGCTCGCGCGCGGCGTGGCGCTGACGCGCTCGTGCGCGATGGAGGCGCTCGAGGGGGCGACCGACGTCGTGCTCGACAAGACCGGCACCCTGACTACCGGAGGTTTCGCGATCGCGCAGGTCGTTCCGCTCGCCCCGCTCGCCGCGGACCGCTGCCTCGCGCTCGCGCGCGCGATCGAGGCGTCGAGCCGCCATCCGATCGCGCGCGCCTTCCAGGGCGAGGGGCCGCTCCCGACGGTGGGCGCGCTCCGGAACCATCCGGGTCACGGTGTCGACGCGACCGTGGATGGGCGCCGCGTGCGGATCGGGGGCGAGCGCTTTTGCCGCGAGCTCGCGGGCCGGCCGCTTCCGGCGCGGTTCCCCCGCCCGGCCCAGCTCTGCACGCCCGTGTTTCTCGCCGACGCGAACGGCTGGCTGGCGGCGTTCTTTCTCGAGGACCAATTGCGCGCAGACGCGCGCGAGCTGGTCGATACGCTCGCCGGCCACGGCCTGCGCGTGCATCTCTGCAGCGGCGACGACCCAGTGGTGGTCGAGGCGGTGGCGGGCCGGCTCGGCATCGATTCGTTCTGCGGCGGCGCGACGCCGCAAGACAAGTTCGCGTTCGTCGCGCGGCTGCAGCGCGCGGGGCGGGTGGTGGCAATGATCGGCGACGGGCTGAACGACGCGCCGGTGCTCGCCCGCGCCGACGTTTCGTTCGCGATGGCGGTTGGCGCCGACGCTGCGCAGGCGCAAGCGGACCACGTGCTGCTCGGCAGCCGGTTGCGTGGGGTGAGCGATGCTTTCGCGCTCGCCCGTGGCGCGATGCGCGTTATCCGGCAGAACATCGGCTGGGGAATCCTCTACAACTCGGTGGCGTTGCCGCTTGCGGTGGCCGGGTGGATCGGGCCGTGGGAGGCGGCGGTGGGGATGGCGGCGAGTTCACTCGTCGTCGTGCTGAATGCTTTGCGGCCGCTTGTTCCCGGGCGGCAGGCGGAGGCACGCGGCGCCGCGCCGGTGCTCGCGGGCGCCTGACGGATGGAAAGCCTCTACATCCTCGTGCCGCTCTCGGTCCTGCTGGTGCTCGTCATCGGCTGGGTGTTCTGGCGCGCGCTCGGGAGCGGGCAGTTCGACGACCTCGATCGCCCGGCGTTGGACGTCCTGATGGACGACGACCGCCCGCGGTCCGACCGGAGCGACGGCTGAGCGCATGAGACCCGTGCCGTCCGCGCGCGTGTCGACCCGTTGCGGCTCCCGCCACCGGTTTGACCCACATCAAGTCGCGCCCGCGACGGCCCCGTAGCATCGTTTCCGATGCGCGCCACGTCGAGCGCGCGGGAGGTTTCGCCCAAGAATGAAAGCGGAGACCACTTACAACTACACGGTCGTCAGGCAGTTCGCCATCATGACCGTGGTCTGGGGCGTCGTCGGTATGCTCGTCGGCGTCCTCATCGCCGCGCAGCTGCTCTGGCCGGCGCTCAACTTCGACGTGCCCTGGCTGAGCTACGGGCGGCTGCGGCCGCTCCACACCAACGCGGTGATCTTCGCGTTCGGCGGCAGCGCGCTGTTCGCCACGTCGTACTACGTGGTGCAGCGCACCTGCCATGCACGGCTCTTCTCGCCCGGGCTCGCAGCCTTCACCTTCTGGGGCTGGCAGGCGGTGATCGTCTCGGCCGCGATCACGCTCCCGCTCGGCATCACCAGCTCGAAGGAGTACGCCGAGCTCGAGTGGCCGATCGACATCCTGATCGCGCTGGTGTGGATCGCCTACGCGATCGTGTTCTTCGGCACCATCGCCAAGCGCAAGGTCGCGCACATCTACGTCGCGAACTGGTTCTTCGGCGCGTTCATCCTCACGGTGGCGTTGCTGCACATCGTGAACAGCGCCGCGGTGCCGGCGACGCTATGGAAGTCGTATTCGGCCTACGCCGGCGCCCAGGACGCGATGGTGCAATGGTGGTACGGCCACAACGCGGTCGGATTCTTCCTCACCGCCGGCTTCCTGGGGATGATGTACTACTTCGTCCCGAAGCAGGCCGGCCGGCCGATCTACTCGTACCGCCTGTCGGTGGTGCACTTCTGGGCGCTCATCTTCACCTACATGTGGGCCGGCCCGCACCATCTGCACTACACCGCGCTGCCCGACTGGGCGCAATCGCTCGGGATGCTCTTCTCGCTGATCCTGCTCGCGCCGTCCTGGGGCGGAATGATCAACGGGATCATGACGCTCTCGGGCGCGTGGCACAAGCTGCGCACCGATCCCATCCTCAAGTTCCTCATCGTGTCGCTGTCGTTCTACGGCATGTCCACGTTCGAGGGGCCGATGATGTCGATCAAGACCGTGAACGCACTCTCCCACTACACCGACTGGACCATCGGCCACGTGCACAGCGGGGCGCTCGGCTGGGTCGGGCTGATCTCGATGGGCTCGCTGTACTACCTCATCCCGCGCCTGTTCGGCCGCACCGAGATGTACAGCGTGCCGCTGATCAACGTGCACTTCTGGGTCGCAACCGTCGGCATCGTGATCTATATCGCAGCGATGTGGATCGCGGGCGTGATGCAGGGCCTGATGTGGCGTGCGGTAGGCGCCGACGGCACGCTGACCTACACGTTCGTCGAGAGCGTGAAAGCGACCTATCCCTTCTACGCGACGCGCCTCATCGGTGGGATCCTGTACTTCGCGGGGATGCTCATCATGGCCTACAACGTCGCGAAGACGGTCGCCGGCAGCGTGTCGGTGGACGCACCGATCCCGGCGCCCGCCGCCGCGCATGCGTAACGGAGCGCGACGATGAAGCTCACGCACGACATGATCGAGCGGAACCAGGCGCTGCTGATCACCCTGGTGATCCTGGTGGTGGCGGTCGCAGGCCTGGTGGAGATCGTGCCGCTCTACTTTCAGCGATCGGTGACCGAGCCGGTCGCGGGGCTCAAGCCGTACACGGCGCTGCAGCAGACCGGACGCGACGTGTACATCCGCGAGGGCTGCTACAACTGTCACTCGCAGATGGTGCGGCCGTTCCGCGCGGAGGTCGAGCGCTACGGGCACTACTCGGTCGCCGGCGAGTTCGTGTACGACCATCCGTTCCAGTGGGGCTCGAAGCGCACCGGGCCGGATCTGCAGCGCGTCGGGGGGCGCTACTCCGACGACTGGCACCGCATCCATCTGCTCAACCCGCGTGACGTCGTGCCGGAATCGAACATGCCGGCTTATCCATGGCTCGCCCGCACGAACGCGAACGTGGAGGACATCGAGGCCAAGATGCGCGCGCTGCGGATGGTGGGTGTGCCGTATACCGACGGGGAGATCGCCAACGCGCAGGCCGAGCTCAAGGGCAAGACCGAGATGGACGCACTGATCGCCTATCTCCAGGTGCTCGGCACCGCGCTGAAGCCCCAGGCGAGATAGGAGACGCCGTGGACATCGATTTCGCCAGGAGCCTGGTCACAGTTGCGGCGCTCGCTGCCTTCCTCGCCATCGTGTGGTGGGCTTACGGCTCCTCACGCAAGCAGCGCTTCGATCGCGACGCGCTGCTGCCCTTCGACGATACCGAGACGCGCAACGGAGAGCGCCGATGAACGATTTCACCAGCGACTTCTGGTCCGTCTACATCGCGCTCGTCACGATCGTCTCGATCCTCGCGTGTGCGGTGCTGCTCTGGAGCCAGAACTCGCGTAAGCCCCCGGGAAAGTCCGTCGAGACCACCGGACACACATGGGACGAGGATCTCGGCGAGTACAACAACCCGCTGCCGCGCTGGTGGTCGTGGCTGTTCTACATCACCATCGTTTTCTCGCTCGTCTACCTCGCGCTCTACCCGGGACTCGGCAGCTACGCTGGGGCGCTCGGTTGGACCCAGGTCAAGCAGCTCGAGGAGGAAGAGGCGCGGGCGAACGCGCGGTTCGGGCCCCTCTACGACAAGTTCGCGGCCCAGGACGTGGCCGCGCTCGCGAAAGATGCCGAGGCGCTCGCGATCGGGCAGAAGCTCTTCCTCAATCACTGCGCGCAGTGCCATGCCGGTGACGCCGGCGGCTCGCGCGGCTTTCCCAACCTGACTGACCGGGATTGGCTCTGGGGCGGAGATCCGGCCGCGATCGAAGTGTCGATCAGCGAAGGACGCACAGGTGTCATGCCGCCGTTCGGCGCGGTGCTGGGCGCACAGGGTACGCAGGACGTCGCGCATTACGTGAGGTCGCTCTCCGGTCTGACGAACGACAGCATCCGCACCGCGCGCGGCAACCCGCTGTTCGCCCAGAACTGTGCCGCCTGCCACGGCGCCGACGGCAAGGGAAATTCCGCCCTCGGCGCACCCAACCTCACCGACAAGGTCTGGCTCTACGGATCGGCCGAGCCGACGATCATCGAGACGATCTCCAAGGGCCGGAACAACCAGATGCCGGCGCACAAAGACTTGCTCAGCGCGGCGAAGATCCGTTTGCTCGCGGGCTACGTCTACTCGCTTTCGCAGCCGGCGTCCGCGTCCGCGGGAAAGTGACTCGGGGCGCGCCGGCGCGCCGGGCGACGGTCACTCGACCAGGTCGCGGTAGGCGTGCCAGGTGGCGTGGCCCAGCCACGGGAGCACGACGATCAGGCCGAGGAAAAGCGTCGCGAATCCGATGACGGTGAGCACCACGATCAGCGCCGCCCAGATGGCCATCGGCACGAGGTTACGCGCGACCGCCCTGAGGCTCGTCGCGATCGCCGTCGCCACGTCGGGATTCCGATCGAGGAGCATCGGAACGGAGACCGCGCTGACGGCGAAGACAAGCACGGCGAGCGCCCCACCGATTCCCACGTACGCCACGAGCAGGGTACGGTAGTCGGGGGAGAACACCATCTGCTGCACCAGTGTCTCGAGTGACGCCAGCTCGCCACCGTAGAGCAACGCGAAAAGGATCGCCGAGATGCGCTCCCACGAGATGAGGACGAAGACGAGCCCGAGCCCGAACAGGCCGATCGAGTCGGCATTGGCGCGCCACGCGCCGAGAGCGCGTCGGGCGTCGAGGGCCCCGCCGTGCTCGAGCTGCCGGCTCAAATCGTAGACCCCGATGAGCAGGAAGGGCGCAACGAGGAGGAACCCCGAGTACAGCGCCGTCACGAGATACGGCCGGCTGCCCGCGAGCCAGACCACCGCGGCGCCCGCGAGAGCGAGCGCAAGCCCGTAGACCAGGCTCGCGAGCCCGGTGCGACGCAGGTCGCGCCAACCCCGCGCGAGCCAGCGCAACGGCCGCAAGGCTTCGACCGTGCGAACCGCGGGGACTTCGAAGCCCTGCCGGTCGCGATCGATGAGCTCGTCCATGCTGGTTCCCTCCGACAAGTTCGCGGACGATCGCTAGTGTACCCGCGCGGTCGATGGGCGAAGTCTGATCTAGCTCAAAAGCTGGCCAGGGAAGATCTCTAGAGTCGAGCGATGAGCGTCATCACCGCGCGGTCGCGAATGTTTCGATGAGCGATCGCCCTCTCAATCCCTCCGCGGCCGCGCTGGACGCGAGCACCGAGACCGCACTCTACGAGGTCCGCAAGAAGATCTATCCGCGCACGGTCCATGGCTGGTTCGCCGCGTGGCGCTGGGCGCTCGTGTGGGCGACCCAGCTCGTCTTCTACGGCGGTCCATGGCTGCGGTGGAACGATCGGCAGGCGGTCCTCTTCGACATCGTCCAGCGCAAGTTCTACATCTTCGGCCTCGTGTTCTGGCCGCAGGACATCATTTACCTCGCGGTCCTGCTGATCATCTCGGCGCTGGGGCTCTTCCTGTTCACCGCGATCGCGGGGCGCCTGTGGTGCGGATACGCTTGCCCACAGACGGTGTACACGGAGATCTTCATGTGGGTCGAGGAGCGGATCGAAGGCAACCGCACCGCCCGCATGAAGCTCGACCAGTCGCCGCTCACCGCGCGCAAGCTCGGCCTCAAGGCGGCGAAGCACGGCGCGTGGCTCGCGATCGCCCTCTGGACCGGCTTCACGTTCGTCGGCTACGTCACCCCGATCCGGGAGCTGTGGGGCGCGGTGGCGTCGCTCTTCGAATGGAGCGGCGGGGGCCCCAACCCCGCCTTGGGTCCCTGGGAAACGTTCTGGATTCTCTTCTACGGGTTCGCCACGTACGGCAACGCCGGCTGGATGCGCGAGCAGGTGTGCAAGTACATGTGCCCGTACGCCCGCTTCCAGAGCGCGATGTTCGACCGCGACACACTCGTGATCACCTACGACCGTGGGCGCGGCGAGCCGCGCGGTGGGCGCTCGCGCGCGGCGGATCGCGGGGCGCTCGATCTGGGGGACTGTGTGGACTGCGGCATCTGCGTGCAGGTGTGTCCGACCGGGATCGACATCCGCAACGGGCTGCAGTACGAGTGCATCGGCTGCGCGGCCTGCATCGACGGGTGCAATCAGGTGATGCAGAAGATGGGCTACCCCAAGGGCCTCATCCGGTATTCGACCGACAACGCGGTCGCCCAGCACCTGACGGGTTCGCAGACACTTGCACGAGTGTTCCGCCCGCGCGCGCTCGTGTACGCCGTCATCCTCGGTGGGATCGTGATCGCCGCGGCGGTCAGTCTCTGGTTGCGCGTGCCGCTCAAGGTGGACGTGATTCGCGACCGCGCGGCCATTTCGCGCGAGGTCGAGGGCGGCCTGATCGAGAACGTCTACCGGCTGCAGATCATGAACACCGCCGAGGCCGAGCGGCAGTTCGTGGTGCGCGCCGAGGGCTTCCCGGGCATCCACGTCGCGAGCGAGCCGAGCGTCGCGGTCGATGCCGCCGCCAGCCGCATGGTGCCGGTGCGCGTGCGCGTGCCGGGCGGGGCCCGGCCCGGCACGCATCAGATCGAGTTCGTCGTGAGCGCGGTCGGCGCGGAAGGCGTCGGCGTGCGCGAGAAATCGGTGTTCATCGTGCGCTAGAGTCGGGAGAGCCGCCTTGACGAATCCCCTGCAAACCGTCCGTCCCTGGTACCGCGAGCCGTGGCCCTGGCTGCTGATGGCTCCCCCGGCCGCCGCGGTGCTCGCCGGCGCGGCCACGATCTGGATCGCGCTCGCCTCGTCCGACGGGCTGGTCGCCGACGACTATTACAAACGTGGGCTGGCGATCAATCAGGTGATCCACCGCGAGGCGGCCGCGGCACGCCACGGCGTGACCGCGCGCGTCGACGCGTCACCCGGACGCATCGGCGTGGCGATCGAGGGCGGGATGCGACAGCCGGAGGCCCTGTTCGTGCAGCTCGCACACAAGACGCGCGCGGGCAACGACCTGCGCCTGCGTCTTTCTCGTGCGACAACGAGCACCTATGAGACGAAGCTTCCGCCGCTGCCCCCCGGCCGGTGGCGCATTTCGATCGAGGATCCGCAGAGCGAGTGGCGCGTGGCGGGCGACTGGTCGGGCGCCTACGCACCGTTTTCGCTAACGGCGACCGGGGAAGCGAGGGCGCAGCGATGACAAGGGTGATTTGGATTCTTTGGCCGGCGTTCATAGTCGCCGGCGTCGCGGAGGTGGTTTTCTTCACGGTCTTCGATCCGGAGGACCTGCGCCCCTTCGGTCACCCCGCCGGAATCAGCCGGCTCGCGGCCTACTCTCTCGGGTTCTTGCTCTTCTGGGCGTTCGCGACCTGCTCGAGCGCGTTGACCTGTTTTCTGCAGCGCCGCGCCGACGAGGTCAACCGTCGCCGGCCACTTCCCGGCGGACGCTCTCTCTGAGCAACAAGCGGATTACGACCGGCGCGCTGGCCCGCAACTGGCTCGTGGTCTACTTCCCGAATGCAATCGGTGCTATCGAGCTTGCCGTGATCGGCTAGCTGTCGGAACGATCCTGCTCCAGCGTCTCACGACTCTGAAGCAATCTTCTTGCGTAGTTCGCGATAGCGCGGCTCGAAGTCCTCGCCAAAAAGCGGGTCGGCACCGGTCGGCGTAGCGGCGGCGACGGCGGCCCAGTCGCTCGGCGTCAAGAGTTGCGCCGCGCGCGGCATGATCTCCCGCTCCTCGGCGGCAAGGTGGTGGCGGTAGTAGACGAGGTAGGTTGCGGCCGCGGTCTCTACAGCGGCGCGCTCGAGCAACGCTCCATCGACGACGCTTTGCAGGACGTTGAGAAGCTTCTCGCCGGCTGCAGCAATCACGCGATGCTCCTGGAGGCGCCGACCGAGCGGCAGACGCAACGCCGGATCCCGCTCGACGAGGCGCGCAAATGCCACGTCCTCCCGTGGATGGTGGAAGCGGTCGGGGTAGTAGCGCAGGTAGGACATGATGTCGAGCATCAGCGCGTAATCCGGCTGCTCGCCCGCGTGGAAGACGCCGAGCTCCCTTTCCAGCAGGTCGAGGAGCCGGGCGAAATTGACGTGGTCGGCATGCCACGTGACGATCGGTTCGGTCATGAGGAAGACTCCGGCGACGCCTCGCTCGGACGGACGCAGATGCGCGGCGCGTCAGAGTCTGCGATCGCTGCTGGCGAGCACCGCCTCGAGGCCGGGCAAATCGAGGATTCGCACGTGCTTCTGCTGGACCTCGAGCAGGCCGTCCTCCTGGAACTTGGAGAACGTTCGGCTCACGGTCTCCAGCTTCAGTCCGAGATAGCCTCCGATCTCCTCGCGGGTCATGCGGAGATGAAACTCGGCCGCCGAGTACCCGCGCCGCTGGAAGCGCCGCGAGAGGTTCAGCAGAAAAGCAGCCAGGCGTTCCTCGGCGCGCATCGAGCCGAGCAGCATCATGACGCCGTGGTCGCGCACGATCTCGCGCGACAGCACGCAGTGGAGGCGCCGCTGCACTGCTTGGATCTCGCGTCCCAGCGTTTCGATCAGCGCGAAGGGCAGCACGCACACCTCGGAGTCCTCGAGCGCGATCGCGTCGCTGGGATAGGCGCCGGAGCCGATGCCGTCCATCCCGAGGAGCTCCCCCGGCATGTAGAAGCCGGTCACCTGCTCGCGGCCATCATCGTTGATCGACGTCGACTTGAAGAACCCGCTGCGGATGGCGTAGAGCGAGTTGAACGGATCACCGGCCCGGAACAGCGTTTCGCCGCGCTTGGGGCGCCGGCGCGCATACGCCACTTGCTCGATGCGCTGCAGGTCCTCGGCGTCGAGCCCCTTGGGGAGACACAGCTCCCTCACGTTGCAGTTTGAGCAAGTGACATCGAACTTGCGCGGCGCAGGGGGTGCCCCGGCTCTTTCGCCGCCGACGATTCGCAGGGGAATCCTCGAATCCGTGGCGTTCAGCATGGTCGTCTCCTCTCGTGATTTTCAGTAGGTGGTCTGCGCAGCGCGGGCAGCGAGCGTGTCGCGCGCGCGCTCGAACTCGTTGGTCTTGTCGAAGAAGCCGCGCGCGCCGAGACTCTCCGCGCGGCGGCGATAGGGTTCGCCCGTAAAGTTGCTCAGGACGTAGAGATCGATTTCCGGCGCCTGCTCGCGCACGGCACGCAGCACGTCGAAGCCGCTGCCCTGGGAAAGGCAGAGGTCGAGCACGACCACGTCGGG
>JBFJOO010000076.1:0-21210 GCA_041617635.1 Burkholderiales bacterium | reverse complement strand
GTCGATGTGCATGATGTCCGAGGGACAGATGTCGACGCAGTGTCCGCATCCGTCGCACCTCGTCATGTAGACGAAGGTAGGCATGAGTCGTCGGCTCCTTGATCCGTTCCGGGTGAACCTGAGGGCTGTCTTCTAGTAGTGGCGGGGCGCTTCGCGCTTGATGCCGAGTCCCATGTCCATCGGCGCGTCCCGCAACAGCTCCATGGAGTGCCTCTTCTGCTGTTCGGGGTCGTCCCGGGTCAGCGTTGGCAGATTCTCGGCTGTGCCATTCGCCTCCGATACCCGCTTCTCGAAGGCCGCCGCGGGCTTGAAGAACATGTGCGCGAACTTCGACCAGGGCACCGAGCCGAACAGGACCGTCGTGGCGATGAGGTACAGGCCGAACAGCACCCCCGCGCCGCCGCCGGCAGCCGCCCAGACGAGGCCGAGCGTCACGCTCGCGAGGAGCGACAGGATGAACAGGTCGGCGCGCATGACGCGGAAGGGCGAGGAGCCCTCGGCTGCGACGTCGACGCGGATGAAGAACCAGAACCAGTAGCCGCCGACGCAGACCATCAGGCCGCCGACCCACCAGATGAACGGCAACAGGCCGGGCGTCGGCGTCGCCAGTGTCGGGTAGGCGAACACCATGATGGCGGTGGCGAAGAAGTGGAGGATGAACCCATACATGGTCAGCAGATGGGCGATGCGGCGGCGCGCATTGCAGAACTCTCCGGAGGTCAGGACGTCGACGAGACCGGTCTGGATGGCGATCGATACCAGCTCGCCGCCGCCAAGCTGAGTAGTCCCCTTGCGCTTCGATTTCCGCCAGTTGTCGAAGAAGTACTTCGCGCTGCCCTTGTGCACGACGTCGAACAGCGTCCCCGCCACGACCAGGAGGATCATAACGACGACATAGGCCTGCATGACGGCAGGCGAGATGGACGCCGACAGCGCGGCAAACGGATTGCTGGTGAACATTACAGGTTTCCTCCCCGTGCCCGCCCGCATTCTACGGGCGGCATGCGCGCGCTCGTCAACAAGTTCGCTATGCACTTATAGAGACGTTGTATGCACAGGCCCGAGCTCGCAAAGCTCAAAGCGCATCGCCGCGAGGTCGGCCAGCGCCCAGGTCGCGGGCGCCGCGAGACCGGCCACCGTGCCGGGATTGACGAGCCACGATTCCATGTCCTGAACGGTCCTCACCTTGCGCGCCTCGAACTTGTGCGAATGCCCGCAGCAGACCAGGTCCCACCGCCCGGTGCATGCCATGGCGTAGCCATAGTCGTCGTAGTGCACGACGAACACGCGCCGCCCGCCGAGCTCGAGGCGCGCGTCCGCGCCGTGGTACTGGAGCAGGCCGCCGCTCGCGCGCGACTGCCGATGCAAGGCCTGCGTGTCGCCGACGTTGTTGCCGTGGATGAGGTGCATCGGCAGCCCATGCGCCAGGGCGGGCTTCACCGTCTGCGCGCCGATGAGATCGCCGCAGTGGATCACCGCCTCGGCGCCGGCCGCCTTGGCTTCGCGCACCGCCTGCGCGAGCGCGTCCGCGCGGTCATGGCTGTCGGAGACGATGCAGACTTTCACCGCTGGCTCGAGCGCAGGCGTCAGCGCGCTGAGTGCCCGGCCAGCTTGACCTCGACCTTTTCGTGCTCCGCCAGCCCCGCGTAATACTCGCGCAGGATTTCGAGCACTTCCGGGCGCGAGAATTCCGCCGGTACCGACGCGCCTTCCGAGAGCCACTTGCGCAGTTTCGTTCCCGATACCAGCAGCCGGTCCTGCTCGTCGTGCGGGCAGGTGCGGGCCGAGGCCATGCCGCCGCACTGGTAGCACCAGAACGTCCAGTCGATCTTCAACGGCTGGGTCTCGAGCGCGCCGGCCGGAATCTCGTCGAAGATCCGGTGCGCGTCGAAAGGCCCGTAGTAGTTCCCCACCCCGGCGTGGTCGCGTCCGACGATCAGATGCGAGCATCCGTAGTTCTGGCGGAAGAGCGCGTGCAGCAGTGCTTCGCGCGGCCCCGCATAGCGCATGTCGAGCGGGTAGCCAGCCTGCACGACCGTCCGCGGAACGAAGTACCGCTCGATCAGGATCGCGATCGCGCGCGTGCGCACCTCGGCCGGGATGTCGCCCGGCTTCAGCGCTCCGAGCAGCGAGTGGACGAGCACCCCATCGCACACCTCGATCGCCACCTTGGCAAGGTACTCGTGCGAGCGGTGCATGGGATTGCGCGTCTGGAATGCGGCGACCCTCGACCAGCCGAGCGACTCGAATAACGTGCGCGTCTCGCCTGGCGTCATGAAAAGCGACCCGTACTTCTCCGGGAACCCCCCCGTCGCGAGCACTTTCACCGGCCCGGCGAGATTCACCTCGCCCTGCTCCATCACCATCCTCACGCCTGGGTGCTCGATATCGGCGGTCTTGAATACCGTCAGGCACTCGTGGCCGCGGTCGATCGCATACTTCTCGGTCACGCGGAGCGTCGCGAGAATCGCGTCATCCTCCGGGTCGGCGAGCGCGATGTCGTCGCCGGTTGCGATCGAGTCCGCGGTGACCCGGTCGGTCGAGAGCGTGATGGGAATCGGCCAGAAGAGCCCGCTCGCGAGCCGTATGTCGTCGCACACGCTCCGCCAGTCGCCGTGCGCCATGAAACCGTCGAGCGGCGTGAAGCCGCCGATGCCGAGCATGATGAGGTCGCCCTTCTCGCGCGAGGAGATCCGCACGCGCTTGAGCGTGCGCGCCCGCAGGAGCTCCTCGCCACGGGCGGCGCCCTCGAGAAGCAGTGGCTTGAGTGCGCCCCCGCCGTGGGGGCCGACCAGACCTCGCAAAGTTTCTCCCTCTCGATATCCCGCACGCGACGGTGCCGTGCGGCTGTGCCCGGCGGCGCACCTATTCTGCCGGGTGCGCGATCCCCCCCACAGTGGTTATTTTGATCGATCGATAAGCACCCCTGTTTTGATTGGAGAAATCGGTCACGCGGCGGCGCACGCGGGAGACCCGCCCCCGGGCGAGGGTCGGGCTCGGTCGCACGCCTTGGTAGTAGACTTGCGCAGTTGATCTCCGTCGCGAGGAGCCATGGACAAGGCAGCCTTCAAAGCCGATACGCGCTACACGCTCACGTGGAAGGACGAGACCGGCCGGGAGCGGCCCCTCAACGTCTACGCGTACCGCGTGTACGACAAGTTCATGGTCGTCCGGGAGACCTCCGGCCCGGGCCTGGTGCGCAAGATCGCGTTGGACGACGTGCTGCGAATCGTCCAGGAGACAGCCGTGGCGCCGCACGCCCGCTACTTTCTGCCGGCTGCGGTGCTCGACGAGAAGAACTGGGTCGACCGCGCGGAGATGCAGCACTACGCGTCGGCGCCGGGCTTGGGTAAGTAGCGCGGCGTGAGCGAAACTGACCAGCCGGGGGCCGGCGCGCCGCTGCGGTGGCTCGTGCTCGTCGCCGTGTTTCCGGTCGAGGATGCCGCGGGACGCATGCGTCTGTTGCGTACGCTGGAGGGCCTGGGCTGCGCGGTCATGCGCGAAGGCGTGTTTCTGCTGCCCGATACTGCGCGCAATCGCTCAAGCTTCCAGCGCCTGGCCGATCACATCGCGCGCGCCAAGGGCGACGCGTGGATGTTTCCGGTCAGCGTGGAGAGCCCCCAGCAGGCGAAGCAGTTTCGCGCGATGTTCGATCGCAGCGGGCGCTACGCCGAGCTCATCAAGACCATCGAGGGGCTCAAGGCCGGGTTCGGCGTCTCCGACCCGACCGCGATCGCGCAGGTGCTCGCCAAGCAGCGCCGCGAGCTCGAGACGATCAGCGTCCTCGATTTCTTCGTTTCGCCCCTCAGGCAACGGGCCGAACGGGCACTGACCGAAATGGAGGAATCGGTCCGCAGAATGATGTTCCCGGACAATGGCGACGGCGGCGAGGGCGGCGCCGGCAAGCCCGCGACGCGCTCGAAGAAGCAGTACTTCCGGCGCGCCTGGGCGACGCGCAAGCCGCTGTTTGTCGACCGGCTCGCAAGCGCCTGGCTGATCCGCCGATTCATCGATCCCGAGGCGACGCTGCTGTGGCTCGACAAGCGCCAGGCCTGCCCCGCCACCGCGGTAGGGTTCGGATTCGAGGGCGCGTCATTCGCCAATTCCCGGACGCGCGTGACCTACGAGGAGTTGCTGGCGTCCTTTCGTCTCGACCGGAACGCGGGGCTCGTCAAGATCGGCCAGCTCGTACACGCGCTGGATGCCGGCAACCGGCAGGTGCCCGAAGCGGCGGGCGTCGAGACGCTCCTGGCTGGCGCGCGGCACCGCGCGTCGAACGAGGACGAGCTGTTGCGCGAAAGCGAGCGCACGTTCGACCTGCTCTACGAGGCGTACTACGAGCTGCCCCAGGAGGGCAAGGGCAAGGTGTGAGTGAGCGCCGGCGGCAATCAGCGGCGGCGCTTGACCTCGCTCTGGTATCGCTTCTGAAGCTCGCGCAGCCGGGCATCGACCGCCGAGAGCACGAAGAAGTCCGCGTCGCCCGCCTGCTGCGCCAGCCGCAGCTGCTCGATCGCGGCCGACAGCCCGCCTTTGAGGAGATACATCTCCGCGAGCGAGCGATGCTGCTCGGTCCGCTTGCCGAGCTCCGAATACGCCCGCGCCTGCATTTCGTAGAGCTTGGGATCGCTCGGATTCTGCCTGGCCAGCTGGACCAGCATGTCCAGCGATTCCCGCGCCCGCCGCACCGACAGCAGCGCGTCCGCGTAATCGTAGGCAACGCCCAGATTGTCCGGGTAGCGCTTCCGGGCGGCATTCAGGATCTCGATCGCCCCGGCGCGGTCCCCCGACGCAAGCTTGACGCGGGCCGCGAGGGTCTCGAGCATGGGGTGCTGCAGGCCCGCCTTGCGTGCCGCCCCGATCTCGGTGGCGGCGAGATCGGCTTGCTTGCCCCGCACCAGCGCGGCTGCGTAACCATAATGCACCGCTGCCTCGTTGGCGAACCGCCGCTCCTTGAGCACGTCGCGGAAGAATGCCACGGCGTCCTCCGCCGACCCCGTTTCGGCACGCAGCTTCGCGCGCACCAGGCCGAATTCGACGCTGTCGGGAAGTTGGCGGAAGCGCGTCTCGAGCGCGCGGTTCTGCATGTCCGCGATGCGCTCGCTCGTGAGCGGGTGAGTGCGCAGATAGCCGGGCGCGTTGTTCTCGTAGAGCCGGGTGGATCGCTGCATCCGCTCGAAGAACGCGGGCATGCCGTGGACGTCGAATCCCGAATCATTGAGGATCTGGAAGCCTACCCGGTCCGCCTCGCGCTCGAAATCGCGGTTGTATGACAGAGCGGCCGCCAGCGGTGCGGCCTGGCTGGTGACCGCCGCCGCCTGCGCAACCTGCGAGCTCGAGCTGGCGGCGAGAATCGCGAGCGCGAGCCCCGCGATGCTCGCGATCTGCAGCTGATTCTGCTTGTCCACCATGCGCGCCATGTGGCGTTGCTCGACGTGCGCGATCTCGTGCGCGACCACCGAGGCGAGCTCCGACTCGGTCTGGGCAGTGAGGATCAGCCCGGAGTGGATGCCGATGTAGCCGCCAGGCAGCGCGAACGCGTTCACCTGCGCATTGCGTATCACGAAGAATTCGTAATGCCGCCGGCGGACCGGCGCCGCGCCGGTCAGCCGCTGGCCGAGTGCCTGGATGTACCCCGAGATCTCCGGATCGTCGATGTAGTCCGGATCGGCGCGGATATCGCGCATGATCGACTCGCCGATCTCGCGTTCCTCCGCCGCAGACAACGCGGACTGCGCGGACTCCCCGAGATCAGGCAGATTCTGAGCAAGCGCCGTGTGTGACAGCAGGATGCCTGCCAGCAGCGGCCCCGCCAGCGGCGGACGTGCCAACCAGGCGCGAATGGACCCTCGCATATGCCTATGATACCCGCTCGAGGGGTGGGTTCCGTGGCGGCGCCGCAGCCCGATCCGGATCATGCCTTGTCCGGGCGAACGGTCGGTCGCGGCGCTGCGTGGGGCATAATCTCCCTTCGACACCAAGGCCCCGGGATGAAACAGCCGCTCACACATTTCGACGCGCAGGGCGCGGCCCATATGGTTGACGTCGGCGACAAGAGCGAGACGCGCCGCGTGGCCCGGGCGCGGGGCGCGATCGTCATGCGGTCCGAGACCTTTGAGCTGGTCCGATCGGGCGGCGCCAAGAAGGGCGACGTGCTCGGGGTGGCGCGCATCGCCGCGATCCAGGCCGCCAAGCGCACCGCCGATCTGATCCCGCTTTGCCACCCGATTGCCGTCACGCGGGTGGGCGCGGAATTCGCGCTCGACGCAGCCCGCTCGGCAGTGGCCCTGACCGTCACGGTCGAGACGTTCGGCCGCACGGGCGTCGAGATGGAGGCGCTCACCGCGGTGAGTGTCGGGTTGCTAACGGTCTACGACATGTGCAAGGCCGCGGACCGGGGCATGCGCATCGAGGACATCCGCCTGCTGGAGAAGTCGGGCGGGCGCTCGGGTCGCTACGCGGCAGCGGAATCTTGATCTTTGGGCAGGGATCGTCCGGCCGCGGAATTAGGCCCGTTTATGGCCGCAGCGCGATTTTCGTTGCGGCATAACTTGCTTCGGAACGAGGTTATTGTTTACCCTGCCGAGCCGATAAGAAAAAAACCATACACTTAAGTGAATGCAAGGACCCGTGCCGGGGCAGCCTGAGCCGCGCCGGACGCTCAACCGGTCGTAGAGAGATGGAGGAATCATGGACAACACCCGTAGACGCGTACTGAAGGGCGCAAGCGCGGCGGGCGCCGTGTTCGCGGCGTTCGCCACCGGCGCGCTCAAGCCCTCCGAGGCGCTCGCCGTAAGCTGGAACAAGAGCGCTTTCGAGGCCAAGAGCACGATCGACGCGCTCAAGGCGTTGAAAATGGACTCGGCGACGGACAGCAAGGACGTCGTGATCCGGGCGCCCGACATCGCCGAGAACGGCGCGGTGGTCCCGATCGACGTCACCAGCAACATTCCCGGCACGGAAAGCATCTCGCTCTTCGTCGAAAAGAACCCGTTTCCCTACGTGGGGACGTTCGACACGACGAAGGGCGTTGCGCCGTACGTTCACGTGCGCGTGAAGATTGCCGAGTCGTCGCCGGTCCGCGTCGTCGTGGCCGCCGGCGGCAAGCACTACCAGGCGGTCAAGGAAGTGAAGGTCACCATCGGCGGCTGCGGCGGCTGATCCGGATCCCGAACAGAAACGACGGAAGGAGCGAGGACGATGGGCGACCCGATGAAAATCCGGGCCAAGATGGACGGCGATGTGGCCGAGGTGCGCGTGCTGATGGGCCATTCGATGGAAACCGGCCAGCGCAAGGGCTCGGACGGCAAGATCATTCCCGCGCATTTCATCAAGGACATCCGGGCGGAGCTGAACGGCAAGGTCGTCTTCGAGGCGGCCATCAGCCAGGCGATCTCGCGCAATCCGCTGTTCGCGTTCAAGGTGAAAGGCGCCAAGGTCGGGGACACGATCAGCATCACCTGGGAAGACAACACCGGCGACAAGCGCACCGATTCGGTGAAAGTATCCGGCTGAGCCAGTCGCGCGAGGCTGCGGCGAGAAAATGCGCCGCGAGTGTCTCGACAACAAGAATGGGCGGGCCAACCCGCCCCGCCGGTCCGGTCGGAGCCGGACAGTATCATCACTGGAGGAGACCATGCGGAAATCCCTGACTACCCTGGCCATCGCGTGCGCGGCTCTGCTTGCGACGGGCGCGTTCGGCCAATCTGCCGACGAAGTGAAGAAGGGCATCGAGCAGTACCGCGAGATGCTCATGCTCGGCAATCCCGCGGAGCTCTACGCGCTCAAGGGCGAGGAGATCTTCAAGACCAAGCGCGGACCCAAGAACGCCTCGCTCGAGCAATGCGACTTCGGCAAGGGGCCGGGTGTCCTGAAGGGCGCGTATGCCGAAATGCCGCGGTATTTCGCCGATACCGGAAAGGTCCAGGATCTCGAGTCGCGGCTGGTGACGTGCATGGTGCAGCTGCAGGGATTGCCGGAAAAGGAAGTGACCAAGCGCCCGTTCGGCAACGCCGACCGGCCGTCCGAGAACGAGCAGCTCGTCGCGTACATCGTCTCGCAGTCCGATGGCTTCCCCATCAACATCAAGCTCGACAATCCGAAGATGAAGGAGTCCTACGAGATCGGCAAGCGGCTCTTCTTCTACCGCGCCGGACCGTGGGACTTCTCGTGCGCGACCTGCCATGCGGATGAGGACACCCGCATCCGCTTGCAGGACCTGCCGGTTCTCTCCCTGCCGCCGGGCGCGAAAGTCGCGATGACGACCTGGCCGGCGTATCGCGTCTCGAACAGCCAGTTGAAGACGATGGAATGGCGCCTGAATGACTGCTACCGGCAGATGCGCTTCCCCGAGCCCAATTTCGCGTCGGATTCGATGATCGCGCTCACCACCTACCTTGCGCACACGGCGAACGGCGGGATCTACAAGGGCCCCGGCATCAAGCGCTGACCAGAACGGGACGAGGAGAAACCGATGATTAAGGCACTCATTGCGGGAACTGCGGTCGCGGCGATCGTGGCGGGCTGCGCGGCGAGGCAGGATCCGAAGATGGATGCGATGTACGACGCGGAGGCGATCAAGTGGATGAAGCGTGACTTTCACTCGCGCGGAATGGCGACCGTCGACCGGTTGAATCAGGACGATGCGCAGCGCATCTGCACCCAGTACGACAACAAGCCGCCCGAGGCGCTCGTCAAGAACATCGAGGCGGCGGAGATGAAAAAGATCAAGCTGCCCGCCGACGGCAAGTTCATGGGTGACTGGAAGGCGGGCCAGAAAATCGCGCAGAGCGGCCGCGGCATGACCTGGGACGACAAGACGATGGGCGACAACGGCGGCAGCTGCTACAACTGCCACCAGCTTTCCCCGGGCGAGCTTTCGTTCGGCACGATCGGCCCGAGCCTCCTTCAGTTCGGCAAGAAGCGCGGCTACACGGCCGACATGCAGAAATACGCCTACGAGAAGATCTACAATGCCAAGGCGTTCTCGGCGTGCTCGTACATGCCTCGCCTGGGCCTTTCGGGGACGCTCACCGAGCAGCAGATGAAGGATCTGACCGCGTACCTGATGGATCCGAATTCTCCGGTCAACAAGTAGCCGGGTGGCGGCAAGAGGGGCTTGGTGATCCAAGCCCCTTTTTTGTTTTCGGGCGCCACCACTCCTTTCCACTCTTGAGGCAGACGAGCCGACATGAACCGTAGAGAGTTCCTCGAAGTGCTCGCCGCCGCGGTGGCGGCCGGCATGGCGCTCGACTCCCGCGAGGCGCTCGCGCAGGGCGACGCGAGCGCGCTGTATACGCTGCCGAAGTTCGGCAACGTTTCGCTGCTGCATTTCACCGACTGCCACGCCCAGCTGCTGCCGATCTACTACCGCGAGCCGAACATCAACATCGGCATCGGACCGAGCGCCGGCAAGCCGCCGCATCTCGTGGGCGAGAACCTGCTCAAGGCATTCAAGATCGCGCCCGGCACCGCCGAGGCGCACGCCTTCACTTATCTCGACTACACGGCCGCCGCGAAGACCTACGGCAAGGTCGGCGGGTTCGCGCATCTCGCCTCGCTGGTGAAGCGGGTCCGCGCCGACCGGCCCGACGCTCTGCTGCTCGACGGTGGCGACACCTGGCAAGGCTCGGCCGTATCGCTCTGGACCAAAGGCGCGGACATGATCGAGGCATGCAAGCTCCTCGGCGTGGACGTCATGACCGGGCATTGGGAGTTCACGTACGGCGCTGACCGGGTCAAGGAGGCGATCGAGAAGGAGCTCGCCGGAAAGATCGAGTTCGTCGCCCAGAACGTGAAGACGCAGGACTTCGGCGATCCCGTCTTCAAGCCGTTCACGATCCGCAAGATCGGCGGCGTTCCGGTCGCCGTGATCGGCCAGGCGTTCCCCTATACGCCGATCGCGAATCCGCGCTACTTCGTCGCCGAGTGGACTTTCGGCATCCAGGAAGAGGAGCTGCAGAAGCAGGTCGCGGCGGCGCGCGCCAAGGGCGCGCAGGTGGTCGTGCTGCTCTCGCACAACGGCACGGACATCGATCTCAAGCTGGCGGGTCGCGTCACCGGCATCGATGCGATCCTCGGCGGCCACACGCACGACGCGATCCCGCAGCCGACCGTCGTGAAGAACCGCGGCGGTCAGACCCTGGTGGCCAACTCGGGCTCGAACGGGAAATTCCTCTCGGTGCTCGACCTCGACGTCAAAGGCGGCAAGGTGGCCGGATTCCGCTACCGGCTGCTGCCGGTGTTCTCGAACCTGCTGCCCGCGGACGCGGCCATGGCGAAGCTGATCGATGGGACCCGCGCGCCCCATCTCGCGAAGCTCGGCGAGAAGCTCGCGGTGACCGAGGGGCTCCTGTATCGGCGCGGCAACTTCAACGGCACGTTCGACCAGCTGATCTGCGACGCAATGCTGGAAGTGAAAGGCGCCGAGATCGCCTTCTCCCCGGGGTTTCGCTGGGGCACCAGCATCCTGCCGGGTCAGCCGATCACGCAGGAGCACGTGCTCGATCAAACCGCGATCACCTATCCGTACACCACGTTAAACGAGCTGACCGGCGTGCAGATCAAGGAGATCCTCGAAGACGTCTGCGACAACCTCTTCAATCCCGATCCGTACAAGCAGCAGGGCGGCGACATGGTCCGCATCGGCGGCATGACGTACACCTGCGTGCCGAACGCCAAGATGGGCGGCCGAATCGAGGACATGCGACTCGCCGGGAAGCCGCTCGAGGCGGACAAGAAGTACAAGGTCGCCGGGTGGGCGCCCGTCGCCGAGGGCGCGCAGGGCGAGCCGATCTGGGAGGTCGTGTCGGGCTGGCTGAAGAGCAAGAAGACGATCGCCCCGCGCAAGCCCAACGTGCCGCAGCTCCGGGGCGTGGACGGCAATCCCGGCGTGGCGTGACGCCCTTGCGGGAGCCTCGCTAGCCCGTCGTTCTCGGTCCTACGCCGCGCGCTCGGCGATCGCTACCGGCGCGTGGCCGGGGCGTCGAGGAGCGCGCTGATCCGCGTCCAGTCGTTCGGGAAAAGCGCCAGCTTCTCGGCCTTGCTGCCTTCCAGGGCGCGATAGTCGATCGCGAGGTATTCCTCGACCAGCCGGTCGAGGTGCTCGCGGATGTAGCCCGATTGCGGATCGAGATTGCGGACGATCGCGAGCCCGGTCGGATGGGTGGCGATCGTGTGGACGACCAGGTCCGGCCGGTGCTTGCGCAGGAGCAGCACGAGCCGCCAGATGTCGCCGCTCCAGAAAGACGTCACCCTATCGCGGGCGGCGGTGAGCTCGTTCAGCGGGTAGACGTCGTGAACGAGTATCGTCGAGTCCGGCGTGCAAAGCGGCTCGATGTTCATGAAGTCGCGCAGCGCGAACTCGAACTGGTGCATGCCGTCGATGAACGCCAGGTCGACCGGCAGGCCGCCCAGCTCCGCGCGGACGTCATTCTGCGCGAAGAAGTCATCGCTTGGCTGCGCGAAGATCTTCACGTTCGGTCCGAGCTCGAACTCGATCTTCGGCTCGGGATCGACACCGAGCGCGCGCGTTTCCGGTCCCACGGAGGCGATCGAATCGCCTTGCGCGACGCCGATCTCCACGTACGTCCGGGGGCGCAAATGCGCGTGAATGCGCTCGAGCACCCTGAAGTAGTCCTCGCCGGGCAGATCGATGGCGGCGAGCAGGCCATGCGCGGGAAAATAATTCGGATCGACCTTCAGCACCGCTTCGCATCCGGCGACCGCCTCGCGAGTGCGGCCGGCCTGCGCGTCTGCGAGCGCCGCCTGGTAAAACCGCAATCGCTCGTCGTCTGGGGATTTCGCACCGCCCGGAACAGAGGGCGAACCATGCGTCCAGAGGCTTTTCAGGAAGTTGGTCAGCATGCGGGCGATCTTAACCTCAGGGGGCGCATGGCACAACGACTCCCCCCGATCGGGCGTGAACGGATTCCTCGGACGAGCGCGGAAAATGAAGCTCCGCGCTCCGGCGCCACGCCGCGTCCCTCACGCGGGCGATTCGACCGCTCCGGCGATCCAGTCCGCCAGCACATCCACGGCCTCGGACGTCTCGAACAGCAGCGGTCGCGCAGCCAGGATCTTCGTGCGGTAGGCGTCACGGGCGGCGGGATCGGCGGCGAATGCGAGCGCGAGATCGACGTAGTGCTCCGGCGATTGCGCGATGCAGTCCGTGACGTTTGCCTGCCAGTACATTCCCGCGGTCATCCGGCTGCGGAAGAGCTCCCCCGGGAGCGTCACGAGCGGCTTGCCGAGCGCGAGCACCACGTAGCTGGTCACCCCCCCCGAGAAATGAAACGTGTCCAGCACGCAGTCGGCCTCGATCAGGATGCTGAGGAACTCGCGGGTCGGCGCGAAGGGCCGAAAGGTGATGCGCTCGGCGACGCCCGGAATGGTCCGGGCGAAGCGCTCCTCGAGTTGACGCTGCCACATCGGGTGCGTTCGGTCCGCGAACAGTACCACTTCGCCCTGCGGATCGCGGCGCAGGATCGAGGCCAGCGCGGCATCGAAATCCGGATGGAGTTTCTGCAGCATCATCGGGCACACGTAATAGCGCGCGTCTTCGACCCAGCCGAGCGCCGCGCGTGAGAGCGGCTCGGCGGGAGGCGCCGGCGGTCGAACGTGCACCACGATCCTCGGCAACCGCACGAGACGCTCGCTGTAATGCTCCTGCGCATGCTCTGCATCCTGAAAGGCGTTGCTGATGAAATAATCGATCGCGGGAATGCCCGAAGTGCAGGGATGACCGATCAGCAGGCTCTGAACCGGCGCGAGCCGGCTGAACGCCAGGAAGTACAGCATGGGATGGATGAAAAGATCGGTGTAAATCAGGAGATCCGGACTCCGCGCCTCGATACGCCGGCGCGCCTCGTCCAGGCTCTTGCCGAGCGGGACGAGCGCGCCGCGCGATTCGGCGGCCGCCTGGAGCGCCGGGTCCATGCTGTGATCGCCGTAGGCGAACACGACCGTGTCGAATCGCTCCCGCTCGATCAGAAGGCGCGCGAGGTCGCGATACCAAACGCCCACCGAGTGCCGGCCGAGATAACCCGACACGATGCCGACGGTCGGCTTCCCGACCGAGCGCGGCTTGCGGGCAGCGACCTGTGGCGACACGTAGCCGAGCCCAGGTGACGAACGTAGCAGGAGCGACGCGACGCGCTCGTTCGTCGCTCGATCGTTACGTCCCTGGTATCCGAGAAAGAACGGCGTGTGATGAATGGTCGTGGCGGGATCCGGAACCGAGGGCGGCTGCGCGATGAGCCGGTCGAGCTCGCTCTCGAACCACGCGCGCGAGGCGTCGAGCGCGGCGCGCGAGGCGCCGATCTGCGGCACCGTGTCGATCAGGCGATTGATTTCGAGTGCGCCGCGCTCGGCTGCAGTCGCCCGTTCGAGCGCCCGGTCGAAATGCGCGCGTGACGCGTCGATGTCGCCCAGGCGGTATCCCACGAGCCCGAGCATCTCCAGCGGCGCAGCGGCCTGCGGCATCAGACGATGGGCGAGCTTCATGCACCCCTCGGCCGGGAGCGCCGCCTCTTCGTTGATGTAGTGGATCCCACGCTCGAAAAAGTGGTAGCCGACGCTCTGCTCGACCGGACGCCCGGCGTCCGACTGGCGCGCCGCCGCGAACGCACGCTCCGCAGCGGCCTCGTCGCCGGCACGCGAGAGAAACACGCCGCAGAGCGCGTGCGCCAGCGCGTCGTGCGGAGCGCGGCTGCGCGCACGCTCCAGCACCGCCGCCGCCTGCGCAGCATCCCGAGCGAGTGCGGCGTGCGCCTTGCGCAGAGCGGCGACGATCGCCGGGTCGGCGTCCGGAGGAAGGTCCGCGATCGGCACCAGCTCGACCGCCGCGACGGAGCCGCCGGCTAGCGAGCGAAGCATCTTGAGCAGCATACTTTCCGGGCCGACAGCGTCGTGGAGAGCCGTTTCGCGGGGCGCGATCGAGGAATCGCCCGCTCGCCCGCGCGTGCCGAAGGGCACAAATTCTAACCTTTCCCGCGCGCTGGTCCGAACGGAGAGTGCCCGCTCACGCGACAATTTACCTCCGGGTCAGGATCGAAACGCCACCGCGCGTGGGGCGACGGCGCTGCATGTCGCCTTGTTGCGACGTGATGTGTCCAGTAACATTCCCGCCTCTTCCCGCATGTGCACGAGGGCGTCGGCCGATGGGCTTGCTTGACCGGGTTCGCCGCGTCTTCGCGCGCAGCGACGAGCGGCCGGACCCGGCGGCGCTCGAGCACGCCATGGCGCTCTACGAGCAGGGAACGATCGACGCAGCCGAGGAGGCTTGCCAAGGCATCCTCGCGCGTCACCCGGAAAACGCGTCGGCCCGGCACCTGCTCGGTCTGATCGCCGATCGGCGCGGCGACCACCGGGGCGCGGAGCGGTTTATCGAAGCCGCGATCGCGATCGAGCCCGAGATCGGCCTGTACCGCTTCAACCTCGGCAACGCGCAGCGCATGTTGGGCCGCACGGACGCGGCGCTGGCGAGCTACGAGCGGGCCGTGGCGCTCGAGCCGGACCGCTTCGCAGCATGGTTCAACCTGGGGCAGATCCATGCCGAGCAGGCGCGCCCCGACCGCGCGATCGCCGCATTCCGACAGGCCCTCCGGATAGCGCCCGCGAGCGGCGAGGCGCGGCTCGGCCTGGCGGCCGCGCTCGTGGACGCCGCGCAGCTCGGCGATGCGGAGTCTGCCGCAAGTGCGGAGGCGTACGCCCTCCTCCAGTCCGAATGGACGCGGTCGTCCGATCCGGGGCGCGCGCGATTCGTCCTCGCAATTGCGCTCGCGGGCTGCGAGCGCTGGACCGAGGCGGCAGCGCATCTCGAAGCGCTCGTCGGCACGCACCCCGACGTCGCCGAGGCCCGGAATCAGCTCGCGAACTGTTACAACCGGATCGGCCGACCGGCCGACGCGATCCGGGAGTACCGGGAAACCTTCCGGATCGCGCCGGATTTCCATCACGCGCTCACGGGCCTGCTCGGCACGCTGAATGCCGTGGCCGACGTCTCGCCGGAGGAAGTGCTCGAGGCACACCGTGCGTGGGCGGCGACGGTCGCCGCCCCGCTCTACCCGGTGGCGCCCCGTTTCCGGAACGCGCGCAGCCCCGGCCGCCGCCTGCGCGTCGGGTACGTCTCGCCGGACCTGCGGCGTCACCCGGTCGGCACGATGTTCGCCCCAGTGCTCGAGCGGCACGACGCCGCGCGCATCGAGTCCTTCTGTTACTACAACTATCCGCGCGGCGACGTGATGACCGACAGGATGCGGCGCGCCGCGCATCACTGGCGGGACATCGCGAGACTCGAGGACGCAGCGGTAGCGGATATGATCCGCTCGGACGAGATCGACATCCTGGTCGACCTGGTCGGCCACACCCGGCACACCCGCCTCCCGGTGTTCGCCCGCAGGCCGGCGCCGGTGCAGGTGAGCTGGCTCGGCTACTTCAACACGACCGGCCTCGCGACCATGGATTATTTCGTCACCGACCCGGTCTCGTCCCCGCCGGGCCAGGAGCGGTTCTTCGTGGAACAGCTGGTCAGGCTTCCTGCCACGCGTTTCTGCTACGAGCCGCCGGAATTCCTGCCTGCCGTGCGCGCGCTCCCCGCGCGCACCCACGGCGGGGTCACGTTCGGCTGCCTGAACAACCTTGGCAAGCTCAACGATCGCGTGCTCGCGCTCTGGGGGCGGATCCTCGCAGCCGCTCCCGGCGCGCGCCTCCTGCTGCAGGCCTCGGCGCTGAACGATCCGCTCGTGCAGCGGGACTTCCGCGCGCGCGCGGCGGAGCATGGCATCGCCGGCGAGCAGCTCGACTTGCGCCGCTTCGTGCCGGTCGAGCAGGCCGCCGACACTTACCACGACATCGACATCGCGCTGGATCCGTTTCCGTTCTGCGGCGGGATGACGAGCCTCGACGCGCTCTGGATGGGCGTGCCGGTCGTGACGCTGCCGCGAGCCACGATTGCCGGTCGCCAAACCGCGAGCATGCTCGCCAACCTCGACTTGCCCGAGCTGATCGCCGCCGACGAGGCGGGCTACGTCGCGACAGCGATCGAACTCGCAAACGATCTCGACCGGCTCGCGGCGCTCCGGTCGGGTCTGCGCGAGCGGTTCCGGCGTTCGCCGCTCGCGGACTACGCCCGGTTCACCCGCGATCTCGAACAGGCTTTCGCCGCGGTGTGGGAGGTGTGGCTGGCCGCGCCCCCCCGCGACTGAGGCCGGCGCGAAGTTGCGCCTCGAGTTCGAGCAGCGCGCGAGACCGCTCGCCGATGCGGCGGGCCGGTGCGCCGGCATGGATGGTGAAGGGCTCGAGTGACGCTCGCACGAGCGACAGCGCGCCCACTGCGGCGCCTTCGCCGATCGTGACCCCGGGGAGGATGACGGCGCCGGTGCCGATGATGACGTGGCGGCCGATCCGGACGGGCAGATCGGTCACGTTCCGGAATTCGAGCGGTACCATCGGATTCGTCATTCCGGTGCCGCTGAAATCGTCGCTGCTGGAGTAGACGGCAACGCGTCCGGAAAGATTGCTGAAGTCCTCGAGCTCGATCCGCGCCTTGCCGATCAGCGTGCACTGGCACGCGACGTGGACGTAGCTGCCGATCCGCATCCCGTCTTCGCCCGCCGACAGCACGCAGAAATCGTCGATGCGCACGTGGTCACCGAGCGTGATGCGCGGCGCGCCGTGGATCGACGCTTTCTCGCTGACGAGCACGTTGGCCCCGACCGCCGCAAAGCCGGCCTTTCGCAATGCCTGGCGACTCAGAAATGCCATTCTCGACCCTCAGGTCCCGCCGCCGATGGCCTGCCGCAGGATGCCGAACACGCGCTCCAGGTCGGCGCGCGCCAGCTCGAGATGAAACGGCACGCCCAGCACGCGACCCGACACCGATCCAACGCCGTCCAGCGCCCCGGCCCGCTCCACTGCCGCGAACGCGGGATGCTGCGACAGCGGCGGACAATACCATCGCCGCGTCTGCACGCGCTCGCGCGCGAGCGCGTCCATCACCGCCTGGGGCACTGCCTGCGGCGGCAGCAGCACTGGCGCGATGGTGTACGCACCCGCGTCGGGCCGCTCCTGTGCGGCGAGCGTCGGGCACGATTCGCCCATGATCTCGAGGAGCGCCCGCCACAGCGCCCGCCGCGCACTCGCGCGCTCCGGCCACGTCTCCAGTGCCGCCAGCGCCACTGCGGCATGGTACTCGCTCAGCTTCGCATTGGTCCCGGGCCGGTCGACGATTCCCGTCGTCACGTCGATCCCGAAGTTGCTCAGGCGCCGGACGCGCTCGACGAGCGCGCCGTCGCGCGAGACCACGAACCCGCCCTCGCCCGCGCCGAGCGACTTGGTCGCGTGCAGGCTGAACACGACGTGCGCGCGCCGCGCGCTCGCCTGGTTGCCGAACGCGCCGGCCGCATCGATCACCACGGGCAAGCCGGTCTCCGCGCTGAAGCGGTCCCACGCGTCGGCGTCCTGCGTACAGCCGAACGTCGCCACCGGCATCACCGCATCGACCTTTCGCGCGGCAATTGCGCGGCGCGCGATGGCGGGCGTGAGGAGCCAGCTGCGCGGATCGACGTCGGCCACGACCGGATGAAATCCGCCGCGCAGGATCGCGGTCGCCGTTGCAACGAAGGTGAAGTCGGGCAGCAGCACGCGGGCTCCCGGCGGCAGGCCAAGCCCCAGCAGGGCGAGCTCGAGCCCCGCCGTGCCGCTGGCCACCGTGACGACGTGATCCTCCGGCGCGAAGTGCCCGTGCAGCGCGTCTTCGAGCTCGCGCACCAGCGGGCCGAAGTTCGTATACCAGCGTGCAGTGTCTACGCGGGCGAGGTACTTGCCGAGCGCGCCCGCTTTCGGCATGTCCGGAACCAGGAGCTTGATCTCGCTCATCGGGCTACCTTCAACTCCCGGTCGCAGAACGCTTGCCACATCGCATCGTACGCACCCTCGAGCGCGCGCGTGATGCGCTCGGCCGCGTGCAGCGGTGATGCGCGATAACGGCCGCGCAATCCGGCGCGTAGCCCGCCCAGCCGCTGCGGATCGCCGGCGAGCCCGGCCGCGATTTCGACGTAATCACCCTCGCTCGCCGCGACGAGCCCGGGCAACCCGACCGCCGAGAGAATCTGCAGACCGCTCCGAGCCATCGCGCTTCGCCCGGCGAGCGTCACGACCGGCACGCCTCCCCAAAGGCATTGGTGCGTCGTCGTTCCGCCGTTGTACGGGAACGGGTCGAGCGCGATGTCGATCTCGTCGAGGTGGCCGAAGAAGCCCGCGAGGTCTGTCCGGCCGCGAACGTCGACCCGCTCGGGTGCGATGCCGTGCCCGACGAATCGCGCACGCACGGCCGCCGCGACCGAAGTCCGCTCGCCGTGCTCGGCCACGATGCGCAGACGCGAGCCGGATGTGGCGGCGAGCACCCGCGACCACACCGCGACGACGGCATCGGTCACCTTGAAGTAGTGATTGATCGACCCGAAGGTGATGACGCCGTGAGTTGTGAAGGGCAGCGCTCCCGGTCGCGGCGCATTCTCCGGGGGCAGAAAGCAGAAGGCGCACTCCGGCAGGCGCCAGATCCGCTCGCTTCCGTACGCGTCGGTCTCGCCGGGCGGATCGAGATAGGCGTCGCTGATGCGATAGTCGATCGTCGCCAGCCCGGTGGTCTGCGGATACCCGATCCAGGTCGCCTGCACGGGTGCCGGCTTGCGGGCGAACACCGGCAGCCGGTGCCCCAGGGTGTGCCCGGAAAGGTCGACCAGGACATCGATGCGATCCTCGCGGATGAGGCGTTCGAGAGCGTCGTCGTCGAGTGCGCGCACCGGCCGCCAGTGCTCGACGTGGCCGCGCAGGCGCGCCGTCGTGTCGTCCGGCGTCGCCCAGTTGTCGTAGCAGAAGATCTCGAAACGGCGCCGATCGTGGCGCTCGAGCACCGGTCCGATGAAGAACGCGACGGAATGACCGCGGAAGTCCGCCGACACGTAGCCGATCCGCAGACGGGCGTCGCGCGGCCGCGCCCGGCCGGCGTGCGAAACGCGCGGCGCAGGGAACCGGCTTGCCCACGCACGATGCGCCTCGAAGATGCCGCGCTGGTCGTGGCCGGGCGCGTAGTTGAGCAGGCAGAGCAGGCTGTGCTGCCAGGCCTCTGCCGCGGGCTCGGCGGCAATCGCCTGTCGGTACGCGTGCTCGGCCTCGGCATAGCGCGCGCGATCGAATTCGAGGAGGCCGAGGTTGTACCAGGCTGCGGCGAGCGTCGGCCGCAGCCGGCCGGCCTCCCGAAGATGGTGGGCCGCCTCTTCGAGCTCCCCTGCCGCGCGCAGCGCGACGCCGAGGTTGCAGTGCAGTTCGGGCGTCGCGTCCTGCGCGGCGAGGATCGCGCGCAAGGGCGGGATTGCGCCGGCGAGGTGCCCCGCCGCGATCGCGCGCTGGGCGGCTGCGTAGAGTTCGGGAAGCGACGCTGAATCCGCCGCGGGCGCTGCGTTGCCGGTCGTGCCGCGTGATCCGCGCCGCAGGCCGTTCAGCAGCCGGCCGAGGATCGGCATGCCGGTGTTCGCGTCGATGGGTACATGGCCGGCACGCTATCACGCCGCCGCGGACGAGTCAGTGCGCTAGTGCCGAATAAGTGCTCAGCCCCGGAGATTCCCGGAACGCGGCGCGCGGGGAGCGGCGCGAGCGGACCCAAAGGCGCTCGGGGCGGGACGGGCGGGATCCCTGTTTACCCTGTTACCCTGATTACAATGGGTACGATTTGCGGAATTTCCCGCGGCTCCCATCGCGTCGGAGTGCGTAGTCATCGTGCGGATCATCTGGATCAGTGACACCGCGCCAGCGGGCTACACAGCCGATGCGGGGCATTTCGAGCGCCACCGTCAAGCATCGATGCGTTTCCGCATCGGGATGCCGGCGCTCGCGCTGGCGGCGCACGGCGTCGAGAGCGGGTTCATCGGTCTGGACACGCCCGCGATATTGGAGCATCTGGCGCCCGGCCGCGTCGACGCGCTGATCTTCTCGAAGCTCTCCACGCCACGCGGAGCGACGTTCGACGCCTTCGTCACCGCCTATCTGGGCACCGCCGATCACGCGCGCGAACGCGGCCTCGGCGTGGTCGTCGACCTGGTGGACAACGTGTTCGCCACCGAACGCGCCGACTTCTTCATCGAGCTGCTCGCGCGTGCCGACGCGGTGACCGTGGCGACCGCGCAGCTCGCCGAGGTCTGTGCGCGACACACGCGGGCGCCGGTTCACGTCGTGGCCGACCCGGTCGAGGGCGAGCGCTGCACGCCCGGTTTCGCGCCGCCGCGCGCGTCCCTGCTGTCGCGAATCGGAGTGGCGCGCCGCGCGACCCGCCCGTTGCATGTGCTCTGGTTCGGCGGGCAGTACCGGAACTTCCTCGATCTCGCCGCACTTTTCCCGGCGCTTTCCCGGCTCGCCGCGGCGCAGCCCATCGATCTCACGGTCGTCATGAGCCGGGACGAGCGGATCCTGCAAGCGCTGGCATCGGCGCGCACCAGCGAATTTACCGCGCGCTTTGCGGAGTGGTCGCTCGAAGCCGTCGCCGACGAACTCGAGCGCTGCGACCTCGTGCTGCTTCCCGCGGACCTCGCGGACGGGATGCGCACGGTCGCCAGTCCGAACCGGCTGGCGCGCGCCCTCTGGGCCGGACGCGCAGTGGTTGCGCACCCGTTGCCCTCGTACCAGGAATTCCGCGAGGCGGCGTTGCTCGACACCGACCTGGCCGATGCGGTTCGCCGGGCCTTGGCGAATCCCACGGAGATGGTCGAGCGAATCGGGGCAGGCCAGGAGATCGTTGCCGCGCGGTACAGTCGCGACGCGATCGGCCAGCGCTGGCACGAGGTGTTTGCGTCGCTGCGCTCGGTCTGATTCCGTTCGTTGCCTGGTGTGATCAGCGCCCGTCTTGCGGAGACGCTGGCATCCCGGTGCACGCTCGCCGCCATATCTCGCGATAGGCCGCCTCCAGGTCGCGCATGAACGTGGTCGCGTCCATCAGGGGCGACGCCCGCATCCGCTCGCGCAGCCCGCGTTGCAGCGCGCGCAGCCGCGGCCGGTCGGTGGCGAGCGCCGCTGCGATCTCCACGTACCGCTCGTCCGAATCGGCCACCAGCTCAGGCAGCCCGACGTTGCCCAGGATCGACGCCCCCGAGCGCGCGAAGCCCATCGCGCCGGCCCGCGACACCACCGGAACGCCCAGCCACAGGCACTCGCACGTCGTCG
>JBFJOO010000075.1:0-21693 GCA_041617635.1 Burkholderiales bacterium | reverse complement strand
GGGCACGATCTCAAGGAGATCCGCGACCTCGGCACGCAGCCGAAGATCGAGAGCCTCTTCCGGCGCTGCAGCCGCATGATGGTGACCATGACGCGGATGCCGCAGCCCGTCATCGCGCGGGTGCAAGGCGCGGCAGCCGCGGCGGGTTGCCAGCTGGTCGCGCAGTGCGACCTCGCCGTGGCCTCCGATGTCGCGAAGTTCACCGCACCGGGCGTCACCTGGGGCTTTCTCTGCTCGACGCCCGGCGTCGCGCTGGGGCGCAATCTCGCACGCAAGCATGCGATGGAGATGCTGCTCACCGGCGAGATGATCGATGCGAAGACCGCGCTCGGATGGGGTCTCGTCAATCGCGTCGTGCCCGCCGAAGAGCTGGATGCCGAGGTCTTGAGGCTCGCGGGGCAAATCGAATCGAAGCCGCGCGAGACGATGGCGGACGGCAAGCGCGCGTTCTACGAGCAGATGGAGCTCGACATCGAGCGTGCCTACGAGCTCGCTGGCAAGGTCATCGCGGCGAGCTTCGCGCACGAAGAGGGCCGCGAGGGCATCGACGCCTTCATCGAGAAGCGTCCGCCGAACTGGAAGAAGTCCGACCGCGAATAGCTGCGGTCGTCGAGCCGGGGCAGTGGCCATGCTCGTCCGGATCGCGGTTCTCGCGCGATGGCGGGTCAGCGGCCATGCCCGTCCGGCGCCTAGGGCCGCAGGCGAGCCCTCCTATGGGTCCCGGTTTGCGGCGGGCAGTCAACCCACGACTACCCGCGCACAAACCACCCATGACGGAGGGCGCGGCCCAAAGGCGCCGGCCAGACATCGGCCGCTGCCCCGAGAGACGCCGGTGCCATGCGTGGGCGCGACGAAAAGCGACGCACTTCCGGCGCCCGTTACGGCACGGCATGTCCACGGGGCGAGTCGGCCCGGGGCGGGCGATTTGTGGCGCAGCCGTCGTTTAGCGGGTGGCTCGTGCGCGGCCTGTCGCGTGTCGACTGGCCGCCGCGAGCCGGCCAAGGAGGGGGAGGGGCCCCTCCGTACCCTCCCGGCGCTCGACGGCTTGCCTTGCGGCACCATGAGCCCGAACCGGGCGCCTCGCCCCGCGCGATTCTGTCCCACGGCCCCGCGACACATGAGGCAAGGCGTGAGACGCGAAAAGAAGCGTCCGCTACTTGCGAGCCGGAAGCCTGCGTGCGATGAGCATGCCGAGGACGTTGATGCCTGCGGCGATCCACATCGCCGAAGCATAGCCGCCCGTGTGGTCGAAAAGCGCGCCCGCGACGACCGGCAGGCTGATCGCGGCCGCGCACCAGGCGATGTAGAGGCGGCTCGCAATGAGGCCGAAACGGTTCTTGTGCCAGTACTGCGCGATGGCGCCAGCGGTGAGCCCGGAAACGATGCCGTACCCCAGCCCGATAAGGCCAAGGGCGAAGGCTGCGGTCACCGGGGTCGGGATCAGGCCCAGCGTCACGGCGCCCGCGAGCGAGCAGGCATGCGCACCGACGCCCACTCGTGCGGCCCGGAAGTGATCGACGAGCCACCCGCCGGCGATGCGCGCGGCGCCGACGGCTCCGGTGATGAAGGTCGTGGCGCCGACTGCCAGCGCGGCGCCGCCGCCGGCGGCTTGCACGATCGCAGCGGCCTGGCTCAAGACCGTGAGGCCCGCGGCCGCGGCAAGGAAGAACACCGTAGCGAGCAGGTAGAAGGTGCGCCCGAGCCGGCCATCCTCGACATGCTGCGACGATGTGTCGTGCATCTGGATCGCGGTGACCCGCAAGATGGCTGCCGCGATCGTGCAGCCGGCCAGTACGACGACGCCGAGGCCGGCAAGCGTGGGCCGCACGCCAAAGGCCTGGATCGACCAGCCCAGGACCGGCGCCCCGAGCATGGCGCCCAGGGGGTAGAGGCTGACCACATAGCCGTTTGCGAGTCCGCGCGCCTTGGTGACGGTCTGGTTCACGGCCTGCTGACCCACGATGAACATCACGCCGGCACCTGGTCCGAACAGCACTCCGTAGCCGAGCGCGAACTGCACGAAGCTCGACGCCGAGGCGGCGAGCCACAGTCCGGCCGCGCTCGAGAGGCCGCATGCGACCACGAGTGCGGCGGGAGTGATACGCCGGTAGAGCTGTGGCGCGAAGTTCATGCCCAGCGTGAGCGTCACGGTGGAGAGACCGAAGACGAAGCTCATCTCCGCCCGCGTTGCGTCGAGCAGCATCTCCATTGGCTTCAGGAACACGCTGAAGGCGTAGAGCGTGCCGAATGGCAGGTTCGCGACCGTCGCTGCGAGTAGCGCCGCAGCGCCGCGGTGTGCGGGGTTCAAGTGTGCTTCGCTGGACTTTTCGACATCGTACCCAGCTAGATCACGCCGTCCGCCGCCAACGCGTCCAGCTCGGCGTCGGTCTTTCCGAGCACCGAGATCAGCACCTCGCGCGTGTGCTGGCCGAGGAGCGGCGGCGGTCGGTCGTATTCGACGGGCGTGTCGGAAAATCGCATCGGGCTCGCGACGGTGGGAACGTCCACCCCGGCCGGGTGCGGGATGTCGACGCGCAGCCCACGGTGGCGCGCCTGCGGGTCCTCGAAGACCGTCTTCATGTCGTTGATCGGACCGCAGGGCACGCCGGCCGCCTCGAGGGCGGCCAGCCAATCGCGGCTCGGGCGCTCGCAGATGAGCGCTTGAACGATCGGGATCAGCGCGTTGCGGTTGCGGACCCGGTCGGGGTTGGTGCGAAAGCGCGGATCGCTGGCGAGCGCAGCCTGTCCGGCGACCTGGCAGAAGCGCGCGAACTGATTGTCGTTGCCCACGGCGAGGATGATGTGGCCGTCGGCGGTCGGGAACACCTCGTACGGGGAAATGTTCGCGTGCGCGTTGCCCCAGCGCTTCGGTATCTGTCCCGAGCACCAGAAGTTCAGGATCTGGTTGGCGTTGAAGGCGACGATCGAGTCGAGAAGCGCCATGTCGATGTACTGGCCGGTGCCGGAGCGCTCGCGATAATTGAGCGCGGCGGAGATCGCGAGGCTCGCGTACATGCCGGTCATCACGTCGGTGACGGCGATGCCGACTTTCTGCGGCCCGCCGCCGGGGAGCTCGTCGCGCTCACCGGTGATGCTCATCACGCCACCCATGCCCTGGAAGATGAAATCGTAGCCGGGGCGTGCGGAATAAGGGCCGCTCTGGCCGAACCCGGTCACCGAGCAGTAGACGATGCCCGGATTGACCATCCGGACGTCGTCATAGGCGAGGCCGTAACGCTTGAGATCGCCGAGCTTGTAGTTCTCGATCAGCACGTCCGATTTCGCCGCCAGCTCGCGGCACAGCGCCTGGCCCGTCGGCCTTGCGAGATCGATCGTCACGGACTTCTTGCCGCGGTTCACGGAGAGGAAGTAGGCCGCCTCGCGGGTGTCGTTGCCGTCCTTGTCCTTCAGCCACGGCGGCCCCCACGAGCGCGTGTCGTCGCCGGTCCCGGGACGCTCGATCTTGATGACCTCGGCGCCGAGGTCGGCGAGATTCTGCGTCGCCCACGGCCCGGCAAGGATGCGGGTGAGATCGAGGACGCGGATATGCGAAAGTGGGCGCGGCATGGCGGGCTCCTGGACGCGCAAGCGTAGGGACAAGGCGGCATCCTGGCAAGGGTCGCGGGCGCGGTTGCTCCAGTGCTCGCGAGAGCCTTGATGCGGATCCTGTTCAAACCGGGCGGGCAGATGGCACCATCTGGGCTTGGCGCCACAGCAGGGGAGCGAGGAAACATGAACGACATCTTCATCGTCACCGAAGAGCAGCGCGCGATTCTGGATACCGTGCGCCGATTCGTCGCGGACGAGGTGCGGCCGCGGGCCGCCGCGCTCGATGCGCATCCGGATCCGGAGCAGAGCTTCTCGTGGGAGATCGTCGAGAAAGCGAACGAGCTCGGCATCCGCACCATGACCCTGTCGGAGAAGTGGGGCGGGCTCGGCACCGACTCGCTTACCACTGCGATGGTCATCGAAGAGCTGGGGAAAGGCGACATCGGCGTGTCGGTCATCTTCGCCCAGACGCTCAAGATCGCGCAGATCATGGAGAAGGCGCTGAACGATGACCAGCAGGCGCGCGCGCTGCAGGCGTTCGTGGCCGATCCACGTGGGATGCTCGCCATCGGCATCACCGAGCCGGACAACGCGTCCAACTACTTCCTGCCGTTTCCGACGCCGTTTCGCACCAGCGCGCAACGTACCCCCGGCGGGTGGGTGGTCAACGGGATGAAGCACTTCATCTCGAACGGCAACCGCGCGAGCCACTATCTGCTTTTCGTGCAGACCGAGAAAGGCCGGCCGCTCGCGGAAGGCAGCACGTGCTTTCTGGTGGAGCGGGACAGGCCGGGTTTCACCATCGGCCGCGTGCACGACAAGATGGGCGAGCGCCTCGCCAACAATGCGGAGCTCGTGTTCCAGGAGTGCTTCATTCCGGACGAGAACGTGGTGGGGGCGGTCGGGAAGGGATTCAACGTGCTCGCCGAGTTCTTTCCACAATCGAACGCTTACGCCGGGGCAACCATCCTCGGCGTGGCCGAAGCGCTGTACGCCAAGGCGGTGGACTGGGCGAGGTTGAGAGTCCAGGGCGGCAAGCCGCTGATCGAGCACGATGGTATCCGCGCCCAGATCGCCGAAATGCGCATGCTGATCGATGCGTCGCGCTCCTACATCCACCGGGCCTGCTGGCTCGCCGACCACCAGGAGCACGGCTGGGACAAGACCCTCGGCGCGCTGCCGAAGGCGATGGCCGCGCAGGCCGCGTGGAAGATTGCGACGTGGTGCATGGAGATTCACGGCGGCCACGGGTACATGAAGGAGTTCGGCGTCGAGAAGCTCGTGCGCGACGCGGCGGCGTTCCTGCATTCGGACGGCGTCAACCGGACGCTCTTTCTCAAGGCCGCCAACTTCATGTTCCAGGATTGAATCCCCCATCACCACGAGGCACAGACATGAAAGCAATGGTATTGAAGAAACCCGGAACGCCGTTCGAGCTGATGGAGGTACCCGATCCGGTGGCGGGCGCCGGCGAGGCGGTCGCGCGGGTCATCACCTGCGGTTCGGGCCTCACGATCCAGCACATCAAGGCCGGCCGGACGCAGGCGACTTTTCCGCGCATCATCGGGCACGAGATCACCGCCGAGATCGTATCGGTGGGTCCCGGCGTGCGCTCGCTCGCGGCCGGCGACGCGGTGACCGCGTATTACTATCTGAATTGCGGCTATTGCCGCATGTGCCTCGCCAGCTTCGAGCCGCTGTGCGAGAACGCGGGCGGCAACGTCGGCAAGGACTGCGACGGCGGATACGCGGAGTACATCAAGCTGCCGGCGCACGTCTTCATCAAGCTCCCGAAGGAGCTCAACTATCGCGCGCATCCGGCCGAGATCGGCGTGGTGACCGACGCGCTTGCCACGCCGTACAAGGTGCTGAAGCGGGCCCAGGTCAGGGCGGGCGAGACAGTCGCCGTGTTCGGCGCCGGAGGCGGTCTCGGCATTCACCAGCTGATGATCGCGAAATGGGCGCGCGCGCGCGTCATCGCCGTCGATACTTCCGCGAGCAAGTTCGACGCGTGCCGGGCCGCGGGCGCCGATGAGGTGGTCGATGCTTCGGGCGGCAAGGTGGTCGAAGCCTTGCTCGATCTCACGAACGGACGGGGCGTGGACGTCGCGATCGATTACGTCTCGACCTCGGGCACGCTCGCCGCGGCCGCGAAGGCGCTCGGGGTGCACGGACGTCTCGTCACGCTGGGCGGGGCGGGGCAGTCGCTCCAGGTGTCGTCGATGGACCTGCTCCTGAAGGAGCAGGCCATTCTCGGCAGCCGCTACGTCACGCGCACGGAGATCCTCGAGGCGCTGGACCTCGTCGCGCGGGGCGAGGTTCGGCCGCTCGTGACCGAGATCCGTCCGCTCGCCGAGGCAGAGGCGCTCCACGAGCGAGTGGAGCGCGGAGCGGTGACCGGTCGCGCGGCGCTGCGCATCGGCTGACGGGATGTCGCGTTCCGATGCCGCAGTGTCCGGGCTCGACGCCGTGCAGGACGTGTTCGAGCGACAGCAGGCCGCGCGCTTGCGCGATCCGTTCCCGTCGGTGGCGAGCCGGCGTGCGCAGCTCGAGCGCCTCGGGGCACTGATCAAGGCCGCGCGACCCGAGATCGAGCAAGCGATCTCGGCCGACTTCGGCCATCGCGCCCCGCAGGAGACGGCCCTTCTGGAGATCTTCACCTCGCTCGAGGCGATCCGCTACACGGCGCGCAACGTCGCGCGCTGGGCGCGGCCGGAGCGGCGACCCGTATCGATCTGGAATCGGCCCGGCTATGCGCGGCTCCTCAAGCAGCCCCTCGGCGTCGTGGGAATCGTCGTGCCGTGGAACTATCCGCTATATCTCTCGGCGGGTCCGCTCGTGAGCGCGCTGGCCGCCGGCAACCGCGCGATGATCAAGATGTCCGAGTACACGCCGCGTTTTGGAGCAGTGTGGGCAGGGCTGCTCGCCGGCGCGTTCCCGGAGGAGGAGGTGGCCGTCGTCAATGGCGGTGTCGAGGTCGCGCAGGCGTTCGGGCGCCTGCCGCTCGACCATCTGATCTTTACCGGCTCGACGCGGGTCGGGCGCGACGTGATGCGCGCCGCAGCGGAGAATCTGACGCCCGTGACGCTCGAGCTGGGCGGCAAGTCCCCGGCGATCGTGTGCGACGACTACCCCATCGATCTCGCCGCCCGGCGCATTCTCTTCGGCAAGTGCTCCAACGCGGGACAGACCTGCGTCGCACCCGACTACGTGCTGGTGCCCGGTGAAAAGGTCGATGCATTCGTCGCCGCGGCGCGGGAAGCGGTGACGAGCCTCTATCCGAGCCTCGCGGCGGGCGACTACACCTCGATCGCGAGCGAGCGCCAGCACGCACGCTTGACGGCGTATCTCGACGACGCGCGGGAAAAAGGTGCGACCGCCCATGCCCTGCACGCCGAGCCGTCCGATCCTGCGGTGCGCAGGCTCGCTCCGGTGGCGTTGACGCGCGTGAGCGCGGACATGCGGGTCATGCAGGAAGAGATCTTCGGGCCGATCCTCCCCGTGCTGCCGTACGCGACGCTGGACGAGGCGATCGCCTTCGTGAACGCGCGCCCGCGGCCCCTGGCGCTCTATGCGTTCAGCGACGATCGGCGCGCGATCGACCGGGTGTTGCAGGGCACGGTGAGCGGTGGGGTCACCGTGAACGACACGATGCTGCACGTGGTCCAGGACGCGCTGCCGTTCGGCGGGGTCGGGCCGAGCGGGCTGGGCGTCTACCACGGGCGGGAGGGATTCGACGCTCTCAGCAAGCTGCGCGGCGTGTACCACCAGCGCCGCTACAACGCGTTCTCGCTGCTCTTTCCACCCTATGGCGAGCGGTTCGCCCGGCTGATCCGGCTCATGCTGCGGTAACCGGTCCCCAACGGTTGCCACAGGTGTGCACAGTTCACACCGATTCGATGGCCTGCTTCACGGACCGAGCCCCTGCCAATCCGGACAATGAACTCATCAGCACATCACTGAAATGAAGGGTGCTGAACCCTAGATCAACCAACTTAATTGAAAGGAATTACCCAATGAAAAAGCTCAACGTTCTGATCGCTGGTGTTGCCCTGGCCCTCGCCGCCCCCATCGCCTCGGCCTTCCCGGATCCGCTTTACCTGATGCCCGAAGTCGGCGGCGCGGAAGTCACCTACAACGTGAAGGCGGATGACAGCGGGATCGGCAGCGCGGCGACGCGTAACGAGTTCTGGTACGCGGGTACGAGCGGCGTGCCGTCCAACTAAGACTGCCCCGACCTACCGAGAAACCCGGCTCCGGCCGGGTTTTTTTATGGCGCTTCGCCGATGGCGAGAGCGCCGTTCGAGAGCCGCCGCTCGCCACCTCCGTGCAGCGGGATGAGGCGCATCGTCTATAATCGCCATCTTCCGCCGCAAGAGATCTCTCCATGAAAGTCCTGATCCCAGTCAAGCGTGTCGTCGACTACAACGTGAAGGTCCGCGTCAAGAGCGACGGGACCGGCGTCGAGACGGCCAACGTCAAGATGTCGATGAATCCGTTCGACGAGATCGCGGTCGAGGAGGCCGTGCGCCTCAAGGAGGCGGGCACCGCCACCGAAATCGTCGCGATCTCCTGCGGGGTGCAGGCCTGCCAGGAGACGCTGCGCACGGCGCTCGCGATCGGCGCGGACCGCGCGATCCTGGTCCAGACGGACGTCGAGCTGCAGCCGCTCGGCGTGGCGAAGCTGCTCAAGGCGCTCGTGGAGAAAGAGCAGCCGAAGCTCGTGATCCTCGGCAAGCAGGCTATCGACGACGACGCCAACCAGACCGGGCAGATGCTCGCCGCATTGCTCGGCTGGGCGCAGGGCACATTCGTGTCCAAAGTGAAGGTCGAAGGCGAGAAAGCCGAGGTCACGCGCGAGGTGGACGGGGGTCTCGAGACGGTCTCGCTCAAGCTGCCCGCGGTGATCACCGTCGACCTGCGGCTGAACGAGCCGCGCTATGTGACGCTGCCGAACATCATGAAGGCGAAGAAAAAGCAGATGGAGACGCTGAAGCCCGAGGACCTCGGCGTCGACGCGGCGCCGCGGTTGGCGACCCTGAAGGTGGAGGAGCCGGCCAAGCGCAAGGCGGGCGTCAAGGTGGCCGATGCGAAGGCCTTGGTGGAGAAGCTCAAGAACGAGGCAAAGGTGATCTGAATGGCGATTCTCGTCGTAGCGGAGCACGACAACCGGGCGCTCAAGGGATCCACGCTGAACACGATCGCCGCGGCAGTCGCGCTCGGGAGCGATATCCACGTGCTGGTCGCCGGGAGCGGCTGCCAGGCGGTTGCGGACGCAGCGGCCAAGGCGAAGGGCGTCGGGAAGGTACTGCTGGCGGACGCGCCGCACTACAAGGACGAGCTTGCCGAGAACGTGGCGCCGCTGGTGGTCGGCCTCGCGAAGGCCTATGGCCACGTTCTCGCGCCTGCCACGACCTTCGGCAAGAACTTCATGCCGCGCGTCGCGGCGATGCTGGACGTCGCGCAGATCTCCGACATCGTCGCGGTGCAGAGCGAGGACACGTTTATCCGTCCGATCTATGCTGGCAACGCGATGGCGACGGTGCAGTCGAAGGATCCGATCAAGGTGATCACCGTGCGTGCGACCGGCTTCGAAGCCGTTGCGGACACGGGAGGCTCGGCGGCCGTCGAAGCCGTCACGCCCGGCGCCGACGCCGGGGTATCGAGCCTGGTGGGCCGGGAGCTCACCAAGAGCGAGCGGCCCGAGCTCACGGCGGCGCGGGTCGTCGTCTCCGGCGGTCGGGGCATGGGCTCGGCGGAGAACTTCAAGCTTCTGGAGCCCCTCGCGGACAAGCTGAATGCCGCGATGGGCGCATCGCGCGCGGCCGTCGACGCCGGATTCGTGCCCAACGACTGGCAGGTCGGCCAGACCGGCAAGATCGTCGCCCCGGAGCTCTACATCGCAGTCGGCATCTCCGGTGCCATCCAGCACCTGGCGGGGATGAAGGACAGCCGGGTGATCGTGGCCGTGAACAAGGACGAGGAGGCGCCGATCTTCCAGGTCGCCGACTACGGGATCGTGGGCGATCTTTTCAAGGTCGTGCCCGAGCTCGTCGCCGAGCTGGGCTAGGGATGCGGAGATGAGCTATACCGCGCCCATCCAGGACATGCTGTTCGTGATGCAGGAGCTCGCCGGCCTCGCGGACGTCGCAAAGCTGCCCGGCTGCGCGGAAGCGACTCCGGACGTCGTCGAACAGATCCTCCGGGAGAACGCGCGGTTCTGCAGCGAGGTGCTCGCGCCCCTCAACGCGTCGGGGGACCGGGAAGGCTCGACGCTCGCCGACGGCCATGTCACGACCCCGAAGGGGTTCAAGGACGCCTACCGACAGTTCATCGAGGCGGGGTGGAGCGCCCTGGAGGCGCCGTCCGAGTTCGGCGGACAGCATCTTCCGAAGCTCGTCGGCACGCCGGCGCTCGAGATGTGGAAGTCCGCGAATCTGTCCTTTTCCCTCTGCCCGATGCTCACGGTCGGCGCCATCGAGGCGTTGCTCGCGCGCGGGAGCAAGGCGCTGAAGCAGACCTACCTGCCGAACATGGTCGCGGGCACGTGGACCGGCACCATGAACCTCACCGAGCCGCAGGCGGGATCCGACCTCGCGCTCGTCAAGACGCGCGCGGTGCCCGAAGGCGACCACTACCGGATCACCGGCCAGAAGATCTTCATCACTTACGGCGAGCACGACTTCACCGAGAACATCATCCATCTCGTGCTGGCGCGCACACCCGACGCGCCGCCGGGCGTGAAGGGCATCTCCCTTTTCGTCGTGCCGAAGTTTCTCGTGAACAAGGACGGGTCGCTCGGCGCGCGCAACGACGTGCAATGCATCAAGCTCGAGGAAAAGCTCGGCATCCATGCGAGCCCGACCGCGGTCATGTCGTATGGCGAGCAAGAGGGCGCCGTGGGATACCTCGTGGGCGAGGAGAACCGCGGGCTCGAGACCATGTTCATCATGATGAACGCCGCGCGCTTCGCGGTGGGCATGGAAGGCCTCGCCGTCTCGGAGCGCGCCTACCAGAAGGCCGCCGCATACGCCAAGGAGCGGGTGCAGAGCCGCGAGCCCGGCGGCTCGGGCTCGCAGCCCGTGACGATCATCCACCATCCCGACGTCCGCCGCATGCTGATGGCGATGCGCGCCGGGGCGGAGGCGATGCGGGCGCTTGCCTATGTGGTCGCCGCCGCGATGGACCGCGCGCATCGGCACAGCCGCAAGCGCGAGCGCGAAAAGGCCGCGGCGTTCGTCGACTTGCTGATCCCGGTGGTGAAGGGCTGGTTCACCGAGACCTCGATCGAGATCGCCTCGCTCGGCATCCAGGTGCACGGCGGAATGGGGTTCATCGAGGAGACGGGCGCCGCGCAGTTCCTGCGGGACGCGCGGATCACCACCATCTACGAGGGTACGACCTCGATCCAGGCGAACGACCTCGTCGGGCGCAAGCTGGCACGCGATTCCGGTCAGGCCGCGAAGCTGTTGATCAAGGAAATGAAAGCCCTCGCTCGCGACCTCCACAAGGTGGAAGACGCCGACGTCGCCGTGCTGGCCCGGCGCTTCGCCGCGGGCGTGAAGGCGCTCGAGCAGTGCACGATCTGGATGGTCGAGAGCTTCGGCAGCGACATCAAGGCGGTCTTCGCCGGGGCGGTGCCCTTCCTCAAACTGATGGGTATCGTCTCGGGCGGATGGCAGCTCGCGCGGGCGGCGCAGATTGCGCACGCGAAGCTCGCGAAAGGCGAGGGCGATGCCGAATTCCTCAAGGCGAAGATCGGCACCGCGCGCTTCTATGCCGATCACTACCTCGCACAGGCACCCGGCCTGCGCGATACGGTGATCGCCGGCGCCCCTGGCGTGCTCGCCCTCGCGGCGGAGCAGTTCTAGCGCGGCTCGTCGAAAACGCGGCGCGCCTCGCGCCCGGTCTCGAACACTCGCGAGGAGAGGCGGCGCCTTTCCAGCTCCTGGCCGAGCTTCAGGCGCATGAAACCACTGTTCGTGTAGCGCGAGACTTTGAGGTAGTAGGTCTGCTCGACGTAGCGCACGGCATCCATGTACGCGCCGATCGCCTCGTCGTCGATCGTGAATCCGTCGTAGTTGACGATCGAGTTCACGCGCTTGCCGAGGGGCCCGAGCAGCCGATCCACCGCGGCGATGATCGTGTCGATGTCGGCCTTGTCCTTCACGCGCATGCCCGCATAGTTCATGAACACGGTGTTCGTGTCCGTATCGTACGACAGGCGATCGTCGATATGGATGTCGAGCATCCGCTCGCGCAGCCCCATGGGCTGCGGCAGGAAAATGGCCGAATCCATTTCTGCGGGTGCGCCGACGACCGGCTTGAAAGGCAGGAGACGCAGGATATCGCGCTCGACGTCCACCCCGGGCGCCACCTCGGCAAGCGCGAGACCCTCCGCGGTCAGCCGGAATACGCACCGCTCGGTCACGTAGAGCACGTCCTGCTCCTGGCGGGCGGCGAGCTCGCCGTTGAACGTCACCTGCCCGAGCCGCTCGACGAACTTGACGTGCTTGCCTTCGCGCTTGATTCGCAGCCGCCCGTCTTCGACGACCACTTCGGATCCGCCCGACGCGAAGCTGCTCACGAAGACCACCTTTTTCGCGTTCTGGCTGATGTTGATGAATCCTCCGCAACCCGCGATGCGCCCCCCGAAGCGGCTCGCGTTGACGCTGCCCGCGCGGTCGCACTCCGCGAAGCCGAGGAACGCCGCGTCGAGACCGCCGCCGTCGATCAGGTCGAACTGCGAGCAGTGATCGATCACCGCCTGCCAGTTCACCGCGGCGCCGAAATCGAGGCCGCCCATCGGCACGCCGCCGATCACGCCGGGGTCGACCGTGAGCGTCATGAGCTCGCTGATCTTCTCCTCGCTCGCGACGGTGGGAATGCAGTCGGGCATGCCGAGACCGAAGTTGACGACGCTGTTCGCGCCGAGCTCCATGGCAGCCCGGCGCGCGATCACCTTGCGGTCGTTGAGCTCGAGCGGCTTGATGTGCTTGAGCGGGATGCGCACTTCGCCCGAGAACGCCGGGTTGTACTGGGTGCCGTAGGTCTGCATGTGGTGCTCGGGCTCGGCGACGACCACGCAGTCCACCAGGCTGCCGGGAATGCGAACCTGCCGGGCGTCGAGCGTTCCCTCGGCGGCGATCCGCTCGACCTGGCAGATCACGTAGCCGTGGGAGTTCTTCGCGGCGATCGCCATGGCGAGGTTCTCCAGGATTAGGGATTCCTTCTCCATGGTGATGTTGCCGTTCGGATCCGCGGTCGTGCCCCGGATGAACGCAATCTTGATCGGCAGCCCGTGGTAGTAGAGGTACTCGTTGCCGGCGATGGACAGCACCTGCACGAGGTCCTCGGTCGTGCGCGCGTTCATCTTGCCCCCTTCCTGACGGGGATCGACGAACGTGCCCAGCCCGACCCGCGAGAGGGTGCCGGGCTTGCCGGCCGCGATGTCACGGTAGAGGTGTGTGATCACGCCCTCTGGCAGGTTGTACGCCTCGATCTTGTTCTCGGCGACCAGCGCCGCAAGCCTCGGCATGAGGCCGTAGTGGCCCCCGATCGTGCGCCGCACGAGGCCTTCGTGCCCCAGATGGTTGAGACCCTTCTCCTTCGCGTCGCCCTGGCCCCCGGCAAAGATCAGCGTGAGGTCGCGCGGCGTGCCGGATTCGAGAAAGCGCTTCTCAAGCGCGACGAACAACTGGTCAGGGGTGCCGTTGCCGCCGTAGCCGGTCGTGGCGAGCACGTCTCCATCGTGGAGGATCGCAATGGCATCCTCGACGGGAATGATCTTCTTCAGCATGCCTGCCGATGATACGCTGGCGGGCAAACCGCTGTCAGCTGTCGCGGGCGCCCTCGGGTGGCGGGGTCTTGCCGCTTGCGTGCGGCAGAATGATGCAGGTCGTGGTGCCGTGCGCATAAAGGCGGTCGTCCGGTCCGCGCAGGAAGCCCTCGGCCGTGGCCACGCGGTTGCCGCGGTGGATGATGCGGCCCTCGGCCCGCATCAGGCCGGTGCGCGCGGTGATCGCCTTAACGAGATTCACTTTAAGTTCCACGGTCGTGTAGCCCACGCCCGCGGGCAGAGTGGAGTGGACCGCACAACCCATCGCCGAATCGAGGAGAGTGCACGCGACGCCGCCATGCACCGCGCCGCTCGGGTTGTAGTGAAACTCCATCGGCTCGATCTCGAAGACCGCGCGACCTTCCTCGACTTCGACCAGCGAGAATCCGACCGTGCGGGCGAGCGGCGGCGCCGGCAATTGTCCGGCAATCATGACGCGCAGATACTCGAGCCCCGCCATCCCCGCGCCGGCCTGGGCGCCGATATGCGGATCCTCCCAGGTCACTGTGCGGGTCCGGGATACGGCGTTCGTCGTCACAGTTCGTTCTCCTCGTGCAAGTCCGTGGCCGCGGAGTAGTGATCCGGCAAGGCCAGGGCAATCAGTCTCAGACCACTGTCGTTCGGGTGATACGACACGCGAAATCCCGCCGCCCGCGCGAGCGCCAGCATGGACTCGTTGGTGGCAAAGACCTCGCCCATGAGCTTGGTAAGCCCGCTTGCCGCAGCGTGTTCCATGAGCTTGAGGAGCAGCCGCTTGCCGATGCCGCGACCGTGCCACGCGTCGGCGACGGTGATCGCGATCTCGGCCACTTGCGGGTCGGCTTCGAATCGGGCGTAGCGCGCCACGCCGATCGGCGTCTCTTCACCGGCGAACGTGGCCGTGGCGATCAGCGCGAGATCGCGCGTGAAGTCCACGTTCAGGAGCCGGCTGAGGAGCCGCGGATTCTGCTTGATCCCGCCGTTCAGAAAGCGCTGATATAGGCTCTCGGACGAAAGTGCCTTGCCCAGCGCGATCACGAGATCCGCATCTTCGGGCAGCAACGGCCGCACGACGATCGCGTGACCTGGCATGAGAGGCCACGCAGTGGTCAGCGAGGCACGCTGTGCGGGTGTCATTCGCGGCCGCCCGGCGGGAACAGGCTGGACTGGGAGGACGCGCCATCGGGCAAGGGGGTTGCCCGCGGCGGACGCGGGGCGTTGCGCGCGATCAGCGCCTCGAATGCGGTGGTGGCGCGCAGCGCGGCGGCCGGATCACGCAGCAGGCGGCGGTCGTGGTGCGCTGCGTAGACGATCGCGAAGAGCTCGAACGCAAACTGCTCGGGATCGGTGTCGCGGTGCAGGTGACCCTCGGTTGCGGCGAGTTCCACGGCGCGCGCCAGCGCGCGGCGCAGGTCCTGCTGCGAAGCGACCAGCGCGTCGCGTACCGGTCCAGGGCGATCATCGTATTCGGTGGTTGCGCCGATGATGACGCAGCCGCCGGGCAGTGTCGCATCGTCTGACCACGCGACCCAGCGTCGAAACAGCTCGCGCAGACGGGGCAGGCCGCGAGGTGCCGCGAGAGCGGGGAGGAAAACCGTGCGCTCGAAGGCGTCGCGCGCGTTCTTCAGCGTCGCGACTTGCAGGTCTTCCTTCGATCCGAAGTGCGCGAACAGTCCGCTCTTGGACATGCCCAGACGGCCCGCCAGCGAGCCGATCGTGAGCCCCTCGAGGCCGTGCTCGCTCGCGAGCGCGACGGCCTGTCCGAGGATGTCCTGCCGGGTTTGTTGCCCTTTTCGCATAGGGATAATATAGCACGAACGTTCGCATTATTACCAGCTCGTAGTTAGAGCGTTTAGATCTCTGAATATTGCATATTATCAATAGTATATATGGCTTGCCTCATGTTTTACATGATATCTGCGTATCCAGGCTCCTCCTTGTGCGAGGGTCTACCGAAAGATTGAAGCCTGCCTGCTATGCTGCGCGCGTGACCCACTCGCCGCGCTCGCCGCCCGTGCTGTCGCGTCGTCAGAGCGCGGCATGACCTTCCCACCGGCTCCCGAAGCGCACGCGCTCGCGGTGATGGCGCTCACCCTGGGCGCCCTCGTTCTCTTTACCCGCGAGCGCATCCCGCTCGAGGCGACCAGCCTCTTCATCCTCATAGCGCTGGCCGCGGGATTCCAGTTCTTCCCGTTGTCGCCCGGCGCGAGCCGGCTCGAGCCCGCGGACTTCCTAATGGGATTCGGGCACGAGGCGCTGGTCACGATCTGCGCGCTGATGATCATCGGCCGGAGCCTCGAGACGACCGGTGCGCTCGAGCCGCTCGCCCGCGTCATGGCGCGCTCGTTCGCGAGTCATCCGTCTACTTCGCTGCTCGCCACGATGGCGCTCACCGCAGTCCTGAGCGCGTTCATGAACAACACGCCCATCGTGGTGATGCTGCTGCCGATCCTGGTCGGGGTGGCGATGCGCACCAAGCGCCCCGCCTCGGAGACGCTGATGCCGGTCGGGCTCGCGACACTGATCGGCGGGAGCGGCACCACCATCGGCACCTCGACCAATCTGCTGGTCGTCGCGGTCGCCGCGGATCTGGGTATGCGGCGCCTGGAGATGTTCGATTTCGCGCTCCCCGCGCTCCTCTCCGGTGCCGTGGGCATTGCCTACCTGTGGCTCGTTGCGCCGCGCCTGTTGCCCGCACGCGCGGCGCCGCTCGCCGACGCGGCGCCGCGCGTCTTCGACGCGGTGCTGCACATCGGCGAGTCGAGCTACGCCAACGGCAAGACGCTGGCCGAGGTGCTCAAGCGCACCGAAGGGACGATGAAGGTCACGCAGATACAGCGGGGCGAGGGATTCTTCGTGATCCGCCTGCCGACCGTGACGCTCCTCGACGGCGATCGGCTGTACGTCAGCGACTCGGGCGAGAAACTCAAACGCTACGAGGGTTTGCTCGGCGCCACGCTGCACAACGTGCGCGACGCCGAGCACGCGGTGAGCGAGGAGCACCCGCTGTCCGCCGAAGGCCAGCAGCTCGCCGAGGTGGTGGTGACCGAGGGATCCTTGCTCCATCGGCGCACGCTGAAGCAGCTGCGCTTCGCGGAGCAATACAACGTTGTCATCCTGGCGCTGCACCGCGCGAGCGGACCCGCTCCCGGAAAACGCGAGCTTGCCGACACCGTGCTGCGCACCGGCGACGTGCTTCTGCTGCAGGGATCGGGCGAGAGCATCAAGGAGCTCAAAGAGCGCGCGGGCATGCTGGTGCTCGACGGCACGATCGACCTGCCGCACACGAAGAAGGCGCCGCTTGCCCTGGCGATCTTTTTCGCCATGGTCGCCGCCGCCGGAACCGGCCTCGCCCCGATATCGGTCGCCGCGCTCATCGGCACCGGCCTAGTGTTGCTGACCGGGTGCCTCAGCTGGCGCGGCGTCGGCCAGGCGTTGAGCGCGCCGGTGATCATGATCATCGTGGCGAGTCTCGCCCTCGGGCTCGCGCTCACGCGCACCGGCGGAGCGGACTATCTCGCGCAGGTCATGGTTGCCGCCTCGGCAGGGCTGCCGCCGGTGGCGGTGATGAGTGCGCTGATGCTGGTGATGGCGGTGTTGAGCAACGTGGTCTCGCACAACGCCGCCGCAGTCATCGGCACGCCGATCGCGATCGGCATCGCCCAGAATCTCGGCGTGGCGCCCGAGGCGTTCGTGCTCGCGGTGATGTTCGGCGCCAACATGGGCTACGCGACGCCGATCGGCTACCAGACCAACGTCCTGATCATGAATGCCGGCGGCTACCGCTTCGTGGATTTCCTCCGCGTCGGGACGCCGCTGGTCCTGCTCATGTGGCTCGCGCTCACCTTCCTGCTGCCGATGTTCTTCCGGTTCTGAATCTTGCAGGGGCGCTCAGCCCGCCTGCTTCTTCTCCAGCCGCGCGCACTCGGCCTCGAGCGCCTCCACCACCGACTTGGCCTGGTCCTCGAACGCGTGCTGCGCGTTGAGAAGCTTCGCCACGTGGTCCGAGACCTTCTTCATCTTCAGCTCATCCTCGAGCTGCAGGCACATCGCGGTCAGCTTCTCGATGTTGCTGCGTGAGTAGTGCTCCATCTCCTTCAACTGCGACACCAGATCGCGCGCCTTCTCGACCGGTCCCTTAGTCTCGCCCGCTTCCGCCATGATCGTTCTCCTCTCATTGGAACGGCGTCGCGACCATCGTAGCGCCGCGCCAGGATCGGGTCCAGAGGTTCTCGGATGTTCGAGCAATTCCGCCTCGCGCCGCAAGGTTAACGAAGGCGGCGAGGACCTCGAGTCACATATTTGAGTAGTTCGGACCCTCGCCGCCCTGGGGCACGACCCAGTTGATGTTCTGCGTCGGGTCCTTGATGTCGCACGTCTTGCAGTGCACGCAGTTCTGGGCATTGATCTGCAGTCGCGGGTTGGATCCGTCGGCATCCCGCACGATTTCATAGACGCCCGCCGGGCAATAGCGCTGCTCGGGTGCGTCGTACAGCGCTAGATTGACGCTGATCGGCACGGCGGCGTCTCGCAGCGTGAGATGCGATGGCTGGTTCTCCTCGTGGTTCGTCCCCGAGATATAGACCGACGACAGCTTGTCGAACGTCACGACACCGTCCGGCTTGGGATAGTCGATCTTGGGGTGGTCCGATGCTTTGCCGAGCGTATCGTGGTCGCTATGGACCCGGAACGTCCACGGCGCCTTGCCGCGCAGCAGATACTGGTCGATCCCCGCGTACAGAAGACCGGCCCATAGTCCGCCGGAGAACGACGGCCGGATGTTGCGGACGCGATAGAGCTCATCCCACAACCACGTCTTGCGCAGGCTCTCCGCGTAGCCGTTGACCTCGCGCGGGCCGTCGTCGCCCAGCGCCTCGATGAGGGTCTCGGCCGCAGTCATCCCCGATTTCATCGCCAGGTGCGTTCCCTTGATCTTCGGCACGTTGAGGAACCCCGCCGTGTCGCCGATCAGCAGCCCGCCCGGGAACGTGAGTTTCGGCAGCGACTGGTAGCCGCCCTCGGAAATCGCGCGTGCGCCGTAGCCCACGCGTCGACCGCCCTCGAGCAGCGGGCGGATCCGCGGGTGGGTCTTGAAGCGTTGGAATTCGTCGAACGGAGAGAGGTGCGGATTCCGGTAGTCGAGCCCGACCACGAAACCGATCGATACCAGGCGATCCTCGAAATGGTAGAGGAACGCCCCGCCATAGGTGCTCGAGTCGAGCGGCCAGCCAATGCTATGGAAGACGTACCCGGGTCTGTGCTTCTCCGGCGCGACCTCCCACAGCTCCTTGATCCCGATCCCGTAAGTCTGCGGGTCGACCCCCTCGCGGAGCTTGAAGCGCTCGAACAGCGTCTTGGTCAGCGAGCCGCGGCACCCTTCCGCGAACACGGTCTGCCGCGCGTGCAGCTCGACGCCGGGCTGATGGTTCTCGGTGGGTTGTCCGTCCTTGCCGATCCCCATGTCTCCCGTGGCGACGCCCTTGACGCTGCCGTCGTCCTTGTAGAGGACCTCCGCCGCCGCGAATCCGGGATAGATCTCCACCCCAAGCGCCTCGGCCTGCTGGCCGAGCCACCGGCAGAGATTGCCGAGGCTGATGATGTAGTTGCCCTCGTTTTGCATGGCCGGCGGCAAGGGCAGCCGGACGCCCCCTTTTTCTGTCAAGAGCATGATCCGATCCTCGGTGACCGGCGTCTTGAGCGGCGCGCCTTTCTCTTTCCAGTCCGGAATCAGCTCGTTCAGGCTGCGCGGCTCGATCACGGCGCCCGACAGGATGTGCGCGCCGATCTCCGAGCCTTTCTCGATCAGGCACACGCCGAGCTCGCGGTTCGCTTCGGCCGCGAGCTGCTTCAGCCGGATCGCGCATGCGAGCCCTGCCGGACCGCCGCCCACGACCACGACGTCGTATTCCATGGATTCGCGCTGCACGGGTCGTTCCTCCCGATCCAGATTCCTGACTGGCGAGCGTCGCTGCGGCTCCCCCCCGGCGCGAATTGTATAATCATCGCGCCGCGCGGCTCGTGCTTTCCGATTGAATCCACTCCTTTCCGGAGCGGCTGGAAATGCGTCTGCGGGCGCGTGCGACTCCCGTGCTTCCGATCACGCGCCCGACTGCGCCGGGAGATTCGATCGGCATAACGGCGGCTGCATCGAGGGGGAGAATGACGCGAGCAAGCAGGAAGCTGGTCCACACCGAGATCATTCCGATCCGCTGGGGCGACATGGACGCGATGAGCCATGTGAACAATACCGTGTATTTCCGGTACATGGAGCAAACGCGGATCTCGTGGTTCGAGCACCTGGGCGTCGCGCCGGAACCGCTAGGCGTCGGGCCCGTGATCGTCAATGCAAGCTGCACCTTCATGCGACAGCTTGTCTACCCGGGAAACGTCGAGGTGCGCCTGTACGTCGGCAAACCGGGGCGATCAAGCTTCGAGACATGGCTCGAGCTGCGGCCGAGCTACGACGCGGAAACCTTGTACGCCGAAGGCGCAGCGAAAGTGGTCTGGGTGGACTTCGTCAAGGGTAAATCGATGGCGCTACCGGAGAAGATCCGGCAGATCGTGGAACGGTAGGAGGCACGATGAGCAAGGCGAATCCGCTCTGGAAGCCGAGCCAGGAACGCATCGAGCATGCGAACCTGACCCGGTTCGCGCGAATGGCTATTCACGACTGGGGTCTCAAGCGAAACAACTATCCGGCCTTCCACCAGTGGACCCTCGATCAGCCGGAGCGGTTCTGGCAATCGCTCTGGAAGTTCGGCGGCGTTCGGGCCGCCGAGCAGGGCGGCCGGGCGCTCATCGACGGTGGCAAGATGCCGGGAGCGAAGTGGTTTCCCGACGCGCGCCTGAACTACGCCGAGAACCTGCTGCGGTTGCGCGACGACTCCGACGCGCTCGTATTTTGGGGCGAGGACAAGGTCCGGCGCCGCCTGTCGCACCGCGACCTCTATGAGTCCGTCTCGCGGCTTGCGCAAGCGCTCCGTGCGGAAGGGGTGGGCGTGGGGGATCGCGTCGCGGCATACATTCCCAACATGCCGGAGGCGATCATCGGGTTGGCGGCCACCGCGAGCATCGGCGCGATCTGGTCATCGTGCTCCCCGGATTTCGGCGCGCAGGGTGTGCTCGACCGGTTCGGCCAGATCGAGCCGTCCGTGCTGATCGCGGTCGATGGCTACTGGTACAACGGCAAGGCGATCGACTCGCTTGCCAAGGTGCGCGAGATTGCGGCGCAGCTTCCATCGGTGCGGCGCGTCGTCGTCGTGCCGTACCTGGCCGAGGCGCCGGATGTCTCCGCTGTCCCCAAGGCGGTCACGCTCGCCGAGTTCATCTCCGGCTTTGCACCGGACCGCATCACTTTCGAGCAGTTGCCCTTCGATCATCCGCTCTACATCCTCTACTCGTCCGGCACGACGGGCATTCCCAAGTGCATCGTGCACGGCACGGGCGGCCCGCTGCTCAAGCACCTGAGCGAGCATCTCCTGCACACCGACGTCCGGCCGGGCGACCGCGTTTTCTACTTCACCACATGCGGTTGGATGATGTGGAATTGGCTCGTCTCCGGCCTGGCCTGTGGCGCGACGCTGCTGCTCTACGACGGCTCCCCGTTCATCGGGCGCGGCAAGATCCTCTTCGATTTTGCGGACGCGGAGGGCATGACGCACTTCGGCACGTCCGCGAAGTTCATCGATGCATGCAAGAAGGTCGGACAGCGTCCGATGCAGACACACAAGCTGAAAGCGCTGCGCGCGATCATGTCGACCGGCTCGCCGCTCGTTCCGGAGGGGTTCGACTACGTCTACGAGTCGATCAAGCGGGACGTCTGCCTGTCGTCGATATCAGGCGGGACTGACATCGTCGGATGCTTCGTGCTCGGCAATCCCATTCTGCCGGTCTGGCGCGGCGAGATTCAGTCGCGCGCGCTCGGCCTGAACGTCGAGGTGTTCGACGAGGACGGCCATTCGGTGCGCGGCGAGAAGGGCGAGCTCGTGTGCACGAAACCGTTCCCGTCGATGCCGGTGCGGTTCTGGAACGACCCCGATGGATCGAAGTACCACGCCGCCTATTTCGAGAAGTTCCCCGGTGTCTGGTGCCATGGCGACTGGTGCGAGCGTACCGAGCACGGCGGCATGATCATCTACGGCCGCTCGGACGCGACGCTGAATCCGGGCGGCGTCCGTATCGGCACGGCGGAGATCTACCGTCAGGTCGAGCTGCTTTCCGAAGTCACCGAGTCGCTCGTGATCGGCCAGGACTGGCCGCTCGACAATCCCAGCGACGTGCGCGTGGTGCTCTTCGGCAAGCTTGCGGAGGGAGTCGCGCTCGATGAT